>JAXLSW010000010.1:0-211633 GCA_046330415.1 Solirubrobacterales bacterium | reverse complement strand
CGCGGTTCTCCCAGACGGTCCGGAAGACCTCCTTGTAGTTGTTCGGGCGCTGCTCGCCGAGCCCGAACGGCTTCCGGCTCGCCCAGGTGCTGGGCGTCCAGCGCTTTGTCGGCTTGCGGAGCATCCTCCGGTGAGGCTACCCCCGTGGGCTTCAGGTGACGGCGACGACCGCGCTCGACGGCCTCGGGGAACCGCCGCGCGTGAATTGACACACATCGGCGCAGGTATTGGCACACGGCGTCACCCACCGGTGATCGTTCGCCCGCTTGGCTTCAGCCATGTCAGTCGCCGGGGCGATCATCGACCGAATCCGGATGGAAGTAACCCCAGCGGCGGGACGGATGGCCGCCCTGGCCGAGTTGCAGCACGGCGTCGTGTCGCGAACCCAGCTCATCGCCCTCGGACTCCCCTCAACGACCATCGTCCGCTGGGTTCGCGTCGGGCACCTGCACGCAGTCCATCGGGGTGTCTACTCCGTCGGACACACGCGGCTCAGCCGGGAGGGGTTGTGGATGGCGGCGGTCCTGGCGTGCGGTGAGAGGGCGACGCTCAGCCACATCCCGGCGGCGCGGTTCACCCACCTCGACCGCGCGCGCGGCCGGGGTCCCATCCACGTCACGATCCCACGGTCGCGGCGCGCGAATCCACGAGGGGTGAAGGTGCACCGGCCCCGCCGGCTTGCCGACGTCGACCGGATGTTCCGCGGACAGTTGCCGGTGACCACACAGACGCGCACGATCTTCGACCTCGCCGCGATCCTCCGCCCGAAGGACCTTCGGGAGCGCTTCGATCAGGCGGAGTACCTGGAGGACCTCGACCACGAGCGGTTGCGGAGCCTCGTTACCGAGAACCCCAACCACCGGGGCAACGGCGAGCTCCGCCGGCTCCTCGACATGCCCTACGTGCCGCTGTCGCGGACCCGCTCGAAGCTCGAGCGGGTCGTGCTCCGTGTCTGCCGCGACCACGAACTCCCGCTGCCGGAGATGGACGCCCCTTTTCTCGACTACGAGCTCGACTTCCACTGGCCCGACGCGCACTTCGTCGTCGAAGCGGACGGAGGCCAGCACACCGGCGAGCAGCGTGACAAGGACAACGCTCGCGACATCGCCGTGCTCCGCGCGGGCGAGCTCGTCCGGCGCTACGGCGAGGGGCCGCTTCAAGACGAAGCCGCCGTCGCCTCCGAGATACGCGAGATCCTGCTCGAGCGCCTGCCGCCGGGGAGCATCTCGACCGGATCCGGCCGAAAGTAGCCCCAGCGGGTGAATGTGCGGGGGGGGCTCGCACGCAAGAGCCATGAGGCCGGAGCTCGCCGCTCGCGCTCGACGGGTCGCGGCCACCCGGCGCGTTCGCCTGCGACGCTTCGGCCGTGGACCCGAGGATGCACAAGCGCGTCAGCCGCGATGGCGCCGAGGACGAGGTGGCGGTGGAGGAGCCGCTCGAGATCCGCGTCGACGGCCGCGCAATCGCGATCACGATGAGGACGCCGGGAAACGACGAGGAGCTCGCGCTCGGCTTCCTCCATGGCGAGGCGCTGATCGCCGAGGCGCGGAGCGTCGGTCCCCCCGAGGATCTGGCCGCCAACACGATCGAGGTCGCCGGGCCGCTCGCCCGCGACCCCGGCGAGCGGAACTTCTACGCGACGTCGTCCTGTGGGGTCTGCGGCAAGGGCGCGCTCGAGCAGGTGGCCGTCGACGCACCCGCGGTGGAGGCAGGGCC
Source organism: Solirubrobacterales bacterium (assembly GCA_046330415.1). GTDB lineage: Bacteria > Actinomycetota > Thermoleophilia > Solirubrobacterales > 70-9 > RHKX01. The sequence continues at coordinate 209,917 of JAXLSW010000010.1, read as the reverse complement.
GGTGCTCCCGCGAGACCTGCTCGCCACGCTCCCCGAGCGCATCCGCCAGCCGGCGTTCGAGCTCACCGGAGGGCTGCACGCGACAGGGCTCTTCGACGCAGCGGGTGAGCTGCTCTGCGCCCGCGAGGACGTCGGCCGCCACAACGCGATGGACAAGGTGATCGGCTGGGCCCTCGGTGAGGCGCTCGTCCCCCTCTCGGGGCACGCCCTCTGCGTCAGCGGACGCCTCTCATTCGAGCTCGTGCAGAAGGCGGCGGTCGCGGGCTGCCCGATCCTGGTCGGCGTCGGCGCCCCGAGCTCGCTCGCGATCGAGCTGGCCGCCGACCGCGACATGACGCTGTGCGGCTTCGCCCGCGGGGGCGAGGTCAACGTCTACAGCGGACCCGAGCGGGTCGGCTAGGCGAGGGCATCGCGCAGGGCAGCCTAGGAGCCGTCGTTCTCCAACTCCGCACCGAGCAGCCAGCACCGGCAGCTTCGTCCGTCCCCCTCCTCGAGAAGCGGCGGTTCTTCGCTGCACCTCTCCATTCGCTCGGGACAACGAGGCTGAAACCGACATCCGCGCATCGCCTCACCATCTGCGGCGACAACGCTCCTTGGCAGAGTCATCCCGACGCGAGGGACGCTCCGAAGGAGCTCGCGCGTGTAGGGATGGCGTGGGTCTCGCAGCACCGCGTCGATCGGCCCCTCCTCGACCGCCCTTCCTCGGTACATCACGACGACCTCGTCGGAGATGTGGCGGACTACCGCCAGATCGTGAGAGATGATCAGGTACGAGAGCTTCAACTCAAGCCGCAGATCGCGGAGCAGGTTCAGGATCTGCGCTTGGACCGACGTATCCAACGCGGAGACCGCCTCATCGAGGATGACCAGCTCGGGCTCGCTGGCCAGAGCCCGCGCGATCGCCGCGCGCTGACGCTGCCCACCGGACAGCTCCCGAGGCAATGACTCGAGCACGCGGGTCGACAGGCCGACGGAGTCGACGAGCTCGTTGATCCGCTGTGCGCGCTCGGCCGCCGCCCGCTTGGTGTGGAACTGGATGATCTCCTCGAGCATCCTGCGGACGGTCTGGCGCGGATCGAGCGACATATACGGGTCTTGGAAGACCATCTGGACGATGGATGCCATCTCCTTGCGGCGACGCGAGCTGCCCACTGCGCCGGCGGGACGACCGGCGACCAGTACTCCGCCGGAGCTGGCGGTCTCGAGCCCCGCGATGATCCGGGCGGTGGTCGTCTTACCCGAGCCGGACTCTCCGACGAGCGCCAACGAGCCTCCGCGCGGAAGCTCGAAGGAGAGGTCAACCACAGCGTCAACTCCAGTCGGTTTGCCGCTCAGCCAGCCGCCGCGCGACTCGAACCGCTTGGAGAGCCCGTTGACCTGCAGGATGGGATCAGTCGAACTCATTGCCGATCTCCTCGATTCGGCGGCACCTCGAGAAGCGTCCTTCGCCGACGGACAGCAGCGGTGCAAGCACTTCGCACTCTGGCTCCGCCCACCGACACCGGGGCGCGAACGGGCATCCGTCAGGTGCCTCTGACCCCGAGACGGGGCGCCCCGGAATCACCTCCAGCTTTCCGATTGGACCATCGAGCCTCGGTCGCGCCTTCAGCAGGCCCCAGGTGTAGGGGTGGTACTGGCGCACGAACACGTCTGCGCAGGTCCCGGACTCGACGATCGTTCCCGCGTACATCACGAGCACGCGGTCGCAGATGGAGGACGCCAGCTCCAAGTCATGCGTGATGAACAGCGTCGCAAGGCCGCGGTCGCGCTTGAGGTCGGCGAGGATCCCCATGATCTCGGCCTGGGTGGTGACGTCCAGAGCGGTCGTGGGTTCGTCGGCGATGAGAAGCTCGGGCTCGGCAGCCAGCGCCCCGGCAATCATGACCCTCTGAAGCATCCCCCCGGAGAGCTGGCTCGGGTAGGAGTCGAGGCACAGCTCGGGGTCCGCGATCCGGACCTGATCGAGCAATTCGAGCGAGCGCGCGCGGGCAGCGGAATGTGAGAATCCACGGAGCCGAAGCGGCTCGGCGATGTGGTCTGAGATCCGCCAGAGCGGATCGATATGGGCGCGCGGATCCTGGAAGATCATCGCGACCTGGGTCGACCGAAGCCCTCGTAGCTCCGACTTCGAGAGCGAGAGCACGTCGCGACCGGCGATTCGAATCGACCCCAGCTGCTCGGACTCACCGGGCAGGAGGCGAATCAGAGAACGAGCGGTCATGGACTTACCTGAGCCCGACTCCCCGACGAGTCCAAGGCACTCGCCAGGATCGATCTCGAAGGAAACGCCGCTGACGACGGTGGCCTCCCTGCCGTCGGTGCGGAGACGCACCGACATGTCTCGCACCTCCACGAGCGGCTCCATCAGCGACTCCTCTGCATCCGGTCGGAGATCGCCTGCCCAAGCAGGTTGACGCAGAGGACCGCGATTATGATCGCGATCGAGGGCCAGATGACCGGATTGGCGGTCGAGAGGATGGTGGCCTTCCCGTCGGTGAGCATCGCGCCCCAATCCGGCGTCGGAGGTCGAACGCCGAGCCCGATGAAGGAAAGTGCGGCGAGATCGATCAACGCGTAGCCGAAGTTCAGAGTCACCTGCGCGATGACCGGCCCCGAGATGTTCGGAAGGATGTGCCGGTAGAGGATCCGCCCGGTACCGAATCCCTGGATCTGACAGGCGGCGACGTACTCCTTCGGTCTCTCGATCAGGACGAGACCCCTGACCACGCGCGCCAGGAAGGGGATGCTCGTGATCGTGATGGCCACGACCGCCGGGACGAATCCGCGCCCGAAGGTCGCGATGATGACGATCGCGAGCAACAGGGCCGGAAACGCCAGCATCAGATCCCAGCCACGGCCGAGGACGCTGTCGACGAGCCCGCCGTAGTACCCCGCGATCAGGCCGAGAGGCACACCCACGAGGGTCGTCAGAAGAACGATGAGCGCCGGCCCACCAAGGCTCGTGCGCCCCCCGTACAGGAGCCTCGAGAAGATGTCACGGCCAGAACCGTCCGTACCCAGCAGATGCTCTGCCGAGGGTCCCGCGAGGCTGTTGCTGAGATCCGTGTCGTTGGGATCGACCGGAGCGACGAGTGGCGCTAAGACGGCCGCGAGGATGAGTAGCCCCAAGACGACGGCAGCGACGGTGGTGATCCACCTGCCCTGAGCCGACCGCAGGAGCCGGCGTGGCGCCGGAGGACTCGTGGCCGTCGGCACGCCCGTCATGACTTCCGCCCCGCCTGCAGACGCACGCGCGGGTCTATCAGCGCGTAGAGGATGTCGACGATCAGGTTGATGACGAGGAACGCAAAGACCAGGATCAGCGCGATCGCCTGAACGACGGCGAAGTCCTTGCTCTGCACTGAGTCGACGAGCAGCCCGCCCAAGCCGTTCAAGCCGAACGTGTACTCCACGATGACGGCGCCGGACAGGAGATAGCCGGCGATGAGGCCGGAGATGGTGACCACCGGGATCAGGGCGTGACGGAACGCATGTTTCGCGACCACCGAGCGGCCCGAGAGACCTCGGCTGCGCGCCGTCTCCACGAACTCCATGCCCAGTGCTCGGATCATCGAGATGCGCGTCGTCCGCGCCACCAATGCGACGGCCGAGGCGGCGAGGGCCACCGCCGGAAGGATGAGATGTTGAAGTCGGTCAATCCCGCCCTCGCCGAGGCCCAGCGCCGGGAGCCAGCCGAGCTCGACCGCGAAGACCGAGATCAGCAGGAGCCCCATGATCGCCGGCGGCACCGAGGCGGCAACCAGAACCCCGACCGAGGTACCCAGGTCGAGCGCTCCACCGGCCCTGAGCGCACTCAGCATGCCAATCGCGACTCCAGCGAACATGATCAGCAGGGTCGCCATGAACGTCAATTCGAGGGTTGGCGCGATGCGCGGCTTGATGACGTTCGCCGCGGTGTCCTGGAACTTGATCGACTGACCGAGATCGCCGGACGCGAATCGGCCGAGCCATCTCCCGTACTGCTCGATGAAGGGATCGTCGAGGTGGTACTCGGCACGCACCCGCTCGTAAGCCTTCGGGCTGGCCTGCTTGCCGCCGAGAAGCGTCGCCTCGGGGCTGCCCGGGGCCAGATACAGAAGCGAGAAGATCACAAAGGAGGCGAGGAGCAGGAGCAGCGGGATCACCAGCAGGCGCTTGATGACGAACGTGAGCACTGCTAGCCCTCCTGTGGCTTGTCAACCCGCACGGCGCCCCATCAGTGGGACCTCGCGCGATCCGCGAGGGTTCGGGTCCAGCGACGACGGCTTAGCGCGGTTGCGGCTTTCAGCAGGCGAGGACGCTCGACGAGGCGGCCCAAACGACTGAACGGTCCGCCGGGAGGCGGTGCTTGCCACGTTCCGGACGATCCGCTGAAGCGCATTCCGAGATCCCCCAATACCGCTCTCGCACCGTTGTGGCCGGGCGCACCCGTCACACCTCCGCCAGGATGTGTCCCGGCCCCGCAGAGATAGAGGCTCGCGATCGGAGCGCGGTACCGGTCCTGGCCCGGGAGCGGGCGTGCGGAGAAGATCTGACCCGGGAACATCGCGCCGTGGAACAGATTGCCGCCGGTGAGCCCGTAGTCGCGCTCCAGATCCAACGGCGTGATCGCGCGTGTTCCGATCACGGTTGCTCGTGTCCCCGGTGCGTAGCGCTCCAGAGCGCTGAGAGCCTGCTCGGTGAGGCGGTCGCGAGCGTCGTCCCATGACCCCGATGCCAACTCGAAAGGCAACTGCTGGATGCCCGTCGTGATGATGTGCCCAGAACCGGCGACCAGCGTCTCATCGTGGACGCTCTGAATGGTCAACTCCACGCAGGGGTCATCGATGAACGTGCCATCGCGTTGCGCATCGGCAGCGCGAACGAGGGAGTCGACATCGGCGCCGAGGATCGTCATGGCCTGGTGAGGCGGCTGCACCGTCCCTTCGAAGCCGGTGAAACGTGGAAGGGACTCCACCGCGATGTGAACCCGCGCCATCGTCCCCCGGAAGTCCAAGCCATCGATCCGCGCCCGGAACTCCGAGTCCAGGTCGGCTGGATCCATCAACCCGAGGTAGGTGCGCTTGGGATCCGCGTTGGAGACCACCAGGGAGGCCCGGATCTCCTCGCCCCCCGCGAGGACTACACCAGCCGCACGACCGTCCTGGACCAGGATGCGCGTCACTTCAGCCTCGGTTCGGATCTCGACCCCGGCTGCCCGAGCGCGGCTGGCGAGAGCCTCGCTGATCGCCCCCATCCCCCCACGGGCGTAGCCGAACTCCCCGAACTTACCGGCGAAGTCGCCCCACGAGTGGTGGCTGTAGACGTATGCGGTACCCGCTGTATAGGGACCGCCGTACACAGATGTGAGACCCAGAAACGCAAGGAGACCCTTGAGCTCGTCCTCGGTGAAGTGGGCATCAAGCAGGTCCCCGACGGAGCCAAGGAGAAAGGCGTCGAAGAGTTCGCCATCTCCGGCCTCCTGGAAGGCTCCCCGCAGCTCCTCGAGGCTGGGCGCATCGCATAGCAGCGCCGGCCTCACGATCGCCGCAACCCGCTGCAGCCGGGCCCCGAAGAGGACGAAGCGCTCGCACTCCCTCCGGCCGAACCTGGCTTCGATCCCGCCGAGAGTCTGGTCGAGTTCGGTGTGGATCGCAAACGAACGTCCACTCCGACCGATGTTCAACGCGAGCGGATCGCTCTGATAGAGCTCCAAGCCGAACCGGTCCAGGTCCAGGTCTCGCATGATCTGCGCCTCAAGCCCGGGACCGGCGACGAACGCGCAGCTCGACGCCTTGAAGCCGGGGATCAGCTCCTCCGTCACGCAGGCCCCGCCGACGATGTCCCGCCTTTCGACGACCGTCACCGCGACGCCGGCGTCAGCCAGGTAGTTCGCCGCCACCAGGCCGTTGTGGCCAGCGCCGACGATCACCGCGCGAGCGTCTGCCGCCGCGGCCATCAGGTCGACGCCCGCATGATGATCTCGACTGGGAACCCGAAGGATGGATCGGCGGACCCACCCTCAAGCAGATCGATGACGCCCGCCGCCGCTTTGCGCCCCATCTCGTAAACCGGTATCGAGACGGTCGTCAGAGCGGGCTCGACGAACGCCGAGAAATCGAAGTCGTTGAAGCCACTCACGGCAACGTCCTCAGGCACTCGCAATCCCTTGGACATCGCCGACCTCATCGCACCAAGGGCCAGGAGGTCGTTGGCAGCCATGATCGCGGTGGGCGGATCGCGAAGCTCGAGTAGGTTCGCAGCCATCTCCGCACCGCTTCGAGCGTCCCAACGCCCACGGAAGAGCTGAAGGTCGCGCTCCGGCTCGATTCCGGCGTCCTGAAGTGCGGCGCGGTATCCGCTGTAGCGCTCCTCGATCATCGGCCACGATGTCCGAGCGGCCACGAACGCGATCCGCGTGTGCCCTTTCTCGATCAGATGGGTGGCGAGCCTGTGGGCGCCGTCGAAGTTCGCGGCAGTAACGGATGGCAGCTCCCCGTCGCGAGTCTCGCCGAAGACGACCGCAGGATGCCCGAGCTCAGCAACGCGCTTCACGAAAACGTCGCGCGAGTCCGGCTCTCCTGAGAGGTAGAGGATCGCCCCGTCGACCCGGCTCTCGAGCAGGGGCCGGAGAAGGCCGTCGTCGATCTCACCGTGGCGAGCCGACTGGATCAGGAGGCCGTATCCGTTCTCGCGGGTGACGTCGCCCGCTCCCGCCATGATCATGTCCGTCATCGGGTCGGCGAGGAACTTCGCATCGTCATCGAGGAGCAGGAAACCCAGCTCCCTGGTTCGGGCGGAACGCAATCCGCGAGCCGACGCGTTCGGGCGGTAGTTCAGGACCACCATCGCTTGACTCACCCGCTCCCGCGTCTCCTCCGACATGGTCCCGGCGCGGCCGTTCACAAGGTTGGAGACCGTTTGCACGGAGACCCCGGCACGCTTCGCGACATCGCGCATTGTCGCGTTGCGGTGGCTCTTGCCTGCAGGTCGGCTCACCCGCTCCCCTCCTCGACACAACGTCGCTCGGTCTCGGAGACCCCGAGGTCGTAAGCCCGGCGCAGAGCTGCGCAACGGGCTGCGGAAACAGGCTGGAGAGGCGGCCGTAGCTCTCCGGAGCTGAATACGCCGATGTCGGCGAGGAGGGCCTTCGTGGTGGCGATCTCCCGGCCGATTCCGAAGACGTGGATGAACGGCAGGATCTCTCGCGCGAGGATCTCGAGCGCTCGCAGCTCATCACCGCCTTGAATCTCACGCCAGACACCCCGAAACGCCTTCGGGAAGACGAGTGGAGCGATCACCATCACTCCGTCGACGCCCGCGGCCAGGTACTCGTAGAGGATCGGGTCATCCCCTCCGATCACGCTCAGACCCGCGTCCTGCCACAAGCCGATCTTCCTGGTGTCGTGGTCTGTGAGCTTCACGGTCCGGAGGTTCCGGAGCTGCTCGGCCCAATGGATCACGTCCTCAGCGCTGACCTTCGTCTTCGTCGCGGCCGGGTTGTCGTAGAAGATGATGTCGAGGTCAATCGCCGCGTCGATCTCCTGCAGGTACGACAAGACGCCGTTGGCGGAGTTGGTGAAGTAATACGGCGCAGCGCAGAGGAGCCCGGCGGCGCCGGCGCTCTGGGCATGCGTCGCCAATTCAACGGCGTCAGCAACGACCGTCGTCGTGATCCCCACGATCACCTTCTTGTCCGGAGGCGTCATGTCGATCGCCTGCTCGGCGATCTGCATTCGCTCGTGGACGGTCATCGAGGGTGCCTCTCCCGTGCTCCCGAGCAGGGTGTAACCGTCGACCTCGTCGATCATGTGGTCGAGCATCGCCTGGAAGCTCTGAGGATCGAATGCGCCCTTGACGAATGGCGTCGGGACGACGGGGAGAACCCCTTCGATCTCGTTCACGTCTGTTCCTCTCTCTCGGTGGCTGCGATCAGATTTCGAAACCGTGCACCCCGGGCAGCCGCCTCTCCGGGTTTCGCGTCGCCAACCAAAGCGCCGGCTACGCCCAGGGCCGCCGCGCCGGCGGCGAGAAAGTCCGCGGCGTTCTCGAGGTCGACCCCTCCCGTCGGCATCAGCCTCGCCCCCGGTAGAGGCGCCAGCAGCTCGCGCAGGTAACCGGGACCCAGCCCAGATGCCGGGAAGACTTTGATGAGGCGAGATCCAAGCGACATCGCAGTTGTCACCTCGGTGGGCGAGAAGGCGCCCGGGATGTGGAGGATCTCGTGGCGCTCGGCCCACTCGACGACAGCGCTGTCGAGAGCCGGCGAGACGAGGAACTCAGCGCCGCTGGCGAGCGCAGCTTTGGCCTGATCGACATCGAGCACGGTCCCAGCGCCGAATGTGACCTGGTCCCCGTACCGGCCAACCGCGCCGCTGAGATCGGTCAGAGCGCTATCCATGACCAGGCTGAACTCGATGCAGCGGACGCCCGTTCCGACCAGTTCCTCGACGACACGATCCACCCGCACGCCCGGAGCGAGTCGCAGGATGGCCATCAACCGCTCCGCCTCGATCCGCGCTGCTGTCGATTCAGCGCTCACCGGACCAGCTCCGTCGTACCGGCTCGGGCGACCGCCCGGACCTCCTCCTCGTCGAAGAGCGCGTGATCGCCCCGAACGGTGCACGCAAGCGCGCCCATCGCAGCAGCGAACTCGAGAGCGCGATCCAAGCCCTCGTCCCGAAGGAGTCCCCAGAGCAGGCCGGCCATGAACGCGTCCCCCGCGCCGATTCGGTCGATCACCTCGGCTCGGATGGCCTCCTGACGAAACGTCTCACTGCCGGAGATCCCGGCGGAGCCCTCCGCGCCGTCGGTGATGACGAGGACCGAGGCCGCAGGTGCGAAATCGGCGAGCATCCGCCGCGCGACGTCAACGACGTCGGGGGCGTTGACACCGAGGACTCGGTCTGCGTCGGCCCTCGAGCACACCACGACATCTGCGATCTCGAGCGCGGGCATGATTCCGTCCCTTGCCTCGCCCGTCGACCAGAGCCGCTCCCGGTAGTTGACGTCGAAGCAGGCGGACGCACCCCTCTCCTTCGCGCTTCGAAGGAAGTCAAGCGCGAGCTCACGCGTCGGCTCAGAAAGCGCGAGCGTGATGCCGGACGTGAGAGCCATACCCGGCCGGCCGGTCAGGCTGGGGATCTGACGCAGGAGACTGAACGCGGAGTCCGCTCGGTCGTACCAGACGGCTGTCGGCCGTGGCGGCGCGCCGAACTCGACGAAGAACAAGCCGACGCGTCCATCCTCCACCCTCTCCACTCCCGTGACATCGACACCAGCGGCGGACATCTCGCCGATGATCCTGTCCCCGAGCGGGCCCACTGGCAGGGCGCTGATCCAAGCGGCCTCACCGCCGAGAGAGGAGAGCGCTGCCGCAACGTTCGCCTCGGATCCCGCGACGTGCAGATCCAAGTACTCCGCTGATCGGAGGCGCACCCCGCCTTTCGAGGAAAGCCGGAGCATCGCCTCGCCAAGTGTCACGACCTGCGCCATCACCTCAGTAGCACTTCGCCGTCAGGCCCCCGTCGATGGCGAGTTCGGCTCCTGTGATGAACGAGGCGTCGTCGGACAGGAGGAAGACGACCGCCTTCGCCACCTCGCTCGGATCGCTGATCCGCTTCATCGGGTAGTGGCTCTCCATCTCCGCCCGCTTTGCGGCGGGATCGGGTGCGCTGTCGAATGTCCTCTGCAGCATCGGCGTGAGCATGTCGCCGGGGCAGATCGCGTTGCATCGGATCCCGTCCTCGGCGTAGTCGACCGCGAGTGAACGCGTCAACCCCAGCAGACCCGCTTTGGTGGTCCCATAGACCGGAAGAACTGGATCTCCGACCAGGCTGACGATCGAGCCGGTGTTGACGATCGAGCCGCCCTTGCCCGCCCGCATCGCCTCCACGGCGTACTTGCAGGCGAAGAACGCGCCCTTCAGGTTGATGCCGAGCACCCGGTCCATCTGCTCTTCCGTTGTCTCGTGGATCGAGAGCTCGATCGCCACACCGGCGTTGTTGTCGAGGATGTCGCAGGAGCCGAACTCGTCGACGCTGCGTTGGATCGCGGCCGCGACATCGGCTTCGTTCGACACGTCACCGGCCTGGAACACGGCCGTCCCACCCGCTTCGACGACCTCGCTGACGGCCTGTCGTCCGGCTTCTTCGTCGCGGTCGAACGCCACGACGCTGGCACCCTCGGCACAGGCCTCGACCAGTACGGCCCGCCCGAGACCGGCGGCGGCCCCCGTCACGACTCCGGCCCTGCCGGCCAGTCGGCCGCAGGCGTCTTCATTGGACTCGATCATCGATTCTCCTTCAGTCGACAGTGCTCCAGGAATTCCTCGTCCAGCTCGATCCCGAGTCCTGGCTCCGTCGGGATTCGAACGTGGCCGTCCTCGAGGTCGAACTCGTTCGTGACCAGCCGCTGGTTGAGCTCGGTCGTCTGGACGCAGTACTCGAAGTACTCCGCCTCCTCCATGGCCGCAAGAACATGCAGGCTCGCCGCCTTGATGATTCCCGTGCTCCATGAGTGCAGCACGCATCGCTTGCCCCGCTCGCGAGCCATCTCGGCAACCCGCAGGGCCTCGCGCATGCCTCCCGCCCGCGTCACGTCCGGCTGCAGCACAGTGACGCCGCCCTGATCCGCCAGGCGGATGAAATCGACGAGAAGGGCCTCCTCCTCACCGGCCGCGATCGGTGTATCCACCGCCTCGGCAAGCTCTTCGTACATCGCGTACTCGTCCGGGAAGAACGGCTCCTCGATCCAGTAGGGGTTGTGCTCCTCCATCCTTCGCACGCGGGCGATGGCGTCCGCCGCGTCGTCCCAGCCCATACCGATGTCGAGCATCAGGTCGAAGTCGCCGCCACCTTCCTCGCGAGCCGCCGCAACCAGGGCCACATCCAGGTCCGCATCCCTGCCGAACGGTCCCCAACCGAGCTTGATACCTCCGAACCCCGCCCCGAGCTGCTCGTCGACGACACGCCTCACGTCATCCGGCGTCCCAGGCATGAGCGTGCTCGCGTACGCCTTGACCCTGTCGCGGCGCTTACCGCCGAGCATCTCGTGGATCGGCTTCCCCGCCGCCTGGCCCGCGATGTCCCAGAGCGCGATCTCGATCCCACTCAGGGCGTGTATCGCAACCCCCCGGCGACCGAAGTAGATCGAGCCGGCGAAGAGTCGACGCCACACCGTGTCGAGATCATCGAGCTCCTGTCCGACGAGAAGACCCGCGAGCCCGCTCGCGTTCGCATGGGAGGACGGAGCCTCGATCGCCGCCTTCGCGACGTAGGGCAGGGAGTCGACCTCGCCGATTCCGGTGATGCCCTCGTCGGTGTGAACCCGCACGAGGAGAGCGTCCTGGCTCCCATCGGCGATCGTCGCGTCGAGCAAACCGGGCTGGCGAAGGTGGATCGCCTCCACCTCGGTGACGATCATCGCTCCATCCCTCGGATCGGTCCGTGGGTCGGCTCGACGTAGGAGAAGTAGAGCTCCTCGCACTCCTCAGAGCACGCCGTGATCTCACCCGAAGGCACCTCGAACACCCAGGCACGGCTGGGGATGAGGCGGCCACAGACGGGGCAGTTGACCACCTCCGTGTCGTGCCACGCGCGGTTGAAGTCGACCCATCTACTGCTCATCGATCCCCGATTCCGCTGTGATCTCCAACCCATAGGCCCTCGCCGCCTCCTCCACGGTCACATAGCCGTCCGCGACATCGTCGACGACGGCATTGCGATCGCGATCCGCCGGTGGACCGAAGCCTCCCCCGCCGGGCGTTCGGTACCGAATCTCATCGCCGTCGTGGAGGACCACGTTCGTGAACTTGGTCGGCGACGCCAGCCCGAACACCTCGTCGAAGGGTCTGAACTCGGTCTCGCCCTTGCGCTTGACCAAGAGCTCGGACCCGGTCGCCGGCTCACCGCCGAACAGACCCATGGGTGGGATGGAGGACCGGTCGAAGAGAGCGCTGAACGTGATCTCCGGAGCGGTGACCCTCATAGTGCGGTGGGTCGCCAGGCCGCCCCTGTGAGCACCGGCGCCGCCGGAGTTCGCGGCCATGCCGTACTCGAGCGTCAGCAGCGGGTATCGGTGCTCGAAGACCTCGATAGGCGTGTTGCGGCAGTTCGAGTGTCGCGTCACCTCGGCGTCGTTGCCGTCCGACGACATCGTCCCTCCGGCCCCCATTCCATCGAAGTGGTAGTTCGAGTAGTAGCGCCCCGTCTCTGGATGGGTGCCACCGAACAGGAGGTTCGAGCTCGATCCCCCGCTCGAGGCGGCGACACGCTCCGGGACTGCCTTGGAGAGCGCCGCAAGGGTGAGATCGATGAGCTTCGGCTGCAGGTCGGTGTTGCCCCCTACCGACGGCCCCGGATACACCACGTTGACCACACTCCCGGGCGGAGCGATGATCCTCACCGGCCGATAGCAGCCCGAATTGCGCGGGATCTGGGCATCCGGGTCAGTCACGCAGAAGATCGCGTTGTAGGTAGCCGACAGGGCGACGACGAACGTGCAGTTCATCGGGCCCCTCACCTGCGGGCTCGAGCCGGTGAAGTCGGCGATCACCTCATCACCCCGGATCACCACCGAGACCTTGACGGTGAAGGGATCGGTTCCGACCCCATCGTCCTCGACCTGCATCTCGGCGTCGTAGCTGCCGTCAGGCAGGTCCGCGATCTCAGCGCGCAACCTGCGCTCGGAGAAGTCGATGAGCAGGTCGGCGCCCTTGGTGACGGTGTCCGCCCCATAGCGCTCCATGAGACGGAGGACGCGGCGTTCGCCGACGTTGAGCGCTCCGATCATCGCGTGGAAGTCGCCCCAGGTGTTGTTCGGCGTGCGGTGGTTGGCGAGAACGATGCGCCAGATCTGCTCGTTGTACTCACCACCTTCGATCAGCTTCACGGGGGGCAACCTCAGCCCCTCCTGGAAGACGTCTGTTGCGTCGGAGGCGAAGCTCCCGGGCGCCTTTCCACCCACCTCTGCCACATGTCCGATCGCCCCCGCGAAGGCCACCAGCTTGCCGCCGCTGAAGACCGGCTTCATCATCATGTGCTCCGGGATGTGGCACTGACCGCGATAGGGGTCGTTGTGCACGACCACGTCTCCTGGTGAGAAGAACTCCTCTCCGAACTCCTCCAGGGTCCACCGAACCGTGTTGGGAATCGCACCCATCATCGACGGCGTGTAGTTCTTCTCCGCGATCAGGTTGCCGCGAGCGTCGAGCAGCACCGTCGAGAAGTCGAGGCCTTCGTTGAAGATCGTCGAGTACGACGTCTTCATCATCACGAGCGCCATCTCGGCGGCGATGTTCGCCAGCCCGTTGTGAAGGACATGGAGTCCGACCGCATCGAGTTCGAGCTCGTCTCTCATGCTTCCTCCCCCAACGTCAGCACCAACACACCGCTCTCGTCCCTGACGATCGAATCGCCGGGCAGCGCGATGGTCGTCGAGTCCGGCTCCTCGATGATGGCCGGACCGTGGAGCTCGGCACCTGGCTGGATCTCGTCGCGGCGATGAACCGGGCACTCGATCGGTGGCCCTGCTTCCAGCCAGACCTGGCGCGCTGCGCCAACCGACACGCCTGCGGCGACCGTCTGTGCCGGGACAACGTCCGCTTCCGATCTTGCCGTGGCCCGGATGCTCACGATCTCGACGGGCTCGCCGGCGAGATCGAAGCCGTACTGCGCGAGATGCTCGGCTGAGAACGCCGCCAGCACCCCGTCCCAGGTGCCATGGGGACCGTCCACCAGGGGCAGTTCGAGCTCGAAGTTCTGCCCGAGGTATCTCAGCGAAGCGAAGTACTCGAGCGTCGGCTGGTCAACATCCACGCTCATCCGCAGTTGCTTGACGGCATCATCAGCGAGCGCGCCCAGGGTCCTGAACAGGTCCTCGGGATCGATCGTGAACGAGTTGGCGTAGTAGGTCTTGACGAGATCCACGCGAGGAGGCGCGATCAGGGCCCCGAACGCGGAGCAGAGGCCTGGAGACGGCGGAATCAGGACCTTGCCGATGCCCAGCCGGGATGCAACTGAGCGGGCGTGCAGCGGTCCCGCACCCCCGAAGGCGATCAGGCCGAAGTCGCGCGGATCCAGCCCCTGCTCGACAGCGACCAGGCGGATCGCATTCGCCATACCTTCATCAGCGATCTTCAGGGCCGACCGCGCCGCCGCGTGTGCATCGAGGCCGATCTCAGCGCCGAGCTCTTCGTAGGCGCGAAGGGCGCCATCTGCATCCAGCTCCATCGACCCGCCCAGGAAGTACTCCGGACTCAGCCTTCCGAGCACGAGGTTGGCATCCGTGATGGTCGGTTCCTCGCCACCGCGCCCGTAGGCCACGGGACCGGGCTGTGCACCGGCACTCCGCGGACCCACGTGGAGCATCCCTCCACGATCGAGCCAGGCGATGGATCCCCCGCCGGCGCCGATCGTCTTCACGGAAACGCAGGGAATGGTCGCGGGCAGTCCGAACGCGACATCGAACTCCGGCGCGTACTGCTCGGTGCCATCCCGGATGAGGCCGATGTCACAGCTCGTTCCACCCATGTCCAGGGTGAAGACCGAGTCGAAACCGGCCTGAGTTGCGAAGTAACGCGCGCCGCTGACGCCGCCGGCCAGTCCCGAGAGGAGAAGTTGCGCCGCTCGCGACGCAGCACCGTCTGCCCGCAGGTAACCGCCATTGGAGGCGAGGAGGTTCCAGTCCTCGACACCGAGCGTTCGCTTGAGCTCGCCCCCGACACGCTCGGCGTAGTCGGCGACGATCGGCTTCACGAAGGCGTCGGCGATGGTGGTACTCGCGCGCTCGTACTCCCGCCACACCGGCGAAACCAGGTGCGAGAGCGAGATGCTCACGCCGGGCAAGGCCGCGGCGATCGCGTCGCCGATCTCCCGCTCGTGCTCGGAGCGCAGATAGGAGAAGAGCATGCAGACGGCGACCACGGCATCTTCTTCGCCGTTCGCCCTGGCCGCGACGGCCTCCGTCAACCTGGTGAGCCCCTCGGCGGTCATCGGTTCCAGCTCCTCACCGTGGTGTCCGACGCGCCCTGGGGCGCCGACGCAATCGCGCCGCCGCACGAGGGGCGGGGGCTTGTCCCAATGAAGGTCGTAGAGAAGCTCCTTGTCGAGCCGGCCGATGAAAGGGACGTCGGTGAATCCTTCGTTGCCGACGTAGATCACCTTCGGTCCTCGCCGCTCGATGACCGCGTTCGTGGCAATGGTCGTACCGACTGTGACCTGCCCCACCTCCCCGTCGATCCCGAGCTCCTCCAACCCGCTTCGAATCGCCTGCGATGGATCCGACGGAGTGGATGGAACCTTGGCTCGCCGGATCGAACCGGTCGACTCGTCGACGAGAACGAAGTCGCAGAAGGTGCCTCCCGTATCGACGCCGAGCCGGAAGGCCATCAGCCCCTCCCTCCGTGGAGAGGGCTCTCGCCCAGGGGGGTCTCAGCGAAGCGTCGCAGCACGTTGCCCGTCACCACCGCGACATCCGTCGGATCGCCGTTCGGATCCGTGAGGCTCCCGCACCACGCGGCGGACCCGGCTGAGAACGCTCCCCCGCCCGCCTCGTCGACCATCATCACCATGTCGGCGCGGACCATCGGGGACCTCGGATCACTCACCTCTGGAGAGGAGCCCATGAAGTCCTCCAGCATCGGGTAGTAGGGCTCGTCGAAGCCGGTGGCCGTCGCGAGGACCACAGCGTGAGACGGGGTTCCGAGCGTCTCGTCGGTTCGATCGAACTCGTACGCGGCAGGGCCGCCGAGAAATCCGGTGCCGGCGCCGATCTCATCGCCATCGACGCCCTCGAACACCCAGTCGAACTCAGCCTGGTGACTGCGCTGAGACCGGACGTATCCGCGACCGGAGCCGGCTCCCATCGCGGCGGTTCCGACCCCCAGAACCCGGTGCGAGGGTCGCCCTCGATCGCGCCAGGTTCCTCCCTGCTCTCGCGACGTCGTCAGCCAGACCTCACCCGGCTCCGCACTCGAGGGCCTGCTCCCACCCAACCCACGCCGGATCTCCACCATGTGGGGGCGGCCTCGATCGATGCCGGCGACGCCGTGAAGACCGTTCCCACCAAGGTAGGCCGTCCTTCCTCCGCGGTCGAGGTGTGCCTCGAGCGCGTCGAGCATCTCGGCCGTCCAGTACTCAGGATGCGCACCAGTCACGATCACTCGGTAGGGCTCGAGCGCATCGGCGCCCCTCTCGTGGAGGTCGTGGTCGGTCAGCACGTCGTAGGTGAACCCGGCGGAATCGAGCCAGCCCGTCAGGCGAAGATCCATGGCGAGGCCATGCGGGCCATGTATCAGGCACCACTCGTAATCGGGACGGACGTTCACGAGTGGCCTCCTGGTCGACGCGAAGCACGCGGACGACCCATCCCGGTGGACGTCGTAGAGGCTGAGAAGCCCGGTGTCGACCGAGTACCAGTCGCGCCAACCAAGGTCTGCATCCTCTATGCCGAGCCCTGTGAACGCCCGGAAACTCGGGGGGTTCGAGAGGATCTCGTGCTCGTCGGCGTACGCCAGGTAAGTCAGCGTCGGAAGCAGCAGGACCATGTCGACTCCGGGCCGGGCGGGGCCGGTGACGAAGAACGGAACGAAGTCGGTGCAGTCGGAGGTCGACAGCTTCGCCGCGTAGATCCCCGATGGCATGTCGAGCGGGAGGTCGACCGAGGCCGCCGCATCCCAGCCCGCGTCTTCGAGGTCGTCGTCGTGCAGGTGAACCGCCCCATACTCCTCAGGGGCTTCGGTGAAGGATGAGCTCCTCGCTCGCCAGTTCGGGCCGGTGGCACCGGCCATCGGGGCGTTACGAAGCTCGACCTGGTGGCCGAATCGGGAGCGCTCCCGAAACCGCCAGCCATCGAGTGCGTCAGTCAAGTCGACGTCGACAACGACCTCTCCCCCGGCATCGATGCGCGGATTGCTGATCTTGCCGTTGAAGCAGCCGTTCCCGTCAGCACTCACCGGTCGGGGTTCGACCTGAGGAGCGCCGATCACGAGCCTGCCCCCCGACTGAATCGAGGAGAGTGGCAGGGATCGCACCTCCGAGCAACTGGCCTTGCCGCTCGTAGCGGTGAAGATCACCGTGTCGGCTTCAGCGTCAGCGTCGACGACGAGCTCCGTCCAGCGGCGCTCAGCAACTGGAGCATCAGACCACGCCTCCAAGACACCCTCGCCCCCAGCGACGCGAAGCCCAACCCCACGGTGGACGTCGATGCATACCTGCCATCCGCTGACATCCGAGCCGTCCATCGTGCCCATGGCGACCTGAGGAACCGCGGTCAGCAGCGTCGGGAACACCCAGATGGACGCCCTGAACCGCGTGAGGGCCGCGATCTCGCGAGCGGGGCCAACCTCGACCCAGGAACCAAAGGTGCTGCGACACGCGCGGCCCTCGATGAGGGCCGGAAGCTCGAGCGACGGGACGGGCTCTGCGACGAGACCATCCCTGCCACCCGCAGACCGCAGCCGCAGGAGCTCGGCCTCGTAGGCGGCTGCATCGGTGCTCACGTGGAGATCCACCCGGTCGCCCGCGTGCGCCACCAGGGGCTCCGAGTACCCGAGAACGACCTCCTTCGGGAAGTCGGGACGTTCGGGACGGCTGGTTTGAGCATCTGCGGCTGTCATCTCTCTTGCCCCCATTTCGGGGGCTTCGTTCACTTTATCGACAAACCTCGAGTCGTGCAACTAGGTCTATTTTGGGCTTATTCATAGGAAGTTAGCTTGACACGTGATTACTTGATCGTTATATTAGCCGCCAATCAGGCTTACGCGCACCGCGAAGTCAGGGCGACAACGAACGGAGAGGATCAGTGATGAGGCTCGAGGAACTCGACCGGCTTGGGAACTACGAGGGGCTGCGGACGAACCGACGGCAGCTGTTCATCGCCGGCGGAATGGGAGCTCTGTTGCTCGCCGGCTGCGGTGGCAGCAGCGACAGCGGGACGATCGCGACCGATCTGTCCGGATCAGTGGCGGGTGGAGGCAAGCCGGTTGACCTCGTCAACTGGGGAATCGTCGCCGATCCCGTGGGCCTCGACCCGATCGGGCCGAACGACTACCAGTCCGTTCAGCCCATGTACCAGGCCTACGACACGATCCTCCAGCTCAACGAGAAGAACGGCATCAGCCCGATGATCGCGGAGTCCTGGGAGCAGAAAGACCCGACGACGTACATCTACAACATCCGCTCCGGGGTGACCTTCCAGGACGGATCACCGATGACCGTCGAGGACGTGGCTTACAGCATCCAGCGACACGTCGATCCCAGCAACGGATCAGCGCTCGCCGACTTCGTGGCATCCGTTCGGTCGGTGGAGACCAACGGGAACAACCAGGTCATCGTCACGCTCAAGGAGCCGGACGCGATGTGGAAGTACATCCCCTGCCTCCCGGTCGGCATGGTCGTCTCGCAGGCGAACATCGAGAAGCTCGAGGGCAGCGGGAGCAAGATCGGATCACCCGGCGCGCTTCCGATCGGCACCGGCGCCTACAAGTTCGTCTCGTGGGATCGCGGTCAGGCGGTCAAGATGGAGCGCTACGACGGCTACTGGGACAAGAGCAAGGCGCTTCAGGTCAAGAATCTGACGTTCCAGGTCGTTGAGGATGCCGAGGCGCTCGCGACGGGCATGCTGGACGGTTCGATCCAGGGCACATTCCAGCTGAACGGCCAGCAGATCGCTCCGCTCGGCGACGAGATCCAGATCCTCCGAAGCGAATCGGTCAACATCCGAATCGCAGCCTCGAACTGCAACAAGGCCCCCTTCGACGATCCTCGGGTCCGCCAAGCTGTGAGTCTCGCGACCGACAAGCAGGGACTGCTGGACTCGGCGTATGCCGGAGAGGGGAAGCTCTGGAACTCCCCAATCATGTCGAACCAGTGGCAGTTCTCAGAGCCGGTGTTCTCGAAGGCGTACGACGGGTTGCCCGACTACATGACCCAGGACGTCGAGCGAGCCAAGCAGCTGATCCAGGATGCCGGCGCCGCCGGCGCGACCGGGAACATCATCGCCAGCTCTACCGAGCAGCAGGCTCAGGCAGTCGCTATCCAGCAAGCAGCCGATGAGATCGGCCTCAAGCTCACAGTCGACAAGGTGAGCGGCGACGAGCTGATCGCTCAGCTCTTTCCTGAGAAGCCGCCCCACGAGTGGAGCATGGCCTGCTGGGACTGGGGCTCGGACACACCGGACCCGTCGTCGAACCTGACGATCCCGTTCTTGTCCACCAACTTCTCGGATTTCACCGAGTACAAGAACGCGAACGTCGACAAGCTGCTCATCAAGCAGAAGGGAATGCCCGACGACGACTCGAGGGCCGAGACCCTGACCAAGATTCAGGCGCAACTCGTCGAGGATCAGCCCTGGTCGGTTCTGTACTGGATCAACCAGCTCACGGCACTTTCGAAGGACCTGGGCGGACTCAGCGTCATCCCGACCTGGGCCTACCAGCACTGGGCCGCTGACCTCAGCGGCAACTGAGCTTGGGCTTTCCTCCCGCCCGAGAAGAGCTTGGGCTTCCCCCGGCCCAAGTGAGATCGGACCCGGCCACCTACGGCCGGGTCCGATCAACTTCTTTCTGACGCGACCCAGCCCTACAGCTCGGCCTCGAGGCCCTCGGCCTCGATCCGCGCGACCTTCGCGAGCCGGCGCGCGTGGCGCTCCTGGCCGGGCTGATCGCCGGCGAACTCGGCGCCGCAGAAGGTGGTCACGAGGTCGCCGGCGATCGCCTCGCCGATCACGCGGGCTCCGAGCGCGAGCACGTTGACCGCGTCGTGCTCGACGCACTGGTGGGCCGTGTAGGTGTCGTGGGCCATCGCGCAGCGGATCCCGGGGACCTTGCACGCCGCGACCGCGACGCCGGCACCAGACCCGCAGACGAGGATCCCTCGCTCGGCCTCCCCGCCGATCACCGCCCGTGCGACGGCGAGCGCGTGGTCGGGGTAGTCGTCGGCGTTGGTCGGGTCGTCGGTCCCGAGGTCAACGGGCTCGTGGCCTGCGTCGCGGACGGCGTCGAGAACCGTCTCGCGCAGCGGCACTCCGGCGTGATCGAAGGCGCAGGCGATCCTCATCAGGACCCCCTACCGCCCGAGCAGCTTGCGCGCCTTCGCGGCGACCGCTGCCGACGTCATCCCGAAGTGCTCGGCGACCTCGGCCGCGGGAGCGGATGCACCGAAGTGGTCGAGCCCGACGCTGATCCCGCCGTCGCCCACCCAGCGGTTCCAGCCGAGGGTCGATCCGGCCTCGACCGAGACGCGAGCCTTCACCCCCGGCGGCAGCACCGAGTCCCGGTACTCGCGATCCTGCTGCCGGAAGCGCGGGGAACTCGGCATCGAGACGACGCGAACCCGGATCCCGTCGGCGGCCAGCTCGTCGGCGGCCTCGAGGCAGAGCGACACCTCAGAGCCGGTCCCGATCAGGATCAGCTCCGGATCGTCACCCTCCGCCTCGCGCAGCACGTAGGCGCCGCGGGCGATCGCGTCGTCGGGAATCGAGTCGCGGTCGAGGACCGGGAGCTTCTGGCGGCTCAGCACCAGCGCCGTCGGCACCGACTGCTCGCCGAGCAGCCAGTGCCAGGCGAGGAACGCCTCGTTGACGTCGGCGGGCCGGATCACGTCGAGGTTCGGCATCGCCCGCAGCGAGGCGAGGTGCTCGATGGGCTGGTGCGTGGGCCCGTCCTCACCGACGCCGATCGAGTCGTGGGTGTAGATGAAGATCGAGGGGATCTCCATCAGCGCCGCCATCCTGATCGCGCCGCGCATGTAGTCGCTGAAGACGAGGAAGGTGGCGCCGTAGGCACGCATCCCCTCGATCGTCAGGGCGTTGACGATGGCTCCCATCGCGTGCTCGCGGATCCCGAAGTGGAGATTGCGGCCGCCGAAGTCGTGGCGGAGCACGTCGGGGAAATCGTCGAGGTTGGTCGCCGTCGAAGGCGCCAGGTCGGCGGCGCCGCCGAGCAGCTCCGGGACCTGCGGCGCGAGCCAGTTGAGCGCCTTGCCGGACGCGGCGCGGGTGGCGATCTCATCCCCGCCCGCCTCGAACCGCGGCATCTCGTCGATCGGCGGCAGCTTCGGCGCGTGGCGGCGAGTCACCCGCATGAGCTCGGCCGCGAGGTCCTCGTGCTCGGCCGCGTAGGCCTCGAAGGCCTCCGACCACTCGGCCTGGGCGGCGACGCCGCGCTCGCGCACCCCGGCGAACAGCTCCTTGACCTCGTCGGGAACCGTGAACGGCTCCTCGTAGGGCCAGCCGAGGTTCTCCTTCGTCAGCTTGATCTCCTCCTCGCCGAGCGGGGAGCCGTGCGCGGAGCCCGTGTCCTGCTTGTTCGGGCTGCCGAAGCCGATGTGGGAGGGCAGGGTGATGAACGAGGGCCGGTCGGTCACTCCCTGCGCCTCGCGGATCGCCATCTCGATGTCCTCCAGCGTCGCCTCCTGCGGGCACTCGTGCACGTGCCAGCCGTAGGCGTCGAAGCGCTGCGCGACCTCCTCGTGGAAGGCGAGGTGCGTCGCCCCCTCGATCGAGATCTCGTTGTCGTCGTAGATCGCGATCAGCTTGCCGAGGCCGAGGTTGCCGGCGAGCGAACCCGCCTCGGAGGCGATCCCCTCCTCCATGTCGCCGTCGGAGCAGATCACGTAGGTGTGATGGTCGACCGGCGCGTGGTCGCCGCGGTTGAAGTTCGCCGCGTAGTGAGCCTCGGCAAGCGCGAAGCCGACGCCGTTGGCGAAGCCCTGCCCGAGCGGGCCGGTCGAGATCTCGACCCCGGGAGTCACCCCGTACTCGGGATGGCCGGGGCACTTGCTCCCCCACTGGCGGAAGCTCTTGATGTCGTCGAGGGAGACGTCGTAGCCGCACAGATGCAGCAGCGAGTACTGCAGCATGCAGGCGTGGCCTGGGGAGAGGACGAAGCGGTCGCGGTTGAGCCAACCCGGGTCGAGCGGGTTGAAGTTCATGATCCGCGTGAACAGGACGTAGCCCAGGGGGGCGAGACCCATCGGCGTTCCGGGGTGGCCGGAGTTGGCCTTCTGGACCGCGTCCATCGACAGCGTCCTGATCGTGTTGATGGCGAGCTCGTCGATGTCCGTCGCGCTCGTTCCCGGCGTGTTCTCCGTCACGGTCCCTCCTCATCGCTTTCCTCGGTGGTTCGCCTCGTCTCAAGCTTGGCGAGCAGCGCCGCGCCGAGCACCCCGGCCTCGGTGCCGTGTCGCGCGAGGCGGATCTCGGTGCTCTCGCCGACGCCCGGCAGCGTGTAGCTGCGGGCCACCCGCGCCGCCGGTTCGAGCAGGAGCTCCCCGGCGCTCGAGACGCCGCCGCCGATCGTGACGACATCGGGATCGAGCAGGTTGATCGCGTTGGCGATGCCGACCCCCAGGCGCTCTCCGAGCATCGTCAGCAACCCCAGCGCGATCTCGTCACCCTCGCGGGCACCCTCGACGACGTCGTGGCCGTTGATCGTTCCGTCCCCCTCGGCCTTGCGCCGTCCGAGGAACGAATCGGGGTGCTCCTCGACCGCCTCCGCCGCGAGCCTGTCGAGCGCGGTCCCGGCCGCGACGGATTCCAACGACCCTTCCTGAGGGAAGCGCGGACCCGCCTCCGGAGCCCCGCGTTCGAGGCGGAGTCCCACGAGCGTGTGGCCCATCTCGGCGGCCGCTCCGGTGGCGCCGCGATAGGGCCTGCCGCCGAGGACGAGCCCGCCCCCCACGCCCGTGCCGACGGTGAACATGACCAGGTTCTCGACGACGATCCGCTCCCCGTCGCAAGCCTCCGCCAGCGCCGCGACGCTCGCGTCGTTGTCGACGAAGACCGGCAGACCGACCCGCTCGCTGAGCATCTCGCGCACCGGAACGTCGTGCAGCGGCACGTTCACCGACGTCTTCGCCCGCCCGGTGGCGAACTCGACGACCGAGGGAAGCCCGACGCCGACCGCGGCGACGTCCTCGGTGCGGACCCGCTCGATCGCGCGGCAGAGCTCGGCGATCAGCGCCTCCGCATCGGAGGCGTCGGTCGGCTCGAGCGCGTGGTCCTGCAACTCACCGCCGCTGAGGCGAGCGGCTGCGATCTTCGTCCCGCCGACGTCGAGGCCGATGTAGGAGGCGCCCATTGCGCCGGACCCTAGATGATCGCTCTCGCGGCGCCCGGGTAGTCTCGGATCGTGGCACTTCACGACATCTCGGTCCCCGTGCGAGAGGGGATGCCGATCTACCGCGGCAACCCCGGCTACGAGATCCACCTCGACAGCGCCATCGCCGACGGCGCCGGCGCCAACGTGAGCAAGATCACGATGGGCGCCCACACCGGCACCCACATCGACGGGCCCCGCCACTTCTTCACGGACGGTCCGGGGGTCGAGGCGCTCCCGCTGGAGGCGATGCTCGGCCGCTGCCTGGTCGTCGAGCTGCCGGCAATCGGGCAGGGGCCGATCGACGAGGCCGCGCTGCGCGGCGCTGGGATCCCCGCCGGGACCGAGCGGCTGCTCCTGAAGACCCCGAACTCGAAGCTCTGGGAGCAGGACGAGTTCACCCACGACTTCGCCCGCCTCGACGGCAGCGGCGCCGCCTACGCGCTCGAGCTCGGCGTGCGGCTGATCGGGATCGACTACCTGTCGATCGGCGACCACGACGCGCATGTCGCCCTGCTCGGCGCCGACGTCGTCGCGGTTGAGGGGCTGGACCTTCGCGCCGTCGATCCGGGGGAGTACGAGCTGATCTGCCTGCCGGTGCGATTCATCGGCAGCGACGGCGCGGTGAGCCGCGTCGTCCTCCGCGACCTGGAAGACCCGGAAGGAGACGGTTGATGAGCGAGGGCCCCCTGCGAGGCGGAATCGACCTCGGCGGCACCAAGATCGAGGCGATCGTCGTCGACTCCGAGCACGAGGTGCTCGGCCAGTCACGACAGCCGACGCCCCAGGACAACGGCGCCGACGGCGTCGCCGCGGCGATGGCCAATGCGATGAGCGAAGCGGCCGCGGCGGCGGGGACGACGACAGCCGCCCTGACCGGCGTCGGCGTCGGCTCGCCGGGTCAGGTCGAGGCGAGATCGGGCGTGGTCTCCAACGCCAA
Organism: Solirubrobacterales bacterium; assembly: GCA_046330415.1. GTDB lineage: Bacteria > Actinomycetota > Thermoleophilia > Solirubrobacterales > 70-9 > RHKX01. Next base: position 185,900 of record JAXLSW010000010.1, on the reverse strand, counting down.
GAACCTGCCCGACTGGAACGGCAGCTTCCCCCTCGGCGCCCGCCTCGCCGACGCCCTCGGGACCGGCGTGAAGCTCGGCAACGACGTCTCCGTCGCCGTCGCCGGCGAGTACGAGCTCGGCGCCGGGCGTAACCACGACTCGGTCCTCGGCGTCTTCTGGGGCACCGGCGTCGGCGGCGGGCTGATCCTCGGTGGCCGGCAGTGGCACGGCCGCGGCTCGGCCGGCGAGATCGGCCACATGGTCGTCGTCCGCAACGGCGAGCGCTGCCCGTGCGGGAACAAGGGCTGCATGGAGGCCTACGCGGGCCGGGCGGCGATGGAAGCCGAGGCTCGCAGGCGGGTCAAGAACGGCGAGAAGACGAAGCTCTTCAAGCTGATGGAGGAGCATGGCCGCCCGCGGCTGACCAGCGGGATCTGGGAGCGGGCCCTCGACCACGAGGACAAGATGGCCGAGGAGCTGATCGAGCGGGCCATCAAGGCGCTGGGCGCCGGCATCGCCTCGGCCGTGAACCTGCTCGACCCCGAGGTCGTGATCCTCGGCGGGGGGCTGGGCGTCCGCTTCGGCGAGCGCCTCGGCCCGGACATCCAGAAGCGGATGGAGAAGAACCTCTTCGATCACAACCACCCACCGAAGTTCACGGTCGCGGAGCTCGGTGACCTCGGCGGTGCGATCGGGGCCTCGCTGCTCGTCAGCGAATGAGATGAGCGAGGAGCCGGACTACGTCCTCCGCAACCGGGAGGAGTGGGACGGCTGGGCCGCCGACTACGTGCCGACGGCCGAACGGAACTGGGCGGCCGAGGAGCCGACCTGGGGGATCTGGGACGTCCCCGAATCGGTCGTGCCGCTGCTCGCGCCCGAACCGGAGCTCGCGGGCATCGACGCGATCGAGCTCGGCTGCGGAACGGCCTACGTCTCCGCCTGGCTGGCGCGGCGCGGCGCCAGGCCGGTCGGGATCGACAACTCCGAGGCGCAGCTCGCCACCGCGCGACGGCTGCAGACCGAGCACGGGCTCGACTTCCCGCTGCTCCACGGCAACGCCGAGGAGGTCCCGCTCCCGGACGAGAGCTTCGACCTCGCGATCTCCGAGTACGGGGCGAGCATCTGGTGCGACCCGTACAAGTGGATCCCCGAGGCCGCCCGCCTGCTCCGCCCCGGCGGGCGGCTGATCTTCCTCGTCAACTCGGTCCTGGAGATGCTCTGCATCCCCGACACACCTGAGGGCGCCGTCGGCAACGAGCTGGTGCGGCCGCTCTTCGGCCTGCACCGGATCGAGTGGAGTGACGACAAGTCGGTCGAGTTCCACCTCCCCCACGGCGAGCTGATCGCGCTGCTGCGGCGAGAGGGGTTCGAGATCGAGGAGCTGATCGAGGTCCGGCCGCCCGAAGGATCCACCACGCGCTACCCCGGGATCAGCCTGGAATGGGCGCGCGCCTATCCGTGCGAGGAGGCGTGGAAGGCGTGCAAGCGGGGTTGAGCCCCCGCTCCCCGCCGAACGTCGCTCAACACCCCCTATAGGGCGCACTCAGTGACGTTCGGCGTCGCCGGGGGATGCCCGGCCGACGTCAGCCGCGGTGCTCGCGGTACCAGCGGATCAGCGCGTTCGTCGAGGAGTCGTGGCTGAGCTTCGGCTCCGCCTCGCTCTCGAGCTCGGGGATGATGTTGACCGCGAGCTTCTTGCCGAGCTCGACGCCCCACTGGTCGAAGGAGTCGATCCCCCAGATCGCCCCCTGCGTGAAGACCGAGTGCTCGTAGAGGGCGACGAGCTTGCCGAGCGTCGCCGGGTCGAGCCGCTCGGCGAGCAGGACGCTCGTCGGCCGGTTGCCCTCGAAGGTCTTGTGGGGCACGAGCCGCTCCTCGACCCCCTCGGCGCGGACCTCCTCGGCGGTCTTGCCGAACGCGAGCGCCTCGGCCTGGGCGAAGACGTTGGCCGCGAGCAGGTCGTGATGGTCGCCGAGCGGGTTCAGCGAGCGCGCGAAGAAGATCAGGTCGGCGGGGATCAGGTGCGTTCCCTGATGGACCAGCTGGTAGAAGGAATGCTGGCCGTTGGTTCCCGGCTCGCCCCAGAAGATCGGCCCCGTCGCGTAGTCGACCGCCTCCCCGCCGAGTCGCACGTGCTTGCCGTTGGACTCCATCGTCAGCTGCTGCAGGTAGGCCGGGAAGCGCTCCAGGTACTGCTCGTAGGGGAAGACCGCGATCGTCTCGACGCCGAAGAAGTTCGCGTACCAGACGTTCAGGAGCCCCATCAGCGCCGGCAGGTTGGCTCCCAGCGGCGCCTCGCGGAAGTGCTCGTCGACCGCGTGGAAGCCTCCGAGCATCTCCTCAAAGCGGCCCGGACCGATCGCGAGCATCGTCGTCAGCCCGATCGCCGAGTCCATCGAGTAGCGGCCGCCGACCCAGTCCCAGAAGCCGAACATGTTGTCGGTGTCGATCCCGAATGCCGTCACCTCCTCGGCATTGGTCGAGAGCGCGACGAAGTGCTTGGCGACGGCGGCCTCATCCCCGAGGGCCGCGAGGCACCACTCACGAGCCGACCTGGCGTTGGTCATGGTCTCGAGGGTCGTGAAGGTCTTCGAGGCGACCACGAAGAGCGTCTCGGCCGGGTCGAGGTCGCGGGTCTTCTCGACGAAATCGGTGGCGTCGACGTTGGAGACGAAGCGGATCTCGAGATCGCGGTCGGAGCAGTGGCGCAGCGCGCGGTGAGCCATCACCGGGCCGAGGTCGGAGCCGCCGATGCCGATGTTGACGACGTTGCGGATCGGCCTGCCGGTGTGGCCCTTCCACTCGCCGCCGCGGATCCGCTCGCTGAAGGCGGCCATCCGGTCGAGGACCTCGTGGACCTCGCGGACGACGTCGCGCCCGTCGACGATCAGGGACCTCTCCCGCGGCATCCGCAGCGCCACGTGCAGCACCGCGCGGTCCTCGGTGACGTTGATGTGCTCGCCCGCGAACATCGCCTCGCGGCGCTCGGCGACGCCCGCCTCGGCGGCGAGCTTCTCGAGCAGCATCAGCGTCTCGTCGGTGATGCGGTGCTTGGAGAAGTCGAGGCGCAGCCCGCAGGCGGAGGCGACCAGGCGCTCGCCGCGTTCGGGGTCGTCGGCGAAGAGGTCGCGGAGGTGGCGATCGCCGATCGCGGCGCGGTGACGCTCTAGCTCACCCCAGGCGGAGAGCTCCCGTGGATCCCCGCCGGCCGTCATCCGGCTGCGACCGCCCTGCTCTTCTCCTCGATCCGCTCCAGCAACGACTCCCAGCTCTTGACGAACTTGTCGGCGCCCTCGTCCTGGAGCCTCTGCGCGAGCGCCTTCAGGTCGACTCCAGCTGCCCGGAACTCCTCGAGGACGGCCTCGTTGTCGCCCCCGTCGCCGGGGACCACATCGCCGATGCCGTCGCTGTCGGCGAGCGCGAGCAGCGTCTCCTCGGGCATCGTGTCGACCGAGAGCGGTGCCGCGAAGGCGTCGACGTAGGTCGTCTTCGGCAGCGCCGGGTCCTTGGTCCCGGTCGAGGCGAAGAGGTACCGCTGCGGACGGGCGCCCTCGTTCTCGAGGCGCAGCCAGCGGTCCGACTCGATCAGGCGCCGGTAGGCGACATAGCCGTCGATCGCGGCGGCGATCCCGAGCCGGTTGTGGAGCTCGGGTCCGACCTCCTCGTTGACGGCGACGTCCCAGCGGCTCACGAACAGCGAGGCGACCGAGCCGACGTTGGGGTCGAGCCCGTCGGCGACGCGGCGCTCGACCCCGCGCATGTAGGCCTCGGCCTGCGCGACGTACTGGTCGGCGTCGAAGAGCAACGTCACGTTGACCGGAGTCCCGGCGTAGATCGTCTCCTCGATCGCCTTCAAGCCCTCCGCGGTGCCCGGGATCTTGATGAACAGGTTCTCCCGCTCGGCTGCGGCGTGCAGGCGGGCCGCCTCGGCCGCCGTGCCCTTCGCGTCGTGGGCGAGCAACGGCGAGACCTCCAGCGAAGCCCAGCCGTCGACCCCGTCGGTGCGCGCGTGGACGTCGGCGAAGATGTCGCAGGCGCCACGGAGGTCGGTCAGCGCCAGCTCGAAGAAGAGGTCCTCCCCACCCCTGCCGGCGGCGACGAGATCGGAGACCTGGTCGTCGTAGGCGTCGCCCTTCGCCAGCGCCTGATCGAAGATCGTCGGATTCGAGGTCAGGCCCGTCAGGTCGAGATCGCGCACGTAGCCCTCGATCGTCCCGTCGTCGACCGCGTCGCGGGTGATGTAGTCGAGCCAGATGCTCTGGCCGGCCTCGTGCAGCTGCTTGGTCGCGCTCATCTGTCTCCTCCTGGGTTGGGATTCGCCTCGGGCAGGCGCCAGCGCCAGGGCGAGATCAACTCGTCGGCCGCTGCCGGCCCCCACGAGCCCTGCTTGTACTCCTGCAGCTCGGGCGGATGCTGCAGCAGGTCGGAGCTGATCGACCACAGTCGCTCGATCCCCTCCGAGCTTGTGAACAGCGTGCCGTCGCCGACCATCGCGTCGTGGATCAACCGCTCGTAGGCCTCGAGCTGGTTGTCGGCGCAGAACGACTGGTCGTACTCGAAGACCATCCGCGCCGGGCCGAGCTCCATGGTCGGGCCGGGCACCTTCGCCTGGAAGTCCGCCGTGATCGAGCCGGGCTCGGAGAGCTCGAAGACGAGCTGGTTGGCCCCCTGATGCTGGACCTCGTTCGGGAACATCATCATCGGCGGCTCGCGGAAGTCGAGCGCGACGAGGTGGCGTGACTCCGGCATCGCCTTGCCCGTCCGCAGGTAGAACGGGACCCCCGCCCAGCGCCAGTTGTCGATCTCGACCTCGATGGCGACGAACGTCTCGGTGTCGGAGTTGGGAGCGACCCCGGGCTCGGAGCGGTAGCCCTCGTACTGGCCGCGCACGACCCTCTCCGGGGAGATCATCCGGTAGGCCTGCATGACCTTGTCCTTCTCCGCCCGCAACGCCTTCGCGTTCAACGCTGAAGGCGGCTCCATCGCGATGAAGCTGAGGAGCTGCAGCAGGTGGGTGACGACCATGTCGCGATAGGCCCCGGTTCCCTCGTAGAAGCCGGAGCGAGTCCCGACGGTCAGCGTCTCCGGTACGTCGATCTGGACGAACTCGACGTTGTTGCGGTTCCACAGCGGCTCGTAGAGACCGTTCGCGAAGCGCAGCGCGAGGATGTTCTGCACCGCCTCCTTGCCGAGGAAGTGATCGATCCGGAAGATCTGATCGTCGTTGAACTCGGCGTGCAGGGTCTCGTTCAAGGCAACCGCCGAGTCGTGGTCGTGACCGAACGGCTTCTCGAGGATCACTCGCGACTCCTCGCCGGTGAGCCCGAGGCGGCCGAGCATCGTCACGATCCCGCTGAACGCCTTCGGCGGCACCGCCAGGTAGTGCATGAGCCTGCCGCCGTTGATGGAGCGCTGCGCCTTCTCGACCGCGTCGCGCAATGCCTCGGGACCCGCCTCGAGCGGCACCACGTAGGTGATCTTGTCGGCGAACGCCTCGAAGTCCTCGTCGGAGACCGGGATGCGGCTGAACTCGGCGAGCGCCTCGCGGACGTAGTCGCGGAAGCGTCGGCCGGTGTCATGCTCGGTGGTGTCGGCGTTCCCGACGATCCGGTAGCGGCTCAGGGAGCAGCCCCGCCTTGTCGAGGTGGAAGAAGCCGGGCAACGGCTGCGTGCGGCGAGGTCACCCGGGCCCCGAAGAGGACGATGACGTGGTCCTCGGGCCGCTCCTCGGGTGCGATCAGTCCCCCGGCCGGCGACGGGGCGACGGTGGTCGTGGTGTGAACCATCCGGCTCGCGCCCTCGGCCGCGGGCTTCTCGTCGTGGCCGCCGAACTGCTTGCGCATCGCCGAGAGCAGCTTGTTGGCGAACTCATCCTCGCCCCGCGAAGCGAACCCGTTCGTAGAGCGCGGTCGTCAGGACCGGAGCCGGAACTCCCTCGTCGATCGCGGCGTACCGTCCAGCGGCAGCTCGCCGGAGTCGGAGACGCGACCGCCCGCGCGCCTCGAGCGTCGGTGACTCCTGCAGCGCCGCCGCGGTCAGGTCGAGGAGCCAGGAAGCCGATCACCGAGCCGCGGCGCCAGACCTCGGCGACCTCGGTCGTGTCGATGTCGAAGGGGTAGTACGCGGGGATGATGCAGGGCGCAGGTACCAGCCGACCTCGGTGATCTGCCTGGAGCCGATGTCGGCGTTGGCGATCGTTCAGGCCCGCCAGCGAGGCCATGATCGGCTGCTCGATGCCGTTGTGGACCATCTTCACGAAGTGCCCAGCCCCAGTCCGGGCCGCAATGCAGGTAGCCGTTCTCCGCCGAGCAGCGGCTCGCCGCTGCGTCCAGGGTGCTCGGCGGAGTCCGCGCCCGGGGCGATCGTCCTGAATCCGGGTCGAGCCGCTCGACGGCTCCGTCCGAGCCGCCGATCATCAGGCAGAACCCCGCGCTCGAGGCCGAGCCCGCCGCTGGTCCGACATCCGGGTAGTCGATCCCAGCCGGCTCGAGGGCCTTGGCGCGATCGATGTCGTCGCGGTAGTAGGAGTTGCCGCCATCGATGATCGCGTCGCCGCTTTCCATAGGCCGAGCTCGTCGAGCGTCCCCCTGCATGGCCACCGGGACCATGATCCAGGCAGCGCGCGATGGTCGAGCTTGGAAACGAAGTCGGCGAGCGAAGGTCAGCGCCCGTCGCCCCTCACCGGCGAGCTGCGAGACGGCGTCGGCGTTGACGTCGTAGACAACGCATTCGTGCCCGTCGCGCATCCAGGCGGCGCACAAGGTTCGCCCCATCCGGCCGAGGTCCGATCAGCCGAGCTTGCAAGTTGCGACCTCCTCAAGGCGCGACGTTCGATGTGCGCGGAAACCTAGCAACTGCCCGCTCAGCGCTTCGGCGGCAGCGGGATGAACGCGCTCGTCCGCTCGTACTCGGCGTAGCCGGGTCGCCGCGAGGAGATCGTCTTCTCGGTCCAGGGCGACGCCGAGACCTTGAGCAGGAAGGTCGTCATCACGATCGGTCCGATCGCCCGTCCACCACGCGCTGAGCCGGTCGCGAGGGCGATCAGAATGCCCCACCAAGAACGTCGCGTCGCCAGTAGTTGGGATGTCGCGACCAGCCCCTCGACCGCGGTCATCACCTTGTCGCCGGAATCGGGCTCGGCGAAGCGGGCGAGCTGCAGGTCGGCGGTAGGCCACTCCTGAGCGAGGCCGAGCAGGCGCACCGCCGCGCCGATGAGGCGAGCATGAGCGCGGCCGGCGAGCCGTCGGTGGCGGCGACCTGGATCGGGCCGAGACGACCCAGGCGATCAACGCCTGCAGCAGGAACACCGTGAAGAGACTCCGGATCGCGAACGCGCTGCCCTGCCGCTGCACTACCTGGTAGCGGCGATCCTCGCCGTCGTGGCGCCAGGCGACGTAGCCGGCAAGCCGCAGGCCCCAGAGGCTGACCAGGACCGCGATCAGCAGGCTGCGGTCGCCCGCCTCCGGGCCGACGAGGAGGCAGACCCACGAGACCGCCACGAAGCAGAGACCCCACGAGATGTCGGCGAGCGAGGCGTCCTCGGCGCGCAGGCTGACCAGCCAGGTCACGAACATGACCCCGGCGGAGGCGGCGAGCGAGAGGAGCTGCACATCGGCGTCGAGCACGGCCGCTCAGCCCTTCCCGATCCGCACGTCGACGTCGCCCGTGGTCGCGGAGTTACCGACGAGATCGGTGAAGGTCACCCTGATGACCGCCTCGACGTCCTTGCCGCGCCGCAGCGCCTTGGCGATCCGCCGCGCGGCGTCGCGCTTGAGCGGCTTGAGGACCAGCTTGCGGCTCACCCCGGAGATCACGGTCGCGCTCCTGCTCTGGAACCGCAGCCGGTGCTTGCCCGCCTTGACGATCCCGGCGGCGCGGACGACCGCGAGCTCGGAGGCGCGCACGCTCACGGCCAGCGAGACGGAGCGTCCGCGCACCCGCTGGCGGCTCCGCGCGGTGACGTTCGCGCCCGCCACGACCTTGTCGACGCTGAAGTAGCGCTCCGCGGGCGTCGTCTCGACGTTGCCGGCCTCGTCGGTCCCCCGGACCCGGAAGACGTGATCGCCCTGCAGGAGCGAGGGGCTGGTGTAGGGGCTGGTGCACGACGCCCACTCGTCGTCGTCCATTCGGCACTCGAAGCTCGCCCCGGGATCATCGGCGCGGAAGGTGAAGTTGACCCTCCCGGTGCTGACCACCGCGGGCGGGCCCGACTCGATCGAGGTCCGCGGCGCCGTCCCGTCGTGCTCGTCGGCGCCGATGTCGATCGCGTCCCCCTGCACTCGAGGCGCGCCGTGGACGTCGAGCGATCCGAGGAGCGTTCCCGCCGAGCCGGCGTCGATGGTGGGCGAGTCGGCCCGCTGGTCGAGGAAGCCCTCGTCGGCGTTGACGAACTGCGGCTCTCCGGTCTGGTTGGCGCCGCTGCCGGCCGCGGTGACGACCGCGGTTCCGCTGCCCGCTTCGTCGGTGTCGCCGAAGTTGGAGGTGGCGAGAGTCACGTTCGCGTTCGAGCCCGGGCCCGCCGTTGCTCTGATGTCGACACCGGCCCCCGAGGCGATCACGTTGCGGGCGTCGATGTCGGCGCTCCCGCCCCCGGATGCCGACGCCGAGACCCCGACACCACCGCGGCCGCCCGCCCAGGCGGTGACGTTGCGGAGCGCTCCCGCGCGGGAGCCGCCGCCGGATTGGGTGATCGCCACGGCGCTGGCCCCAACCGCGCCCGCACCGCTGCGGCAGACGCTGTCACGGATCAGCGGCGGCGTCCCGCCGTTGGCGCCGAGCTCGCAGGTCGACGGGCCCTCGGAGAAGACGTTGACGCGATCGACGATCCCCCGCTCGGCCCGCAGCGCCGGCTGCGAGGCGAGTTGGAGCACGGCGACATCATGGAGCTCGCCGTCGCTCGCGCTCAGATCGATCGCCGGGCCACCCGGCGTCGACGCGAAGATCAGCGGGGGCTCATCCGCCGACCCGCCGACCGAGACGTCGTCGTCGATCTCGAGCGGGTCGGTCAGCTGGTAGGTGCCGGGCGCGAGCTCGACCCGGTCGCCGGCCGCGAGCACCGCGCCTTCGACGGCATCGTCGAGGGCGCAGGGGTCGGACTCCGAGCAGGAAGCGGGAGAACCGCTGCCGTCCGGGGACGCGTAGCGGGTAGCCGCCGACGCGCTCGATGCGAAGGCGAGGGCCGCGCACAGCGACACCGCGCACAGCAACACCCTGCCCTGCCGTGTGAGTCCCTCTCGGATCACTCCCCCGAGGCTAGCGAGCGCCCTGGCGGCCGATCCCCGATCAAGCGCTGCTTGGGGCGATCCCCTCAGCGATCCGGCGTGCCTCCTCGGGAGGCAACTCGGCGCTCGCCGCGATCCAGCAGGCGATCGGCGCCGCGCGGCGCTCGGAGGCGTGGGCGGCCACCGACGCGAGCTCGAGCAGGCCGCGGACCTGCTCGGCTGAGGGCGGATCGGCCCCGGCCGCGGTGGCGAAGGCCTCGATCCACTCCTCGGCGGTCGGGTTCGGGCTCTCAGCCATCGCTGCGCTCCCGCGCCACCATGACCGAGGTCGCCTTCACGGTCGCCACCGCCTCGACGCCCTCGACGAGCCCCAGCTCCTCGACGGCATCGCGGGTGATCGCCGCCGTGATCCGGTGCGGCCCGGCCTCGATCTCGACCAGGGCCATGACGCCGTCCGACTCCACGGAGACGACCTTGCCCGCGAAGCGGTTGCGGGCGGAGAAGGTGTCGCCGGTGCGGTGGCGCTCGGGCGCCGGGCGCAGTCGCTCGACCTCGCTCACGGGGACACGGCGGCGGTCGCCCTCGTCGCGAGTGGTCTCGAGCTTCCCGGAGGAATCCCAGCGGCGCAGCGTGTCGACGCTGACCCCAAGCTGCTTGGCCGCCTCACCGAGGCTGAGATCGTCTGCCATGGGCGCAGCATGACACACCGCGGGGCCGCCCCGAGAGCGGCCCCGCGCGTGTCGCGCCGACGTTCCGGCGCCCTCCCCGGGGTCAGCCGACCGGGATCGCGATCAGGCTCGAGCCGGAGGCGGACGTCGTATCACCAGCCGAACCGCAGGCGAGCTCGATCTTCGTTGTCCCGGCCGGAGCGATGCCCTGCGTCATCACCGGCAGGTGGAGGTTGTTCGCCGACGGCTCCCAGGTCATCCCCGAGGACTCGAGGGTCGCGTCGTTGGCCTCGATGTTGCAGCCGAATCCATCGGTGCCGGTCGAGAACAGGTTCGTCTTCGCGGTGACCACGTAGCTGCCCGCGGCGACGTTGAGGGTGACCACGTTGCGCACCTGGTTGGCGGGGACGTTCTCGGAGGCGTCGAAGCCGCTGACCGGGGTGACGATCCCGTTGGCGCCGGCCGGCCCCTGCGGCCCCTTCTCGCCCTTCTGACCCTGCAGCGAGTCGACCGTCTTCTTGCTCAGATCGCCCGTCTTCAGCGTCCCGTTCTTGACGTTCTTGCTCGTGATCGTGCTCTTGGCGATCTCCTTGCCGGTGATCAGGTCCTTCGCGGCGACCGCGGTGCCGCCGAGCGCGACGAACAGCGCGACGCAGGCGACGATCATCTGGGCGCCGCCGAGACGCCGGTTTCCGGTGGTGTTCATAGCTGTCCCTCCTTGGTGGGCTCTGGGTTCTGGGCTTGCGCTTCCTCGGCGAGGTCGATGAGGACAGCGGAGAACTCGATCCAGCCGCTGAACTCGGCCTCACGCCCGCCCCGGTTTCGCAGCCGGCCGCGGATCGGCTCCTCGAGGGAGTCGAGCTCGCAGTCGATGGCGATCGGGGTGGTCGAGGTCACGCGCCCACCATCGCCGCGCCGCGTCCCCGCTCATGAGGGAGCACCCCCCTGACTTCCAGGCTTGGGGGGGTCGGCGTGGGTGCCGCGGCTGGACTCAGAGGGCGCCGGCCAGCTCCGTCCGGGGCTGACGCCGAGCTGGCGTAGGCGCGGGTGAGGTGGTTCTCGACCGTCTTGGGGGTGACGAACAGCTCCGCGGCGATCTCGCGGTTGGCAGTGCTTCCCGCCGCGGCCCGCTCGGCGACGCGGCGCTCGGAGGCCGTCAGCTCGTCGAAGGAGATCCACCGCGGCGAAGCCCCGGCGGCCCTCGGGCTCCTCGGCCGCGGCCCAGACGACGTGGCGCGCTCCGCAGGCCAGGGCGGCCTCGAGCGCGGGTTCGAGCGCATCCCCGTCCCTCGCGACGGCGACCGGCGCGCAGGAGGGCGACGCCGAGGTCCAGCCGCGCCCGAGCCTCCTCGGTGCGCAGCGAGGAGCGGCAGGGTGAACCGCCCCCTCGAGCCGATCCGCGCGCTCGGTCCCGGTCGCCGTCAACGCGACCGCGCGCTCGGCGACACCGAGCGCGGCCGGACGTCCCCCAGCGGGACGCCCACGCGTGATGCTCGGCGGCGAGGGTCGTCGCCTCGGCGGGCTCTCGCGCGCTCAGCGATCGGGCCAGCAGGGCTCGCCAGGCGAGCGCGCGCGGCTTGCCCTCGGCGTCGTCGGCCGCAAGCGCGGTGACGGCCTCGCGGACGCCGGCGTCGTCCCCCTGGGCTTCCCGCAGGCGAGCGCGGGCCCACGGCATCCACCGCATCACCGTCGGCCCGCCGGGCCCGGTCGCGAGACCCGCGGCCTCGAGCTCGGCGGCGGCGTCCTCGATCTCCCCCTGGTCGGTGAGGGCGAGGACGAGATGAAGCTGACCGGTGCCATCACCGGAGGGATCCCTCCTCCGCGGCGGCCTCTCGGGCGTCCGCCTCAGCGTCATGGGCGGCCCTCGTTGAGCGCGAGCACGGCGCGGGCCCCGAGCGCGCCGCAGTGGGCGAAGGCCGAGCCGCGGCGGCCCGCGTCGGCGAGGGCGTCGGCGATGGTCGCGCGAGGCGGCGTCGTGCGCCTCGCAACTGAGCAGCGCGTAGAGCGCCATGAACCAGGAGAGGGCCTCCGCGGTGTCCTCGGCGATCAGCCGCCCGCCCCCGAGCGCGCGCTCGGCGAGCATCACCGCGGCGTCGGGGTCGTCGCCGCTCGAGTGAGCCTCCTGGGCGCGGATCGCCAGCACGGTCCGCTCGGCGGTCGTTGCACCGGCGAGCTCTCCATGGCGTTCGAGATCGAGCCCGTGGTCAGACCCCGAGAGCCAGGCGAGCAGCGCGAGATCGGCACAGGGGCAGGCCGGCGTCACCGGCGTCGTCGCCGATCGCCGCAAGCGCTTCCCGGACCGCACCCTGCGCAGCGTCCATCCCCGCCGGGCGAAGGCCGCGTAGACGCGATCGCGATGCGCCCCTGCGGCGCGCTCGGGACCGAGCAGTCGCAACGCTCCGTCGAGGTGGCTGATCCCCTCGCCGAACTCGCCCGCTCGGACCTCGGCCCGGCCGAGCTCGGCGAGGAGCTCTCCACGCTCGGCCTCGGGCGGCGGCTCGGCGACCGCCCGCCTCCAGCTGCACTGCCGCGCTCTCCGGAGAACCCGTGAGGAGCGCACGCCGCCCGCTGCGCCGCAGCAGCGCGACCAGCTCCTCGTCGCCGGACGGCTCGGCCTCGAGCGCGTGCGGGATCAGCGCGTCATCGCCCGCGCCATCCGCCCGCAGCACGGCGATCGCGCAGCGGTGCGCGGCCGCTCGCTCGGAGGAGAGCGCTGCTCGGCGATCGCGGCCCAGACGAGCGGATGGGCGATGCGCAGCGGCCGTCCGGCGACGAGATCTTCGCCGCCGCGAGCCGGTCCGCCGCGGCTGCGGCTTCCTCGGCGTCGAGATCCGCGATGGCGGCGACGTGGCGCAGCTCGCCCTCGCCGCCGAGCGTCGCCAGCGCCTCGGCGACCGCGTCAGGCCGGCCCCAGGCGGCCAGGCCGAGCAGCAGGAGCGCCTGCTGCCGCCGGCGATCAGGCCCCGCCGACCCGCTCCCGCCAGCAGCTCGCCGGTACTCTCGGCGGCGAACTCGTCCAGCAGCTCGATCAGGCCAGAAGGATGCCGCCGCTGCCGAAGCAGGAGTCGACGGAATCCTCTCCGGAGCAGTCCCGAACATCGAGCAGAAGCCCAGCAGTTGCGCTCCGGCTGAGCAGTTCCAGGGCGCAAGTGCTGGATCCAGCAGGCTGCAGCATCTCGGCAACACCTGCCCAGCTCGCCTCCAATGGCACCTGCAGACGAGCATCGCCGCCGAGCAGGCCGCCGAGCCAGTTGGCTGATGGCCGCCCGCACGCAGCATTGCATCCCCGCATTGCGTCGTCGAGCCCGCGAGCAGGGCGACGTTCCTCCGCGCCAAGTTCCGCATTGCCGTTGCAGCCCGTGAAGGTCGCCGGCGAGGGGATCGGCCGAGCCCAGTCGCACCAGGCCTCTACGTCCCCCCGGCACCGCCAGCCGGCGACGCCAGGCCGAGCAGTCGCTCGCGTTGGGCGGGCGCGGCGCGGACGACCTCGCGCTCGACGAGCTGGCGGACGATCCCGAACTCGACCCGCTGCTCGAGCACCCCCCCACGCGCCCGCAGCACCCCCATCCCCCGATCGGCGGCCATCTGCACCGCAGCCTCGAGCAGCGTCGACTTGCCGATCCCGGCGGGGCCCTCGGCGACCATCAGGGAGCCGCGGCCGGCCACCGCCTCGTCGAGGACGGCGCCGATCCTCGCCACCTCGCCCTCCCGCTCGAGCATCGATCCCTGCGCCACGAGTTCGCTCTGACCGGGTCTCAGCCCCCGATGGCGCTCATCGAGCGGGGCGGCGGGCGGAACCCGGGCTCGCCGACGCGATGCTTGAGCTCCTTGCGCCAGACCGCGTCGCGGATCAGCTCGGCGAGCTCGGCGTCGCCGGCCCCCTCCCGCATCGGTCCCCGCAGGTCGGTCTCGTGCATCGAGAAGAGGCAGGTCCGGAGCTTGCCCTCGGCGGTGAGGCGCAGGCGGTTGCAGTCGGAGCAGAACGGCTCGCTGACCGGGTTGATGAAGCCGATCTCGCCGCGCCCGTCGGCGAACTCGAAGACCCTCGCCGTCGCTGACGGCTCCCGCGGCCTCTCGACGAGCGGGTGCTCGCGCTCGATCAACGCCCGCAGCTCCTCGCCGGTGAGGACCGCGCCCTCGGTCCAGGCGCGGTCGGCGTCGAGCGGCATGAACTCGATGAAGCGGACCTGGTAGTCGCTCGTCCTCGCCAGCTCGACGAAGCCGCCGACCTCGCGCTCGGTGAAGTCGCGCATCGCGACCGCGTTGACCTTGATCGGCCGGACCGACTCGTGAGCCGCGATCGCCTCGAGCCCGCGCAGCACCTGCGGCAGCGCGTCGCGACGCGTGATCTCGAAGAACCGGTCGCGGGCGAGCGAGTCGATCGAGACGTTGACGCGGCCGATCCCGGCCTCGACGAGTGCCGCGGCGTCGCGCTCGAGCAGGTAGCCGTTCGTGGTCACCGAGAGGTCGGCGACGCCCTCGATCGCGGCGAGCCGCGCCACGAGGTTCGGGAAGTCGCGGCGGACCAGCGGCTCCCCGCCGGTCAGCCGCACGTCCTCGATGCCGAGCGCGACGAAGACGGAGACGAGGCGCTCGATCTCCTCGAAGGTGAGGATCTCGGCGCGCTCGAGCCACGGCAGGCCGTCCGCCGGCATGCAGTACTGGCAGCGGAAGTTGCAGCGGTCGGTGACCGAGACGCGGAGGTCGCTGATGGCGCGTCCGTGCGCGTCGCGAAGCGTCTCCCCCGAGTCCGGAGAGGTGGTCGCTGTGGAGATGACCTTCGTTGCCGGAGGGTTCATCCCCGTCAATGATGCCGCCTCGGGCGGGCGGGTGGGTGGCGGTGCCGGTGGCGGTCAGCCCAGGCAGTTGCGCCGCCGCGGATCGGGCGGGAACGGGAGGTCGGCGATCACCGCCGTCTCGACGTAGTCGTTCTCGCGCGGGGAGCCGGACCCAGGCGCGAGCGCCTCGCCGGTGGCGCGGAGCTTCGCGCGCGAGCCGTCGCCTGTCACCCACGGAGCGAGGCCGAGGAACTCGCGCTTGCCCCCGGCGTAGACGCCGTAGGCGGATGGGTCGTCCTCGGGCGGGGCGGTGATCAGCTTCGAGTTGCCCACGTAGTGGCAGCGCGTCGACTCGCCGCTCTGTCCCTTCGCCCCCTTCAGGCCGCGTTGGGTGATCGAGGTCTGCCCGTCGAACTCGAGATCGGCGAGGTTGCCGACCATGAACGGGGTGACGTTGTAGTCGAAGTCGACGGTCGGATCAGCGACCGCGCGCCAGCTCGAGCCCATCCACTCCAGCGGCTGCCAGAAGCCCTCGGGCGATGCCCAACGGCCGGGGTTGGCCTCGTCCTGCATGACGAGGTTGGCGCCGAGCTTGTCCATGCAGAGCATGTAGTAGGTGGCGGTGTCGGAGCAGGGGTCGATCGTCGCGGCGGGCGGCTCGCCGAACGGCGAGAGGTTGCCGTCGTAGCGGAAGGCCGGCAGGCTCGTCGCGATCGACATCTTGGCCTTCGTCCCGGGGATGCGGTACGGGCGGATGTTCTCGACCGCATCGGGGCCGCTCGACGGTCCCGGGGTCAGCGCGAGGGCGTTCTCGATGTCGGTGAGTGGGACCTTCCTGTTCGAGTAGACGACGTTGCGAAGCGGCGCGGGCCCGTCCTTGGTCACGTCCTTGGGACCCCACACGAACGCCTCGTTGTAGACCTCGGGCGACGTCGCGACGAAGGCGCTCTTCGCCCCGACCACGTCGGGATCGGCGAACGCCGCCACCTCGGTCGGGTCGATGGACTCGCGGAACTCGGCCTGGTTGTTGGAGCCGACGATGTAGACGCCATAGCGCTTGGCGAGATCGGAGAACGTCTGCATCCAACCGCGGCCGAAGGTGTCGGTCCCGGCGAGGAAGGTCTGCGCGAAGGGAGTGGAGCCGTCGAAGCGCGAGGAGTAGGCGGCCTCCTGGGATGCGTAGTCGCCGTCGAGGGAGAGCAGCGCCTGCACGATCCCGCACGGCGAGGGGACGCCCTCGCAGCCGGGGATGTTGGCCGGGTCGCCGAACAGCTCGCGGGTCCGGGCGGTGCGGCTACCGGTGGCGAGGGTCATCACACCGACGTCCTCGGTGAGCGCGACGACGTTGGGGCGATCGTCGGCGAGCTTCGGCTCGACGTAGGTCCGGATCATGCACTCGATCTTGGTCCGGAAGTCGCGGTAGGTGGCGACGTTCCCGATGTCCTGCTTGAACTGCAGAGCGAACATCCGCGGCCCGGAGTCGTCGGCGTGGAAGCTCTGGACCGGCGGCACGCTGTTGGCCGCCGCGAAGCCGCGGCACGTCTTACGCGCCGGCGGCTTCGGTGCCTTCGGCGGCTTCGGGAATGCCTTGACGGCGGCGCGACGCGCCATCGCAGGGTCGTCCGTGATGATCGCGTCGACCCCGGCAAGCGTCGCATCGCGCACCTCGGCGGGCGTGTCGATCGTGTAGGGAACGACCTGCATTCCGAGCGAATGAGCCTTCTGGATGATCTCGGTGCTCACCGGCCAGGCGGGCGAGATGTAGTCGGCGTCGATGCCGTCGCCGACGGTCGGCCCGATGTCGTTGAGCGACGCCAGCGTCAGGAACGAGATCTTCGCGTCGGCGAAGTAGGGATCCTCCTGGAAGAGCGACAGGTTGCCGGGGGCGAAGCTCTGCAGGATCAGGTCGCCGGGCGGGAAGGCGCTGTCCTCGAGCTGACGGGCGACGCGGCGCTGGAAGTCGCCGGTGGCGTCGTAGTCGTCGTTGCTCGCGTAGTTGTTGATCTCGAGGTTGACGCCGACCCCGTACTTCATCGCGACCCTGAGCGCCTCGGCGAGGGTCGGCACGTGGGTGCGGCGATCGTCGTTGGGGCCGAGCGGCCTGGAGGTGTCGTCGCGGATGTCGGTGCCGAGGGTGTCGATCTCGCAGCCCTTGCGGATCTCGGCCAGGGTCTTGGAGTTGACGAGGCCGGTGCAGTCGGTGGTCCGCTCGAGCTCGGAGTCGTGCATCAGCACAACCCGTCCGTCGGCGGTCACGCGCGTGTCCATCTCGAGGACGAACCCCTGCTTGGCCGCATGGCGGAACGCCGGCATCGACTCCTCCGGGTACAGCGGCTTCAAGTTTCCCTTCACCGTCGTCAGCGATCCGCCGCGGTGGGCGTGGGATGTAGGGAGCCGAGCGCCACCGGGGCGAGCGCGGCCAGCGCGGCGAACGTCGCCGTCAGAACCGCTATCGCGATCCCCCGCGATGCGGGCTTCCTCCTCAGCCTCGACCCGGTCATCGCGGGCGAGATGCCCGGGAGCGGCGGGACAGGCGCCGCTGGGTGGTTGCGGCCGGGCCGCCGAGCACGCGGGGCGGGGCGGCGTGATGGGGCTCTCACCAGCCCCGTGAGCCCGTGGGTAGCGTGGAGGCGGCGGTCGCCGTGGCCTCGTCCTGGCGTTAGCCGCACTCGCTGCGCTCGGTACCCAGTTGTTGGTGCCGCGTCGCAGCGCGGCGCATCCACGGGCGCTTGATCGAGCGCGGTGGAACAGCCGAGGTGCGCGTACGGGCGTTCCCGGCAATACGGTTGCTGCGCAACGCCGGCGACCTGATCGAGGTGCGCGGCAGCGGGCTCGAGATCGGCTGGCTCTCGGCGCGCCGGGGCCCGGATCGACGCCCGGCCCGGGCGGAGCACGGCCGCAAGCGGCCGCCGGAGGCGATGAGCGTCCTCGGGGAGGGCCACCGTCGGCCCGGCGCCTCGATGGCTTCGCCGACGTCGACGTCGAGCTCACCGACTTCCGCACCGGCCCCTTCGCCGTCAGCGCATTCGTCCTCGAGCGCCGCCGCCCGGTCCCCACGCGATGGCGACCCGCGCGCACGTGACCGGGCCGCCGATCTCGCCGTTCTTGCCTCCGGGTGCTTCCTCAGTTCCCCGGGGGTGGCTTACTCGGCAGCGTCGCCGGATCGGCGCCGCTCGGCTCCAGGCGAATCGAGGTCTCCCTGCAGATCGAGCTGATCAGCACGGCGGGCGCGCTCAGGGTCGGGGCCGGGGGTGGGACGATCGCCGGCTACCCGGCGGGGCCGCTCGCGACGACGATCGCCGCCGCTGTGGCGAGACGGCTCGAGATCGTGCCGTAGTTCTCGAACATCGCGAGATCGACCTTTCGGCCGCTCCGCGTCCCAAACGTCAATCTCAGCGTTCACACCGGAGAACCCCGGCGCGCCGAACGCCCCCGCCCTGCACGCTGTCCCCAAAGCGTCCCTGCCCCGCCCCGCCACTCCCAGTGCGAGATCGACCTTTCGGCCGCTCAGCGTCCCAAGTGTCGATCTCACCGGGGTCGGTTGGGTCGGGGGTGAGCACTGGGAGGCCAGCTAGCGACGGGCGATCGCCTGCAGCGCACCCATTCGCGGGCAACTATCGCCGCGGCGGCGTGTTCGATGGGGCAGATGGGACTCGCAGGACATCGCTCGCGCCTCGGCGCCGCGCTGGTTGCTACGTCGGCGCTGCTGGCCCTCGCGATGCTCGTCGCGGGGTCGACCGCGCAGGCCGCGCCCAAGCACATCCGCGGGATCGACGTCTCCCGCTTCCAGGGCCACATCGCGTGGAAGCAGGTCGGCCAGACGCAGACGAAGTTCGCCTTCCTTCAGGCCAGCCGCGGCAGCGGCGACGACTGCCTCGTCGTGCCCGATCAGTGCGGCGCCGATCCCACCTACCTGCGCAACTACAAGAAGGCCCGCGCGGAGGGGATCCGGGTCGGCGCCTACCACCGCGCCTTCGCCTCCGACCCCGGCACCGAGATCGACGGCGTCGCGGGAGCCAAGCTCGACGCCCGCCAGGAGGCCAACCTCTTCGCCTCGGTCGTCGGCCAGCTCCGCGGCCGGGACCTGCGTCCGGTCCTCGACGTCGAGACCCCGTTCACCGATCTCGACGAGCTCGAGCTTCGGGCGTGGATCAAGGCCTGGCTGAGTCGCGTCGAGCGCAAGCTCGGCTCCAAGCCGATCATCTACACGAACAACTCGAGCTGGCAGGCGACCGGCGACACGACCGCGTTCGCGCTCGACGGCCACCCCTCTGGGTCGCCAACTTCGGCGTCCCCTCCCTGGTCCCGGCCGCCAACTGGGCCGGCAAGGGATGGACGATTCGGCAGTACACGAGCATCGGGCACGTGCGCGGGATCGAGTGGGAACGTCGACAAGAACAAGCTGGCGCGGGGCTTCGGCAAGATCAAGGCCCACTAGCGCGCAGCCGGCGCCCACCGGGCATCCATGGCGCCGGCGGGCACAGGCCGGCGCCCATGTGCCAACCTGCCCGGATGGAAGGAAGCGGAGAGGCGATCAATAAGGGAGGGATTCCCGAGGAGCTGCGGGCGGGAGCTCGCGAGCTCGAGGGCCCGGCGCGCCTGCAGATGGCGGAGCGGATCAAGGCGGCGCGCGAGCTCGGCGACCTCAAGGAGAACGCCGACTACCACATCGCCAAGGAGGATCAGGCGCACCTGGGACGCGGATCAAGCGGCTCCGGACGCGGCTGATCGACGCTGTCGTGGTGGAGGTCGACGAGGACGCGCAGGCCTCGCCTTCAGCCGCAGCGCCGAAGTGCGGGACGTCGAGGCCGACAAGACCCACGTCTGGACCCTCGTCGGGCCAACCGAGGCGAACGTGGCCGAGGGCAAGCCTCGGCGGAGTCTCCGTGGGCCAGGGCGCTCCGCGACGCCGAGGTCGGCAGCGAGGTCGTCGTCGAGACGCCCTGCGGCGCCAAGGCTCATCGGGTCGAGCGCCTCACTGGCTGACGAGGTGCCCCGGAGCTACTGCCCCGTCGCCGCGTCCACCATGTCGGTGAACTCCTGGAGGCGGCCCGAGCCCGCTGCCGTAGATGAAGAGCGCGTTGCCCTCGAGCTGCTGGCCGGGACCGTCGCCGATGCTGTCGCTCGGCGGCAGCCGCGGCATCAGCGTCGGAGTAGAGAAGCACGAAGCCGGTCCCGGAGAGATCGGCGGGATCGAATGGCCGCAGGCCGCCGCCGCTGACCTGCAGGGCGCTGTCGAACCCGCTGTCGGGACCGGTGGCGAAGTCGACGTCGACCAGTCCCGGCAGTGCCGATTGGCCCCGGTTCCGTCTTCGGCAACCGCGTATCCGGCCTCCTCGAGGTTCGAGGTCACCGTCGTCTGATCGAGGTCGACGTCCGCAGCCGTGTCGTCCCCTCCTCTCCGCACGCGACCAGCAGCCACGCCGCGACCAGCGCACCCCCCCCCCCCCCCCCCCCCCCCGCGCCAACCGACAGGACCACGTTCTCGAACCCCTCATCGACGGAAACCTCCGTTCACCCTTCGGACGACGCGGCGAGGTTATCCGATGCGGGGGACGCGAACGCGCTCGTATGCTCGCCCCATGCCCACGAGCAGCCAGCCGATCGGCGCACACGTGCAGGGAGACGACCCGCTCGCCGAGGCCGCCACCGTCGGCGCCGAGCGCATCCAGCTCTTCCAACCCACAGGGCTGGGAGAAGCCGCCGCCGCGCGACGATGCCGATGAGCTGAAGGCATCCGAGGTCGGCATCTACGTCCACGCTCCCTACCTGATCAACGTCTGCTCGCCGAAGCCGAACGTCCGCTACGGCTCCCGCAAGATCCTGCAGCAGACGTGCGACGCCGCGGCCGAGATCGGGGCGCTCGCCGTGATCGTCCACCCGGGCCACGCCGAGGACGGCATCGAAAACGGCTTCGGACGCTGGCCGCGGACGCTGGAGATGCTCGAGAGCGAGGTACCCGTCTACCTCGAGAACACCGCCGGCGGGCGACAACGCGGTCGCCCGGCGTTTCGACGCGCTGGCGCGGCTCTGGGAGGCGACAGCGGGGCCGACAGCGACCTCCCGCTCGGCTTCTGCTTCGACACCTGCCACGCCCACGCCGCGGGCGAGGACCTGAGCGACGCGGTGGAGCGCGCGCGAGCGATCACGGGCGGCATCGACCTGATGCACGTCAACGACTCGCGCGACCCGGCCGGGGACCGGCTGATCGCTACGCGACGATCGGCGAGGGCCAGATCGACCTCGACGTCCTCCGCCACATGGTCCGGGCCGCCGGGGCGCCGTCGATCGTCGAGACGCCGCGCGACCCGGTCGCGAAGCTGAGGGCCGACGTGGACTTCCTCCGCGAGGCGCTTGCCCCGTAAGCCGACCGGCCGTGCTCAGACCTGCCCCGGCATGAAACCGACGCGGGCGAGGGGCTCGACAAGCTCGCGCTCCTCGTAGGAGAGGTGGGAGAGCAGCGCGTCGGTGAGGGCGTCGACGGTGATCTGCAGCGGCTCGAAGTCGGCCGGGTCGTTGATGTGGGCGACGAGCGCCCGGTCGACCGCGGCGAGCGCGTCGCCGATGGCCAGGTGCTCGTCGGCGAGCCGGTCGATGACCTCCTCGAGCGCGGGCTCGGCGCGCTGCAGGTGCGGGAAGACGGAGACGTCCTCGAGGTTGTGGTGGCCTGCGACCGCGACGCAGTAGCGCGAGCAGAACGCTCCCAGCGTCCAGTCGTTCTGGCGCATCGCCATCCGGTTGAGCTCCCCTTCGAGCCTCCCCGCGCTCCGCGCCCCCTCGCGCACCTGCTCGATCAGGAGCGCAGCTCCCGAAGCTCATGGCGGAGATGGTCGTGGACGTCGATCAGGTGCTTGCCGACCTCGCGGCCGCGCTCCGTGTATGTGACCCGGGACCGGACTCCGCCGCCGCGGACGCGTCGACTCGTCCCAGGGCATCTCCAGCCGCAGGCGCTCGCCATCACCGCGTGCGAGAGCAACGACGACCCGTCACTGCCGGCCACCCCTTCGATCACCGGTTCCAACCCCGCCTCGGGTGGCAACGACAACAACCCCGAGATCAGCGGCACCGCACCGAGCGGCTCGACCGTGAACCTCTACGCGAGCGGAAGCTGCACCGGCTCCCCGATCGCGAGCGGATCCGCCGCGACCTTCTCCGGATCGGGCATCTCGATCAGCGTCGCCGACAACTCATCCACGACGCTGACGGCTCAGGTCGTGGACCCCGGGGACGGCGACGGCCCCTCGGCGTGCTCGGCGTCCTTCACCTACGTCGAATCGAGCGTCGCGCCGCCGAGCGACACGACACCTCCGGACACGACCCTGCTCAAGCCGGTGAAGAAGACGAAGGACCCGACGCCGACCTTCAAGTTCACCGCGACTGAGACGGGCTCCACCTTCGAGTGCAAGGTGGACAAGGGCGCCTTCGTCCGCTGCTCGTCGCCTCACACCCTGAAGAAGCTGAAGAAGGGCAAGCACACACTCGAGGTCCGCGCGACGGACGCCGGCGGCAACACCGACGCGTCACCCGCGAAGGCGACCTTCAAGGTGAAGGCGAAGCGCAACGGGGGAAAGAAGAAGTGACGCCAGGTCACTCCCCGCGAGCGATGGCGGATATCCGCCGCAAGTCCTCCGGCTCGTCGATGTCGTCTGGCCGGCAGAGCTGACCGCACTCGACCTCGAGGGCCCCGGTCGCCGTGAGGAGGCCGCGGGCACCCTCGTCGCCGTGCAGCCGGCCCACCTCGGAGAACAGCTCCCGCTTGATCAGCACCGGGTGGCCGGGGCGCCCGTCGTAGGTCGCGCGGACCGCCGGCGCCGGGGTATCGATCCGGTCGACGATCGCCGCGATCGCCTGCGCGGTGATCAACGGCTCATCCCCGAGCGTGATCACGATCGCCTCGGCATCCGCATCCGCGAGGGTCTGCACCCCGGTGCGAAGCGAGGCGGCGATCCCCTCCTTCCATTGCTCGCAGACGACCCATTCGACCTCGGAGAGGTCGGAGCTCGCGAGCACCTTCTCGGCGTGGGCTCCGAGCACCACGACGACCCGCTCGATGGCCGGCACGCCGAGCATCGCGGCGACCGCGTGGTCGAGCACCGACTCCCCCTCGAGCTCAGCCGCGAGCTTGGCACCGCCGAACCGCCTCCCCTCGCCCGCGGCGAGCACGAGGCCTGCGATCACGCCCCGGCCTCGTCAGGGACGGGGTGGATCCGCCCGTTGGAGTTGCACAGCCCCTCCTGCCCTCCCGGTGGTTTCGGACCGCGACCACCTCGGCGAGGATCGAGAGCGCCGTCTCCTCGGGGCTGGTTGCTCCCAGGTCGAGGCCGACCGGCGCCGCGAGACGCTCGAGCTCGGCCTCGGTGAGCCCCGCCTTCCAGCAGCTCGCGGCGGTCCGCCTGGTGCGCAGCGGCCGCCCATCGCACCGACGTAGGCGGCCTCCGACCGGAGCGCGATCCTGAGCGCGGCGTCATCGAGCTTGGCGTCGTGGGCAGGACGACGATGTAGGTCGCGCGGTCGATGCTGTCGCCGCTCGAACGCTCTGTCCGGCCAGGCGGCGATCACCTCCTCCGCCTCGGGGAAACGATCCCGGGTCGCGAACGCGGTCCGCGGGTCACATACGTAGGGGCGCCAGCCCGTCGCATCGGCGAGCTTGCAGAGCGCGGCCGTGTAATCGACCGCGCCGAGGACGAAGATCCGCGGCGCCGGGCCGACGACCTCGAAGAACACCTCGGCGCCCTCGAGCTCGCGCAGCTCCGAGCGCTCTGCCCACAGCAGCTCCTCACCGGCCGCTCCCGCCGCCTCGTCGAGCGCATCCGCGCCCAGCCCTCCCGAGATCGAGCCGTCCTCGCGCACCAGCAGCTTCCGCCCGATCTCCGGGTGGCCTTCCGGCCCGACCACGGTCGCCAGCGCCCCGCGAGCGCCCTCGCTCGCGAGCCTGGCGAGCTCGGCCTGCGGGCTCGCGTCGCTCATCGCGTCATGCCCCTCGACGAAGACGTCGATCTCCCCGCCGCAGGGCAAGCCGACGTCCCAGGCCTCGGAATCGGCGATCCCGAAGCTGAGCATCCGCGGCCCACTGCCGCCCCGCAGCAGATCGAGCGCCGCCTCGGCGACGGCGCCCTCGACGCAGCCGCCGGAGACCGCCCCGGCGATCTCGCTGCGTTCGTTGATCGCCATCTTCGCCCCGGGGGGCCGCGGTGCCGAACGGCGGGTGCGGACGACGGTCGCGACCGCGATCCGCTCTCCCGCCTCGCTCCACTCCTGAAGCTCCTCCAGCACCTCCCTCATGCGGTCGCCTCCCCCCTTCCCCCGAGGCCGAAGAGCCGCATCGCGTTGTCCCGGCCGAGCAGCTCCCGGTCGGCGGGCTCGAGGTCGAGGGCGTCGAACCATGCGTTACCCACGGCGGCGTCGGCGAAAGGATGGTCCAGGGCGAACATGACTCGGTCGACCCCCATCTCCATGATCGAGGCGACCAAGGCCGGTTCGTTGAAGTGTCCGCTGGTCGTCACGTGGAAGTGCTCGCGGAAGTATGCATCGACCGGTTTGGCGATGTCCAGAGTCTGGTCGCGCAGCCGAGCCGCCGTGCGACCGATGGCGAACGGAAGCGTCTCGCCGAGGTGTCCCAGCACGATCTGCACCCGCGGGAACCTGTCGAAGACGCCACCGACGATCAGCCGCAGCGCATGGAGGGCCGTCTCCGCGCCGAAGCCCCACGCCGCGCCGAGCAGCTCGGGGTGTCCCTCGTAGGCGCGCTGCTGGCTCGGCAGCGGGTCGCGAGGGTGCAGGTAGAAGGGGACCCCGAGGTCCTGCAGCCGCTCCCAGAAGTCGTCGTATCTGCGGTCGTCGTAGTAGAGGGCCGACTCGGGGTCAGCGGCGGCGCTGTAGCCGTTGACCAGCGGCCCGCAGAGACCGAGCTCGGCGACGGCGCGTTCGAGCTCCTCGCAGGCGGCATCGGGATCCTGCATCGGCAGGGTGGCGAAGGCGCTCCAGCGATCGGGATGCCCGGCGATGGCATCGGCCATCGCGTCGTTGGCCGCTCGGGCCTCGACCGCCGCGCGCACCGGATCCGCCTCGGCCTGCACACCGGGTCCCCCCGGGGAGAGGATCATCCGCTCGATCGCGGATTCGTCCATGAACGCGAGCAACGCGTCCGTCGGACCCTCGGGCAGCATCACGTGCTCCTCCACGGCCACCTTCCAAGGGGTGACCGCGCTCATCAGGTGCCCGGCTCGGCGATCGACGCCGGCCAGCGATCCGCCCACGGCATGGCCCGCTCGACCGCGGCCGCCGCGCACAGGACGGTCGAATCGGCGTGCTGGCGGCCGACCAGCTGCATCCCGACAGGCAGCCCGCGAGCGTCGAGACCACACGGCAGGGAGATGGCGGGCTGGCCGGTGAGGTTGAACGGGTAGCTGAGACCACCCCACCGAAGCCACGGCGTGGCCCTGCCGCCGACGGCATCCGGCGCGGTCTGCCCGGCGGCGAACGGTGGCAGCGGCACCGCCGGGGTGACGATCAGGTCCCGATCGCCGAACGCGACCCGCAGAGCCTCGACGAGCGCGGCCCGCCGCGTGTTGACGCCGGCGACGGCGGCACCGCTCGTCTGCAGCCCCCGCTCGACGACCTCGAGGCGCTCGGGATCGATCACGGATCTCACCTCGTCGAGCGAGTCACCGGCCGCCGCGGCCATCGCCGCGGCGAGCAGCACCTCGATGCATTCGATCGGATCCTCCACGCTCAGCTCGAGCTCCGACAGCTCCCAGGCCGAGGGGGCGAGATCGCGGGCTGCACGCTCGGAGATCTCCACCGTCGCCGACTCCACCGGCGCGAACCCGAGGTCCTCGCTCCACGCCGCGCTCAGGGGGCCTGCCGCCGGCTCGAGCTCGGCCGCGAACGGCGGCACGGGTCCCGTGAGGCTGAAGCGGTCGCGCTCGTCGGGGCCGGCCGTCGTCTCGAGCACGAGGGCGACGTCGCGGACGGAGCGCGCCAGCACCCCGACATGGCCCAGCGACTCGATCGGCCCGCCGGGCGCGAACGGGATGCGCCCGAACGAGGGCTTGTACCCGACGACCCCGCAGAACGACCCCGGCACCCGGATCGAGCCGGCCGTGTCGGAGGCGATGGCGATCGGGCCCATGCCCATCGCGACCGCGACCGCGGCCCCGCCGCTCGAGCCGCCCGGGGTCAGCGCCGGATCCCACGGGTTGCGCGTCGTACCGACCAGCGGGTTGGTCGTCTCCAGCTTCCAGCCGAACTCGGGGGTGTTGGTCTTGCCGAGGAAGATCGCCCCGGCCGCGCGCATCCGCTCGACCACCGGGGCATCGACGGCCGGGACCCACTCGGCGAGCGTTCGCGAGCCCATCGTCGTCCGCACGCCCGCGGTCAGGATCGTGTCCTTGACGGAGTAGGGAACGCCGAGCAGCGGCGGGTGGTGATCCCCGCCTTCGCGGTACGCGCGTTCGGCCGACCTCGCCTGCTCTCGCGCCGCCTCGCCGCTCACGGTGACGAACGCGTTCAGGGTCGGGTTGTACGCCTCGATCTGATCCAGGACCGCGTCCACCACCTCGACCGGCGAGATCCGGCGGGAGCGGTAGCCCTCGACGAGGGCGACGGCGTCGAGGGCGAGCAGCGGTGAGCGCAGCGGCCCTGCGTCGGCCGGCATCGGCTCAGCCGGCTCAGCCGGCATCGGCACCGGTGTCGCGCAGGTACCCGATCGCGTCCTCGACGTCGATGACGTCCGCGTACTTGGCCTGCATGTCGTAGAGGTTGGCCTCGTGCGGAGCCTGCTCACGATCGCCGACGCACTGCAGCGGGATCAGGGTCGGCATCTCGTAGGAGTAGAGGTCCACGCACGTCGCCCGGATGCAGCCGCTGGTCACCGCGCCGCAGAGCACGACCGTGTCGATGTGGTTGCCCAGCAGGAGCGCGGGCACGGACGTGCCGAACAACGCCGACGGCGCGCGCTTGTGGATCACGACCTCCTCCTCACGCCTGCCGAGGCGGGGGTCGAGGATGGATGCGTCCATGCCGTTGAGCATCTTCGTCGCGGCCGGAGCCTTCTGGATCGGAACGTTCACGTCGCGCAGGCTCGGGTCGTAGCCGACCGTCGAGTAGATCACCAGGTGACCGCGCTCCCGGGCCGCTTCGAGGACCCGGACCGTCTGCTCCACGACGTCGTCGAGGTCTGAGCCGAACGTGCCCTTGGGATCGGTGAAGCCGATCGTCAGATCGACGACGATGACCGCGGGGGTGCTTCCTCGGGCGAGGCTGCCACCGAACTTGACCTGCTCCTGCGACTCCTTCTCATCCGTCATTCGAGTTCTCCTTGCTTAGCTCTTCGCTTCCCGCTCGTAACCATCGACCACCACAGCCGAGACCTCCGCCGCACCCTGCCGCAGGGACACCAGGTGCTGGTACTCGGGTGACTCGTACCAGCGATCGACGTGCTCGCGATCGCGAAAGCGCAGGACGACGACGCGCTCCGTGTCCCAGCTGCCCTCGAGCTGGGTCGGCCGGCCGCCGCGGACCACGTACTCGACGTCGTGGGCGGCGAGCACCGCCGGGACCGCCTCCTTGTAGGCGACGAACGCGTCCTCGTCGAGGACCGTGACGTCCGAGATCACGTAGACGGCCATCGTCAGCCCTCGTCCTCTGGCTCGGAGGCCGACGCCTCGCTCACGACCCCGGCCTCGATTAGGGGCTCGATCTGCTCCGCGCTCATGTCGAGCACGGATCGAAGGACCTCCGCCGAGTGCTCGCCAAGCTGGGGAACCGTGTGCTCGGCCGCCTCGTGATCGCTGAGCTTTATCGGGTTCGCGACCGTGCGGGTCCGGTTCCCGAGCGAGTCCACGACCGGGACGACCATGTCCCTCGCATCCGCCTGCGGCTCGGCGAACGCCCGGTCGAGGGTGTTGATCACCGAGGCGGGGACACCGGCCTCCATCAGAGCGGTCGCCCACTCGTGCGCGGGCCTGGTCATGAAGCGCTCCTCGAGCAACGCCCAGAGCTCCTCCTTGTGCTCGAGCCGGTCGGCGTTGACGACGAACCGGGGGTCGGTCTTCAGCTCCGAGAGGCCGAGCACGTCGCACAGCAGCCCCCACATCCCCTCGGTGTTCGCGGTGACGAAAACGTCCGCACCATCGGCGCAGGTGTAGGACCTGTAGGTGGGAAGGCTCACGTGGCGCCGCCCCTGGGCGACGGGAACGATGCCGGAGACCAGGTGGTAGACGGCGTGGTAGGACAGCGTCGCCAGCTGCGAGTCGAACATGGCGACGTCGACGTAGCGGCCGTGCCCTGTGCGATCGCGCTCGCCGACGGCCGCCAGAGCGCCGATCATCCCGTAGAGCCCGGCCACGATGTCGCCGACGGGCGGGCCGATGATCACCGGCGGGCGATCGGGCTCACCGGTGAGGCTCATGGTGCCCGACATCGCCTGGACGATCGCGTCGTAGGCAGGCCGCTCGCGCATCGGACCCGTCTGGCCGAACCCGCTGATGGCGCAGTACACGAGCCCGGGGTTCCGCTCGCGCAGCGTCTCGTAGCCGAGGCCGAGGCGATCCATCACCCCAGGGCGGAAGTTCTCAACGAGGATGTCCGTGCGCTCGACGAGCCGCAGGCAGAGATCCTTCCCCCGATCGTCCTTGAGGTCGATGACGATGCTCTTCTTGCCGCGGTTGAGGCTCCAGAAGTAGGCGCTGTTGGGCCCCACGAAGTGAGGTGCCACACCGCGGGTCATGTCTCCCTTGCTCGACTCGAGCTTGATCACGGTCGCCCCCAGGTCGGCCAGGACCTGAGTCGCGTACGGGCCGGCGAGGAACTGGGTGAAATCGAGCACCGTCAGGTGGCTCAGGGGTCCCGCCGGATCGTGGGCCTCATGGGCGCCTTGAGCGTGTTGTGGGGTCTCTGCATTCATGTTCGCGCGATCTCCCTCGCGAGCTGTTCGGGGGTCTCGAGACTCAGCATGTGTGGCCCGTCGTCGATCACGCCGAGCGTGGCGCCGGGGATAGCCTCAGCGATCTCGCGCGCGACGGACACCGGCGTGGAGGAGTCGAGGTTCCCGACGATCACGTGTGCCGGAACGTCGAGGGTGGCGAGGCGGGACTTCGTGTCGAGATCGGCGAGCGCCCGCCAACAGGCGGCCCAGTGGGGGACGTCGAGGCTGCGCAGGCAGCCCTCGGCGTAGGCGACGGCCTCGGCCGACGCCGCGGGCGTGAACCAGCGCTCCAGGGTCGACTCCACCTGGGAGCCGACGCCGTCGTGCTCCGCCTGCTCGGCGCGCTGACGGGCGACCTCCTGGCCCTTGCAGAGCGTCGCGCAGAGGGAGAGCTTGGCGACCAGGTGCGGGTGGCGGAGCGCGAGCTCCTGAGCGACCGCACCACCGATCGACAGCCCGACGACGTGCGCCGGCTCGGCGGCGGTGGCCTCCAGCACGGCGGCAGCGTCATCGGCGAGCTCCGCGATCGAGCCCGCGGGCGGGGCGGGCACGGAGCCGCCGAAGCCGCGAAGGTCGTAGCTGATCGTCGTCGCCTCGGCGGCCATGACCTCGGTCACCCCCGACCACATGCGGTGATCGAGCCCGATCGCGTGGATCAGCAGCATCGGGGGTCCCGATCCGCCGACGACCACCGTCGCATCGTGATCTGCGGTGGCGACGCGCGTGACCGTCATGACCATCCCGGCGTGCTCAGTCCCCGGTGCAGATGATCACGCCGCAACTGCCGCCCTCCGTCCCGGGCACGGAGCCGCCGCGGGTGTGGGTTCCAAGCCGACGTCGACGCGATCGAGCTGGCGCTCGCCCGCGTCGCCGCGCATCTGGGTGACGAGCTCGTGGACCTGGGCGACTCCGGTCGCACCGACCGGGTGACCCTTGGCGAGAAGCCCGCCGCTCGCGTTGATCGGGGTCTCACCCTCCATCAACCACCGGCCATCCGCCTCGAGCTGCTTGTAGTAGGTCCCCTGCTCGGCGAGGCCGAGTCCCTCCACGCGCAGCCCTTCGGCGATCGTGAAGCAGTCGTGGACCTCCGCGAAGTCCACGTCGGCGGGACCGATGCCGGCCTCGGCGTAGGCGTCCACCGCCGTGCGATGGGTGATGTCCTCGAACAGCGGCTCGTAGAGCCCATCGGCGCGGCCGGACTGCAGTCCGAGGCCCGCGACCTTGATCGCGCGCCCGTGGAGGCGACGCGCATGCTCGAGGAACTGGGACGAGCCGAGGACGACCGCGGCCGCACCATCGCTCTTGGGGCAGCAGTCGAAGAGGTTCAGCGGCGTCGCGATCGAGCGCGATCCGCTGACCTGCTCCTCGGTCACCTCCTCCCGCATGTGCGAGAGGGGATTACGTGCGCCGTTCGCTCGATTCTTGACCGCCACAGCGGACAGCTGCTCGCGCGTGAGGCCGTACTCCTCGGCGTACATCCGGGCGCGCATCGCGTGCCACGCGGGGAAGACGAGGCCGAGCGCGCCCTCGTAGTCGCCCGGTGAGGGGGCGATCATCCCCTTCAGCGTCGACATCTGCTCGAAGCCGCATGCGACGACACAGTCATAGCGACCGGCGCGAATCGCGTAGGCCGCTTCGACGACCGCCGTGGTGCCGCTGGCACACGCGTTCTCGAGGTTGAGCGTCGGGATCCCGGCCAGCCCGGTCGCCGCGCCGACGCGCTCACCGGCCACGGCTCCACCATGCACATGCCCCGCGTAGAAAGCGTCGACCTGCGCCGTCTCGATCTCCGCGTCGGAGATCGCCTCGGCGACCGCCTGCTCGCCGAGAGCGACGGAGTCGACGTCCTCGTACTTCGTGAACCGCGTCATCCCCGTGCCGATGACAAATACGTCCCTCATGCGGGCTCCTCCTTGGTGGTTAGGAAAACATGGTGAACGGAGTCGACGCCGAGGATCTCGGAGTGATCGAACCCGACGCGCACCGTCTGACCGCTGTGCAGCTCGGCGACGTCGTCGGTGACCAGCGGGCCGAGCACCCGGACCTCCTGGTCGTCCTCACCGTCACCGAGCATCACGTACCCGATGTCGTAGGAGCCCGAGGGCACCGACACGCTGGTCCAGGTCTCGAGGCGCCCGAGGGCGCTCAGCCTCGTGTCCCGTCCTTCAGAAGACCCACACATCGGGCACATCCGGGCATGCCCGAAGGTGAGTCGCTCGCACCTCGAGCAACGCCACCCGATCAACTCGAGTCCGTCGTCACCGCTGACGACGAGCGTCTCGTCGAAGAGCGGCAGGTCCGAGAGCGCCGGATCGGTGGTCCCGATCATGCGACGGCTCCGAAGTCGTAGACGACCTCGCCCGCGTCGACGATCAGCTCGTCGTCCACCCAGAACGACGTGTTGCGCATCGGCATGTCGAAGTGGCAGGGCGAGGAGTTCGTGCCGCCGAACTCGTTGTTCGGCCCGGTCGACGCCAGCACGCATCCGCGGAACGCCCGCGGGTCCAGGCCGATCTGGTTGGGATCGATCATCAGCGACTCCCACCGAGCCCCGGGATGAAGCCCCCAGCCGATGTGCGAGAGCTGGGTCGCGTCCTCGTCGAAGCGGGAGAAGATGTCGCGCATCAGGTCGGCCTCGAGCCCGCCCTGGATGTCGACCAGGTGCCCGGCCTCGACCTTGCACCTCACCGGCGTTCGGACGTGGTTGATGTACGGCGTGATGACGTCGTAGGAGTCGAAGACGATCGTCCCCTCGACGTTGCCCGCGACGGCGGCGGTGAACACGAAGGTGCCGGCGAAGTGGTCCCAGCGCCCCGGCTCGTCCGCCATCCCGTACTGGCACTCGGAGATGTGCTCGCCGAGCTCGTAGGTCAGGTCGGTACCGGCCTCGCTCGCGATGCGGACGCGGGAGGCACCGGCGAGCAGCTCACGCCCGGCGATCGCCTCAGCCCGCAGCTCGGGCGTCGGCAGACACCGCAGGATCGTCTCGACCGGCTCGACGCAGGTGAGCATGCGGGTGCCGCTCTGCTGGATCTCCATCTTCGCGGAGTTGAAGAGCAGCATCACCAGGTCGACGACGAGGTCGCATCCCTTCATCGCCTCGACGAGCGCAGGGCGTGCACCGAGCCCACTGCTGGGACCGAGGTCGGCGAGCTCCCTCGTCTCCGCCGGCGACGTCGGCACGTCGACGCGAAAAGCCGCGGCTCCGAGCGACTCCGCAGCTGCGATGTAGGCGTCGGCGTAGTCGCTGCGGGCACCGTTCTCGGTGTACACGCACACGACCTCGCCCTCGGTGACCTTTGACAGCTCGAGGGCATGCCGGAAGAGCGGGAGAAGGGTCAGGGATCTGTCTGTCGTCATGTCTTGCTCCTGTCGTCGTCGAGCGCGGTCACCACCTGCCGCCCAAACTCAGGCGCCGCACAACGTGGTTCTACGTTGCGACCGACCGACCGACCGGACGGTCGCTTGTCTGAACATATATCATCAGCGGTGTTCGGTGTATCCCGGCTGAAGGAGATTTCCAGTGGATGAGTCCGACCGACCCCGCTTCGTGGGCGCGTCGATGCCGCGCCTCGAAGATGCCCGCTTCCTGACCGGCCAGGCCACCTACGTGGACGACATCTCGCTGCCCGGGATGCTTCACGCAGCGTTCGCGCGCAGCCCCTGGCCGCACGCGCGGATCGCGTCGATCGACGTCACGGCCGCGGAGTCGTACCCAGGCGTCCGGGCGGTGATGACCGGCGAGCAGCTGCAGCCGCTGACCTCCCCGATCGTCGCCTCCATGGACCGCCCCGAGTCGCTGCCCGTGACCCGCCACATCCTGCCCCTGGACCGGGTCCGCTTCGTCGGCGAGCCGGTCGTCGCCGTCGTCGCCGACTCACGCGCGATCGCCGAGGACGCCGCGGCGCTGGTCGACGTCGACTACGAGCCGCTCGACCCGGTCGTCGACGGTGAGGCGGCCCTGCTCCCGGACGCACCGCAGCTGCACGACGACGTGCCCAACAACAACGTCGGCCACATCGAGTTCGCCACCGACGGCGCGGAGGAGATCTTCGCGAACGCCCACCGCGTCTTCAGCAAGCGCTTCGAGGCGACCCGTCAGGCCGCCGCTCCCATCGAGTGCCACGCGTCGATCGCGCAGTGGAACCCCTGGACCGACGAGGTGACCCTCCACTCCTCCCAGCAGGCACCGCATCTGGCGCGGACCGGCATCGCCCACCATCTCGGCATCCCGGAATCCCGTATCCGCCTGGTCTCCCCGGCCGTCGGCGGGGGTTTCGGATCGAAGAACCTCGTCGCCATGGAGGAGTACTGCGTCCTCTACCTCTCGCGGCAGCTCGAGCGTCCGATCAAGTGGATCGCCGATCGCCAGGAGGAGTTCCTGGCAGGCCCTCACGCGAAGGAGCTGATCGCCTACATCGACATCGCCGTCGACGAGGACGGCCGCTTCCTAGCGTTCCGCGGGCGCTACCTCGGTGTCGGCGGCGCCTACTCCCTCCCCTACGTGACATCGCTGATGGACCCGCTTCATGCGGCGACGCTCCTCCCCAGCCTCTACGACATCGGCGAGTGCTCCTGGACGGTCGACGCGGCGGCCACCTGCAAGAGCTGGTGCGCCCCCTACCGGGGAGTGGCGATGACATCGGGGCACACGGCGCGCGAGTCGCTGATCGACGAGATCGCCCGCGAGCTCAACCGCGACCCAGTCGAGCTCCGGCTCGCGAACTGCATCGGTGACGATCCCTACAAGTCGGCCACCGGGATGCAGTACGACGGCGGCAGCTACCGCGCGTCGGTCGAGAAGGCGCTGGAGCTGATCGGCTACGAGGAGTTCCGTGGGCAGCAGGCCGAGGCCCGCGCCGCCGGCCGCTTCTGCGGCATCGGCATCTCCCCGTTCGTCGAGCCGACGGGATTCGGCTCGAGGATCGCCCGTGCGTGCGACCTCCGCGCCACGTTCTTCGACCTCGTCAGCGTCACCATGGAGCCCGACGGCTCGGTCGTGGTGAGCACCGGTCTGCACTCCCACGGCCAGGGGCACGAGACGAGCCTCGCGCAGGTCACCGCCGACGAGCTCGGGGTCAACCCCTCGCGGATCCGGGTGACGTACGGCGACACGGCCCGCGACGTCTACGGCTCGGGCACCTACGCGAGCCGCAGCGCCGTCATCGGCGGCGGCGCGGCCATGCGCGCGGCGCGGGCGGTTCGCGAGAAGCTCGTCACGCTCGCCGCGCACCTGCTCGAGATCGAGGAGGACGACGTCGACATCTGCGACGGGCGCGTCTGGTCGAAGGCCGACCCCACCTGCGAGACCACGGTCGACGCCGTCGTCGCCGACGCCTACTGGGGCGCGCTGAACCGCCCTAGCGAGGAGTTCGACCCCGGCCTCACCGCGACGCGCCACTACGACCCGCCCGAGACGTACTCCAACGGCGTGATCGCCGCGATCGTCGAGGTCGACGTCGAGACCGGGATGATCGACCTCCAGCGCATTCTCGCGGTCGAGGACTGCGGTCAGATGCTCAACCCGATGATCGTCGACGGACAGGTCGCCGGCGCGGTCGTGCAGGGCATCGGGAACGCGCTGTACGAGGAGTGCTTCTACGACGAGGACGGTCAACCCAAGTTCTCCTCGCTCGTCGACTTCCTCTACCCCTCGTCCTCCGAGGTGCCGACGGTCGAGATCGCGCACCTCTCCACTCCCTCACCCGTCACCGAGGGCGGGATCAAGGGCATGGCGGAGGGTGCGACGATCGCCACTCCCGCTGCGATCGTCAGCGCGATCCATGACGCGCTCGAGCCGTTCGGCGTGACCCTCGATCGGACCCCGGTCACCCCGTCGTATCTGATCGAGCGGATCGAGGCCGCCCGCGCTGTCGAGGTCGAGACCGTCGCGGTCTGACGGCGAGGCCCTAGCGGCCGAGCAGCCGGCGCGCGACGTCGACGTAGAAGCGCGTCGCGAAGGCGAGATCGCGAACGTCGATCCGTTCGTCGCGGCCATGCAGCAGCGGCGCGGTCTCAGTCAGGGTCTGATGGGCGTGAGGGAAGAACCCGTAGGCCACGCACTCCGGGAACGCATCGCGGAAGAACCGCGAATCGGTGAACCCCGGCATCATCATCGGCACCGTCACAGCGCCCGGGGCGTTCTCAGCGATCCACTCGTCGATCGCCTCCCGAAGCACCCCGTTGTCCGGCGAGGCGTTACCCGGCAGGCGCTCCGTGAATGCCAGCTCGTAGGAGTCCTCGCCCAGGAGCTCGGCGACCGCCGCCCGAACCTCAGACTCGCCTAGACCCGGCGGCACCCGCGCATCGACGCCGAGAACCGCCCGGCTCGGGATCACGTTGATCTTCTCCGACGCGGCGACCCGGGTGGGCGCCAGCGTCACCCCGAACATCGGCCCGAGGATCGCCGCCAACTTCGGATCCTCAGCCGCCAGCCGCCGCACCACCTCGGAAGGATCGGCGGGATCGGCGCCGATTCCCGCCGCGAAAGCCGCCGCCAGCCAGGTCATCGCATATGAGGGCTGGCGCCGCCCAAGCCGCTCGATCATCGGCGCGAGCTTGACCAGCGCGTTGTCGCCGATGGTCGGCTGCGAAGCGTGGCCCGCCACGCCATGCGCCGTCAGATCGAGGCGAAACGCGCCCTTCTCGCCGCAGCAGACGCCGTAGTGACGGCGGCCCTCGAGATCGAACGGCGATCCCGCGCCCTCGTTCAGAAGCAGGTCGCAGCGGACGAGCTCGGGATGCTCTCGCGTCAACCACGACGCACCCATCTCCCCACCGGTCTCCTCGTCGACGACCGAGACGAGCAGCAGGCTGCCCCGCTGCGGGCGCCACCCCGATCGGGCGAGGCTCGCCATCGCGACGGCCTCCGCCGCGAGCTGGGACTTCATGTCGATCGCCCCGCGACCCCAGATGCACCCCTCGGCGATCGCGCCCGACCACGGGTCCTGGCGCCATTCGGAGGCATCGGCGAGGACCGTGTCCATGTGCGCGAGGAAGCAGAGCGTCGGTCCCGGTTCGCGCCCGGGCAGCCGCGCGATCAGGTTGGGGCGCTCGGCGGTCGCGCCCAGCAGCTCGACGGCGATGCCCGCGTCAGTCAGGTAGTCCGCCAGCTCCTCCTGCGCATGCCGCTCCCGCCCCGGCGGGTTGACCGTGTTCGCCTGGATCAGGCGCTGGAGCAGCCCCGTGACCTCGCGCTCGGGATCGGCCATCTCAGGCCGGGATGTTGTTGGAGCTGTTGTGCTCCTCGTAGCCGGGATCGGCCCGGCCGCTCTTGAGCCGCTCCAGCAGTCCCTCGGGGATCGGCGTGCTCCGCGCTCCTTCGTAGTCGTAGGAGACGACGGTGGTGGTCGCCTCCGCGACCAGACGGCCCTCCGCGACGATCCGGTGCTCGAGCACGAAGCTCGCGGTACCGACGCTTGCACACCGGGACTCGACCACAAGCGCCTCGCCGGCCTCCAGCGAAGAGCGGAAGTTGATCTCGACGCGCGCCAGGATGCACTCGTCGAACGCCACGCCGAGGATGCCGCGACGAGCCTGCTCGATGTAGGTCGAGTAGGACGCGTTGTTGGCGTGCCCCAAGGGGTCGCAATCGCTGAAGCGCACGACCTCGTGAAGAACGAACGGGTAGGCGGTCGCGGACGTCTCGCCCGTCGCCTCGGCTGTGCCGCTCACGGCTCGCGACTCCGCAGCCCCTCGAAGAGCAACTCGAAGAAGGTGTCGGCGAGCTCCTGGCTTCCCAGCTCTCCCTCCGGGCGATACCACTGGTAGCCCCAGTTGCACATGCCGAACACCGCGAGGGCGGTGAGTCGCGGGTCGACCTGCCGGAACTCACCGTTTGCGACTCCACGCTCGATCGTGCCGACCATGATCGATTCGTAGCGATCGCGCTTCGCGCGGATCGTCGCCTGGGCCTCCTCGGAGAGCTCGCGTCGGCTCTCGAAGAAGACACGAAGGTGCCCGCGGTGCGTGCTCATGAGCTCGAACGTGTCCGCCATCAGGCCCTTGAGCTCCTCCGCGGCCGACAACCCGAGCCCGCGCCGGGACTCGTACTGCCTGAGCAGGTTGTCGATGAACTGCTCGTGGATCTCGAAGAGGATCGCGTCCTTGCCGCCGAAGTAGTGGTAGAGGGTCGGCTTCGCGATCCCGACCGAGTCCGCGACGGACGCCATGTTCACGTTGCCGTAACCGCCCTCGTCGAAGAGCACGGCCGCCCTGGCGATGATCTCCTCATGACGCTTTGTTAGGCGTTCGCCCTCAGCCATGCTGGCCGCTAGAATAACGTATCGACCGACTGGTCGGGCGTGCGCTCGATCTTCGCCCTCGACCGACTGGTCGGACGAGGTGATAACGTCAAAGCCAACGCGCAGGACCGTGACATCGACGTGAGACCCGCCCCCTTCGAATACGTCGCACCCTCCACAGTTGAGGAAGCCCTCCAGCAGGTCGAGCAGCATGGTGACGAGGCCAAGCTCCTGGCAGGCGGGCAGAGCCTGGTTCCGCTGCTCAACTTCCGCTTCGCGGCTCCGACGGTTCTGATCGACCTGAACGCGATCGAGGGGCTGGGGAGCATGAGCGTCGGCGACGAGCTGGTGGTCGACGCGATGGTCAGACAGCGCGACGTCGAGACGGCGGACGACGTCCAGGCGGCTCTGCCGGTCCTGGGTGAAACACTCGGCCATGTCGGCCACGTCGCAATTCGCAGCCGCGGGACCATCGCGGGGAG
Organism: Solirubrobacterales bacterium; assembly: GCA_046330415.1. Classification (GTDB taxonomy): domain Bacteria; phylum Actinomycetota; class Thermoleophilia; order Solirubrobacterales; family 70-9; genus RHKX01. The sequence goes on along the minus strand of JAXLSW010000010.1, from coordinate 148,601 downwards.
CGTCGCCCACGCGGACCCCGCCGCCGAGCTCCCGGCGCTCCTTCTCGCACTTGACGGCACGGTCGTCGCCACCGGCCCCGCGGGCTCACGCGAGATCGCCGCTCGCGACTTCTTCGTGAGCATCTTCACCACCGCCCTGGAGCCGGACGAGATGATCACCTCCGTCCGCATCCCATGCGCCCCCGGGGGTGCAGCAGTGGAGGAGGTCGCGAGACGCCATGGTGATTTCGCCCTCGCCGGGGCTGTGGCCCAGGTGGAAACGGACCCCAACGGGACGATCAGCGGCGCGCGGCTGGCGCTGTTCGGCGTCGATGCGACCCCCGTGCGCGCCGACGCCGCCGAGGAGCTCCTGATCGGCGAGAACCCGGAAGACGCTGCGGTCCTCGAGGCCGCGGGGCGCGCGGCCGCCGACGGCGTCTCACCGGTCGACGACGCTCAGGTTCCCGCTTCCTACAAGAAGCGGATCACCGGGGTGGTCGCGCGTAGGGCCGTCGCCCGAGCCGCGGCGAGGAGCAAGAGCGCATGAGCGGACCGATCGAGGTGACCCTGGTCGTGAACGGGAATCCGAGCACCGCGCAGGTCGAGCCGCGCACCTCGCTCGCCGACTGCCTCCGACACGAGCTGCGCCTGACGGGAACCCACATCGGCTGCGAGCAGGGCGCCTGCGGCGCCTGCACGGTGCGCGTCGACGGGCGCCTCACCCGAGCGTGCCTGATGTTCGCCGTCCAGGCGGAAGGGGCGAGCATCGAGACCGTCGAGGGGATGGCCGAGGACCCGGAGCACCTGCATCCGATCCAGGAGGCCTTCCGCGAGGAACATGGACTTCAGTGCGGGTTCTGCACGCCGGCGCTGCTGCTCACGTCGCAGCAGCTGCTGGAGGAGAACCCGGACCCCTCGGAGGAGGAGATCCGTGACTACCTCTCCGGGAACATCTGTCGCTGCACCGGCTACAACGGCATCGTTGCCGCCGTTCAGCACGCGGCCCGCACCATGAGGGAGACGAACGAGCGATGAAGTTCACAGACGAGTTCAGCGTGCCGGCGCCCCGCGAGGAGGTCTGGCCCGCGCTGTTGGACCTCGAGCGCGTGGCGCCCTGCCTTCCCGGCGCATCGCTGACCGGCCCGTCCGGCGACGGCTACGCCGGTCTGATGAAGGTCAAGCTGGGGCCGCTTCTGAGCAGCTACAAAGGCACGGTCGAGATCAAGTCGTCCGACCAGGACAGCGGGCTCGTCGTGATCCGGGCTCGCGGCAAGGACACGACCGGGCAGGGTGTCGTCGAAGCCATGATCAACGCGACCGTGAGCGGCAACGGCGCAGAGACTCTCGTCGCCGTCGAGACGGACATGAAGGTCACCGGGCCCGCCGCCCAGTTCGGCCGCGGTGTGATGGAGCAGGTCTCGGCGAAGATGCTGGCTGACTTCGCCGGACGGCTCGCCGACGAGATCGGCGGGAACGAGGAGGAGGTGGAGAAGGAGAAGGAGGCAGCTGAGACGCCGGGCGAGGAGCCCGCCGCCGGCCCCGCTCCGCCGACGCCCGCCGACGGGCCCGACGCGCGGACCGAGGCACCCCCGTTCGCCGCCGAGGATCCCTCCGAGGACGGTTACCTCGACCTCGGCGAGTTCGGCCGGGCGGCTCTGGCCCAGGCGCTCGCCAAGCACGCGCCCGCGATCGTCGCCGGGCTCGTCCTGCTCATCGTCGCCTTCCTCCTGGGTCGCCGCTCGGCGCGCCGGACCGAAGCCGCACCGGGCACAACGCCGGCACCCGCGGCTGCGCCCACGCCTCCTCCGAGCGCCTAGGGATCCGCGCCCGACCGACCGGTCGGATTAGAATCGGACGAGTCCATGCCAGGCGCTCTTCAGTTCCGCCCCCTCGCCAGCGATGAGCATGCGGCGTTTCACCGATGCGCGGCCACCGCGTTCCACGAGCACGTCGACGACGAGCTGCTCGCACGCTGGGCCCGGGTCGAGGAGCTCGACCGCTCCTGGGTCGTGGTCGACGGTGAGGAGATCGTCGGCACCGCGCTCAACTACACGCTTTCGCTCTCCGTGCCGGGCGGCTCGCTCGACTGCGCCGGCATCAGCTGGGTGACGGTCCACCCCACCTATCGCCGCCGGGGCATCCTCACCGGGCTGGTCGATCGCCTGCTCGACGACGCGCGCAACCGCCGCGAGCCGCTCGCGGCGCTGTGGACCTCCAACACCACCGTCTGGGGACGGTTCGGCTTCGGGCCCGCCGCCTTCGGGGAGACCCTGCGCCTGCCCATCCCGGGCGCCCGGCTGCGGGAGCCGCTTCGGGACTCCGAGCCGCGACCCCGCCTCGTCCCCAAGGACGGATCAGCAGCTCTGGTCGACCCGCTCTACGAGCACGTGCGCGGGGAGCGCCCCGGCCTCCCGTCGCGAACGACCGACTGGTGGGAGTCCCGGCTGCTGTTCGAGGGGGACCGGCAGCTGGTGCTGGTCGAGGATGCCGACGGCGCGGCGCGCGGCTATGCCATCTATCAGAGCCACGGGATCCCGCCCAACGTGAGGATCGAGGTTGTCGAGCTGATCGCTCTCGACACTCCGGCGTGCACCGCTCTGTGGCGCTTCCTCACCGGCCTCGAGCTCGCCACATCCGTGGAGGCGCCCTATCGACCCGTGGACGATCCGCTCCCGTTCCTGCTCGACGACATCCGCGGCGCTGTGGTGACGAAGCTGACCGAGACGCTCTGGCTGCGTCTGCTGGATCTTCCCCGAGCGCTGACGGAGCGTCGCTGGGCCGCCCGCACGGAGCTGACCTTGAGCGTTCGCGATGCGGCGATCCCCGAGAACGACGGACTCTGGCGCCTGCAGACCCTCGAGGGCGAGGGAGCGGCCTGCACCCGCGCCGACCCGGAGGCCGAACCCGACATCGCCCTCGACGTTCGGGAGCTCTCCAGCGCTTACCTGGGCGGCGTCTCGCTGGCGCAGATGGCGAGCGCGGGGCTCGTGGAGGAGCGCACCGACGGCGCGCTCGCAGCGCTCGATCACGCCCTGCACGTGCCGGTTGCCCCCTGGGCGCCCGAGCACTTCTGAGCGCCGCCTCCAGCCCGGCGCTCAGGTCGCCGGACGCCGGGCGCCGGGCGTCAGGGCATCACGAGCACCGGCTTGATCACCTCGCCGCGCGCTGCCGCGTCGACGGCCTCGTTGATCTGGTCGAACTCGAAGTTCGTGAAGATGCGGTCGATCGGGAACCGTCCCTGTCGCCAGAGATCGAAGAGCCTCGGGATGAACGTCTCCGGGAGGCTCCACCCGTCGGCGGCGCCGACCAGCGTCTTGCCGGTGATGATCATGTCGATCACGTCGATCCCGACCTCCGTGCCGGCGGGCGGCGAGCCGACGGCGGCCGTCTTTCCCAGCGGCATGGTGGAGTCGTAGGCCTGCCGCAGAACACCCGGCACACCGCTGCAGTCGAGGGCGCGATGCACGCCGCGCCCGTTCAGCGCCCTGATCGCCTCGACCGGATCCCCATCGGCGGGGTTGAACGTGTGGGTGGCGCCCAGCTCCTCGGCGAGGGCGAGGCGATCCGGGTTGACGTCCACGACGGCGATCGTCGCGCAGCCGGCCACGCGGGCGGCCAGCAGCGCGCTGGTGCCGACGGCCCCGGCGCCGAAGATCGCGATCGCGGACCCGGGCTCGACCTGCAGCACGTTGAGAACGGTCCCGGCTCCGGTGATGACTCCACACGCGAACGGCCCGGCGAACTCGAAGGAGATGTCGTCGTCGATCTTCATCACGGAGCGCTGTGAGACCACCGCCCGGGTGGCGAAGCTCGACTGCCCGATGAAGTGCGAATGGATCGACTCGCCCTCGCAACGGATCGTCGTCGTACCGTCGGGGCGCGAGCCGAGGAAGTTGTAGGTGGGGTTGTCGTAGCAGTGCATCGTCTTGCCGATCCGGCAGTTCGGGCACTCGCCGCAGGAGCCGAAGATGAGGAGGACGCGGTCTCCCGGGGCGACCTTCGTCACCGACGATCCGACCTGCTCGACCACACCGGCCGCTTCGTGACCGACGACGATCGGCAGCGGCAGCGGCAGGTTCTGGTCGCGCGCAGCGGCGTCCGGGTGGCCAACGCCGCAGGCGCGGATGTCGACCAGCACCTCGTCCGCGCGAGGATCGTCGATCTCGACCTCACGAAGCTGGAACGGCTTGTGCGGCTCATAGGCGATCGCTGCCTTGGCGGTGTTGGACATGGGTCTCCTTAGTGGTCGAGTTGGAAGGAACTGCCTGGCGGTCGGCTCACGTCTGCCCGCCGGCGAGCACCCCGACGGTCGTCGCCTTGCTCCCGGCGCGCCGTGACTGCCATCGGTAGATGAGCCCGGTGATCGCCAGGCAGGTGAGCGTGAAGGCCAGCATCATCGTCGCGATCGCGAAGACATCCGGGCGGATGCCCGAGCGCACCGACGAGAAGAGGTAGACGGGCAGCGTGTTAACGGTGGGCGTCGTCAGGAACACCGAGATCACGAGGGCGTCGAAGGAGAAGATGAACGCGAGCATCGCCCCGGCCAGGATCGCGGGGCGCACAAGCGGAAGCTGGATGTCGAAGAACGACCGGGCGCTTCCCGCGCCGAGGTCGGCCGCCGCATCCTCGAGCGAGCGATCGAGCGCGACGACCCGCGATCGCACGATGAGCGCGACGACGGCCGTGGTGAAAGGGGTATGGGCGCCGACCAGGGGCAGGAAGCCGAGCGTGACGCCGCTCTTGGAGTAGAACAGGAGCAGGGCGACCGCCAAGACGATCTCGGGGACGATCAGGAGCAGGAGGACGAGCACCTCGACGACGGTCGTGAAGATGCCGCGACCCCGGGCCAGAGCGAACCCCGCGGCGGTGCCCACGATCGCGGCGATCGTCGCCGCGCACACCGCCACCTCGAGACTCGTGCGCAGCGCATCGGTCGCCTGCGTGTTGTTCCACGCATCACCGAACCAGTGGGTGGTGAAGCCGGTCAGGTCCGCCGTCTGGCGGCCGTTCGTTCCCTCGTTGAAGGAGTAGACGACGGCGGTGATGATCGGCGCGAGCAGGAACACCAGCACGAGCGCGGTCGCGGCTCCGAGCAGCACGGTGCTGAGGCGGGTGCGACGAAGCCGGTTCACGCGCCGACCTCATCGAATCCGCGGGTCGCGCGCGTGAGCAGGAGAACGACCACTCCCAGCACGAGCAGGACCAACACCGCCATCGCGGATCCGAGGGGGATGTTCTGCACCTGCAGGAACTGCGAGGAGATCAGACCGCCCATCAGCACGCCCTTGTTGCCGCCCAGCAGCGCGGGGACGACGAACTCGCCGGTCATCGGCACGGCCGTCAGCAGCACACCCGCGGCGATCCCCGGCCGGGCCAGGGGAAGCGTGAGCGACAGGAACGTGCGGATACCACCCGCCCCGAGGTCTCTGCCGGCCTCCAGGTACTCGTCGGGGATCCGAGCGAACGCCACGTACAAGGGGAGCGTCATCAGCGGGAGATACGCGTAGACCACGCCGATGAACACGGCGGGAGGCGCATCGAGAAGGTGGATCGGGCCGGAGTGCAGCGAGAGGGCGTTCAGCACGTCCGCCACCGGCCCGTTGTCGGTCAGGATGATGCGCCACGACAGCGTCCGGATCAGGAAGCTCGTGATGTAGGGAATCAGGACGAGGACGATCAGAACCGGCGCCCACCGCCCCGCCTTGCGAGCGAGGAAGTAGGCCAGGGGCATCGCCACCACCACGCAGAGCAGGGTCCCCGTGACGGCGAAGACGAGCGTGCGACGGAACACCTCGATGTTGAAGCCGGAGAGAGCTTCGTCGAAGTTCTCGAACGTGAAGCCGATCTTCTCGGTGCCGAACCCGGCGTGCGCGAACGAGTAGACCACGATGAAGCACATCGGGATGACGAAGAAGACGCACAGCCAGATGAGAGGCAGGCCCTTCAGCGCCCGCGGCGCCGCGCCGGCCGCGAACTTGAAACCACGTTGAGTGGCGCCCGCCCGTGGGGGACGGGCGCCACTCTGGGGGGAGGAGACGTTGACCGGGTCCACTTCCACTCAGGAGGACATGATCTCGTTGGCGAGCTGGGCGACGAGACCCTGCGTGTCCGGGTTCACGATCCGGCTCGTGACACGGTCGAGAACCTCCGGCGAGACGAAGATCTCGTCGGGGAGCTTGACCGACTTCGGGAGCTTGTTGACCAAGCCCGGGAGGACGGTCGGGTACCCGATGTAGGAGGTGTCCGCGATCTGCTGCTCGGGCTCGAGCATGAACTGGATGAACGAGTAGGCCTGATCGCGGTTCGCGCTGCCCTTGGGCAGGATGTAGCAATCGACCCAGATCTCGCTCTGGTCGCCCGGAACGACGAACTGCAGGTTGTCGTCCTGGATCCGCGCGTTCCGCGCCGCGCCATGGGAGATCTGCCCCATCACGAACTGCCCGGAGACCATGCCGTCGACCGGACCCGCCTGGTAGGCCTTCACATGCGGAGCGAAGTCCTGCATGACGTCGGCGCCCTGGCGGATCTCGTCCTCGTCATCGGTGTTCCAGTCGATGCCGAGCGACCACAGACCAGTGCCGATCAGCTCGTCGGGGGTGTTCGAGGCGGAGACCTCCCCGCTGACGCCGGGCTCGGCCCCCGCGTCGAGGAAGTCCTGCCACGTCGCGATCTTGGTCTTCACGACCGACGGGTCGTAGATCACGCCCTGGACGCCGTAGTCCTTCGGAACCGAGAACTTGTCGTCGGGGTCGTAGTTCTGACCCTGCAGATCCGGGCTCACGTTCTGCCACGGGATGCGGTCGTACTCCAGCTCGTCGATCGCGCCGACATCGTTCAGCCGCGGCACCCAGCCGCCGGTGGCGATGGCGATGTCGTAGGAGGATCCGCTCGCGCTGTTGAGCTTCGCGAACATCTCGTCGTTCGACGTGAAGTTCGTCTGGTTGATCTTCGTGCCGGTCGCCTCGGTGTAGGCCTTGAGGCTCTCCGGCGCCCAGTAATCAGCCCACGTCAGGAGGTTGATCTCACCGCCCTGGGCCAGCTCCTGGGTGGTCGATCCGCCCGTGGTGGCCGAGCTCGACGTCGAGTCCGAGCTGCCGCCGCAGCCCGCGACCAACGCGCCGATCGCAGTCACGCTGAGCGCGCTGGCGCCCGTTGCGCGCAGGAACTCGATGCGCGTCAGGCCACGGCCCGCTGTGTGCGCCTCCCAGAGATCGTCAATTCCTTCGCCCTTGTCGTCTCGTCCGCTCATGTCTCCTCTTTCGGTCATGTTTGCTCCTCCACTTGTGTCCTCTCCCCCTTTGGCTCGTTGCTCTCCCCCGTCACTCCTCCTCTGACGCAGATCCACCCTCCCCGTAGACGTGGCTGATCTCCGCCGACCAACTGAGCGCGACCTCGTCGCCGGGCCTCGCGGGCTCCTCCAGCGCTGAGCGCTGAACCAGAGCCAGCAGCCGCTGGCCGGACTCCGTCATCGCGACGCAGCGCAGGCTGGTCGCGACGTTCAAGACCTCTTGAATGCGCGCCTGCACGCGCGCGCCCGACGCGGCGTCATCCGACTGGCCGGCTGCTCCGAGCGCCACGTGCTCCGGGCGCACCACCACCGTCACGGCGTCGCCGACAGCGACATCCCCATGCACCTGCGCGGCGCGGACCAACCCGGCGGCGGTCTCGACCTCGGCCAAGCGGCCGATCGCACGGACCGTCCCCGGCAAGGCGTTGCTGGTGCCCACGAAGCCGGCGACCCACAGCGTCGCCGGGTTGTCGTAGACCTCCGCCGGCGAACCCAGCTGCTCGATCGCGCCGGCGCGCATGACGACGAGCCGATCCGACATCGCCAGAGCCTCGTCCTGGTCATGGGTGACGTAGATGAACGTGGTGCCGAGGTCCTGCTGGATCTGGCGCAGCTCGATCTGCATCTCCTCTCGGAGCTTGCGATCGAGGGCGCCGAGCGGCTCGTCGAGCAGGAGGACGCCGGGGCGGTTCACGAGCGCTCGGGCGAGGGCAACCCGCTGCCGCATGCCGCCCGAGAGCTCCTGCGGACGCGAGCCGCTCGCATGCGAGAGCTGAACCAGCTCGAGGGCCTCCGCGGCACGGCGCCTGCGCTCCGCCTTGTCGACCCGCGCCACCTTGAGCCCGTACTCGACGTTGCGCTGCACGGTCATATGGGGGAAGAGCGCGTAGCTCTGGAAGACGGTGTTCACGTCGCGCTGATTGGGGCGAACCCAGGTCACGTCGCGTCCGCCGATCAGCACGCTCCCCGCGTCCGGATGCTCGAAGCCGCCGATGATCCGCATCGTCGTCGTCTTGCCGCTCCCCGAGGGCCCGAGGATCGACATGAACTCACCCGGCTTCACCTCGAGGTCGAGGTGCGCGACGGCCTGCACATCCTGGAAACGCTTCTCGACGCCGATGAGGTCGACCCCACCGCGAGACGTGTCGGGCCTCATGGCCGCACCCGAGCCGGAGGCGGGCGATGCGCCCGCTGACGCGTCAGCGGACAGGTGCATCTGGATCTGCGAGGGAACGCGTGACGGTTGACGTTGCCAAGGATGATCACCCTCCATTCCTGTCCTGCCCGTCCGAACGGGCGGTCTGGACAGTACCACAGAATCAGCACGCCTAAGCGGTGCACAGCATTCCTACCGACCGGGCGGTCGGTAGATTTCGAGCACTTCCGGTTCCGCGCACCCGACGGGCGACGATCCGCCGCACCTACCGAATCATGGCGTGTGACCGCATTGGCCGGGCCGGCTGGCTGGCGTACGTCAGGTTGGACGAGGCGGGTGCGATACCCGTCCGAGCGATCCGAACTCGGGGGCTCTCGTCCCTTCGATCCGAGCGCAGCAGGGCGGCGCTAGCGCTTCCACTTCCCCTTGCTGAACACGGCGTCCACCCCGGTGGCGGCCGGAAGCTCGGTGCCCGGCTTGGCCTTCAGCTTGATCAGCTTGCCGCGCTTGACCCGCTGGAGGGAATCGGGGCGACTGGATTTGAACCAGCGACCTTTCGACCCCCAGTCGAATGCGCTACCAAGCTGCGCCACGCCCCGTGACGGCGATGGATGATGCCGCACCGCGCCGCTCGGCGTGGCGTGGCGCCCTGCACCGGCTGAAGATCAACCGTTTCGGTCGCCTCGCGGGGTCGTTTCGGTAACGGCGACTTCGGCCGTTCGGGCACCCGCGCTGCGACGTAGCTTCAGCGCATGAAGCTGAGAGCGAAGCTGCCGAACCCGCTACGGACTTCCATCCTGCTGCTTGCCGGCCCCCTCGTCACCGCGGCGGTGATCTTCCCGGGTGCCGCATCGGCCGCCTCCCCGAACGACGACTTCGGGAGCCCGCGGGTGATCCCGCCCGGCCTCGGCTCCAACAACAGCTCCTACACGGCGCAGGCCGGCGAGCCCGCGCACGCGGGCGTGCCCGCGAACCACTCGATCTGGTTCCGCTTCGAGAACACGGCCTCGACGAACCGGACCGTGCAGGTCGACACCTGCGGCTCCGCCACCGACACGGTGATCTCCGCCTACGAGGCGGCGCCCGACTTCGCGGGCCTCGTCTCGCTGGCCGAGGACGACGATGCCGCGGCCGGCGACCCCGGCTGCACGCCGGGCGACAGCAAGATCAGCTTCACCGCCGCAGCCGGCACCTCCTACCTGTTCGCGCTCGACAGCAAGTTCGCGGCCTCACCAGGGTCGTTCCAGTTCATCATCAGGGCACAGCCGCCGAACGCCAACTTCGCCGACGCGGTCGCGATCCCCGGCACGAGCGGCAGCGCCACGGAGGTCAACTTCTTCGCCGGCGCGGAGGCGGGCGAGCCGGCGCACGCGGGCTCCCCCGCGGCCAACTCCGCCTGGTACTCGTTCACCTCGGCCGGCACCGGCACCGTCGCGGTCGACGCCTGTGACTCCCTATTCGACACGAGGATCGCGGTCTACACCGGCAGCGCCGTCAACGCACTCACCCCCGTCGCCAGCAACGACGACAGCGCCGGCTGCGGATTAGGAGGAACCGCGTCCCGCGTGGAGTTCCCGGCCGCCGCAGGCCAGACCTACAGGATCGCCGTCGACGGGAAGACCGCCTCCGATGTCGGCCAGTTCCACATCGACGTCGCGGGACCGCCGACGAACGACCTCTTCGCGAACGCGGAGGACCTCGGGGCGACGGTCGCCACCGAGACCTCCGGCGACAGTGCCCACGCGGGGACGGAACCGAGCGAACCCGCCATCCAGGGCGATCCCGCCGCGAACTCCGTCTGGTACCGGTGGACAGCCCCGCAGAGCGGGCCCGTCCGCATCGACACCTGCGGCTCCGACTTCGACACGATGCTCGCCGTCTACACCGGGAGCATCCCGGCAGCATTGAGCGAGGTCGCCAGCAACGACGACGACACGACCCTGCCGACCTGCGACAACGGCGACAGCCTGGTGAGCTTCACCGTCGCTGAGGGCCAGACCTACGCAATCGCCGTCGACGGCAAGGCGGGCGCGAGCGGCTTCCTGCACCTGGCGCTGGTCGCGAAGCCCCTCAACGACGACTTCGCGGATGCGACCCTGCTCGATGGCACGAGCGACTTCGGCTCGGGTTTCACCACGCTCGCGGGCGGAGAGCCCGGAGAGCCGCAGCACGGCGGCGTCGGCTCCGGCCACTCGCTGTGGTTCTCCTGGACGGCGCCGGTGGGCGGTCTCGTCGAGCTCTCGACCTGCACCAACGACGTCGACCCGGTGCTCGCGGTCTACACCGGCTCGGCCGTGAACGCGCTCACGCAGGTGGTCGCCGATGACGACGCCGGCTCACCCGACTGCTCCCCGCAGGACAGCGCGGTCTCGTTCGCGGCCACCGCCGGGACGACCTACCGGATCGCCGCGGACGCGGTGAGCGGCGCGGGCCGGATCGAGGTGACCCTGGCGCGTCCGGCCGACACGACAGCACCCGACACGACCGTGACCGGTGGCCCGAGCGCCGCGATCGCCACGACGTCGGCGACCTTCACCTACGAGGGCTCCCCGGCCTTCGACGTCGCCGCGTTCGAGTGCAGCCTCGACGGCGCCGCGTTCGCCGTCTGCCCCACTTCGGGGAAGGAGCTCACCGGCCTCTCGGAGGGCCCGCACTCGTTCGCCGTCCGCGCCGTTGACTTCGACGGCAACGCCGACCCCACCCCGGCGTCCCGTCACTTCACGGTGGCCGTGGACCACCCCGCTCCCGACTGCACCGCGGCGGAGACCAGGCTGGCAAGGGCCAAGACGAAGCTGAAGCGAGCGAAGGCCGCGCTCAGGAAGGCGCGGGGAGCGGCCGCCGGCGCGAAGGCGAAGGCACGAGTCAAGAGGGCGAAGGCAAAGGTTCGGAGCGCGAAGGACGACCTCGCGTCCTGCCGGGGCTGAAGCCCCGGGCACGCCCCGCTCAGCGCTCAGACCTGGCTGAGCGGGGCGCTCCGGTTCGCGTCAGCGAGCCAGCTCGTTGCCGAGGTACTCGGCGTCGCCGGCTGCGGAGGGAGCGGCGAGGCGCTTGCCCTTCTTGCCGCCGCCCTTGGCGATCTTGCTGACGTCGATCGCGTAGCGCGCAACCGAGTCGGCGATCGCCGGGGTCATCTGCTTGATCGCCTTGCGCGAGACGTTCTCGAGGTCGTCGCACGCCTGGTGGTAGCAGTGGTCGAAGGCGACCCCCGCCTTGCCGCCGTAGAGGTCGGCCTCCTCCTCGGTCTTGATCTCCTCGGCGCCCGTGAACAGGCCACCGGCCGGGATCCCGGCGTCGATGAAGCCGAGGTAGTCGGAGCGGCCGTCGAACTGGGTCGGGCCCGTGGCGAGGTCGGCCTTCTTGAAGTACTTCTCGAAGGTCGCCTCGATCTTGTCGGAGCCCTTCGGGCCCTCGCTGTCGAACGCGTCGCCGTCACCGTCGTAGATGAGGCGGGCGAAGTTCGGCGAGCCGACCATGTCGAAGTTCAGGTACAGCGCGATCTTGCTGAGCTGCTTCTTCTTCAGGCCCGCGACGTAGTCGGTGGAGCCGATCAGGCCCTCCTCCTCGGCGCCCCACCACCCGAACCGGATCTTGTTGTTCGGCTCGACGCCGCTGTCGGAGAGCCGGTGGGCGATCTCCAGCAGGGCCGCGGAGCCGGTGCCGTTGTCGTTGATCCCGGGACCGTCGGCGACGCTGTCGAGGTGGGCGCCGGCCATGACGACGTTCTTGGAGCTGCCGCCGGGCATCTCCGCGACGACGTTCTCGGCCTTCAGGTTCTCGGTGTGGGTGGTGGTCTTGATGTGGACGGTCGTTCCCGTCGGACCGTTGAGCGCGCCGTTGGCGAGCTCTGAACCGATCGCGAACGAGGTGTCGACGGCGGGGACCGTGATGTCGGGCGTGCCGAGCGTGCCGAAGACGACGTCGGTGCGACCCTCCTGACCCTCGTTGAAGATCACCGTGGCCGCGGCACCGGCGGCGGTCGCGTTCTTGACCTTCACCGAGAAGTCGCACGTCCCACGCTGCATCAGCGCGACCTTCCCGGTCAGGTTGAGACCGGTGAAGTCGCTGGCCTCACATCCGCTCGAGGAGCTGGGCTCCGGCGACGGGGGCAGGGTCAAGTCGACCGCCACGAGCTCGGCCGTGACGTCGCCGCTGCCCGAGAACTCCATGGTCGAGAACTCCGTGTCCTCGGTGTAGACCTTCGGGTTCGGGCTGACCCGCTCGAAAGTCGAGGGGGCGTCCTCGAAGAACGCGTCGAAGTCGAACTTCTCGCGCGAGACGTCCCAGCCGTAACCCTTCATCGTCTTCGCGACGTAGTCGGCCGACTTCTTGTAGCCAGGGCGGCCGGCGGCGCGGTTGCCGTCGTTCTCGTCCGCGATCTCCTGCAGCGCCTTGAGGTGCTGGAAGACGCCGTTGGTCTTGACGTCCCCGCGAAGCAGCTTCGAGAACTGGGCCGGGGTCAGCTCGGGCGTAGCCGAGGGGTCGTCGGCGGCGGGCTTCTCAGCCTGGTCCGTGGTGATCAATGCCGCTGACGCGATGAGCGCCAGCAGCGCGATGAATGCTCGTCGCATTCGTGTACCTCCCTAAAGGTTGTGTGCTCCGGTTCTACCGGGTGTCCGCCTGAAAGTGCGCCGTTTCCCCTTCCCGGCGCTGGAGTTCTCAAACGCGGTGAGCGGCGGGGCGGCTCTAAGATCAGCGGACGCGCGGGTGAAGTGTTACCGGTTGCACGCAAGCCTTCCAAGCTCGAAGAACGGGTTCGAGTCCCGTCACCCGCTCTCCCCGAAAGGTGGTCGCTCAGGTCAGCGCCTCGCCATCCCGGCGCGTCGAGAGCCACGTGGCCCCGGCGGCGCAGATGACGGCGATCGTCAGGTAGACGGCATCGGCGCCGGCCGCTTCGAGCAGCCCGCCCGCGATCAGCGGGCCGATCGTGTAGCCGGTGGCGAAGACGAGGTTGAGGCTTCCGTAGGCCAGACCGCGGCTGCTGCGGGCGAAGGTCTCCTCGAACCAAGGCACGGCGCCGCCGAAGAGGATGCTCTGGGCGAAGCCGAAGACGACGAGCGCGACCGCGGCGCCCGCCAGCGATCCCAGCGCGGCGAGCATGACGCCGGACGATCCCACCACGACGACGCCGACGATCGCCACGGGGCGCCTGCCGCGCCGATCCCCGGCGCGACCGGCTATCGGCGCGGCGATGGCGTCGAGGCTGGCCGCGGCCGCGAAGAGCAGGCCGATGGCCGTCTCCTCCGTGCCGAGCCGTCGATCGAGGTCGAGGGGCACGGCGAAATCGATCGCACCGAGGAACGCGGAGCCGGCAACCATGACCGAGGCGGGAACGAGGACTACTGGGCGCAGCAGCGTTGCGAGGGTGCCGCCGGTGTCGCCGTCGTCTTCATCGCCGCCATCGCCCCCGGCAGCGCCGTCGGGGTCCTCCCCCCCGCCGGGAACCCCGCGCGGCAGGACGAACCAGCCGAGCGTGAACATCCCCGCGGCGAGCGCGGTGACGATCAGGAACGGCGCCTCGAACGAGATCTCACCGCCGGCGACGCCGCCGAGCGCCGGTCCACCGATGCCGCCGATGCTGTTGGCGGCCAGAGCGAAGCCGATCGCCTCCCCCTTGCGCCCCGGCCGGGCGAGGTCGGAGACGACCGTCAGGGCGGCAACCCAGCTCCCGGTCGAACCGATGCCCTGAACAGCGCGCCCGACGAGCAGCACGCCGAGCGACTCCGAGTAGGCGATCAGCAGGGAACCGACGCCGGTCAGGACCAGGCCGGTCAGCAGCAGGGGACGACGGCCGATGCGGTCGGCCAGGCGGCCCACCGGGATCGAGATGAGCATGATCGGAATCGCGTAGGCCGCGAGCGCGAGGCCGAGGGCGGCGTCGCCGGCGCCCGTCCGCTCCTCGATCTCCGGCAGCAGCGGCGCGACCAGCCCGAGCAGGGATGTCTCGAGGGCGATCGCGGAGATCGCCACCGTGAGGATGAGGCGGCGCGACCCGGTGTCGGGCGAGTAGGAGGGCACGACGGCCACGCTACTCGCGTGAACGACGTCGCCCTACTCCCGCGGCTGCGGATGCTCCTCGGTGGGATTGCGCCGGACCAGGCTCTTGCCGAAGTCGAGGACCTGCTCGCCGACCGAAGGGCCGTCGCTGCCGTCGGGATCGTGGTCCCCATCGCGGATCGGCGGCCACAGATGCGCCGTCTCGGCCCCGATCAGGAACACGATCGAGGCGAGGTAGATGAAGAACATGAACGCGATCACGGTCCCCAGCGACCCGTAGACCGAGCTGTAGTCGGCGATCTCGGTGACGAAGAAGTCGAAGCCGACCTTGAGGAGCTCGATCCCCAGCGTGGCGACGAGGACCCCGGGCCAGACGTCGCGCAGCTTCTGCCGGTGCACGGGGAGCCGCGTGTAGGCGATGGTGAAGGTGAATGCGGTGATCAGGGCGGGGACCAGGAAGTTGCCGAAGGTGATCACCGACTCGATCACGCTCAGGATCCCCTCGCCGATGTCGAGTTCGATCCTCGACAGCAGTGAGGAGGCGAAGGAGATGACGAAGAGAAGGCCGAGCCCGACGACGAAGCCGAGGTCCAGCGCCTTGCCGCGCAGATAGCCACGGGAGACGCGGCCGCCGAAGATCGCGTCGATGGCGAGACGGGCCGAGCCGAAAAGGGCACTGGCCGAGAAGAGCAGGCCGACGAGGCCGATGACCCCGAGCGTCCCGTAGTTGTTGGTGACGCTGCGGATCAGGCTCTCGATGTCGCTGCGGCCCTGCTCGTCGTCGGTCAGCGGCAACTCGCGGAAGAGGTAGTCGATGACGTCCTGGCGCGCCCCCGGATCGTCGAGGACGAAGCCGGCCGCGGCGGCGAGCACGATCGCAGCGGGGAAGATCGAGAGCAGCCCGTAGTAGGACATCGCCGCGGCGTACTGCGTCGCCCGATGCGCCCCGAGGCCATCGAGCACGTTGTAGATCATCGACCACGAACGGGCGAGGATCAGCTTCGGACGGCTGGTCTGCGGGGGCAAGGGTGAGGACAGCCTATTCGCGTTGTGCCGCTACCTTTGCCTCAACACGCGGGCGTGGTGCAATTGGCTGACACGCCAGGTTTAGGTCCTGGTGCTCGAAAGAGCATGGGGGTTCGAGTCCCTCCGCCCGCACTGTCATCGGCGGTACCATCCTTCCCCCACGGGGCAGTAGCAGAATTGGCTAACGCAGCGGCCTCCAAAGCCGAAGATTCCAGGTTCGAGTCCTGGCTGCCCCGCTCTCGACGGCCGTCGAACAGCCACCCTCACGACATCCGCTGCAAGCTGCCGACGCAGCGCATATGCTTGCGGCGATGCCGAAGGGAGTGACGGTTCGGGAGGGCTACGAGCTCTGGCACCCGAACAGGGAGAAGGCCGAGTCGAAGACGACGAAGGCGATCGTCGCCTTCGTGCTGCTCATCTCCGCTGCGCTGCTCGTGATCATCACGCTCGGCGGCTGGGAGCGGCTGCAGAGCCCCGGCGTCGGCATCATCACGCTGGTCTGGGCCGGCCTCTACGTCCTCTTCGCGATCCTCGTGATGCGCTGGAACCGCGGCCTGCTGCCCGTCGCCTCGGCGATGGCGATCCTGATGACGATCTTCGCCGCGGTCGCCGCCGACGGGTGGTTCGCGCGCGCCAAGGAAGGCCTCGACGACCCGGCCCTTCCGCCAGACCTGCTCGGGGTCCTCACCATCGTCGTCATTCCCGTACAGCTGCTGCTCATCGTCGTCGCCCTGATCGCCTTCAACCAGGCTTGGAACGTCGAGGAGGAGCGGCCGATCGGCGGCCGCCACGATGTCGAGGACCCGCCTCCGCCCGCCGCCGAGCGTGATCCTCAGCGGACCGTCGTCGAGGACGACACCCCTCCGCCCCCGCCGCAGGACAGCCCCGCGTACGCGCGTCGCGACGACGACGGCTGGGACGACGGCGCCCAGCAGGTCAGCCCCGCGATCTAGAAGAGCTGCATCGGCGGCTCGATCAGATGCGGGCCGTCCTCGCGGACGTTGTTGACCGCATCCCCGACCTCGCGGGCGCCGAGCCTGTCGTCGGGGGCCGGGACCAGCAGTCGCATGAGAGCCGCCGGGTCGGCGTCCGGATCCACCCAGGTGCCCTCCGCCTCCCTGCCCAGGACCACCGGCATCCGGTTGTGGACCGCCCCGACGACGCCGTTGGGCTCGCAGGTGATCAGCGCGCAGCTCGTCACCGGCTCCCCACCCTTCGGCTCCAGGCGCGCCCAGATCCCCGCGAAGGCGAACAGCTCCCCGTCGGGTGGGCTGAACCAGATCGGCCGCTTGCCGTTCTCGTCGCGCCGCCACTCGTAGAAGCCGTCGGCGGGGATCAGGCAGCGGCGGTGCTCGAATGACTCCTTGAACGCGGGCTGCGTGGCGATCCCCTCGGCCCGGGCGTTGATCAACGGACGCTGGCCCTGCTTCGTCGCCCAGGCGCCGGGAAGCAACCCCCAGCGCAGGCGTCCGGCCTGCATCTTCGCCTCCTCGGTGCGCCTGATGGCGATCACGGGGTCGGTCGGGGCGATGTTGAAGCGGGGACGCTCGTCGATCTCGAACGTGCCGTCGAGGTCGAATCGCGCTGTCAGCCGTCGCGGGCTCGGATCGGTGAGCGTGAAGCGTCCGCACATGACGCCCACGGTACGGGCAGAATGGGACGACAAGCGGCGGTGCTGAAACTGGTAAACAGGGCGCCCTCAAAAGGCGCTGTCCGAAAGGGCTTGTGGGTTCGACCCCCACCCGCCGTATCCGAGGTCCGCCGGGGCACCGGGCCACCGGCTCAGCGCGTGGAGCTCTCCCCGGTCGCCTTCAGCGCCGCGCTCGCCTCGGCCAGCAGCGCCGAGGGATCGGCGCCGTCATCCCCAAGCTGCGCGGCGCCGATGTGCAGCGTCACCGGCCCACCGTCCGGTCGCCGGCAGCTGCTCCGAACCGCGTCCTTCAGCCGCTCAGCCAGTTTCGCGGCCCCCTCTCGATCGACGTCTGCGACGACTACGAACTCGTCGCCGCCCCAGCGGAAGGACGAGTCCGGCTGTCTCACCGTCTCGTCGATCACCCGCGCCACCTCGCGAAGGCAGCGATCTCCGGCGGGCAGGCCGAAGCGGTCGTTTATCGCCTTGAAGGAATCGAGGTCGGCGATGATCACGCTCAGATCGGTATGCGTGCGGCTCGAGCGCAACGTCGCCGCGGCCAGCGCTTCGTTGAAGGCGCGCCGGTTGCCCAGTCCGGTCAGCGGGTCCAGCCGGGCCTCGGTGCGGGCCTCGTCGCTGAGGGCCCGCAGCCCCTGGCGTTCGATCCGAACCTTGGCGGTGAAGACGGTCGCCGCGATCGCGAGCCCGCTCCAGAGGAGGAAGCGCGCAAGCTCCTCTGCGACCGACTGCTCCGGCGCGTAGAGCAGCGGCGACAGCAGCGCCAGCCCGGTGAACAGGACGAACACCAGCGTCCTCCTCGGGGGGTGGACGGCGGCCGTGTAGATCAGCGGCAGCGCCAGCAACTCGGTGTAGGGCGCGAACTCTCCATGCAGCCACATGAGGACCACGATGAAGACGACGGCCACGTAGTTGAGAGCGAGGATCCCGTCCGGGGAGATACGGCTGCCTGAGCGCAGCAGGACAACCGCGACGCCATACGCCAGGACGATGATGGTCCCGCCGACGATCCAGCCGGCATCACCGAGCGAGGAGTCGTCGAGCGGCGCAAGCGGGAACAGCAGCAGCGCGATCGTGGCACCCGCGAGCCACAGCGCACCGCCGATCTTCCTGGCGAGGCCCCAGTCCGCCATCGCATAGAAGTCGGCGGTGCGGACCCCGAGGATCTGCCGCCAGTTGAACCTGCCGTCCTCGCCACTCATCGGACTCATCGCCCGGGACCCCCACGTCTCGCTGCGTCGGCGCCCTGCATCGCCACCAGATCTCAGTGCGTATTGACCGCGATGATCGTCCCGATCGCCACCGAGCAGATGCCTCCGAAGACGACCCACTCCGACCAGTTGTCGAGATCGAAGGCGGCGCTGTAGACCAACATCAGCAGAACGAGCAGCAGGACGCCGGTGAGGATCTGCAGATGCCGCTCCTGCCGCTTCAGCTTCTCCTCGTGCGGAAGCTGGGACGTCGGCGTGTGGTGCAGGTGCGGATGCTTGGGCTCCGCGCCGGAATCTCCCGTTTCGGCGCCGTTCATGCCACATATTCATACCTGCTGGAAAGCGCCGTGTCATGCCGGTTGGCTCGCACACGAGCCCTTCCGCGTGTAGAAAGCCCTGCGTGTCGCCGTCGCGCAGCCCCGAGACCAGCCGCCTCGCCTCCGCCGCCGTGCATCAACGGCTGCGCGAGCAGATCCTCGGCGGCGCTCTCGCTCCCGGAGATCCGATCCCCTCGGAGCGCACCCTCTCGGAGGAGCTCGGCGTCAACCGCCATGCCGTCCGGGAGGCACTCAAACGACTGCAGCAGGCGGGGCTGGTGCGGATCTCCCAAGGCGGCGCGACCCGGGTTCGCAACTGGCGCGACGAGGCAGGACTGGAGGTTCTCCTCGACGTCGTCGAGCACGGGTCGGAGCCCCCGGCCGAGATGATGCGATCGGTCCTGGAGATGCGCGCCAGCATCGGCACCGACGCCGCCCGGCGCTGCGCCGCGCGCGCCGCTCCCGAGCGTCGCGGCGAGATCCGCGATCTGGCGACGGAGGTTGCCGATGCGGTCGCCGCCGGCGAGGACACGGAGACGGTCCCCGCATTCATCCGGCTCTGGGAGCTGATCGTCGACGGGTCCGAGAACCTCGCCTACCGCCTCGGCCTCAACTCCCTCAACGGGGCGCTCGACGCCTACCCACAGGTCGGCGAGCAGCTCGCCCCCCGCGACGAGGCGGGGCTGCGCGCTCTGGGCGACGCGATCGGCGCCGGCGACGAGGCGACGGCCGCCGAAGCGGCCCGCGGACTCCTCGAGCCTGACGCCGACATCGTCGGCTGAGATCTCCACGCGCGGCTTGGCGCTCCACCCGGCGGGGTCGAGCGGGCATCGCGCCGCGCGGAACGGCTCGGACCCTGAGCGCGCCGGCGCCCGACGTCGCGCCTGCCCGCCGACCGCCAACTGGTATAACCAGTCTCACTGGTCCAACCACCACGCGCAGAGGGACATCCATGATCGACCTGATCGTCGCCGCCATCCCCTTCTTCCTCCTCTCCGTTGCCGTCGAGTTCCTGGCTTTCCGCCACGACGAGCACGAGCATGGGGACGAGGACGCGCCGATCGGCTACGAGGCCCGCGACACCCGCACCTCGTTGGTGATGGGCGTCGGCCACCTGGTCATCTACTCGGGCTGGAAGCTCGTCATGGTCGCCGCCTATGCAGGGCTCTACCTGCTGACGCCACTGCGCATGGACCCGGGCAACTGGTGGGTCTGGGTCATCCTCTTCTTCGCCGACGACCTCAGCTACTACTGCTACCACCGCGCCCACCACCGGATCCGCCTGTTCTGGGCGACCCACGTCGTCCACCACAGCTCCCAGCACTACAACCTCTCAACCGCGCTGCGGCAGGACTGGACGCCGTTCTCATCGATCTTCTTCTGGGCCTGGCTG
This sequence comes from Solirubrobacterales bacterium, assembly GCA_046330415.1. Classification (GTDB taxonomy): domain Bacteria; phylum Actinomycetota; class Thermoleophilia; order Solirubrobacterales; family 70-9; genus RHKX01. The sequence goes on along the minus strand of JAXLSW010000010.1, from coordinate 128,589 downwards.
CCGCTGCTGGGCTTCCAGCCGTGGATGATCTTCCTCGCGATCTCCTGGAACCTGCTCTACCAGTTCTGGATCCACACCGAGAAGATCCGCCGGCTCCCCGCCTGGTTCGAGTACGTCTTCAACACGCCCTCACACCACCGCGTCCACCACGGCTCCAACGAGCAGTACCTCGACCGCAACTACGCCGGGATCCTGATCATCTGGGACCGCATGTTCGGGACGTTCGAGCCCGAGGGCGAGCGCGTCCGCTACGGGCTCACCAAGGACATCGACACCTTCAACCCGGTCCGCGTCGCCTTCCACGAGTGGGTCGCGATCTGGCGCGACGTGCGCGCGGCGAGCAGCTGGCGCGACCGCCTCGGCTACATGTTCAAGGGCCCAGGTTGGCGGCCAGAGGCGTCCGAGCCGAGAGCGAGAAGTGCCGGGGGTAGGCGTTCCGAGGGCCTGGCTGCCACTGCCCCCGCGCCGAGAGCAGATCGGACGATCGGCGCATAGGACACTTCTTTTCTGAAATCGCACTGATTAGACGGTATTGGAACCAAACGTCCGTTCGCCTAGTCCGAGAGCTTCACGACTCCATGATGCGTGATTCGACGGAGTAGCGCCACTCCGCTGGACTGGGCCGACTTCGTCGAACTACGCTGCTAGAGCTCTTTCGAGATCTTCGGCAAGATCTTCTGCTCGACCTCAACGGCACCGGTCGGAGAGAGACGGACGACCTCGTTCTCACTGTCGTACTCGATGAGCCGCGCTTTGTGCATCGGCTTCAAGACGTCTCGTCGATAAAGCGACGGCCGCGAGTATTCGGTCGACGAGTACAGATCCTCCTCGGGAACCTCGACCTCTGGCTCGCCATAGAGGAGGAGGAGAGTCTGCTCCTTGTAGCTGAGGCTGGGATCGAGGACTCGCTTGACACCTCCAACCGCCCACACCTGAGGAACCTCGCGTTCAGCTAGAGCATCGAGAAGTGCTTGGGCCTCTTCGAGCGACAGCGTGTGCACAACCCTAAGAAGCTCTGCCAGGCACCAGTCAGCAACTCGGACGCACGTGGCGGCGTCGATGGCGTTGGCGTCGACATCGCCACCCTCATGTCCAATGCCCCGCTTGTTTCGCAGCGTGTAGAGGAAGTTGATGGCCCGCGGCATGATGATCCGCAAACTCTCGACGCCAGCGGTCTTGGGCAGGTTCTCAAGCTTCCCGCACTCGTCTGTGAAGTTTCCGAGCTTCGTACCGAGCGGCGTGTAGGAGCCCGTCAGTTCGTGCTGAAGGATCCGCAGTAGGACTTCTGCCAGACGACCGGCGCGAAGACCGGCGGAGTCGTACTGACCGTCCGTGTACGCCGCTTTCAGCTCCTTGTAACGCGTAAGGAGGCGGCTCCGCAGGGTCGCGGAGAGCGACGTGAAGGCGTCGTCAAGGGTGAAGCTAGGCTCGCTTGTACTCATACTGGCCGGCCTCGTTCTTTTCTCGATCGAGGAGCCCATCGCGAAGCATTCGGGTCAAGGTTGGCGATAGGTCCCCCAGCTTGAAGATGCGGCCCTTCTTGCTCTCCAGGCGGTCTCGCAAGTCACCGATCGTCCTCGGCTCATCGAGGTACCCAGCCTCAAGAAGATCTTGAAGCGACGCTCGCGGACCCTGCACCCGCTTGCGCCTGCCGGGTGCCTTGGAGCTCGTCTTTGATCTCGCGGTTCTCTTCCCCGCGCCGGCTCGCTTGGGACTCTTCCGGGCAGAGGCCTTAGGCTTGTCCTCTTCCGATGGGTTAGCTAGGTACTTTTCGCCTGGGTGCATGATTCGGTATTGAGCCCCTTGTCGCCCAGGCCGCGGGACGCGATCAACGAGCCCGGAGGCCTCATCAAGGACTTGGTTGACCCGCTGACGAGTCGTCCGCAGGCGAAACTTTTCCGTGAGCACGGTTGCAATCTCGTTCGCGGACATGCCATCGATCTCGAACTCGTCTTTGCCGATCTTGAGGATGTGGAGGGCACGCTCAAGGACTTTCGGCGCTTCACTCACCTCGGAATGCGCCGTGCGGTCGATGCCCTCAACCAGTACCTCAACGGTGCTCTGGCCAGTGGTCGTGCTGTCCTTCGCTGGCTGTCGCTGAGTTCGGGCTCGCTTCCCAGAGCCTGACGGCTTAGAGGGTGTCTGCGGGCGACCATCACTCTCCTGAAGCATGTCCAAGGCCCGTTGAAATGCCGCATCTTGCATCGGCTCCGGGACGACCGAGGCAATCTCGGCAGCCTTCTTGAACAACTCTTTTTCTGAATCCAAGCTCATAGACACAGCTTAAGCTCTCTTGCGGACGGCGTATAGCTGACCGCAAGGTGGACAAACTGCGAAGACGCCCCAGCGGGGGAGCCTTAGTCGCCGTTGGCGCTCAGGCCGAAGAACCGATCGAAGACTCGCTGAGTCGGGGCAACACACGCTGCTTCTTCTCGCCAAGCTCGACGCGTATCGCCGCTACGTCCGCAGCGGTCGCGAACGCGGCGCTGGGACCTCTTCCCTCGGGTCTTGCTGCTCGCCCCGAGCGAGCGGCGCAAGAACGTCCTGGTCAATGTCGCCGCGGCTCAGCCTGAGGACTCCTGCGGCCAACGCACAGCTGTACTCGGCCAACCTTGCGCGTCGAGGGTGTAGGCCCCAGTTGCGTAGGCCGCAAACGCCCACTGAATATGTGGCCCTCGCTCCGGATCGACACGCACGGTGCGGACCTCACGTCCTTCGATCATCTCGCGAACGTTCAGGTACCTGCGTCGGCCGCATTCGGAACAGGTTGCGACCAGCGCTACGTCCCTGCAGAGCGGGTCGAGAAGGAGGTCGCGAAGGCCTACGGCATGCACGCGGCTCGGTTCCGGAGGAAGAACCTCGTAAGGACGAGAGAGCAAATCGGTAACGCCGTTGGCGGACTTCGTGATCAGGCAGAGCGCCAACTGCGACGACAGCGCCTGAGGCTCGCCAAGGTCGAAACGGAGAAGGAGCGCCTACTCCACGCGTACTACGAGAATGCCATCCCCGTCGATCTGCTCAAGCACGAGCGGGAGCGACTCGCCGGAGAGCAACTCCAGGCAGAGGTCGCGATCGAGGTTGCAGAGCGCTCAGGCCATGAAGTCGGCGAAACTCTCGACAAGGCCATCGATCTACTCGGCTGCTTCGCCCCAAGCTACGAGGTCGCTCACCATCATCTGAAACGGCGGTGGAACCAAGCACTCTTTGCTCGCTTCGAAATCGTGGATGACGAGGTCCTCGAGCCTGAGCTTGCGGACCCTTCAAGAGCCTCGCGACCCTTGCCAAGGGGACCGCGCCGGCTCGAAGGAAAGCCCAGAACGGTGGCTCTTCTGCGGGCCATGGTTCCAATAAGAAGGTTCTAGTCGGGGCGACTGGATTCGAACCAGCGACCCTTGCTCCCCAAAAGCAATGCGCTACCAGGCTGCGCCACGCCCCGACGGATTCCAAGCTTAGTCCTCGCGAGATCGGAAACGGGACCGGACGGCCGCTCCTGTCGGTCCAGGTCGATCCAGGCTTGGAGTCGAGCGCGAAAGTAGGTGTCACCGGTCCTCACGATCAGGACATCTGGCCACTCACCTGCCACCTCCGCTGCGGATTGACCCACCCAGAGCAAGGCAATTCCCATCGCAGGTGGCCGCTGAACCCGCGGGCCTGTCGCCGCATCTACTTCGCCCCAAGGGCGACCGCCACCGGCTCCGGGTTGACCACGCGCGCCTTGCGCCTGAGGTCGAGTGGATGGGTCATCTCGAGCCTCTCGGCGCGCCCATCCGCCCTCGCCTCAGTGTGCGGCGCGCACCAGGTTGGCTCGGACCTTGTCGATCCAGGCCTGCATCCGGATCTGCAGGACCGGGTCGGTCGTGCGGACCGTGATGACGCCGTCGGGCGCCGGCTCGAAGGCCCGGGGACCGAGCTCGTCGAAGCGACGGCGACGCAGTCGCAGACGCTCATGGCTGACGTCGAGGCGCTGCGACCAGGACCGCACGTTCTCGATCACGTCGTCACCGGCGACGACGTCGAGGACGTAGTTGACGCGGGCGCCGCTGAGGCGCCGCAGCCAGTGCGCGGCGAGTGCCGCGTCCTCCGCATCGCCGGTCGAGAGCTCGATCGTGTCGCGCAGTCCGTGGTTGCCCTCATCGTCGATGAGGCCGATGAACGCTAGGAAAGACGGGTCCTTTGAGAGGCGGTCGAACTCCGCCAGCCCCGTCACGTACTCGAGGGGATATGTCTCTTCGTGTCTCATGGGAACGCACGTTCGCAAGGGGCTCGGACGGAACCGCCGACGCTGGGAGATATCTTGCAAGGCCCACCCATGGCAGAGGTCAGACCCATCCAAGCCGTCCACTACGACCCCGAGCGGGTCGAGATCGCGGACGTCACCGCGCCGCCCTACGACGTCATCGACGACGCCGGCCGCGCCGCCCTCCTCGAACGCTCCGACCACAACGTCGTCGAGCTCGACCTCCCCCGCACCGACGACGGCTCGAACATCTACGGGCATGCCGCCGACCTGCTCGAGGAGTGGCTGCAGGACGGCACCCTCGTCGCCGACGAGGAGCCGACGATCTGGGCTTACGAGCAGGACTACACCGACCCCGACGGCAACGCCAGGACGCGGCGCGGCTTCCTCGCCCGCGTCGGCGTCACCGAGTACGGCCCGGGTCTCGTCCGCCCGCACGAGCGCACCCAGCCCGGCCCGAAGCTCGACCGCCTCGAGCTGACCAGGGCGACCGAGCACAACCTCTCCCCCATCTTCGTCCTCCACCCCGGAGACGCCTGGAGCCTGATCGCCCCCGCGATCGCGGGCACCGCCCCCTTCTGCGAGGTGACCGACCCCGACGGCACCGTCCACCGCGCGTGGCCGGTCGCCGACACCGAGCTGCACGAGGGCCTCGCCGAGCTACTCGACGGGTCCGAGCTGCTGATCGCCGACGGCCACCACCGCTACGAGACCGCCCGCACATACGCCGAGGAGGTCGGCGACATCGGCGGCCACCGCTACGTGCTCGCCTGCCTCGTCTCCCTCGGGGACCCCGGCCTCAGCGTCTTCGCGACCAACCGCCTCCTGCACGACCTGAGCGCCGCACAGCGCGAGTCCCTGCAGCGCACGCTTGTCGAGCTCTTCGACATGGAGGAGGTCGAACCCGCCGACCTCGTACCGCCGCAGGACTACGGCGAGATCGCCTTCGGCTACATGGACGGCGAGAGCAAGCAGCCGTATCGCCTGCGTCTCAAGTCCGGCCAGCCGCTGGCGGAGGCGCTCCCCGAGGCCTCCGAGGCCTACCGCACCCTCGACGCCGCCGCGCTCGAGGCGCTGATCCTCAAGGGGCCTCTCGCGATGACCAACGACGACATCGCCGCCAAGCGCGGGCTCTCCTATTGCTCCGACTTCGACGAGACCGTGCGCCGCGTGGAGTCAGGCGAAGCCGAGGCGGCCTTCTTCCTCCGCCCCACCCCCGTCGAGCAGGTCCGGGCCGTCGCCGACGAGGGCGAGACGATGCCGCCGAAGTCGACGTTCTTCTTCCCCAAGCTCCTGACCGGGCTCGTCTTCAACCCCCTGCGATGACGCTGAGCCGGTGAAGATCTACACGCGCAAGGGCGACGACGGCACCACCGGCCTCTGGTACGGCGGCCGCCGCGCGAAGTCCGACCGCCGGATCGACGCCTACGGGCAGATGGACGAGGCGAACTCCGCCCTCGGGGTCGCCCGCGCCTGCTGCGACACCTCGGTGCCGGACGGGGCGGAGCTCGCGGCGGATCTGCTGGAGCTGCAGCGCGACCTCTTCATCGGCGGCGCCGAGCTCGCCGCCGCGCCGGAGGCGGCCGACCGCCTCGAGGACGGTGTCAGCCGCGTCACCGAGTCCATGGTCACGGCGCTCGAGCCCACCATCGATCGGTACATGGGCCGGGTCGATCTGCCCCCGAAGTTCGTGATCCCCGGCGGCACGCCGCTCTCCGCGCAGCTCGACCTCGCCCGCGCCATCCTCCGCCGCGCCGAGCGTCGCGTCTCGGCGCTCGCCGACGCCGGCGAGCTCGCCTCCCCCCACGTGCTCGCTCACCTCAATCGCGCCGCCGACCTGGTCTACGCGATGGCGCGCTTCGCCGACGTCGACGACCCAGCGCTCTTCGAGGGCCGCAGCGGCGAGGCGAAGTGAGCCGCGCCGAGGCACGCCGGGTCTCCGGCCTCAACGTCGAGATCGAGGTCGACGGCCACACGATCCAGACCGACAAGCCCGAGGCCGACGGCGGCACCGACCTGGGTCCGATGCCGTCGCGCCTGCTCGCCGCCTCTCTCGCCGCATGCACCCTGGCGACGATGGCCATCTACGCCGATCGCAAGGACTGGGACATCTCCGGGGTCACCGTCGCCGTCGACTTCGACGGCTCACCGCCGCCGGGCGAGACGGCCCAGATGCTGATCGACCTCGGCATCCCCGATTCCTTCAGCGACGAGCAGAAGGAGCGACTCGAGGTCGTCGCCGGCAAGTGCCCCGTTCACCGCACGCTCACCGGCGAGATCGAGATCGACACCCGAACCCGCTACCTGCCCTCCTGATGGACCTCGGCCTCGCCGGGAGGTCCTGCGTCGTCACCGGCGCCGGCCGCGGGATCGGCCGCGCCACAGCGCGCATGCTCTGCGAGGCGGGCGCCCAGGTGCTGCTCGTGGCCCGCACCGAGGAGCAGCTCGCCGAGGCCGCCGCCGAGGCCGGCCGCTCCGGCGCGGCGGCTCACGGGCGCGCCGCCCACTTCGCCCTCGACGTCACCGCGCCCGACGCCGCCGAGCGCATCATCGCCGAGGCGACCGATCGGTTCGGCTCCCTGGACGTGATCGTCAACAACGCCGGCACCTCGCGCTGGCGGGCGCTCGAGGAGGTTCCCGACGAGGACTGGCTCGCCGCCTACGAGATCAACGTGATGGCACCGATGCGCTTGATGCGCGCCGCGCTGCCGGCGATGGCCGAACGCGGCTGGGGACGAGTCGTCAACGTCTCCTCCACTGCGGGCAAACGCCCCTCGGCGATGATGCCCGAGTACTCCGTGGCGAAGGCCGCGCAGCTCTCGCTCTCCCGCCTCTTCGCCGATCGCTTCGCCGCCGACGGCGTGCTCGTCAACGCGATCTGTCCCGGCCCCGTCAAGTCCGAGATGTGGATGCAGGAGGGCGGCCTCCTCGACCAGTCGCGGGGAGAGGGGAGCCGCGAGGACGGCCTCGCGGCCGCCGGGGCGAAGCGCCCGATCGGCCGCCTCGCCGAGGTCGACGAGATCGCCTCCGCCATCACCTTCCTCTGCTCAGAGCGCGCCTCCTACGTGGCCGGAGCGGCGTGGAGCGTCGATGGCGGCACCGTGCAGGTGATCATCTGAGCGCGACCGGGGGCGAAAGCGAGCTCTCCGAGCTCCTCCTCGACCCCGCCGAGGCCGCGGCGATCTCGGCGCACGGCCGCGACGACGCCGCCGTCCTGATCGCCCTCTACGACTGGCCCGCGCGGCCCGGACTCGTCCTCACCGAGCGCCGCCACGACCTGCGCCGCCACGCCGGGGAGGTGTCCTTCCCGGGCGGCCGCGCCGATCCCGGCGAGAGCGCGGTCGAGTGCGCGCTGCGCGAGGCCGAGGAGGAGATCGGCCTCGACCCCGCCGTCGTCGAGGTCGTCGGCGCCCTCCCGCCCACGTCCACGGTCGTCACCTCCTACCGGGTGATCCCCGTCGTCGGCCTGATCCCGGCCGGGCGCCGCCACGTGCTCAGCCCGCTCGAGGTGGAGCGCGTCATCGAGCTCTCCCTCGACGAGCTCCGCGAGGGCTACGGGATGCGGCGCCTGATCCGACGCGGCGTACCGTTCCGGACCCCGACCTTCCAGGTGGGCGACACCTTCGTCTGGGGCGCGACCGCGCGGATGCTGCAGGTCCTCTTCGAGCGCCTCGACGGCGGGCCCCCAGCTCAGCGGTAGGCGTCGAGCAGGCGCTCGGCGACGCCGGCGATCGTCTCCCGGCCGTACTGGAAGCTCGGGTCCTGATCGCTGAGGACGGCGAGAGCCAGCGATCGCTTCCCCCGTGTCAGCCGCGCCACCTGGTTGACGCGCCAGCCGTCCGGCGCCATGTACCAGCCACCCTTGAATCCCAGCCTCCATCCCTTCGGCCGGACGTCGGCGACGCCCCACGTCTGCGCGGGGATCACATCGCGCATCAGCCGCAGCGCGAAGCCCTCGTGCCGCTTCGGGACGTAGTGCTCGAGCCGACCGACGAACGCCGCCTGATCGGCGGCCGTGATGCCGCTGCCTCCCCAGGACGGGCTGGAGGCGAAGTTCCGCATCGCTGCAGCGTGGGCGACCGCGTCGAGACCGCCCTCGCCGACCGTCGCGAACACCTCATCGGCGGCACCGTTGTCGGAGATCGTGATCATCGCTCCCAGCAGGTCGCGCTCGTCGTCGCTGAGGTCCCGATCGGGGACGTCCCCCTGCCGCAGGTAGGCGGTCATCAGCATCACCTTGACCACCGAGGCCGAGGCGAAGGCACGGTTGCGGTGGACGCCGACGAGCCGCCCGCACTCGTCGAGGGCGGCGAAGCCGACGCTCCCCTGCCGCCGCGCTGCGAAGCGCTGGGCGGCGCGGAGATCGGAGGGGCGGAGGCAGCGGTCGCGATCGCCGCGTTCGTGAAGCTGCTTCAGCACCGGACCGACGGCGAACAGGCCGACGAAATCGCCGCGATCTTCCGCGCCGCGGCCGGAGGCCGAGAAGGCGATGAAGACGAAGGCAAGGGCGGCGAGCATCGCGAGCGGCCGACGCGAGCGGCCACCCCCGGGCCACTTACGCAAAAGTTGACTGATCTGGTCAAGCATTGCCCAGGGGAGGCTACCGCGATGGGGACGGCGGATCTCGAGGCTGTGGCAGGTGGATTCCCGGCGGGCGCGGCGCTAGGCTGCCCCCATGGCGCAGGGAGAGGGCCAAGGGGAAGGGCGAACGGATGGCTACGGCGAGGACCGCAGCGATCTCGACGCAATGGGCAATGACAAGCGCCGCGCCGTCATCGGCGAGCAGTACGGCGCGACGGTGCGCAAGCGGCTGTTCGTCTACGGGGCGGTCGTGGTGGTCATCGTCGTCGCGGTGGTCGCTTTCCTGACCCTCGTCACCGGCTACGACAACCGCGACCAGCCGCTGAAGGACACCGCGCCGTGGGCCATCTCCGACAACACCGAGCCCCCGCGCGACGTCGACTTCAAGGCCAACGGGCCGCGCGAGTGCCCGCGTCCGTGCAGCAGCGACATCACCATGCCTGCGGAGGAGATCCTCAACCGCTGAGGGGTCACCGTCGGCGCCGTCAGCGCAGAAGTCCGCTGACGGCCGCGTGGGCCTCCGCGACCCAGGCCTCGTGCTCGGCTGGATCCGCCCGCAGCACCGCCACCGGGGTCCGGAACCGCTCTCCCCATGCCTCGACGTTCGCGGCGCCCGCGTCGAGCACTTCCGCGGGGGCGCTTCCGCGAGCCTCGTAGACGAGCCCGCGCACCGGGCTGTCGACCAGCTTCTCGAGCAGGCTCCCGAGGCGTTCGCGGTTGAGCTCCGGGGCGTCGGCGGCCCCGCCCATCAACCAGACCAGCACGGTGACGTCGGCGATCAGGTCGGTGATCGTCCCGAGGCTGTCGGGGTCCGCCTCGACCGCCTCCAGGCCGGCCGCCTCGATCCCGGCGAGCGCGGCGCCCCGGCTCGTGCCCCGCACCGCCCAGCCGTCACCGGCCAACGCCGAGCCGAGCTCGCGCCCGCGGCAACCGCAGCCTACGATCAGAGCCCGCGCCACCGGTCATCGCCCTCCGGCTCTTCCTCGCCCTCGAGGTCGTCGCCTCCGTGCCGCCGCAACTCCTTGTCGAGCTTCGCCAGCGAGGTCTCGTCCATCCGGCCCCGCTCGCGCACCCGCTGATCCTCCCGGGCCATCCGCTGGGCGTCGAGCTCGGTCAGCTCCTCGGCCCCGCGGCGACGCCGATAGGCGTTCTGCGCGGCGATCATCTGCGAGATGTCGTCGGCCTCGAGCTGGAACTCCGTCTCGTAGTCGCGGGTCGGCTTCCAGTCGACCAGGTCCGCGCCGCTGCCGGGATAGGCCCGGGCGAGCAGAACGAGGACCAGGACGATCAGGAGGACGGCACCGATGCTGGCGAGAGCGAAGCCCATGGACTGGGGCGAGCATAGAGGCGAACGCGGGCGCGGCGCCCGGCTTCAGGCTAAGGTCGGGGCATGGCCGAGGCGGTGATCGCGAGCGTCGACGGGCGGATCACGCCGCCGGCTGAAGCGTCGATCTCGATTCTCGACGAGGGCCTCGTCCGCGGCGACGGCGCCTTCGAGGTGATGAAGCTCTACGGCGGCCATCCCTTCCGGCTGCGGGCCCACCTCGATCGGCTCGGCCGCTCCGCCGCCGCCATCGAGCTCCCCTACGACGCCGCCGCGCTCGAGCGCGAGATCGCCGCGCTGCTCGAGGCGAACCCCCCTGCGGACGGCGCTCTCCGCGTCGTCATCACGCGCGGTGGCCGCCGCATCCTCACCGGGGAGACGCTCTCGCCCTTCGCCGCCAGCATCTCGGTCGCCCTCGTCGAGCTGACGCCGAGCGAGATCCTCGGGGGCGTCAAGTCGATCTCCTACGCGGCCAACATGCAGGCGACCCGCATCGCCACCTCGCGCGGCGCCGACGAGGCCGTCTACGTCCGCCCCGACGGCATCGTGCTCGAGGCGCCGACCTCCTCCGTCTTCTGGGTCACCCCCGAGGGCGCCCTGCGCACACCCGCCCTCGACGTCGGCATCCTCGACTCCATCACCCGCGACGTCCTGGTCGATGCGCTCGAGGTCGAGGAGGGCGACTTCGACCGCGCCGGCCTGATCGGCGCTGACGCCGCCTTCCTGGCCTCCACCAACCGCGAGGTGCAGGCGATCTCGTCCGTCGACGGGACCGAGCTTCCGACCCTCGGCGGCGAGCGCGCCGAGGAAGCCCGCGCCGCCCTCGCCGCAGCGGTCGCGGCCGAGCGCGCCGAGTCCGGCGCCGCCGCCTGAGCGGATCGCGAAGCGCGTCGTGAGCCCCGGGAGAGCTGGAGCGTGACGGGCGGGATCGCCGTCGGCGTCCGCGAGGGCACCGGCGTCGGGGTGCTGCGGATCGACAGCCCCGACACGCGCAACGCGCTTTCGCAGGGATTGCTCTCGGCGCTCGCCACCGGGCTCGAGCGACTCGACGCCGACCCCGACGTCCGCGTGATCGCGCTGACCGGAACCGACGACGAGTTCGCCACCGGCGCCGATCACGCGACGCTCACCAGCGCCGACGCGGCGATCCCCCTCCACGAGGAGTTCTGGCAGCGGTTCTCCGCGATCGAGCGGCCGATCGTCGCGGGGGTCGCCGGGTTCGCCCTCGGCGCCGGGTTCGAGCTGGCGCTGGCCTGCGACGTCCTCGTCGCCTCCCGCCAGGCGAAGCTCGGGGCACCCGAGGTGACGCTCGGCCTCGTCCCCGGTGGGCTCGTCATCGAGCGCCTGACACGAACGCTCGGCGCACAACGCGCGATGGAGCTCCTGCTGGTCGGCGAGCCCTGGGAGGCCGAGGAGCTGCATCGTCACGGTCTCGTCAACGTCGTCTCCGACCGCAAGCACTGGTTCCAGAACACGCTTGGCGTCGCGGGCAAGATCGCGCGGGCCGCGCCGGTCGCCGTCCGGCTGACGAAGCGAGCCATCCTCGCGGCCGAACGCCAGAGCTATCCCGAGGGGCTCGAGGCCGCGCGAGCCGCGCTCGCAACCGCGATCACCACCGAGGACCGCGTCGAGGGCGTCACCGCCTACCTCGAGCAGCGGCCGCCGCGGTTCGAAGGCCGCTAGGGCGCCGGGTCCCGGTCGGGACGCGCAGCGCCGACGCCACCGGCGGCGAGCCACGAGCCCCCGAGGATCAGCAGCAGCCCGGCGAACGTGACCGCCGTGAAGCTCTCGTCGAGCAGGACCACGCCGTAGGCGACGGCGAACACGGGCGCCAGGTAGGTGACGAGGAACGTCCGCGCCGGACCCACGGTCGCGATCAGCTCGTAGAAGATCGCGAAAGCGATGCCGGTTCCGACGACGCCGAGCGTGACCACCGCCGCGACGGGGCCGATCCCGGGAGCCTCCGAGGGCAGCGTCGCCAACGCCGCCGGCAAGCTGAGAGCCACGCTGACGAGCAGGACGAGCGCCGCGGTGCCGATCGGCTTGACGCTTCCGAGCCGCTGCTTGGCCAGCAACCCGCCGATCGCGTAGCCGAGCCCCGCGAGGACCACCGCGAGGCCGCCGAGCAGCTCGCCCAGCGAGTCGCCGACGTCGAGGCCCAGCAGGAGCACGAGCCCGGCGAGACCGACGACGACGCCGAGGAGCTGAGCTCCCTGCGAGCGCTCCTCCGGCGCGAAGAAGACGGCGAGGATCGCGGTGAAGATCGGGGCCGAGGCGACGAGGATCCCCGCCAACGAGGAGCTGATCTCCTCCTCGCCGAGCGCGATCAGCAGAAACGGCGCCGCCACCTGGCAGAACGAGACGATCACGAGCACGGGCCACAGACCGGCCAGGTTGCGCAACGCCCCGGCACGGTGGGCGACGGGGACGAGCACCAGCGCGCCGAAGGCGATCCGGCCGAAGGCGACCATCGGGGGCGAGAGGTCACGGCCGCCGATCTTGATCAGCAGATAGCTCGCCCCCCAGATGGCGGCGAGGGTGAACAGCAGCGACGCGGAGCGACGATCCACCCCTGCAATGTAGGAGCGCGGGGGCGCCCTGTGGATAGAGTCGGATCCGTGGGCAGCAGGAACGACGAGAGGGGCGAGCTTGGTACGCCGGGGCGGGGCTTCCCGCGGATCGGCTCCTACGGGTTCCTCTCCGATTGCGAGACCGGAGCCCTCCTCTCAGCCGACGGCTCGATCGAGTGGCTCTGCCTGCCGCACTTCGACTCCCCCTCGGTCTTCGGCGCCCTCCTGGATCGAGCGGCCGGGCGCCTCCGCTTCGGCCCCGACGAGATGGTCCCGGTCGCGCGCCGCTACGAGCCCGGGACGAACGTGATCGAGACGACCTGGGCCACCGAAACCGGCTGGGCCGTGGTCCGTGACGCGCTCGCGGTGCGAATGGACCACGAGACCCACCTCGGTGGCCGCAGCGCCGTCACCGCCGAGCAGATGCTGATCCGCACCGTCCACTGCCCGGAGGGCACCACCGAGATCGAGCTCGTGTGCGACATGCGCCCCGACTACGCGCGCGGCTCCGTCGACTGGGAGGTCGACCGCGAGCTCGGCATGGCGACGGCGAGCGCCGGCGACCTGCAGCTTCGCCTCACCGCCGACCTCGACCTCGACGTCGACCGCGAGGGCGTCCTGCGCGGCTCGCGCCGCCTCCCCACCGACGCCAACGCCTACTGCGCGTTGGCATGGTCGCCGCAGGCCACGCTCCCGACCGACGCGGGCAGCGCCTTCGCCAAGGTCTACGAGACGGGCCGGACCTGGCGGCGCTGGCTCGAGCGCGGCAAGTTCCCCGACCACCCCTGGCGCGGCGAGCTGCAGCGCTCGGCGCTCACGCTGAAGGGTCTGATGCACGCGCCGAGCGGTGGCATGGTCGCGGCGCTCACGACCTCCCTGCCGGAGACCCCCGGCGGCATCCGCAACTGGGATTACCGCTACACCTGGATCCGCGACGCCACCTTCGCGCTCTGGGGCCTGCACGTGCTCGGCCTCGACGACGAGGCCCGCGACTTCATGGACTTCGTCGAGCGCGCCTGCGACGGCGAGGACCGCATGCAGATCATGTACGGCATCCACGGCGAGCGGGAGCTGACGGAGAGCACCCTCGACCATCTCTCCGGCTACGAGGACTCCCAGCCCGTGCGGATCGGCAACGCCGCCTACGCGCAGCGCCAGAACGATCTCTACGGAGCGCTGCTGGACTCGATCTACATCCACGCCCGCGCTCTCGGCGGCGTCAGCGACTCGCTCTGGGAGCTCGCCGTCAGCCAGGTCGAGCAGGCCATCGACGTCTGGGATCAGCCCGACCAGGGGATCTGGGAGGCGCGCGACGAGCCCAAGCACTACGTCTCCTCGAAGCTCATGTGCTGGGTGGCCGTCGACCGCGGCTCGCGGCTCGCCGCCCACCGAGGTGAGGGCAAGCGGGCCGACGAGTGGCGCGCCGAGGCGGACCGGATCAAGGAGGACATCCTCACCAAGGGGGTGAGCGACCGCGGCGTCCTGCGCCAGCACTACGACACCGACGAGCTCGACGCCTCGACGCTCCTGGCCGCGCTCGTCCGCTTCCTCCCCGGCAGCGACGAGCGCCTGCGCAACACCGTGCTCGCGATCAAGGAGGAGCTGACCGAGAACGGACTCGTGCTCCGCTACCGCGTCGATCGCACCGAGGACGGCCTGCACGGCGTCGAGGGCACGTTCTCGATCTGCTCCTTCTGGCTCGTCTCGGCGCTCGCCGAGATCGGGGAGCGCGACGCCGCCCACAAGCTCTGCGAGCGGCTCCTCAGCATGGGCGGCGCCCTCGACCTCTACGCCGAGGAGATGGAGCCCCACACCGGTCGGCAGCTGGGCAACTTCCCCCAGGCCTTCACGCACCTCGCCCTGATCAACGCGGTCAGCCAGGTGATCGCCGACGAGCAAGCCGGCGGCTACCGCGACTCGAGCGAGCGCGCGGTGCTCACCGAGATGCTCCCGGAGGAGTAGGGACCCCCCTCTCCCCCTAGGCCGCGGCCCTGGCCTCCTCGGCCTCCTCCATCCGCTCCTCGTCGGTCGGAGGCGTGTCGCGCAGGTACCACTCGGCGTCGAGGGCGCCGCGGCACCCTGAGCCGGCCGCCGTGATGGCCTGCCGGTAGGTGAAGTCGACGAGGTCGCCGATCGCGAAGACGCCGGCGAGGTTGGTCCTGGTCGAGGGCTCGTCCACCTTCACGTAGCCGTTGTCGTGAAGGTCGATCTGGCCCTTGACGAGCGCGGAGCCGGGGATGTGGCCGATCGCGACGAACGCGCCGCCGACCTCGACCTCCTCGACCTCGTCCGTCTCGGCGTTGCGCAGCCGCACGCGCTCGAGCGCGCCGTTGTCGCCGGCGATGAACTCCTCCGGCACGAACGGGGTCTTGAAGCTGATGTTGTCGCGCTCGCGAGCCCGGTCCTGCATCACCATCGAGGCGCGGAACTCGTCGCGGCGGTGGACGACGCTGAGCTTGTCGGCGTACTTGGAGACGAAGATCGAGTCCTCCATGGCGGTGTCGCCGCCACCGATCACCAGCACGTCACGGCCCTTGAAGAAAGCACCGTCGCAGACGCCGCAGGTGGAGACGCCGCGGCCGCCGAGTTCCATCTCCCCGGGGATGTCGAGGCGCTTGGGCTCGGCGCCCATCGCCAGGATCACCGCCTTCGCGCGGTAGAGGTCGTCGCCCACCCAAACCTTCTGGATGCCGCCGTCGGAGAGCTCGACCCTGGTCGCGTCGTCGGTGATGAAGCGGGTGCCGAAACGCTCCGCCTGCGCCCGGAAGCGGTTCATCATCTCCGGGCCCATGATCCCCTCGGGGAAGCCTGGGAAGTTCTCCACGTCGGTCGTGTTCTGCAGCTGGCCACCCCACTGGAAGCCCTCGATCACGAGCGGCTCGAGATCGGCGCGGGCGGCGTAGACGGCGGCGGTGTAGCCGGCGCAGGCACCGCCGATGATGATCACGTTCTCGACTTCGCTGTTCTCGGTCGTCTCGCTCTTCTCGCTCACCTGGGGAGCCTCGCTTTCGGTATCTGTCAAGACCTTACTTCACTTTCTGAAGTAATGGAAGGGGCCGCAGCAGCTGCAACCGCCATGGGGCGCCCTTCACTCTCCCACCTCGCGACCGTCTTTCGCAACTGCAGGAACGCGATGATGCCGGGTGGGAGCGGCAGCCAGAAGGCGATCATCCTGTAGACGAGGACGGCGGCGATCACGGTGTCGGCGGGGAAGCCGAAGATCACGAACGTCCCGATCAGGCCGGCGTCGACGCCGCCGACCCCGGCCGGGTCCGGGATCAGGTTCCCGACCATGCCGACGAAGAACCCCATCACGACGACGCCGATCGGCACCGACTCCCCGAACGCCTCGAAGCTGGCCCAGAGGATCCCGATGTTGGCGGCCCAGAACCCGATGGCGCCGCTCATCGCGAGGCCGCCCTTGCGCGGGTTGCGCAGGAACGTCCGCGCCGTCCGGATCCCCTGCGCGACCGTGGCGGGGACGCTGCTCAGCTTCACGATCAACCGCATCACGCGGCTCTGCCCGTCGAAGGAGAGGCGTCCCTGCAGGTCGCCCGGGATCAGCGCGATCAGCAGCAGGACGATCGCCAGCCCACCGGCGATCGCGGCCGGGATGATCGTCACGGACACGGGTGCGTCTCCGGGCAGGACGCCGGTCCGCAGCAGCACGCCGAAGATGATCACGGCGGCGATGTAGACGGAGTAGAGGAGGACCATGAACGCAACCATCCGCCGCGCCGCCTCGGACCGCTCCATGCCGGCCTTGCGCAGCGCCCAGTAGCTGAGCACGACGCCCCCGGCGCCGCCCGCCGAGACGACCCGCGAGGCGGCGAGCCCGGCCATCGTGATCTCGTAGCTCTCCTTCCAGTCGAGGCTGGCGACGTTGTCGCCGATGACCCCGCGGAAGAGCGCCACGTAGGCGGCGAAGGAGAGCACGTTGAACCCGACCGCGACCGCGATCCACGGCCACGAACCCTCGCCGATCTTCTGGATGGCGTCCTCGAGGCCGATCAGCTTCGGCAGCAGCAGGTAGATCGCGGCGAAGCCGACGATGACCAGGGTGAAGGTCAGCGCGAGTTGCCTGGGGTCGTGGAAGAACGAGGGCTCCACATCGTCCTCGTCCTCGGTGGCGCCCATCGCGTCGGCGGCGGGTCGCCCGTTCCCGTTCGCCATCCGGCCCTCGCCGTCTCCCGTCACGGGGCCTAAGTCTGGCATCACGACCGGCCCAAGCCGGAGTGACGGCCTCGCGGCCGTCCGCAGGCGCAGCATTCCGTACCCCAGCCGCCTGAGCGCTCCCGCCGTCAGCGCGGGGCGCATGGACCACGTCTGACGTGGTTTGCGCGCCCGGCGTCGGTGGTTGAGCGTCCCCGCTGCGAGCGTGGGGCGCCTCGATCACGCTCTGCGTGGTTTGCGCGCCCCGCATCTCACGATCGGCAGCGAAGGGAGGTGGGGAGCTCCCGGCGAGGGCCGGCCTCACCGGGATCTCCCATGCTCCCCTCGCTGCCCGTCGCCCCGGCGCCAGCCGTGGCGAATGGGTCGAGGACCTGTCACCCGGAAACGGAGCTATTCCCCGCTTATTGGTGACACGTCCGCTCGCGGCAGGGAGGTGGCGCGCCTACCAGGCCCGTGCGTGGCTGCTGCGACGGCTCGGCGGGCCCGGCTAGGAGCGCTGCTTCTCGAGGGCCGCGGCGATCCGCGAGATGCCCTCGGGAACGTCCCCGGGTGGGACGCTCGCGAACGAGAGGCGGAGGCTGTTGGTGCCGCCCTCGAGCATGAAGTCGGGGCCGGCGACGAAGGCGACGCCCTCGTCCTTGGCGGCGGCGGCGAGCGCAACCGCGTCGGTGCCCTCGGCCAGGTCGAGCCAGAGGAAGTAACCGCCGCCGGGGATCACGAACTCGGCCTCCGGGATCTGGTTCTGAAGCTCGCGGACGACCGCGTCGCGCCGTTCGGCCAGCGCCGCGTTGACCTTGACGATGTTCTCGTCGAGGGCGCCGGAGATGCAGAGCTCGAAGACGATCGACTCGGCGAGCATGTTCGGCGAGATGTAGGTCTCCCCCGCTCCCTTCGCGAGCGCCTTGATCTCCGCCTCGGGCCCGACGAGGTAGCCGACGCGCACGCCCGGGCTCACGGTCTTGGAGAAGGAGGAGGCGTGGATCACCCGCGCGTCGGTGCCCTCGGCGAGCGAGAGCATCGTCGGCAGCGCCTCGGCGTCACCGAAGCGGATCTCCCGGTAGGGGTCGTCCTCGAAGATCACGAATCCGTGCTCGGCTGAGAGCTCCACCAGGCGCCGGCGCTTCTCCTCCGAGAGCGTGCAGCCGGCCGGGTTGTGGAAGTTGGGGATGACGTGGACGAGCTTCGGCCGGTGACCGTCGGCGAGCGCCTGCTCGATGCCCTCGACGTCGATGCCGTCGGACTCCAGCGGCACGCCGATGCGGTCGACGCCGATCTTCTCGAGCATGAGCAGCGTGCGGTCGTAGGAGGGTTGCTCGACGACCACCTCGTCCCCGGGCCCGGCGAAGGCGTTGAAGACGAACCATCCCGCCTCGAGCGAGCCGTTGGTGACCATCACCCGGGCGGGATCGATCCCGCCGTGGCGCTGGCCGACCCACGAGCACAGCTCGGGATGGCCGATGCCCGTGCCATAGGAGAGCGCGCGGGTCGCGTCCTTCTCGAGCGCAGCGGAGGCCGCGGCGCGGACCGCGTCGACTGGAAGCAGGTCGGGGCTCGGGGCGCCGCGGGCGAATGAGATCACGTCAGCCATCGGCGGGCGAGTATACGAACCCGCCCGCCGAGGACCGTTGACTCACCGAATCCGGAGAGGTACGTGCGGGATCGGGTCGGCGGCACCCTTCTTCAGGGAGTACTTCGACTCGCCCGTCGAGCAGTTCTCCTCCGGGTAGGGACCCTCAGCCGGGAAATGCCCCTCGTACACGAACGAACCCGTGATGCGCTTGCCGTTCTTGCTGAACTTCCCCTCGACCGTGCTCTGCTGGCCGTAGGCGTCCGTCTCGGTCGCGTACTCGAAGGTGCCCTTGGAGGAGACCTTCACCTTCACGGTCCGCTGCGCGTCGAGCGGGCTGGTCCCGGATATCTCGCACGTCCCCGGGAGATCACGGGCGCGGATCTCGGTGACCTGCTTCGGCACGCCCTTGTTGCTGAGCTTCACCTCGAGCGTGATCCTGCCGCCGATGGCAGCCGTGCCCGTGTAGTCGGCCGTCTCGGCCGATGCCGGGGCGGCCGCCGTCAGGGCCGTCGCGACGATCGCAACGGCAACTGCTGCTCGCTTCTTCATTCGTACACCTCCTTCGAGACCTGCCTCATCGGACACAGGACGGAGAAACGGCTGAGGTTCTTCCGAAGCGCGGACGGGGACGATCGGTCCGTTCAGCGAGCGCGCGGCTGCGGCGTGGGCTCGATCGCGTTCGGGCCGCCCTTCTTGACGGTGAACTCGGTCTCGCCGGTCGTGCAGTCCTCCTCAGGCCAGGGACCCTCGGCCTCGAAATGGCTCGCGTAGATGAATGTGCCGCTCGCCTTCGTCCCTGACTTGTTGAACTTGCCCTCGAGGGTGCTCTTGTTCCCCTGCGGGTCCGTCACCTCGAACTCGAACTTCCCCTTGGCGGAGACGTCGATCTTCACCGGGAGGGTGGCGTGGAGCGGGATGTCCGGTCCGGAGATCTCGCAGGTCCCCGGGATGCTGACGGCGCGGAGCTCCGTGATGCGCTTGGGCACGCCCTTCCTGGTCAGCTTCACGTCCATCGCCACGTCACCACCGTTCGCCGCGGTGCCGCCGTAGATCTTGGTCGACGCGGATGCGGACGCCGGGATCAGCAGAGCTGTCGCGGCGCAGAGCAGCGCGGCTCGGTTCCTGGTGGTCCTTCGGATGGCTGGGTTCATCTCTTCCTCCTGTTGGTTGGACTCGACTTGCGAGAAGGGATCGGTGGCGTCAGCGCTTTCGCTTCACCGTGAAGCGAAAGGACGCGGGTGAGTCGTCGGTTTCGCCTGAGGCCGTCGCGGCGACCTCGAACTCGTGCTTGCCCACGCCCACCGAGTACGACTGCGGGGAGCGGCAGGGCTGCGCGCGCTCGTCGTCGAGGGCGCATCGGAATGTGGCGTCGTCGACGTCGGCGGAGAAGCGGAACTTCACACGCACCTTGCCCTTGCTCTTGAGGAGGCGCTCGGGGTGGTCGTCCAGCCGGGTCCTCGGCTCGCTCGGGTCCGCGGGGTCATCCGGGTCCACGGGATCGACCGGGTCGACCGGGTCCACGGGGTCGACCGGGTCGACCGGGTCCACGGGATCGACGGGATCCTCGGCCTCATAGGTGAGCACCACCGATCCGTCGATCGTGCCGTCGACGTCGTTGCCCGACGTTCCGAACGCGCCTCCGCTCACGCGCGGGCCGAGGAAGCCGGAGCCTCCGCCCCCGCCGCCGCAGGTGTAGCCGCCACCGCCGCCGAAGTAGCCGCCACCGCCGCCGCCACCGCCGCTGCCGCCGCCACGGCCACCGGCACCGAGCACTCCTGGCTGCGTCGCGGAGCCTGACGCTGCCCCACCGGCGCCCTGGGTCCCACCCTTGCCGCCGCCGTCGAGGACGCTGCCGTCGCAGGTCGAGGTGTAGGAGCCCGGCGCCCGCCAGGTTGCCGCCGGCGCCGCCCGGCTGCCCCACGCTCGCGGCGGGCCGCCACCGCCACCGCCCGCGACGAGCAGCCGCGAGCCGAGGCGTCCCGGGCTCGCCGAGCTGATCGTCCGGATGTCGGTTGCGCCGCCGCCTCCGCCGCCGTAGCCGCCACCGCCGGCGGCGCCGCGGGCGCCGCCGTTGAAGCCGCCCGCCCCGGGGAGCCCGAAGAGCGCGTTGCCGGGAGCACCGGCGCCGCCGACGAGGACGTAGAGCGTCTCGCCCGGCGTGACCGCGAGGTCGCCCGTGGCGGTGCCGCGATGACCACCGTCGCTGCCATCGATGCCGGCGTTGCCCCGGCCCCCGGTGGCGGCGAAGTGGACCGTCGAGACCCCCGCGGGCACCGTGAAGACCTGCTCGGAGCCCGTGAAGGAGAACGTCGTCGTCTCCGCGCTCGCGGCCTCAGCGCTCGCGCCCGCAATCGCGATCGTCGCCAGCGCGATGAGCCCCACGCCGCGGCTGCCGGGGTGTCTCACGAGAGCGCGCCGACGATGGTCCAGACGACCGTCATCGCGATCATCAGGCCGGCGATCACGATCGCGGCGGTGGCCATCGCCGAGCCGCCGGGCGCGCGGCGCGCCCTGAGGCCGAGGACGATCGCGGCGATCGCCAGCGGCATGCCGATCCAGAAGCCGCCGGCCGGTAGCTCCCAGGCCATGGTCGAGCCCGGCACCGCCAGGATCGCGAGGACCAGGGCGAGGCCGGGTCGGGTATCGGCCGGGCCGACGTCGATCGTCCGTGTGCTGCTTTCCACTGCCAGTTCCTCCTCGGTCCTCGGGTTCGACTTCCGGTCGAACCTACGAAGGGGGAGCCGGCCCGACATCGGGGCGGCCACCGGATCGGGCACCGCGCCAGCGCCGAGGTCGGAGTCAGTGCTGGCGCTGAGCGCGGAGGTAGGCGAGGACCGCGAGGACGCGACGATGCTCGCCCTCGCGCTCGGGAAGGTCGAGCTTGCCGAGCACGCTGCGCACGTGGCTCTCGACGGTTCGCTCGGCCAGCACCAGGCGCTCGGCGATGCCGCGGTTGGTCAGCCCCTCGGCCATGAGCGCGAGCACCTCGCGCTCACGGTCGCTGAGCTCCGCGAGCTCGTCGTCGGAGCCGCCGATCAGCGACGCGACGACCTGCGGGTCGAGCGCCGATCCCCCACCCGCGACGCGCTCGGCGGCGGCGAGGAAGTCGCCGACGTCGAGGACGCGGTCCTTGAGCAGGTAGCCGAAGCCGCCGCGCGAGACGAGATCGACGGCGCCGGTGGTCTCCACGTGCTGGGAGAGGACGAGGACCCCCGTCTCGGGATGCGCCTCGCGGATCCAGGCGGCGAGCCGGAGCCCCTCGTCGGTGAAGGTCGGGGGCATCCGCACGTCGACGACTGCGAGCTCGGGGCTCATGCCCTCGATCGATGCTCGGAGCCCATCGGCGTCGCCGGCGCTCGCCACGACCTCGTGGCCCGCGTCCTCGAACAGGCGCCGCATCCCCTCGCGCAGCAGCGCCTGATCTTCGGCGATCACTACCCGCACGGCAGCTCCGCCAGGACCCTCGTCCCCCCTCCCGGCGGGCTCTCGACGGTCAGCCGGCCTCCCAGCGCTGCGAGCCGGTCCCCGATCCCCTCAAGCCCGGAGCCCGCCTCGGGCGACGCCCCGCCGACGCCGTCGTCGGTCACCGCGAGAACCAGGTTGTCGTCGACGCGAGTCGCGCTGACGGCGACCTGCGTCGCGCCGGAATGCTTTGCCGCGTTCGTCAGCGCCTCGCTGGCGACGAAAAAGGCGGCCGCTTCGAGATCGGGGTCGACGCGCTCCGGCGTCGCCTCCACGAGGGTGGGCAGCGGTGCCCGCGAGCCGAGCTGCTCCAGCGCCGCGGCGAGACCGTCGTCGAGCGCCGGCGGGCGCACGCCGCGCGCGAGCTCCCGAAGCTCGCCGATCGCGGCGCTGAGCTCGTCGACGACGCCATCGAGGGCATCCCCGGTCTCGCGCTCGTCGGCGCCGATCTGGCTCTGGATGTGCCGTAGGTCGAGCCCGATCGAGACGAGGCGCTGCTGGGCACCGTCGTGGAGATCACGCTCCAGGCGCCGCCGCTCCTCGATCGTCGCCGCGACGATCCGCGCCCCGCGATTCCTCCACCTCCGCCAGGCGCTGGCGGACCTCCGCGCAGCCGCCCGATCTCGATCGCCAGGCCCGCCGCCTCGACCACACTCGCCAGCAGGTCGGGCTGCTCCGCAACTCGCTGGTCGTGCACGACCGTCCCAAGGCGCAGCGGCCCGCGGGTTACCGGCGTCGGCACCCGACCCGGAGCGAGGTCGAGGGACCGGGGCACGCCGCCGGTGTCGACGTAGGGCGAGTCGGGCGAGATCCAGTAGAGGAGCTCGAGCTCGGGATCGTCGAGCGCCTCGGCGAGCGTCCGCTCAACCGCCTCGGGAGCGGCGGTGCCAGCGCGCAGGTCGTCGAGGAAGGTCTCGACCCGGCGCAGACCCTCGTAGCGGGCGCGGTTGAAGCGACGGTCTACCTGGCGCTGGATCCTTCCTCGCAGCGGGTTGAAGGCGAGGACCACCACCAATGTCGCGGCTGCGGTCGGGACGGTCGAGCCGCCCCCGACCACCACGCCCACGCCGATCGACACCGCGGCGAAGGCGACGACGAGGACGACCGAGAGCGCGAAGTAGACGAGCGAGCGGTTGATGACCCGGTCGATCTCGTAGAGCCGGTAGCGCATCACCGCGATCCCGATGGCCACTGGGATCGCGGTCAACGCGATCGCCAGCGAGATCAGCGTCGCCCACTCGGTCTTGCCCGTCAGCACCCCCTCGATCACGCAGACGACGATGACCGCGGGGATGGTGGCGGCGGCGAAGCTGAGCCATCGCAGCTGCAGTCGCTCCTCCCCGGTGACGGCTCGCAGCCGTGCCCGCAGCGCGAAGGCGACCCAGATCATCCCGATCAGCGCGCCGATCATCCCGGCCGTGACGAGGCCCGTCGCGAGCGCATCGGGTAGCTGCGGCACCGGGTTCGCCACCGCTTCGAACGGCTCCACGAACTCGGTGGCGCTGAAGACGGCGGCGATCAGGAGCAGGACGAAGGAGGCGGCGGTGAACTTCGCCATCCGGCGACGCTCGGGCGGCACCGATCCGTCGGGGAACACGTAGGCGATGGCGGTGACCGCGTAGAAGTTCGCGGGCCAGTTGCGATCCACGAAGACGACGGCCCACGATGCGAGCGGCAGATCGGGATGGCCCCCGTTGAAGGCGTAGTCGGCGTACGCGGAGGCGAACCCGTTGAGGGTGACGAACACCGCGTTGGCGATGAGGATCCAGCCGATCGAGTTCTCCGGCCGACGCAGGGCGAGGACGGCACCGACGGCCAGGTTCGAGACGATCACCGCGATCGTGAGCAGCAGCTCCGCGGCGCTGTCCCGCGTCTCCCCGCCCGCGAGGTCGAGCGCCAGGGCGCCCGCGAACAGGACGGCGACCAGGCCGACCAGACCCCAGACGATCAGCGTGCGCCGCCCCGACATCGGCGCATCATGTCCGGTCACCAGCGCCGGGGCAACCGTGCCAGCACTGATTCGCCGAGCTACGCCGCGACTACTTCAGCCAGCCCCGCTGTCAAAGCCGGATTGGGAGTCCTGGCTAGGAGTTGACGATCTCGGCAGCGATCGCCGCTGCCTCGCTCGGCGAGCGCCCGACCTGCACGCCCTTGGCCTCGAAGGCCTTCTTCTTCGCCTCGGCCGTCCCGGAGGAGCCGGAGATGATCGCCCCGGCGTGGCCCATCTGCTTGCCGGGAGGGGCGGTGAAGCCGGCGATGTAGGCGACGACCGGCTTGGTCACGTTCTCGGCGATGTAGTCGGCCGCGCGCTCCTCGGCGTCGCCGCCGATCTCGCCGACGAGGACGATCAGCTCGGTCTCGGGGTCGTTCTCGTAGAGCTCGAGGATGTCGATGAAGTCGGAGCCGACGATCGGGTCGCCGCCGATGCCGACGATCGAGGAGTTGCCGAGGCCCGCCTGCTTGAGCTCGTTGCCGATCTGGTAGGTCAGGGTGCCCGACTTGGAGACGACGCCGATGCTCCCTCTGTCGAAGAACTGGGCCGGGATGATCCCGACGTTGGCCTTGCCGGGCGAGAGCGCGCCCGGGCAGTTGGGGCCGATCAGCCGCACGCCCGCGTCCTTGACCTTCCAGTAGGTCTTGAGCATGTCGTGGACCGGGATGCCCTCGGTGATCGCGACGACGGTCTCGATGCCCGCGTCGACGGCCTCGTCGATCGCGGCGGCCGCGAAGCGAGCCGGGACGAAGATCATCGAGGTGTTGGCGCCGAGGTCGTCGACCGCCTCCTTGATGGTGGCGACGATCGGCACGCCGTCGACGTCCTCGCCGCCCTTCTTCGGGTTGACGCCGGCGACCAGGTCGGTCCCGTAGTCGCGGTTGCGGAGCCCGTGGAAGGAGCCCTCGCGGCCGGTAAGGCCGCTGACGACGAGTTTGGTGTCCTCACCGACGATGATCGACATCAGGAAGCGCCTCCCGCGAGCTCGACGACGCGCTCGGCGGCGCCGAGCATCGTCCCGTTGACCTCGAGCCCGTCCAGGTTCGCCTCCTCGAGCAGCCGCAGGCCCTCCTCGGAGTTCGTCCCGTCGAGGCGGACGACCAACGGCACGTCCATGTCGACGCGCGAGTAGGCCTCGATGATCCCCTTCGCGACCTCGTCGCAGCGGGTGATCCCGCCGAAGATGTTGAACAGCACCGCGGTGACCTTCTCGTCGGAGGTGATGACCTCGAGCGCGTCGACGATGGCGTCGGCCTTCGAGCCGCCGCCGGCGTCCAGGAAGTTGGCCGGGGAGCCGCCGGCGTTGGCGACGACGTCGAGCGTCGACATGCAGAGCCCGGCGCCGTTGCCGAGGATGCCGACGTTGCCGTCGAGCTTCACGTAGGTGAGGCCCTTCTCCTTCGCCATCCGCTCCTGCGGGTCGTCGTCGTGGGGGTTCTCGAAGCCGGCGATGTCCTCGTGGCGGAAGAGCGCGGCGTTGTCGATCGTGACCTTGGCGTCGAGCGCGACGACGTCGCGCGAGGCGGTGACGATCAGCGGGTTGACCTCGATCAGCGTCGCGTCGAAGGTGTCGAACGCCTCGGCGAGCTTGACCAGGATCTCGGCGACCCCGTCGACGACGTCCTCGTCGATGCCGGCGTCGACGGCCAACTGGGCAGCCTCATCGGTCGAGAGGCCGGTGCGAGGATCGATGTGGCGCTGGACGAGCGCGTCGGGATCGTTCTCGGCGATCTCCTCTACGTTCATGCCGCCCATCCGGGAGAGGATTGCGAGGGCCTTCTTCTCGGAGCGGTCGAGGATGATCGAGGCGTAGTACTCGGCGTCGATGTCGGAGGCCTCCTCGATCCAGACCTCGTGGACGCGGAACGGGCCCTCGCCGCGCGGACCGCGGATGTCCATGCCGATGATCGCGTCGGCGTGGGCGCGCGCCTCGTCGACGTCCTTGGCGACCTTGATGCCGCCGGCCTTGCCGCGGCCACCGATCTGGACCTGGGCCTTGATCACGCAGGGGTAGCCGATGCGCTCGGCGGCCGCGACGGCCCCCTCGACGTCGATCGCAGGCTCACCGTTCGGCACGGCGATGCCGGCGCGGGCGAAGAGCTGCTTTCCCTGGTATTCGAGGAGGTCCATGGTGCGTGGGGTGCCGCGATCGCTTCGCGGGCGCCGGGCAGCCTACCCGAACCGGCGCCCCGGGCGAGTTGTCGGAATCCGTTCACAATCCGTGATTAGGGCCGACAAGTTCGGGTATCGGCCAGTACGAATACTCGAGGGGTACTGCAGGGGTATGACAACTCGAAAGGCGGAAATCACCCAATGAGCACCTGGACTTTCATCACCAACCACGCGCGCGTCCTCATGGTCATCTCTCAGGATCCGACCGTGCGGCTGCGAGACATCGCCACGACGCTCGACATCACCGAGCGGGCGACGCAGCGGATCGTCACCGAGCTCGTCGACGAGGGCTACCTGAGCCGCAAGCGCGAGGGTCGCCGCAACGTCTACACCGTGCATCCGCGTCGTCCGATGCGCGCGCCGCAGGCCAAGAACATCGACATCGGCACCTTCCTGGAGCTGATGCTCAAGAACAACACCGAGCTGCGCGCCGTCGCCTGACCGAACGGCGCCGCGGCGGCCCCGGAAGGGGCGGCCACTCCGGCCGCTCGCGGCGGCTGGCATAATGGCGCGCCCTCATGCCCCTACCGAAACGCAGCGAGATCGAATGGGTGACCGTGGATTGCTACGGCACCCTGATCGATTGGGATAAAGGAATCAGCGAGGCCTTCGAGCGCGAAGCGACCGAGGACGGCCTGACCCTCGACATGAAGACGCTGCTGCCGCGGTTCTACGAGCTGCAGTACGAGGTGATGGGCGGCTCCTACGAGCTCTACGCCGAGGTCCTGCGCCGCGCTGCGGTCAAGGCGGCCGGCGAGGTCGGCTGGAGCCTCGAGCCCTCGCGGGCGCAGTTCCTGCCCGACTCGATCGGCGACTGGCAGCCCTTCCGCGAGGCGAACGCGGCGATGGACCGGCTCAAGCAGAAGTACAACGTCGGGATCATCTCCAACATCGACGACAAGCTCCTCGGTGTCTCGCGCCGCCACCTGCGGACGGAACTCGACCTCGTCGTCACCGCTCAGCAGGTCCGCTCCTACAAGCCGGAGCCGGCCCACTTCAAGGAGTGCGCGCGCCGGATCGGCAAGAAGAAGGGCTGGGTCCACATCACCAGCGGCCACTACACCGACGTCGAGCCGCTCGTGAAGATGCGCGTGCCCGTGATCTGGATCAACCGTCGCGGCGAGAAGCTCGACAGCTCCGCCAAGAAGCCGACGAGCACCGTCAAGAACCTGCGCGACGCAGCCAAGAAGCTCGGCTGCTGACGCGACCCCGATGGCATGGGCATCGATCTCGAGGCCCACGTCGTCGAGCGGCTCGTCCCTGATCGCGGCGAGACGACGCTCGCTGAGCAGCTCGGTGGATACGACCCCGGCGCGCTCGGGGACGCGGCTGGGCTCACCGATCGCCCTTACCTGCTGACCAACTTCGCCGCGACAGTGGACGGCCACGGCTCGATCGAGGGCAGCTCGGGGGCGATCGGCTCCGACACCGACACGGCGATGCTGATCGGCCTGCGCTGCACGGCCGAGGCGCTCATGGTCGGCGCCGGGACGCTCCGGGCCGAGCGCTACGGGCGCGCCGTGCGCGACCCGGACAAGCGCGCGCTGCGGGAGGAGCGCGGGCTCCCGGCGGATCCGCTGACGATCGTCGTCTCCGGCCGGATGGAGCTGCCCTGGGACATCGGGCTGTTCACCGACGGTGCCGGCGAGGTGCTGATCCTCACCGCCTCCGAGGACGAGCCGCCTGAGACCGCGACGCCGGTGCGCATCCTCCGCCACCCGGGCGGAGTCGACCTGCGCGCCGCGCTCCGGCACATCCACGGGGAGCTCGGGATTCGCAGCGTCCTCTGCGAGGGCGGCCCGAGCCTGCACGCGGAGCTGCTCGGGATCGGCGCCGTCGACGACCTCTTCCTCACCTTCGGCTCGAAGCTCTCCGGCGGAGACGGCCCTCACATCACCGAGGGGCTCGCGGCGGGAGTCCACGATCTCGAGCTGCGCTGGCTGCTGCGGAGCGGCAGCGAGCTCTTCGCGCGCTACGGCGTCGTGCGCTGAGAGCACAGCGGGGCTGCGGCCACCGAGATGCAAGCAGCGGGACAGATCGTCCCGGAAATTGCATCTCGATGAGGAAATGCGTCAGCTGGGTGCAGGCACCTTCGCGGAGCCGGGAATCATCCCCGCCGACTCGCCGCGCTGCTCGCCGCGTTGCAGCAGGCGGAGGCCGAGGATCGTGGCTCCGAGGATGGAGATGGTCGCCGCGCTGACCTGGACGCTGAGGCGTCCGGGCGGGAGCCAGTAGACGTCGTCGAGCTCGACGAGCAACGCCGCTTCGTCGAGGGTGAGCCCCGCGCCGATGCCGAAGGGGATCGCCAGCCAGGACTCGACCTCGCGGCTCTCGGTGACGATCGCCGCCCCGCCGGCGGCGAAGGCGAGCACGATCCCGGGGACGTAGTGGTGGATGTGGCGCCCGGAGACGCGGACGTTGCCGAAGGGCCACCAGCCGGAGCGGATCCCCGCGGTCGAGACGCGAGCCCAGAGGAAGGCGCCCGCGAAGCCGCTGAAGAGGTTGAGCAGCGCCCGGTCGCGATAGGGGCTCCCCGCGTAGCCCTCGTAGGCCACCAGAAGCGTGTCCTGGGAGGCGCGCCCGGCCAGCTGCAGGGCGTCGACCGGACCCTCGGGGAGCTGCGTCTCGGGGTGGGCCTGATGGACCCGGCGGCGGAAGCGGCGCGTGAACTCCGTCGCGATGACCGCGCCGCTCATCGCGACGGCGCTCGCCGCCAGGGCGAGCGTCAGCCGGTCGTCGCGCAGGAGCTTGCGCGGCCGGCGGCGCAGGCTCGGAAGCGACGCCACGAGCCGGCCCTCAGAGCAGAACCACGTTGTCGGCGTCGATCTCGCGCGTGATCCCGCGGAAGTCGACGACCAGGGGTGCGGCGTCGACCAGCGCGCCGTAGTCGATCCCCGGGTGGGCGGTGATGATCGCGACGACGTCGGCATCGGCGGCGGTGCCGAGATCGACCGACTGGAGCCCCTGATCCTCCAGCTCGGGGATCAGCGGGTCGTGGTAGGAGACGTCGGCCCCGAGCTCGCGCAGATGGCTGAGGATCTTCAGCGACGGCGCCTCGCGCAGATCGCCGACGCCGGCCTTGTAGGAGACGCCGATCAGCAGAACCTTGGCGCCGTTGACCGCCTTGCCGGCGTCGTTGAGCGCCGCCTGGACCTTGCTCACGCAGAACAGCGGATGCGACTGGTTGATCTTCCCCGCGAGCTCGACGAACTCGGTGTAGAAGTCGTGCTGGCGCGCCTTGTAGGCGAGGTAGAAGGGGTCGACCGGGAGGCAGTGGCCGCCCATGCCCGGCCCCGGCTCGAAGCGCATGAAGCCGAACGGCTTGCTGGAGGCGGCGTCGATCACCTCCCAGATGTCGATACCGAGACGATCCGTGAGCTGCGCGAGCTCGTTGACGAGGGCGATGTTGACGGAGCGGAAGATGTTCTCGAGCAGCTTGGCCAGCTCAGCGGCCTCCGGCGAGGAGACGGGGACCACCTCGTTGCAGACCTCCGAGTAGACGGCGGTGGCGCGCTCGACGCAGGCGGGGGTCATGCCACCGACCACCTTCGGCGTCGTCGCGATCTGGTGGTCGCTGCGGCCCGGGTCGATGCGCTCGGGCGAGTAGGCGAGGTGGAAGTCCTCCCCGACCTTCATCCCACCGCGCTCGAGCACCGGGAGGAGCTCCTCGCGGGTCGTCCCCGGGTAGGTCGTCGACTCGAGGACGACGAGCTGGCCGGGCCGGAGGATGGTCGCGATCGTCTCGGTGGACTCGCGGACGTAGGTGAGATCCGGCTCCCGCTCAGCGGCGAGCGGGGTGGGGACGCAGATCAGGATCGCCTCGCAGGGACCGAGCTCGGCGGCGTCGGTGGTGGCCGCGAAGCGCTCCCCCAGCGCCGCGAGACGCGCCGAGTCGACGTCCTCGATGTCGCTTTCGCCGCCGCCGAGGAGAGCCACGCGCTCCTGGTCGACGTCGTAGCCCACGACGTCGTGCCCGGCCTCGCCGAAGGCGACGGCCAGGGGCAGTCCCACGTATCCGAGGCCGACGACGCCGATCCGCATCTTGCGCAGTTTATGGACCGCTTCCACGGGAGCGTCGGGGCTAGACTGGAAGGCGATGAAGACGCTTCTCGTCCCGGCGTTGATGGGGGTCAACGCCGCGAAGCACCTCGCCTGGTACGTGAGCTACCAGGTGTCCGGCCACTCACGCGTCTAGCGCGCCAGCGGCCAGCACCCGCGCCATGGCCCTGCGACCGCGCTCCCCGGCGCGGGCGTCGCCGCGCAGCTGGCGCGCCTCGTTGACGGCCATCGCCACCGCGTTCATCTCGAACGCGACCTGCTCCGGATCGGTGCCTGCGGGGAGCTCACCGGCGTCGGCGGCCGCGCGCGCTTCGCGCTCCAGGACCCCGTCCCAGAGGCGCCAGGTGCTGTGGATGGCATCCCTGACCCTGCCGGGCCGGGCGTCGAACTCAACGGCGACCGTGGTCAGGAAGCAGCCGCCGGGGAAGACGTCGCGCTCCAGGTAGGAGATCCACGCCTCAGCGATCGCCTCGAGCCGCTCCCGACCGGGCGGGCGGTCCGCAGCCGGCTCCCAGACCTCCCGCCGGAAGATCTCGTTCGCGCCCTCGAGGGCTGCGAGCTGCAGCCCCTCCTTGCTGCCGAACGGCCCGACCACACCCGCCTTGCTCATGCCGAGGCCGTCGGCGAGCGTGCCGATCGTGATCCCCTCGAGGCCTTCGATGGACGCCCTCGAGACGACCTCGTCGACGATCGCCGCCTTCGTGCGGCGGGCCTGATCGGCGGAGGCTCGCGGGCTCATCATCGGTGAGATTAGCGAACGATCGACTGTTATAAGGGAGGCATGAACCCACCCGCAAGCAACGAGAGCGGTGACGGGCTGCGCGTCAGACGACTCGGCTGGGCCGGCGTCGAGATCAGCCACGGCACCGACCACCTCGTCATCGACCTGTTCCTCGACAACTCCTCGCTCGAACCCTTCACCGGACCCCTCCACGGCGAGCTCCTGCCGCCGACGCGGCCCGGCGAGGCCCTGGCGGCCCTGGTCACGCACCTTCACGCCGACCACGCCGACCCCGGCGCCATCGCCGCCGCGCTCGCACCGGGAGCACCGGTGCTGGGACCCCCGCGCGCACCCGCCGACAGCGGCCCGCTGGACGGTGCGGCGCTGCTGGCGGCCGAGCACGGGTTCGCCGAGCGGGGGATCGAGCCCGAGGAGGTGGCCCCGTGGGAGACGCGTTCCGTCGGGCCGTTCACGGTCACCGCGCTGCCGGCGGTTGACGGGTTCGGCGACCCCCAGGTCTCCTGGGCCGTCGAGGCCGGGGGAAAGCGGATCGTCCACATGGGGGACACGATGTTCCACGGCTACTGGTGGCTGGTCCCGATGCGGGTCGGCGCCATCGACCTCGCGCTGCTGCCGGTCAATGGGCCGTTGGTGTCCCTTCCCCACCGCCAGCCCGCGAGCCCGTTCCCCGCAGCGCTCGACCCGCGCCAGGCGGCAACGGCCGCGCAGCTGATGGGCGCGTCGCGGGCGATGCCGATCCACTACGACACGATCAACAATCCGCCCACCTACACGCAGACCGAGGTACCCGCCGAGCGATTTGCGGTGGCGGCGCGTGAGGTCGGGGTCGAGCCGGTGGTGCTCGAGGCGGGCGAGGAGATCACGGTCGCGTGAGGCGAACCGGCCCCGGCCGGGCCCGGCGAGCTCCGGCGGAGTCGGCGGGCGAACGGCCGTCGAGATGCAAGGAACGGGACAAATGCTCCCGCTAACGACATCTCGGTGAGCAACCAGCGATCGCACCGCGCTGGAGCAGGCGCAGCCCGAGGATCGATGTGGCCGCCACGATCACCTGGACGCTGAGGCGACCCGGCCCATCGCGCTCGCTAGGGTCGGCGGCGTGAGCGGTCCATGCGCGTAGCGGTCGCCGGAGCCACCGGGGTCCTCGGTCGCGATGCGCTTCCCGCCCTCGCGGCGGCGGGCCACGAGGTGCGCGGCTTCTCCCGCTCGGCCACGGGCGGGGACGAGACGCTGATCGCGATGGACGTGCTCGACCGTGAGGCCGTGGTCTCGTTCGCGGCCGAGTGGCGGCCGGAGGTGATCGTCCACTTCGCCACCGCGATCCCGGCGCAGCTGAAGCCGTGGGGGGTCGAGCGGCAGTTCGAGCCGACGAGCCGGCTCCGTACCGAGGGCACGCGCAACCTGATCGCGGCCGCCGAGGCCGCCGGTGGGGCGCGGCTGATCGCCCAGAGCGTCGCCTTCGCGGTCGAGCCCGGGCCTGGGCTCGCCGACGAGTCGGTCCCGATCGCCTCCAGGACGATCTCCGCCCTCGGCCGGACCGGCGATGCGATCGCCGAGCTCGAGCAGCTGACCCTCGATGCCGATGGCACCGTGCTGCGCTTCGGCCAGCTCGTCGGTCCCGGGACGATCTTCGCCGCCGACGGCTCGATGGGGCAGCCGGCGTCCCGCGGGATGCTCCCCGTCGTGCACAGCGGCGGGCGGGAATCGACCTTCTCCTTCACCCATCCACGCGACGCGGCGAGCGCGCTCGTCGCCGCGCTCGCCCACCCCGGCGCGACCGGCGTCTTCAACGTCGTCGACGACGACCCGGCGCCGGGCTCGGTCTGGGTCCCGGAGCTGTCGCGGGCCCTGGGGGCGAAGCGCGCGCCGCGGCGGGCACCCGCGTGGCTCGTCAAGCCGCTGCTGGGCTCCTACGGGGTCCGGTTCATGACCGAGCTGCGGGGCTCGAGCAACGACCGGGCGAAGGCCGAGCTGGGCTGGGTCCCGACGCACCCGTGGCGCGACGCATTCGCCGTCAGCGCGTGTGAGCGTGGCCGCGGACCGTCGCCCACGAATCCCATGTGATCTTCAGGATCACCGCCGTGATCCCGAGGCCGATCAGCGGGTCGGCGATCGGCGCTCCTGCCGCTACGGCGGCGGCGCTTCCGATGACGGCGAGGCTGACGTACGCGTCGGCTCTCGCGTGGTTCCCGTCGGCGATCAATGCGGGGCTGCTGAGTCGGTTCCCGGCGCGCGTCCGGATACGTGCTGCGAGGAGGTTCCCGGCGTAGCCCACCGCCCCCGCCATGGCGAGAGCCCCGATGTGGGTCGGGGTCTCGGGGTTGAGCAGACGGCTCACAGCCTCGACGCCGGCCACGCAGGCCGATGCGAAGATCGCGGCGACCACGAACAGCCCTGCCACCCGCTCAGCGCGCTCGGATCGCAGCAGGAAGGCGATCGCGAGTGGAATCGCCGTCGCCGCATCTCCGAAGTTGTGGATGAGGTCGGCGAGGAGGGCGACGCTTCCGCTCGCGACGAAGATCGCCGTCTGGAGTGCGGCGGTGACGAAGAGGACCGCCAGTGAGAGCCCAACCGCTTTCAGCCCTTCCCGCGAGCGCTTGATCGTGGCATCGACCAAGCCGTGGGTGTGGCCGTGATCGTGATCGTGGTGAAGGTGGCGGTGGTGGTGACCGCCTCGCGAGGGCGGGTGAGCGTGAGCGCCGCGGTGGGGGTGGCGATGGACGATCCTGCCGTGGCGATGCAGATCGCCGCGTAGGGGCTTATAGAGCGTCTCTGCGGTCATCGTCCGGCCGAGTGAAGTGGGCCATGTAGGGCTCGAACCTACGACCTTGAGATTAAGAGTCTCCTGCTCTACCAGCTGAGCTAATGGCCCTCGGGGTCCGCCATGGTAGCGAGCGCTGCGCGCCCGGCGGCGCGCCTATGCGGAGTAATTCCACGGATTCCGCCGCGGAACCGCCACGGGCTCCAGCGCTCCGCCAGGGGTGACAGAGACCACGATGCTGGTCTGAGTCACCCCACGTCCTGTGTGGGTGGCGTCGCCACTCCACCAGGGGTGACGGAGACCAGCATGCTGGTCTGAGTCACCCCAGCTGCGCCGACGAGGGGCTGACATGCGCTGACGTTGGGCTGACGAGGGCTCCCCTGCTTCAAACGTCGCCCGAGCGCTTGGAACAGGGCGCCGCTGCCCCCTGCGCACGGATCGGCGCTCGTCTTCTTACCCCTCGCTGCGTGCATCTCGCTCGACCACGGGCTCGGGCGTCCGAGCCGGGCTCCGGTCGACTACGTCGCCTGAGTTCGCGGAATCAAGCAGCTAGGCGGGACTACGGAGCGGTCTGGACGCCCGGCGACTGCGGCAGGAGCGAGGAGCCGCCGAGTGAGGAGCCGCCCGTGTCGTCGCCGCCGAGCTCGCCGCCGCCCTCCGCCTGCTCACGCTGCTTGCGCTGGGCGAGGATCTGCTTGCGGGCGGCCTTGGCCTGCTTGACGAGCTGATCCACCTGCTTGCGCTGGGAGGAATCGGCAGCCTGCTTCTTGGCGTTGGCAGCCGCCTCGGCGCCGATGTCGTCCTCGCCGGCGATGTAAGCGTAATTGGCGAGATCGCTGTAGGTGCCGAAGCTGGGCCGCGCGTCGGCGACGATCTGGGCGGCGTCGACGAGCTTGCGGAGGTCGCGGTCGCCGAGCGTCGAGGTCGGGTCGATCGTCACCAGGTAGGCCTGGATCGCGAGCGAGGCGACGTCGTCATCGGGATTCTTCGGGTCGGTCGCCAGGTATCGCTCCCAGGCGTCGACGGAGTTCTCGTAGTGGTCGATCGACTCCGCGGTGGGCGTGCGCTGGCCGGTGCTCGCGTCCACCTCGTCGGCGTCGCGCGCCGAGAGGAACTCGTACCGCGTGAGCGTGATCAGAGCCTTCTCGTCCTTCGGGTTGGACTGCAGCGTCTCGTTGGCCTTGTCGATCTGATCGTCGTACTGGGGGTCGCTCGAGCCCCCGTCCCCGCCGATGCCGAGGGCGTCGAAGATCCCGCCGTTGGCGCTGCCGCCGATGCCGAGGCCGATCAGGCCGACGCCCATGAGGACGGCGAGGCCCAGGTAGATCACCTGCACAGCGCGCTTGCGCTTCCCCTGAAGGTCGAAGAGCATGCCCGGGAGCCTACGAGGTCTCGGCGTTCGCTTGCGCAGCCGAGGCCGACGTCTCCTCGTCCTCCTCGTCCTCCTCGGTCGGCTTGCCGAGCCAGCGCGCGAGAACCAGGCTGAACTCGAACAGCACCAGGAGCGGGACCATCGAGATCAGCATCGTCACCGGATCCGTTCCCGGCAGCAGCATCGCCAGCACGGCGATGATGAGGACCGCGTAGCGGCGGTTCTTCGCCAGGGTGTCGGGGGTGACCAGCCCCAGCCGGGTGACCGCGAGGATCCCGACCGGGATCTGGAAGAGCACGCCGACGGAGAGCAGTGCCAGCGAGAAGAAGCTGTAGTACTCGCGCGCCCGGATCTGGATGTTGAACTGGTCCGCGTTGAAGTTGAGGAGGAACTTGACCGCGGCCGGAACGACGACGAAGTAGGCGAAGACGACGCCGCAGACGAACAGGACCGGGATCATCAGCAGCAGCGGCAGCACGACCTTGCGCTCGCCGGGGGTCATCGCCGGGATCACGAACGCGTAGAGCTGGTACAGCAGCACCGGCATCGTCACGAGGATCGCGCTGTAGAGGACGAGCGTCAGCGTCGTCATGAACGGCTCGGTCGGCGACAGCGTGATGAGCTGGTCGTTGGCGCTCGGCAGCGGATGGTTGGCGATGTCGAGCAGGACGCCGTTGAAGATGAAGCAGACGACGCAGGCGACGAGCAGGACGATGCCGCAGGTGATGATCCGCGAGCGCAGCTCGTCGAGGTGCTCGACCAGCGTCAGCCGGTCATCGTGCTTGGCTGCCTTGATCCGCGCCATCGAGCTCAGACCTCAGCCGTGAGGTTCGGGGGCCGCTTGCGCGCCGACGGGCGCGTCAGGACGCCGGCTCGCGCGTCTGCGCCTCGGTGTCGGCCTTTGCTGCGGCGACGGGAGTGGGCTCCTCGTCGTCGGTGACTGCCTCCTCGATCCCGTTCTCGATCTGAGGCCGGTCGTCCTCGTCGTCGTTTTCGCCGGCGATCGAAGCCTTGAACTCGCGCAGCCCGCTGCCGAGTGACTTGCCGAGCTCAGGGAGGCGCTTGGGGCCGAAGACGACGAGCGCGATGATCGCGACGATGGCGATCTCGAGGGGGCCGATGTTTGGCATGTGCTGATGGTAGCGGGGTCGGGACGCCGGCCCGGCATTCCGCCGGGTGGGCGGGCCCGATCAGCGCTTGCGGATCGTGAACTTGATCCGCTTCTCCTCGGAGAGGTTCTTGGACTTGTCGGTGGCCGTCAGGATCGCGAGGTAGCGGCCGGGGCGAGGCTTGAAGTGCTTGCCGCGGTCGCCGAAACGGACCCCGTTGAACCCGACGTAGGACGACCAGGTCGTGTAGCCGGCGAAGTGACGGCGGCCCTGCGGGTCGTAGCGATACATGTCGGCTGAGACCTTGGCGCTCTCGGCGAGCGAGAAGTTGAGGTTGGTCCCGCGCCGGCCGAAGGTGCGTTTGTCGAGGCTGACCGCGCGGAGCCGCGGCGGGGTGCGATCGACCTTGCTCTGCGGGACCGGGTCCGGCTCGGCGCCGGGGTTCCCCGGCGTGTCGGTCACGGTGACGGTGCCCTTCACGAGCGAGTGCAGCTTGCAGTGGAACTTGTAGACGCCGGGGGCGTTGAAGTCGACCTTGAAGTTGTCGCCGATGTCGTGGTTGGGCTGCCCGGTCTGCGGGTCGGAGTCGAACTGCAGCGAGTTCGGCGAATCGCCGGTGACCGAGTGCATCGTGTCGGGCCCGACCCAGTACCAGGTCACGTGCTCGCCGAGATCGATCTGGATGTTCGGGTCAGACCACTTGTAGTCGCTGATCGAGATGCGCCGATTGGCCGCGTCGGCGCCGGCGGCCGGGATCAGCAGAAGCGCAAGGGCCAGCGCCGCAAGAGCGGCTCTCAGTTGACGAGGTACCACGCGCTCATCCCCTGGTGGAGGTGGCTGAAGACGTGGCAGTGGTAGAGCCACCGCCCGGGGTTGTTCTCGATGAACCTCGCCGTGTACATGTCCCCGGGGCCGATGGTGACGTTGTCGACCACGCGCCCGCTCGGATCCTCCCAACGATGCCCGTGGACGTGGAACGTGTGGAAGTCGTCGTCGATGGCGTAGACGTGGAAGGCGACGTCGTCGCCGACGTTGGCCTCGGCGGTCGGGGTGTTGCCGGTGTAGGCGCGCCCGTTGATGCAGTAGAAGGCCGTGTCGAGCCCGGTGGCCACCGGCAGGAAGGAGTGGAACGCCGTGAAGAACTCGCGGTTCGGCTGCGGCTTGGAGGGGTCGCGGATGATGACCGGACCGAACAGGCCCTTGTAGATCGTCAGCGGCTCCATCGGGCCGTGGTCGTGGTAGAGCCAGGCGCCCTCGCTCTCGGGAATCGCCTCCCAGATGTAGTCGAAGCGATCGTTCTTCTGGACGAACCCACCGGGGTCGGTGTACTTGCCCTTGTAGGCGCCGTCCATGTCGACGGAGTACTGGAGCCCGTGCGGGTGGATGGTCACCGGCGTGTCTTTGATCTTGTTCTGGAAGTGGACGATGATCGTCTCGCCGACGTTGGCCTCGATCAGCGGCCCCGGGATCGTCGCCGGTCCGAGCGGCTCGGCGAAGTTCGCGGAGTAGGGGCGGTACCCGTAGGCGTCGAAGATCTTCTTGCCCTTGACCTTCTGGCTCATCATCTCGTCGCGCTTGGTCGGGACGATGTTCCAGCGCATCGTCTCGGCCCTGATCCAGTACTCGCGCTGGCCCGGGGTGTCCTGAGCCAGAACGGAGCCGGCGCCTCCCGACGCCGCGTAGTCACCGCGCGCACGCGCGGCCGCGACCTTCGGCGGCACCTCGATCTCGGTCGACAGCGCCTCGACGTCCGCCTTCTCGCTGCTCAGGACCTTCTGGCCGCCGAGCGTGCAGAGGAACAGACCTCCGGCAGCGTCGGCGAGCAGTTGACGGCGTCCAAAGGGGCTCATCTTCGTACCTCGCTTCGGGCGGGCCGTGCGAGCGGGCGCCCGTCCGAGGGCACCCGCTCAACCAGCGCGCCTACTTCTTCTTCTTTGCGACCTTGACCTCGAGCTGCATCTGCGTCGGGTGGATCGTGCAGACGAAGTCGTAGGTGCCGGCCTTGTCGAACTTCTTCTTGAACTTGATTCCGATCGCGCCGCTACCGGACTTGTTGCACTTGCTGATCAGCGGCGAGTAGGCGTCCTTGCCCTTGGTCTTGCAACCGAGCTTCACGCCCTTGGGGCCCTTCTGCAGGACGACGTTGTGGGTGTTCGTGTTACCCGCGTCCCACTTGAAGTTGACCTGGTCGTTCTGCTTGATGGACAGCGACGTCGGCGAGTAGAAGTCGTCGACGACGTTGACCGTCGTCGTCTTCTTATAGACCGGCGCGTCGGCGGTGCCCACCGCGGGCAGGGCCACCATGGCCCCGACCGCGGTGATGCCGGCCGCCGCTACTGCGATGCGGCGCCTCAGCATGTCGGCCCCGGCGTCAGCTCGAGGGGCTCGTTGCCCTCGTACGGAGCCGCGTGCGCCGACTTCGTCCAGAAGCACTCCTGCTTCTCCGGCGGGCTCTGGGTGATGTAGCCGGCGAGATCGCCGAACTGGGTCGGATCACCGGAGCTGGTGCCCGTCTGACCCGGGTTGACCGCGTCAGACGGCGGGCAGGCCGGGTAGAGCTCGGCGATGGTCGCCGGGCCGCCCGGATCGAACGTGCTGCTCGTGTTGCCCGAGAAGCAGTTGCCGGTACCCGAACCCATGTTGAAGAAGTCGACGGCGTTCAGATCGGCGCCGCCCTTCCCCATCTTGTTGTTCAGGAACTGGTTGTTCTTGCTGATCGCGTTGTCGTCCTCGTTGAACGGATCAGAGATGACCGCTGCGCCCCACTTCCAGTTGCCGAAGATGTTGTTGTCCTCGACCGTCCAGCCCTGGGAACCGAGCAGGACGACGCCGGCGCCGGTCGGGTACTGGATCGTCAGGTCGCCGAGCTGGCCGAGGCCGTCGGAGACGGTCGCGACCTTGGAGTTCGGCAGGAAGTAGTTGAAGTTGTTCCAGTAGATGTCGTTGTTCTTGATCGTGCCGTCCGAGTTCGGCTCGAAGGGCTCCGAGTCGAGCGTGTTCGGGACGATCCCGACGCCGTTGTTGAACCAGTTCGAATCCTCGATCAGCAGGTAGCGCGAGTTCGTGCCGGAGAAGCCCAGGACGTTCTCGTACGCGTCGACGTGATCGATCTTCGTGATCTTCGGCTTCGACTGCGGCGGGGTGGCGCCGACGTAGAACGCCGAGTCACCGTGGCCGTAGCCGGTCGACTTCGTGAACCGGCCGCCGGCGCATCCGAACGAGTAGAAGCCGTAGGCGCGGTTGTAGGAGGCGATGTCGTTCTTGAACAGGAAGTCGTTGCACTCGATCGTGTTGTCAGCGGCCCGCGGGTCCGAGTCGTGGACGAAGAAGCCGTTGGCGCCGTAGTTGCGCGCCCACATGTTCTCGACCTTGAGCCCGTTCACGTCGATGCCCTCGATGCCGTTGTTGGCGGTGCTGCCGTCCGGCGTCTTGGCGTTCTTGCCCTCGAGGATGACCTTCTTCGGGTCGGCCTTCTTGTACGTGACCTTCGTCTTGCCGCTCTTCGTCTTCTTCTTCTTCTCGATCATCCCCTGGATGCTCAAGTTGTCGTACTTGTGGCCCTCGATGACCACGCCCTCGACGTACTTGCCCTTGAGGACATAGATCTTGCCGTTCTTCTTGGCCTTGTCCACGGCTGACTGGACGGTCTTGTACTTGCAGCCGTGAGCGCAGACCACGAGCGGCTTGCTGCTCTTGCCCTTGCCCTTGGCGAGCGCCTGGGCGGGTACCGCGAGCATCGCGAGTGCCAGCACGGCGGTCGCGACGCGTACGACGAGACGAAGGTTCATCGAGTTCTCTCCTCTTGCTTGATAAGTGGGTCGGTTTGCGGGTTCGTGGTGCAGCGCCCCCGCGCGCCAACGTCGGACTCTACTCCGTCCGCAGCACTCTCAACCCCGGTTAAACGACTTAGTTGCGGTCACCGGTTGCGGCGGTGCGCTGAAGCCCCGCCGTCTGGCCGGTGAAGTGCTTGCTGAGCATGGTCTCCTGCCCTTGGTAGTTGGAGGCCAGATCAGCCCCGTAGAGGAGCTCCGGGCGGTGGTCCATCCGCTCGAACGTGAGCTTGCAGACGGGTTGGTCGTTCTCGACCATGAAGGGGACGTCGCGGGCCCGGACCTCGAGCGCCGCGCGGCTGCCCTGCGCCGCCTCGCCCGAGTGCAGGCCGAAGCCGGGATCGAAGAAGCCTGCGTAGTGCGTTCGCAGCTCGCCCGCCGTCGGATCGTAGGCCGCCATCTCGGCCGCCAGATCGGGTGGGATGCACACCCCTTCGCGCGAGAGCAGCAGGTAGAACTCCTCCGGCTCGAGGATCACGCGCCCGTCCTTCTCGGGCCGAACCGGCTCCCAGTACTCCTGCCAGTCGTAGTGGCGGATCTTGCTCAGGTCGATCTGCTGGCTCGTGCGCTTGGCCCTGAACCCGACCGGCCGATCTCCATTCGCAGTCAGGTCGAGGCTGAGGAAGAGCCCGCCGGACAACGGCAGCTCGGATGCGGGGACGGGCTCGCCGTCCCGGTACAGGAGCGGCATCTCCGTGTCCGCCCGGCGGATCGCGTCGTCGTCGAGCGCGTGCTCGCCGGTGATCAGCCGAAGCTGGTTCAGCGCCAGGCCCTGCTGCACCTGGATCGCGAAGGAGCGCGGCACGACCTCCAGGTACATGCGGCCGCTGTAGCCGGGGCGGATCTCGTCGAAGCGGCTGTTGCGGTCGGTGATCACGCGGGTGAAGACGTCGAGGCGGCCGGTGGAGCTCTTCGGGTTCGTCCGCGCTCGCACGTGGCCGGGGAGCGCCAGCCCTTCGGCGAGGGGGATCAGATAGGGCCGGTTGCGCTCGAGGAAGGCCCCCTGCGCGAGGTCGATCTTCTCCAGCGCGAGATCCTGCAGCTTCTCCTCGACGGTGCTCTCGCGGTCGGGGAGGAAGCTGCAGCGTAGGCGCCAGGCCATGTCGCCGAGCCGCAGGTCGAGGCTGGCCGGCTGGATCAGCCCGGGGTCACCGAGGCTGAGGTCGGAGCTGATCCACCCGCGGTCGATCGCTCCGCTCAGCGACTGCGCAGAGAAGACCCCGGGCACGGAGCCCGGCTCGGCCTCGGCGGCGGGACGCGTTGGGGTGATCGACATCGAGGGCTGCAAGGTTCAGCGGTTGTTGAGCGCGGCTCCAGCGGGCTGGGCCGCATCGGCATCTTGCCGACTGTCGCATGCCGCCTCCCGGATCCACCGCATCCGCGTCCCGGTAATGCCGATTTTGGGCGCACTTCATCGGAAGGCGTCCGGCTGCATCCAGCCAACCGCGCTGCACCTCGTCGTGCTCCCGTGGACTTGCGTCCAGGCTGCCGACGGAGGCTCACGGCACCCCTGCGCCTCCCGATAGGGCGAGCGAGCATGGATCTCTCCAGCCGCCGACACGACGCACCCCGGCCCGAGCCGGCCGCCGCGCTGCACCTCTGCCCGGACTGCGGGTCCGACCTCGTCCACCCGGTCGAGTGGGGTGCCGTCGACTCGTGTCGCTGGCGGGTCGAGAGGCGTTGCCCCGAATGCGAGTGGCGCGGGATCGCGGTCCACGACCAGGCGGAGCTCGATCGCTTCGACCGGGTCCTCGACGCCGGCACCGACCAGATGGTCGCCGAGCTGCGTCGGCTGCAGCGCTCCAACATGGAGCAGGAGCTGGTCCGCTTCAACCTCGCGCTCGGCAGCGACTTCGTCCTCCCCGAGGACTTCTAGCTCCTCTCCCGGCGCCCACCGTCGCTTCGGTGGGCGGCTCTGCTTCAGGCGCGGGGCGCCGAAGGGAGGTTGGGCCGGGGGTCTTGGTGAGCGCCGGCCGCTCCATCCCCTCGCAATCGCTGGTCTCAGGGACTTGCGATTGCGATTGCTTGGCGCGGGTCGCGCGATGAAGCCTCGCCCCACCCGCCGAACGTACGGAATGGGTGCTCATAGCGCCCAACGACGTACGTTCGAGGGTTTCGGCCGGTCGGCCGGGCGTGGGGCGCGTGGACCGCGCCAACCCCTCGCTACGAGTAGCGCTCGACGACCCCGTCGGCGACCAGGTGCAGGAGCTCCAGCTCCTGCGGGGTGACGTCGGCGGCGGCCGCGAGCGTCGCCTTCGCCCGCTCGACGCGAGCGCGCGCGTCCTCGCGCGCGCTCTCGGCGGCCCCGGTGGCGGCGATCCGGTCGCAGACGACCGCGGCCTCCCCGACCTCGAGCACGCGAAGGTCGAGATCGACGAGTCCCGGGTCCCGTTCGGTGGCGAGGATGAACGGCAGCGTCACGGTGCCGTCGAGGAGATCGGTGCCGCGGGCCTTGCCGGTCCGCTCGGGCGGGCCGAGAACGTCGAGGACGTCGTCGAGGATCTGGAAGGCGAGGCCGATCTCGCGGCCGAAGGCGAGCAGCGCCTGCTCGGCGGCGGCCGGGCGGGTGGCGCCGATGGTGCACGCGCACTCGAACAGCGCCGCGGTCTTGAGCTTGCAGCGGTGCGCGTAGCGCTCGACGGTGATCCGGGTGTCGAAGGCGTCGTGACGCTGGGCGAGCTCGCCGCGGGCGAGCGCGACCGAGGCTGCCGCGAGGAGCTGCACCTGACGGCGCGCCGTCGGATCGTCGGCGACCGCCGCCAACTCCGCGAAGGCGCGGGAGAACAGCAGGTCGCCGGTGGCGACGGCGCGATCGCGGCCGGAGCGGGCGACGACGGTCGGCACCCCGCGCCGCAGCGGCGCCGAGTCGAGGATGTCGTCGTGGACGAGGGTCGCCATGTGGACGAGCTCGATCGCGGTGGCCGCGCGGATCGCCTCGCGCCCCGCCCCCGGCCCGGCGCAGAGCAGGACGAGCAGCGGCCGCATCCGCTTACCGCCGGCCGAGAGCGTGGAGCCGGCGTCGTCGCTCAGCCGCGGCCCCCAGTTGCCGACGAGCGACTCGAGCCTGCGCTCGACCTCGGTCATCCGCGCGGGCAGCCACCCCGAGGCGCGGTCGATGACCTCGGTGACGGGCTCGGGAGCCGCCGAGCGGCTCACGATCGCGCCGCCGCCTCGCCGCCCGGCCTGGTGCCGGAGTGGATCGCGATGATCCCCCCGGCGAGGATCGTCCAGCGGATGCCCTCGAGCCCGGCGCCGTCCATCAGCGCCGCGAGCCCGTCGGGGGGCGGGAACCGCTTGACCGACTCGGGCAGGTAGCTGTAGGCGTCGCGATCGCCGGCCACGGTGCCGATCAGGGGCACGATCCGGTCGAACCAGAGCGAGAAGAACGTCGACAGCGGCGGCCGCTGCGGCTGCGTGATCTCGAGGATCACGAGCCTGCCTCCGGGCCGCAGCACCCTGGTCATCTCGGCGATCCCGCGGTCGAGCCGCTCGAGGTTGCGGACGCCGAAGCCGACGGTGACCGCGTCGAAGCTCGCGTTGTCGTAGGGGAGGTCGAGCGCGTCCCCCCACTCGAACATCGGCTTCGCGGCGCGGGGTCCGGCGTCCTTGCCGCGGGCGACGTCCAGCATGCCCTCGGAGAAATCGGAGCCGACGACCCGGCCGGTGGGGCCGATCCGGCGGGCCAGCTCGAGCGTCAGGTCGCCGGTGCCGCAGCAGACGTCGAGCGCGGCCGAGCCGGGGCCGACCGCGGCGGCATCGACGGCGCGTTCGCGCCAGCGATGGTGCATCCCGGCGGTCATCGCCGAGTTCATCAGGTCGTAGACGCCCGCGATCCGGTCGAACATGCCGCGGACCTCGCCCGCGAACTGATCCGACTCGCGGGAGGGCTTGGCCTCGGCCTCGGCGCTCATCGCCGTGACGAACCTCGGGCTACCGGCGACGGGATCAGCCGCCGGATGAGTCGGAGCTCCCCGACTCGCTGTCCTCGGCGTCCATCGCGCCCTCGGACCCACTGCCGGTGTCCTCGGAGGTCGTGTCGTCGCCCTCCTCCTCCGCGGCCGCATTGTCTGAGGCCGCCGCCGCCTGATCGCCGGTCAGGGAGCCGAGGAACAGGACGAGGTCACGGAACTTCTCCGGGTCCGACTCCATCAGGCCGGAGTAGGAGGGCATGATCCCCGGGCCGACCTGCAGCGAGCGCGAGATGGCCGCCGGATTCAAGCGGCTACCGACCTCGGTCAGCTTCGGACCGGGACCGTTGTTGCCGTTGTGCTCGAACTGGTGGCACGCAAGACAGCCCGACTCGGCGGCGACGAGCTTGCC
The DNA here is from genome assembly GCA_046330415.1 of Solirubrobacterales bacterium. GTDB lineage: Bacteria > Actinomycetota > Thermoleophilia > Solirubrobacterales > 70-9 > RHKX01. Next base: position 84,317 of record JAXLSW010000010.1, on the reverse strand, counting down.
GGCCTCGTACTCGGGCGCGACGTCGATCTCGATCTCCGTCGGTGAGCCCGCCTCGGCGCCGAGGTAGGTGAGGAACCCCATCGCGGCGATCGTGAGGATGCCGGCGGTGGTGGCGATCGGCCGCTTCAGCGGGTTGCGCTGCGGGTTGCGGTCGTAGAACGGCAGCAGGAAGAGCAGGACCATGCAGATCGTCGGGACGCCGATGGTCGCGATCGGGACGAGGTACGGCGGCTTGATGACGCGCAGCAGCTCGAACAGGAAGAAGAAGTACCACTCGGGCCGCGGCACGTAGGTGGTGGTCGTCGGATCGGCCTTCGGCCCCTGCTCGGCGCCGAGGATCAGCGACATGGCGATGATCACGGCGACGACCACGACGGCCATCACCGAGTCCTTCATGATCGCGTACGGGAAGAAGGGCTTGCCCTTCTTCTTCATCACCTCGTACTCGCGGAGGTACTGCTCCTTCTCCTGGCGATTCATGCTGACCCGTTCGATCCGTTGGTGATGTCGCCGTTGCCCTCGGAGACCGAGTCGACCTCGCGGGCGCGGGCCTCCTTCGGCTTCCTGTCAGCGCGCAGCCACGGCGGCGCGGTCGTACCGAGCTTGACCACCAGGTAGAGGTGGGCGCCGATCATGGCGATGATCGCGCCTGGCACGAGCAGCATGTGGATGGCGTAGAAGCGCGACAGCGTGGTGGCGCCGAACTCGGGGCCGGCGCGGAGGAAGTCGGAGAGGTAGGGGCCGACGATGGGGCCGGTGCCGTTGATGTTGACGCCGACGATCGTCGCCCAGTAGGAGCGCTGGTCGAACGGCAGCAGGTAGCCGGTGAAGCCCATCACCATCGTCAGGATCAGGAGGACGACGCCGATCACCCAGTTGAGCTCACGCGGGTACTTGTAGGCCCCGAAGAAGAAGGTCCGTCCCATGTGGACGTAGACGAGGATCACCATCACCGAGGCGCCCCACTTGTGCATGCCGCGGACGAACTCGCCGAGGAAGACGTCGTTGGTGAGGTGGGTGATGGAGGCGTAGGCCTCGACCGGTGAGGGCGTGTAGTACATCGCCAGGAAGACGCCGGTGAGCGCCTGCACGACGAAGGCGAACATCGTCGCCGAGCCCAGGGTGTAGAACCAGTTGGTCCCCTTCGGGACCTTGCGCATGAGCATCGCGGTGAGGAAGCTCGTGGCTCCCATCCGCTCGTCGACCCAGCCGACCAGGTCCGCTGGGGCGTCCTTGGCCTTGTCCAGCGCGCGGCCGCCGGGATCGTCGGTGCGCGCGCTGTGGTCGCCGTTCTGCTTGCCCTCGTCGAGGGCGGTTGCGCCGTTCCCGTTGCCGTTCCCGTTCGACTGACCGGGCTTCGACGGCCTTCTCATCGGCGGGGGCAGCAGCTTCTCGAACTTGCTCATCCTGGAACCTGCCTACGAGGACGGCGGCGGCGCGGTCGAGGGACGGGGCGGGTAGAGGAACTCCCAGATGCCGCCGGTGAACTCGCCGGGGTCGCGAGCCCGGACCGGCTCGAGGGAGGAGGTAACGCTGTAGCGGGGACCGATCTCGACGGTCCCGTCGACGACGCGCGTCTGGAAGCGGTCGAGCGGGCGCACCGGCGGTCCGCCGATGACCTCACCCTGGAAGCCGTAGACCCCGCCGTGGCAGGGGCAGATGAAGTTGCCGGCGGCCTGCACGAAGCGGACCGGGCAGCCGAGGTGCGCGCAGCGGGTGCTGATCGCGATGTACTGATCGGCGCTCTCGTGCTGGCCCGTGGCCTCGTTGAGAAGCAGGTCGGGGCTGCCCTGGCGGACGTAGACGCTGGTCTTGCCGGCCTCGCCGATGCCCTGCACGATCGTGATCACGCGGGCCTTGTACGTGTCGGGCACGAAGTCCTGGACCTCGCCGACGGCCTGCCAGTCCTCCTCGGGCTTGTCGAAGATCGGGGCGATCGCGAAACCGATCGCCGGAAGCGCAACCGCGGCGCCCGCGACACCGCCCAGCGCCTGACCCGCGACCGCGAAGACCTTGCGGCGCGTCATCGACTCGCCCTCGAAGTAGCCGACTGGCTTCATCTCGGGGAGTTCGTCGGCCGGCCCCTCGCCTCCGACGGTGCTGGTGTCTGTGCCTGAATCAGCCACGGTCTGCGGCCGGGGACTCTACTGCCTCGAACGCACCGCTGAGGGCGTCGGGCAGACCCGCCTCCTCCGCGGCCGCCCGCGCGCTGCGCAAGAGCGGCTCCGGGTCTCCCGACTCCCGCAGGACCGCCTTGCCGCTCTCGTGCGCTTCGCTGGGGCCGGTGGCGATCGCGACGCAGGCCGCGACCCAGAGCACACCGGCCGCTCTGGTGGTGTCCTCGGCGGCGGCGTCGAGCTGGGCGCTGAGGGAGATCAGGTCGGAGAGCTCGTGGACTGCGAGCAGGTCCTGGAGGTGGACGAGGCGCTCGATCCCGCGGGCGTAGAGGTGGTCGCCGACGAGGAGGCAGAGGTCGGGGTCGTCGCTGCGCAGCAGGCGCGGCTCGCCGTAGTGGAGCAGGAAGCCCTCGCGGATCGACTCGATCACCACCGCGTACTCGGCGCGGGCGTGGGCGCAACGGGGGCCCGAGGCGACGAGCTCCCCGAGCACCGGTTCGGTCGTCGGGTCGACGACCCGCCCCGCGACCTCCGGACCCTCCTCGCGCAGCTCGGCCGCGAGGACGCGGAGCGCCTCGGCGGGGGCGGATGGGGTCGTCATCGCGGAGCTCATCGCGGCGATGAGGATAGATCGAGCCGGACCCGCCCGCCGCCGCGGGCCCGGCTCTTGCGCTCATCGCCTGGGGGTCGCCTAGGACTGGATGAAGGGCTGCACCGCCTTCAGCACCGCGTCCATGTCCAGCGTCTCGTCGAACGCCGACACCACCGGGGACATCCCGGCCATGTAGCGGATCGCCCCGGCGTGACGGCCTTCGACCTGGACGATGCTGCCGGCGGTCCCCAGCAGCTCCTTCGACTCGATCATCGGCCCGGCGCCGTTGTAGGCGCTGACGCCGGTGTCCTCGAACGTCACCGCGAGATCCGTGAACGACTTCTCGTCCTTCAGCGGGAACGTGAACTTCGGCTTCGCGACGGGCTTACCGCCCATCTGGGTGATCGCGTCGCTGAGGGCGTCGACGTGGTCCTGCTCGTTCTCGCCCACCTCCTCGGCGAAGCTCTTCATGTCGCCGCTCAGCTTCAGCTCCTTCTGGGCGACGTCGTAGAAGTCCGCCTCGAGGTACTCGAGCGTCAGCGCGAAGTTGAGGATGTCGATGTCACCCTCGCTGCCGCCGCCGCTCTGCGCGAACGCCCTGCTGACCAGCGGAGCCACAGCGCCGGTGCCGTAGACGGCTCCGGCCGCGAGGGCTCCCTTCAGCAGGAACGCGCTCCGGCTGATCGGCTCGAAGTCGACCGGGACCTCCCCGGCCGGCTGCGTCGCATTGATCTCGTTCGCCGCGTTCATCTCGTTCGTACTCATCTGATGCACCTTTCTGCTCTGCTGCTCGTCGGCCCGGGTCAGGAGACGATGAAGTCCTGCACCTCCGGCAGGACCTCCTCCGCGCTCATCGGCACCGCGAAGGCGCCGTCCGGCGTGATCGGGTCACCGATCAGGAGGTTGAGGACCGCCGCATGGCGAGCCTCGACCGTGTGGATCGACAGCGCCGCCGCGAGGACCTCCTCGGACATGATCAGCGGCGCCTGCCCGAGATAGGCGGCGGCGCCGATGTTCTCGACCTTCGCCGCGAGCGTCGCGATCGAGTCGGCGTCATCGGCGAGCGGGAACTCGGTCTTCGGCTTCGGCGCGGCCTTGCCGAGCTTGTTCGCCGTCTGCTCGAGCGCCTTGACGTGAGCGCTCTCGTTGGCGCCGAACTCCTTCAGCAACGCCAGCTCGGCGCCCTTGAAGACCCCCATCCCGGCGACCTCCTCGTAGAAGGCGGCCTCGAGGTACTCGAGCGTCAGCGCGTAGTTGACGATCCCGAGGTCACCCTCGCCGAACTGCTCGGTGCCGCTCGTGTCGGCGCCGGAGCTCATGTCTGTGTCGGTGCCTCCGGTCATCGTCGTTCCCGTCGTGCTGTCGTCGCTGCCGCAGGCGGCCAGGAACACGGCCAGTGCCCCGCCCATGCCCGTCGCGGCGACGAACTTCCGGCGCGAAACCGGGTCCTCTCGCAGGCGCTCCAACGCACTTCTGCGCGCGGGATCGCGCTCCGGTGTATCCGGTAGTCCCATTCCTGCCTCCTTGGGGGTGACGTGCACCCGCTCGTTTGATTGGCCCCTCTTCCAACGAGCGCGGGGGCGAACCCGATCACCGAGGCCTCTTGGACGGGGGGACGCGTGTCCGGGGCCCGAATGGCGGCGACGGCCGTCGAGGAGAGACTTGACCGCGATATCCGCGGTGTTCTCTCCTCTCGACGCACCCGACGAGCGGGCCGGGTCGCTCGGAGGTAGGAGGGGCGGACCGGCGGCTCAGCCGAGGGCGATGCGCAGCGAGTCCGCCGCCGCTTCCGCCGTGCGCTCGATCGCCGCTTCGTCGTGGGCGAGGGAGACGAACCAGGCCTCGAACTGCGACGGCGGCGGGTAGACGCCGCGCTCGAGCATCGCCCGGCAGAAGGCGCCGTAGGCGGCGAGGTCGCACGCCTTGGCCGACTCGAAGTCGTGCGGGGGCTGCGGTGCGAAGAAGAGGGTGAGGAGCCCCGGGGCGGCGGCGATGCTGACCCGCTCGCTCACCTCCGCGTCGTCGATCGCGGCCTGCATCGCGCCCTCGAGCCGGGCGGTCAGCTCGGCGAGCCGCGCGTAGGCGGGACCGTCGAGGCGGGCCAGGGTGGCGAGGCCGGCGGCGACCGCCAGCGGGTTGCCCGAGAGCGTCCCCGCCTGGTAGACGTCGCCGCTCGGCGCGATCCGCTCCATCAGCTCGCGCGAGCCGCCGTAGGCCGCGGCGGGGAGGCCACCGCCGATCACCTTGCCCATGACCGTCAGGTCGGCGCGGACGCCGAGCAGCTCCTGGGCGCCGCCGCGGGCGACCCGGAAGCCGGAGATCACCTCGTCGCAGACGAGCAGCGCCCCGTGCCGGTCGGCGAGCTCGCGGAGGAACTCGAGGAAGCCATCCGTGGGCGGGACGACGCCCATGTTCGCCGGGATCGGCTCGCAGAGGATGGCCGCGGGCTCGTGGACGTCGACCGCCTGCTCGACGGCGACGCGGTCGTTCCAGGGGACGATCACCGTCGCCTCCGCGGCGGCGCGGGGAACGCCGGGGCTCGCCGGGATCCCCTGGGTTGCGAGGCCGGAGCCGGCGTCGGCGAGCAGGCCGTCGGAGTGCCCGTGGTAGGCGCCGGCGAACTTGATCAGGCGCTCGCGACCCGTCGCGGCGCGGGCGAGGCGGATGGCGCTCATCCCCGCCTCGGTCCCGGAGGAGACCATCCGGACCATCTCGACGGAGTCGAAGCGATCGGCGACCTCGGCGGCGAGGCGGACCTCACCCTCGGTCGCGGCGCCGTAGGACGTTCCCCGCGCGGCGGCCTCGGTGACCGCCTCGATGACGCTCGGCTCGGCGTGGCCGAGGATCAGCGGACCCCAGGAGCAGACCCAGTCGACGTAGGTGTTGCCGTCGACGTCGGTGACCGTGTGGCCGGAGGCGCTCTCGATGAAGATCGGATCGCGCCCGATCGAGCCCATCGCCCGGACCGGCGAGTTGACGCCGCCGGGCATGAGGCCGACTGCCTCGGCGTAGAGCTGTGCTGAGCGAGCTTGGCTCAAGGCCCGAACCCGATGAGGTGCTTCCGAGATCTGCACCGAGATGCAAGTTCCGGGACATATGCGGCCGTTTGTTGCATCTCGGCGTTGATTCGTCCCTGCGCGGGGTTCACGAGCCCGCGGCCCTCAGTTCGGCGCCCTCCGGATCCCACCCCCACCCCGCCAGGGGTGGGGTGCGCGCGGCGCGCGGCACGCGGGCCGGCATGGCGCTAGGCGCGCCCGCTCACGCGAACGCCTCGGGAGCGTGCTCGCGCTCCCACGCCTCGTAGTCGGGGGTGAAGTAGCGCAGCCGGATCTTCTTGAACTCCGTCGAGCTGTAGAGGACCGCGCGATCGTCGCCGTGGAGGCCGTGCTCGTCGGCGATCGACTGCAGCACCGCGTCGCACTCCTCCTTCGAGCGGCCGTGGGCCATCGTGAAGACCGAGTAGGGCCAGTCGGCGTAGGTGGGCCGCTGGTAGCAGTGGGAGATGCCGCGGACGGCCGCCATCCGGCCGCCGACCTCCTCGATGTCTGCGGGCTCGACCCGCCAGACGCCCATCCCGTTGGCGGAGAAGCCGGCGCGGCGATGGAAGAGGATCGCCGCGACGCGGCGCAGCAGGTGACGCGGCTGCATCCCCTTCAGGTGCTCGAGGAAGTCGTCCGTCGACATCCCGACCTCGGCCGCCGCCTCGTCGTAAGGACGGTCGACGACCTTCATCGGTCCCTGCAGCGCGCGGATGACCGCGACGTCGGTCTCGTCGTAGGGCTGGCGCTCGAGCTCGCGTGGGGGGACCGCCTCGACCTTGGCGGCGAGCGCGTCGGTGTCGCCCTCCATCTCCAGGTTCATGTTGATCTTGAACATGGTCAGCGTCGGGAGCTGGCGGATCGACTCGGCGCCGGTCAGCCTCTGGAGGACGTCCAGCGTTCCCTGCAGCCCGAGCTGCGACTCGGGCGGCGTCGCGATCGTGAACCAGAGGTTGAACTCGTGGTCGCGCAGGTAGTTGTGGGAGACGCCCGGGTGCTCGTTGATGATCGCGGCCGGGCGGTGGGGGTACTCGGCGTCGACCTTGGCGGCGACCAGCATCGACGAGTAGCCGAGCGCGCGGGTGTCGAAGATCGGCGTGATCTCGCGGATGATCCGGCCGTCGAGCAGGCGCTGCGTGCGCGTCTTGAAGTCCTCGACGTCGAGCCCCGCCTCCTCCGCCAGAGCGGCGAACGGCTCGGGGACGAGCGGGAAGCTCGACTGCATCAGGTTCATGATCCGCTTGTCGGTCTCGTCGAGCGGGATCGCCGCGCCGCCCTTGCGGGAGCGCAGCTTCGGGCCGGCGGGCGCGCGGCGGCGGCTGCCGTCGGCCCCCGCTTCCGTCTCGGTCTCCCCTTCGATCTCGGTCTCGGTCTCGGTCAGCTCAGCCATCCCGCGGCTTCCTTGGCGTAGTAGGTGAAGATCGCGTCGGCGCCCGCCCTGCGGATCGACGTGAGCGCCTCGAGCACCGCCGTTCGCTCGTCCAGCCACCCGTTCTGGGCCGCCGCCTTGAGCATCGAGTACTCGCCGGAGACATGGTAGGCGCCGAGCGGGGCCCCGGTCTCCTCCTTGACGCGACGGACCACGTCCAGGTACGGCAGCGCCGGCTTGACCATGAGCATGTCGGCCCCCTCCTCGAGATCGAGCTGCGACTCGCGAACCGCCTCGAGCGCGTTGGCCGGATCCATCTGGTAGCCGCGGCGGTCGCCGCTGGCGGGCGTCGAGTCGGCCGCATCGCGGAATGGTCCGTAGAACGCCGAGGCGTACTTGGCGCTGTAGGAGATGATCGCCGTCTCGGTGAACCCCTCGTCGTCGAGCGCGGCCCGGATCGCGCCGATCCGGCCGTCCATCATGTCCGAGGGTGCGACCGCGTCGGCGCCGGCGGCGGCCTGGGAGACGGCGGTCCTCCGCAGCAGATCGAGGGAGAGGTCGTTGTCGACGACGCCGTCGTCGCGCAGGACCCCGCAGTGACCGTGGGAGGTGTACTCGCACATGCAGGTGTCGGCGATCACGGTCAGCCCCGGATCGGCCTCCTTCAACGCCCGGATCGCGCGCTGCACGATCCCCTCCTCGTCGTAGGCCCCGGAGCCCTCCTCGTCCTTGCCGGCCGGGATGCCGAAGAGGAGCACCGAGTCGATCCCGGCGGCGCGGATCTCGGCGGCCTCGGCCACGAGCTCGCCGACCGAGAGCCGGTCCACCCCCGGCATCGAGGGGACCGGCTCGCGGCCCTCGCTCCCAGCCGTCACGAAGAGCGGCTGGATCAGGTGGGCGGGGGTGAGCTCGGTCTCGCGCGTCAGCGCCCGCAGGGCGCCGGTCCGGCGCAGCCTGCGCATGCGGGTCGCGGGGAAGGCCATGCCCTCAGTCTAGGAGGGCATGGCCTGTTCCACGCGGAATTGCAGGGGTTCCGGGACTAGGAGCCCGGGACCGTCAGATCCTCCGGAACGGAGGTGTCCGGCACCTCGATCGCTCCGAGATCGATCTTCCAGTCGTCGCCCTCCTTGGTGAGCGGGATCGAGATCTCGTCGCCGTCGCCCGTCACCTGGACGGTCGCGCTGTCGCCGTCCTCCTGGACGTCGCCGATCTCGAAGTCGTCGGGCAGATCGGAGACATCCTCGGCCGCGATGTCGGCGCACTCGCCGCCACCGAACTGCTCCAGCAGGTCGACGGAGTCGTCGGTCAGCAGCTCGCAGACCCGCTCGCCGTCGCCGTCCTGGCCGGCGGCGATATACGAGTTGACCGTGTCCTCGGGGCTACCGGCGCCGCTCTCGTCCGGGTCGTCGCCGCCGCAGCCGGCGGCGATCAGGCCGGATGCGACCAGCGCGGCCAGCGTCATCCTCATTCCCACCTTCATAGATGTCCTGTTCCTTCCTTGGTTGGTCGAGCAGTGGCGAGCCTAACGGTGGTCCCGCTCAGCTCAGTCGGTGAAGTCGATCTTCCACTCGCCGTCCTCCTGGACGAGGTTGATCGTGCCGGAGCCCTCCTGCTCGGAGGAGCTGACCTCGACCGTGGCGGTGTCGCCGTCGATCTTCTCCTCGCCGACCTCAACGGTCTCGGCGAGCGCGGCAGTCTCGTCATCACCGAGGCCGGACTCGGCGGCCTCCTCGCACGAATCCGCGTCCTCCTCCTCGGCGGCCTGCTGGGCGGTCTCCTCGGAGAAGTAGCTGCAGAGCTCCTCGTTGTCGCCGTCGGCGGTCGCCGCGTAGAAGGCCGCGACGACGTCGGAGGGGCTCTGGGCCTCCTCGGAGGTGCTGTCGTCGTCGCCTCCGCAACCGGCTGCGATCAGGCCGGCGCCGAGGGTGAGGGCGAGCGCCGCGAGGCGCGTGAAGGACTTGCTCATGTGGGGATCTCCCTGGATCTCTGCTTGGACGGACGGGAGCGCGGCACCTTAGCGACCGCGCTCCCATCCAAACCCCACGCTGAACCAGGAGGAGCGCTAGCCGAGCCCCCAGAGGGATTCGTTGACCTCGGTCGCCGCGATCTCGGGGATGTTCAGCGGCGAGTAGCCGATCAGCCCTGCGAGACCGCGCCGGCCCACGCCCTGTAGACCTGCTCGCGCGACTGGCCGTCGAAGCCGAACACGAAGCCGACCGTCCGGTTCTCGCGGTCCGTCCAGACCATCACGGCGTTTCCGTCATCGTTGTCGTAGCACGTGTACCGGCCCCGGATGTTGCTCTTGTCGTCGTAGTACCAGGCGCTCTGCACCTCCCAGCCGGTCCCGCAATCTCCGTCGGATCGGCCCCCTGCGAAACGCTGGAACACCCGCTGGGCGGCGGCGCGCGACTGGTAGGCCTCGTTGTAGACCGTGGTGCCGTACTTGCCGTCGCAGATGACGCCGGCGAGGGCTCCCTGCTCGTAGTCGTTCTCGTCCTCCGGCTCACACGTCGCGTGGACCCTCGGCGTGAGCGACATCTTGATCAGCCCGTAAGGCGTGGGGGGATCCGGCGCGGGAGTGACCGGATCCGGACTGGAAGGAGGGGGCTCCTCCGCCGAGGCGTCGCCGTCGCCGCCGCCCGAGAGGGCGATCGCCGCGCCCGCGCCCGCCAGGACGACGACCGCGGCGGCGAGGCCGGCGAGGATCCGCCCGCGGCCGTTGCCCTTGCGGGCGGGGCCGGTCGGGCCTGTTGGGCCGGTTGGGCCGGGGGAACCCGCTGCGTTCCCGCCGGCCGCCGCGCCGCCACCGGGCGGGTCCACCGGGGGCGGGGGAGGCGGCGAGTCGAGGATCGTCGGATCGACCGACTCCGGCTCGGCGATCTCGGTCTCCGCGGCAGGGGAGTCCGACGCCTCAGCCTCAGCCTCGCCCGCACCCGGCAACTTCGGGATCGCCCCCTCCTCGAGCGGCGGAGAGTGGACCTCGGTCCGCTCGGCCGCCGACGTCGCCATCCGCGCCGCTCCCATCGCGATCACGGCCTTCGGGTCGTCGAGGTGCTCGGGCGCGATCCCCAGCTCCTCGTGGATCAGCCGTGCGACCAGCGGGATCCGCGAGGAGCCGCCGGCGAGGTAGATGGCCTTCACGTCGGCGACCTTGATCCCGGCGGCGAGGATCGTCCGCTCGAGCTCGGAGACCGTGCCGCGCAGCGTCGGCGCGATCAGCCGCTCGAACTCGGCAGCGGTTGCCTCGACCTCCTTGTCGATCGGCGCCGGCAGGTAGATCTCGTACTCGGGGCTGCGCGAGAGGCCCTCCTTCGCGCGGCGCGCCTGCCGCAGCAGGCTGCGGTTCGCCTGCGCCCAGGTGCGGTCCCTGTCCTCGTCCGCCTCCCGCATGGCCTGCAACGCGTCGCCGGGAAGCTGGTCGGCGAGGTGGCGGTAGAGGAGGTCATCGAAGTCCTCGCCGCCGAGCTCCTCGTTGCCACCGGTGCGGCCGACGACCTCGAAGGAGTCGCGCGTGCGCTTGAGGACGGCCGTGTCGAGGGTGCCGCCACCGAGGTCGTAGACGGCGACATGCTCGCCGTCTTGTAGGCGCTCGGAAGCGAAGTGGACCGCCGCCGCGACCGGCTCGGGGACGAAGACGGGGTCGGTGATCCCCGCGAGCCTGGCGGCCTGCGCGAGCTTGTCGAGACGCGCCTTCTGCCAGCGCGCCGGATGGGTGAGGCGAACCTCGGCGGGAGGTTCCCCACCGCTCAACGCGATCGCCTCGTCGTAGACCTCCTTGAGGATCGCGGCGACGATCTCCACCGGCCGCAGCTGCTTGTCGCCGAGCTGGATGAAGTCCTCGCCGAGGCGCCGCTTCGGCGTCCGCTCGAGGCACCAGGGCGCGAGCGTCGAGAGCTCCTCGGCCTCGTTGCCGAGGACGAGCCGGCCGCCCGTCGCCGTCCCCTCCCGCCAGTAGGTCATCGAGGGCATCCGCGGGCCGCCCTGCAGCTGGATCATCTCGACCCGCTCGCCCACCCGCCTGGCGGCGGCCGTCGAGGTCGTGCCGAAGTCGATTGCCAGTATCCACGCGCTCATCCGAGTCATCTCCCTTTGCTCCTGGCCCCGGCGGCCGGGATGTCTCGGAGGGCTAGACGGCAAGGACCGCCGCGATCTTCCCCTCGCTCAGGTGAAGCGGCGGATGGCGACCCGCGCGATCACCGCGTACGCCGCGGCGAGGGCGAGCAGGTGCAGGATCGCGATCCCGACCGCGGGCCCGGAGGCGTCGAGGGCGCCGCCCATCGCGCGAAGCGCCGGGTCGAACGGGAACAGCGCGGTGACGACGTCGATGACGTCGTAGAGCGTGGCGCCGATCGCGCCCGAGGGGATCAGCGAGAGGAACGCAATCGGGAGGCTGACCATGAAGGCGAGCAGCGAGGCCGCGCGGACCTCGCGGGTGACGGCCCCGATCGCCGCCCCGAAGGCGGCGAAGCCTGCTCCGCCCGCCGCGATCGCAGGGATCCAGATCGGGAACCTCCCCCAGTCGAGGGATACGAACGGGGAGATCGCGGCGAGCATCAGGATCGTCACCGCCAGCGAGACGACGACGCCGAGCAGCACCTTCTCGCCGAGCAGCGCGCTGCGGCTGACGAGCCCTCGGGTGAGCCGGGCGAACGCGTTCTCCTCCCGCTCGAGGGCGAGGGAGCCCGCGACCAGCAGCACCGTGACGAACATCAGCGTCACCGTCGCGGCGACGGCGATCGCGAAGCTGTCGAGGTCGGGAGAGCCGCCGTTGACGATCTGCTTGTCGACCTTGATCGGCTGGCTGACCGAGGAGAGCAGGTCGGGCGCGAGGTCGAGGTTGTCGATCGCGAGCCCGGCGAAGCTGATGACCTGGTCGAGCTGCTCGCGCTTGGGGTCGTTCGGCGGCAGCTCGTCGCGGACGTCCTCGAGGATCTTCTGCGACTCACGCAGCCCGAGGATCTGACCGGAGTCGCCGAGGAACGGGATCCCGCCGCCGTCGAGGATCACCTGCAGGTACTGGGAGGAGGCCTCCGAGACCTGCTCGGCGATCCGCAGGTTGGCGTTGGCGAGCAGGGCGCTGATCCGGTCGTCGACGAGGCCGCCCTTGAGCGGGTCCTCCTCGTTGACGAGCACCTCGATGGTCGGCGCCTCGGGGTTGAGGCTGCCGAGCGACTGCAGCTTCTCGAGCAGGTCCGGCGGCAGGATGATCGCGCCGAGGACGTCGCCGGATTCGACGAGGTCCTGCGCCTCCTCGCGGCTGTCGACGTCGATGCACTCGACCCGCCCGCAGAGCTCGTCCTTGGCGCCCTCGATGTCGAACTGCTCGCCGCCGATCTCGACGGGGGTGTCGTCGGGAAGCTCGTCGACGAAGGCGACCTTCGGCTCCGACGGCCCGCGGCTGAGCGCGAAGCCGATCAGCACAGCGATCACGATCGGGTAGACGATCAGCAGCGCCGTGACCAGCGGCGAGCGCCGCATGATCTGCAGGTCCTTGAGCAGCAGCCACTTCATCCGATGCACATCCGGTGTACCTAGTGGCCCCGCTCGGCGAGGAAGCTGACGAACGCCGACTCGAAGTCGGCGGCGCCGGAGCCGGCGGGGGCGGCGGCGTGGAGCTCGGCCGCCGTGCCGTCGAAGATCCGCTCGCCGTCTGCGATGACGAGCATCCGCTCGCCGTATCGCTCGGCCTCGGCGATGTTGTGGGTGGAGAAGATCACCGTGGTTCCCTCCCCGGCGAGCTCGAGGACGAACTCCCAGAGGCGAGCGCGCTGGCGCGGGTCGAGGCCGGTGGAGGGCTCGTCGAGCAGCAGCGCCGCGGGCTTGGAGAGCAGGCCGATGGCGATGTTGATCCGCTGCTGGTTGCCGCCGGAGAGGGTCCCGACCTGATCGTCGCGGCGCTCGCCGAGCGCGGTCACCTCGAGCATCTCCTCGACGGCCCCCTCGACATCGTCGAGACCCTCGAGACGAGCGAAGAGACGCAGGTTCTCGGCGACCGTGAGGCGCCGGTAGAGGGCGGCCTGCTGGGGGACGAAGCCGACCTCGCCGCTCGGCAGCTCGAGCTCGCCGGAATCGGGCGCGCGGATGCCGGCGAGGATCGAGAGCAGGGTCGTCTTGCCGGCGCCGTTGGGGCCGATGATCGCCAGGAGCTCACCGGGGGCGGCCGCGAAGCTGACGCCGCGAAGCGCCTGCCGCTCGCCGAAGCTCTTCGTCAACCCGATCGCCTCGATCGCCCGCGGGGCCTCCCCGGCGTCTGTCGCGCTGCCCGGCATACGGCCGGGAAAGCTAATCGGTCCTAGAGTCCGGCCGATGCGGATCCTCTTCATCGGCGACGTGGTCGGCGGCCCCGGGCGGCGCGGGCTGGCGGCTGCGATGCCTCGCCTGCGGGAGCGCGTGGCTCCCGACCTGGTGATCGCCAACGGCGAGAACTCCGCCGGGGGGTCCGGGATCACCGAGCGGACGGCGGCCGACCTGAGGCGCGCCGGGGTCGACGTGATCACGACCGGCAACCACGTCTACCGCCAGCGCGAGGCCTACGAGTTCCTCGACACCGACGAGCGCGTGATCAGGCCGGCCAACTACCCGAAGGGGAACCCGGGCCGCGGCTCGACGATCGTCGAGGTCGGCGGCCGCAGCGTCGGGGTGCTCAACCTCAGCGGTGAGCTGCAGCTGACCGTCGCCCGCTCCCCCTTCCCCGCCGCCGACGCCGAGATCGGGGAGCTGCGGCGCCGCGGGGCCGAGGTGATCGTCGTCGACTTCCACGCCGAGGTGACCAGCGAGAAGATCGCGATGGGCTGGCACCTCGACGGGCGGGTCGCCGCCGTGCTCGGCACCCACACCCACGTCCCCACCGCCGACGCGCGGGTGCTCCCCGGCGGGACCGCGTTCATCTGCGACGTCGGCATGACGGGCAGCCGGACGAGCATCCTCGGTGTCGAGGTCGAGGATGCGCTCGGGCGTTTCCTGACGCAGATGCCCACCCGCTTCCGGACCGCCGAGGAGGACGTCTGGATCAACGCGGTAGTCGTCGAGGTCGGCGAGGACGGGCGCGCGACGGGCATCGAGCAGATACTCGAGGCGACGGGCCTGGGAGCCGCGAGCGACCCTCGCAATCGCAGGTCCCACAGACCTGCGATTGCGATTCCGTGCGGCGAGCGGGGCCATCGCTCCGCGTCTCACGATTGGCAGCGAAGGGAGGTGGGGAGCTCACCGCAACGGCCGGCCTCACCGGGATCTCCGATGTTCCCCTCGCTGCCCATCGCCCTGGCGTGAGCCGTGGCGGATGGGTCTTAGACCTGTCACCGGGAAACGGACCTATTCCCCGCTCCCGGGTGACACGTCGGCCGGGCACCCGGGATCGCTGGACCTGTCACCGGGAAGCGGAGCTATTCCCCGCTCCCGGGTGACACGTCCGCACGCGGCAGGCGGCGGGTGGGGTGGTGGCGCGGCGGCGGGCTCGAGGCGACGGGCGGAGGCGCGGCCGCCGCGGATCTGATCGCGCTCGGCGAGCCGGTTCGCCCGCCGCAGCTCGGCCTCGCGCTGACGCCTCAGCTCGTCCTCGCTCTCGGCGATCAGGTGCGGTGCCGGGACCGGCTTGCCGTCCTCGAGCGCGACCATGGTCAGGTAAGCGGTCGAGGTGTGGCGGGTCTCCCCGGTGAAGGGGTTCTCGGCCTCGACCCGCACGCCGACCTCCATCGAGGTCCGCCAGACGGCGTTGACCGACGCGGAACAGCGCAGGAGCTCGCCGACGAAGACCGGCGTCAGGAACGTCATCCGGTCCATCCCCGCGGTGACGACGCGGCGGCCGCTGTGCTTGATCGCCGCCAGGCCGGCGGCCTCGTCGACGAGGCGCATGACCGTGCCGCCGTGGACGAAGCCGGCTGAGTTGGCGTCGGCGATCGACATCCAGCGGACCAGCAGGAGAGGGAGTGCTCGACCGTGCGGCTCTCGTCGTCGCCGGAGCCGCTCTCGGGGCGGGCCGCTCGGGCGGCTGGATCTCCTCGGCCATCCCGGTGAGCCTATCCCGAGCGCGGAGCGTCGCCCGACTGCAACCTGCCCCGGCACTCCGCTGAGGCCCCCTGAAAAGCGAAGCGCCACCTTGCGGTGGCGCTCTCCCGGCTCCCGTGGGTCGAAAGCAGGGTGCTCAGCCGGACCCGCTCCCCATGTGAATGAAGGAGCGGACGGCCTGGTGCGCTCAACTACGCCTTCGAGACGTTGACCGCCTGGGGACCCGGCCGAGTCCTCCATGTCGAAGGTCACGCGGTCGCCCTCGTCGATGCGAGCCCCGCCGTTGATGTTGCTGATGTGGACAAACGCGTCCTTGTCGCCACCCTCGTCGGGAGCGATGAACCCGTAGCCCTTCTCACCGTTGAACCACTTGACGGTTCCACTTGCCATTAGTCACTGCCTCCAATGCAGTCATGTCTGCGGCCCCAGAAAGCACTGCCCAAGGCAATGGTCCTCTCAAAGCACACAAATACTCTTACTTCGGTCACCCAAGTCGGGTCACCGGCGCGAACCTTAGGGATATGCACGGCTCGGCGTTCCGTCGCGCGCGACGGCCTCAGGCCGCCAGCAGCGCCCGCCTTCACCGCACGCCTGCAGGAGCGGCCGCAGGTGCGCGACCATGATCGCCGCCCGCTGGCCCTGCTCGGGTGCGACCGACGTCGTCTCGGCCTGGTGCGACGCGAGATCGGTGACCCGCGCCACCGCCAGCGACTCGAGCGAGCCGGGATCGAAGTCGCGCGGCGGCCCGAGCTCGGCGAGGACGGCGGCATCCCGCTGCCGAGCCACGCCGCGGCGGTAGATCTCGACGGCGGGACGGCCCCAGAGCAGCGGTGATTCCTCGAGCGGTGCGTCGGAGGGATCGATCTCGACGAGCCACGGCGCCGAGCTGACGGCGCGATCGCCGTCACGCAGTTGCGCCGCGAAGGCGGTGTTGTGGCCCCGCACGACACCGGCGAGGGGCGTCAGCAGGTGGAGCTCCGTTCCCGGGTAGGCGCCGCTCACCGTGGCGATGCAGGCGCCGGCGCCGACCTGCAGGGAGATCGGCGCCACCCTCACCTCCGGCGAGGCGCCCGCCAGCGCCGCGGCCCCGGGGGCGAGGCCCACCTCGACGCCACTCGCGGGCGTTCACCGCGACGTGCCGGCGGATCCAGATCCCGTGGCCACGGGCCGCTTCCAGGTGGCGACCGCAACCGGGGGGGCTTGGAACGGACGCCGGCGCGAGGCCGGTGCCGGTCGGCGGCAGGGGGACCGGGCGCTTCGCGGCACCTGCTTCGCCGGCTTCTGCCGCTGCGGAAGGACCGCCTCCGAAACCGGCGAGGCGTGCGCGAGGGCAGTCTCGCGCAGCTTCCCGAGTGAGACGACGGGGACCCCGTAGCGGACGCCGGCGCGCTCGAGGCGCTCTCGGTGGAACGCGACGCGGGAGTCCTCTCCGACCGAGCGGGTGGGCTCCGCCAGCGCGATCACCTGGGCGTACTGCGCCCGGAAGCCGTCGGCGTAGACATCCATCGACCCCCACGCCGCGATCGCCCCGAGCGCGAGCGTGCGGTGATGGCGACGGATCTCCTGCCGCAGCGCGAAGTAGGCGTTGAAGCCGCAGTTGCATCCCTGCTGAGGAGCCGTGTGGCGACGGCGCTGCGGCGCGACGGTCGGATCGCAGACGGCCTCGTTCACCCCTGGCGTCCAGAAACCACCGGCGACGAGAGCGCCGAGCTTCCCGTCCGCGCTCACCGACCAGAGCCGGAACCCGAGCACCGCCTCGGTCAGATCCGGCGGTTCGGGCGGCCGCTCCCCTCCCCCGCGTCGCTCACGCCGGCGTCGGTTCGCGCTCCGGCTCGCGCTCGGGGCTCGGTCCCGGCGCCGGGACCGGCAGGGGCGGCTGGGCGGGTTCGCTCGGCTCCGGCGCGGGGCTCGGGTCGGGTCGTCGCAACGGCTCGACGGTGATCCGCCGCGAGGGGCCGGGAAGGTCGAGCGCCTCCGGGCGGCGATTGCTGCGGGACGGTGGCGGGACGCTCATCGCATTGACCGTATGACCGCTGTCAAGGACGCCCCGGGGCGGTAGCTTCCCCGCCTGCGGGGCGCTGCCCTCGCGCCCCATGACCGACTTCAAGCGCCTCCCCAAGCACCACCTCGAGCGCCTCTCCGACGAGGCGCTCGTCGAGTACGTGGCCGCGGCCCGGGCCGCCGGCGACGGTGCGGCGGCCAAGGAAGCGATGGAGATCCTCGCCTACGGCTGGGAGGACCGCATCCGTGCCTGGGCGGCCGCGAAGGTGCCCGCCCAGGACGTCGACGACGTCGTCGTCGAGGCGCAGATGTCGATCACCAACGCCGGCTTCGACGGCAAGGTGATCGGCCAGTTCGGCGCGTTCGTCAGGACCATCACGCAACGCCGGATCGCCGACTACTACCGCGTCGTCGAGCGCCACGGCCCGACCGAGCAGATCGAGGTCGGACGCGAATCCGACGACGAGGCAACCCACCAGGTCTCGGTGCAGGACGAGACCGGCTACGTCGATCTGATCGAGGTGGTCAAGATCGTGCTGGCCGACCAGAGCCCGCTGCATCAGAAGGTGATCCGGCTCTACGGTCCCGATGTGGCCGGGTTCGAGAACCTTCCCGCGGGCGAGGTCAAGGCGCGCATCGAGGCCGACGGCAGCGGCGACACCGTCTCCGTCGACAACGTCGCGAAGATCTGGAGCCGCTTCCGGCTCGAGGTCGTGAAGAGGACCGATGGCTGACCTGAGCTCCATGCGCGACGAGTTCGCCGCCGCCTTCGAGGCCGGCGAGTCGCCGAACCCGGCGGATTGGCTGCAGCGGGTCGATGGCGAGGAGCGTCAGGAGCTCGAGGGTCTGATCGACCACTACCTCATGACGGCGCCGCGACGAGCGTGGGACGCGAAGGCCTACGAGACCTCGCTGACGAAGATCGCGATCGACCGGGTGATCGAATCGCGCGACGGCGTCTCCGGCACCTGGCCCGAGCTGCTGCCGCGGCTGCGCAACCAAACGAAGCTGAAGCGGAGCGCGTTGATCGAGCAGCTGGCGAAGGCGATCGGCGTCGGCACAGCGCCACCCACCGTCGAGAAGGTCGGCGTCTACTACAACGGGATGGAGCACGGGACCCTCGCCGCAAGGGGAGTCTCCCAGCGCGTTCTCGATGCCCTCGCCGGGCTCGTCGGCACCACCGGCGAGCTGCTTCGCTCCGCGGGGGGAAGCGAACCGCCGCCGGAGCCGGGAGCACCGGCCTTCGCCCGCATGGCCGCACCCGACCTCACCTATCGAGCGCATCAAGCGGATCGCGCGGACGGGGCGGACGCGGCGGCCGGCGAGATCGCCGACATGGAGGCGCTCGCCGACGCCGCCGAGCCCAGCGGGCGCGACCTCGTCGACGAGCTCTTCACCGGCGGCTGATCGTCGCCAGCGCCGCCGTTAGCATCGGCTCGATGGGAGTCGACGTCGAGGAGAGCGAGCGGCGGGCCGCCGAGTTCCTCGCGAGCGTGCCGGAATGGATCTGGGACGGCTCGACGCTGCCGATCCCGGTTGAGGAGATCGCCGACACCCACGCCGGCCTGCTCGTCCGCGACGTCGAGGACATGTCGACCGCCCCGGGATGCCCCCAGCCCGATGCCGGGCAGTCGATCTCAGGCCTCCTGCTGCCCAGCCTCGGCGAGATCTGGGTGAACGCTGAGGAGGCGAGGGAGTGGCCGGCGCGGCGGCGGTTCACGATCGCGCACGAGCTCGGCCATTGGGTGATGCACCAGAGCGAGCAGACGTCGCTCTTCTGCCGTCACGGATCGGTGGACGACGGCGCCCAGGAACCCCAAGACGCCCACGGCGCCAAGGGCGCCAAGGCGAGCGCGAAGGGGAAGCGGCCGGAGCTCCCAGCGATCGAGGAGGAGGCGAACTGCTTCGCGGCAGCGCTGCTGATGCCGGCCGAGATGGTCCGCAGCGAGTACGCGCGGGCCAAGGGCGACTTCGGAGCCCTGTGCGAGCGGTTCAGCTCGTCGGGCGCGGCGATGGGACGGCGCCTACACCAGACGGTCTGACCGGAAGCCCGGCGACCTGAGAGTCGAGCCAGAGCTCGACGATCATGCGGTCGACGCGATCCCGGCGAGACTCGAACGGGCGGCGGAGGAGCTCGTCCTCCCGGCGCACGGATCGCGAGTTGCCTGCAAGATGCTTTCTCATGGGCCGTGATTCGGCATCCATCCAGCATGCGTTAGCCCTGCAAAGAAGCGTGGACGGGCGTCCGCGCCGCGGACGCAAGGATGCGTGCTGCCTGCAGGAAATCGCCCGACCTGCCGATGGGGACGGGTGGCGACCAACCCCTTGACCTGGAGCGACCCCGGCGGCCGCCTCATCGACCGGCTTCCCGGCGCTTCCAAGCGCAGCCGTAAGCCACGCTCCAGGGAGGCTGCCGAGCGCGAGGCGCTGCTCCGCGTCGCGGCCACGGTGGCCGGCGCCAACGACCTCGAAGGGGTGCTCGAGCTGGCCGCCGAGGAGGCGCTGAAGGCGATCGGCGCCGCGTCGCTGACGATCAGCCGATTCGAGGAGGAGGGGCGGCGCTACAGGACCCTGATCAACGTCGGCGAGCTCAGCGACTGGGAGGAGCGCAAGCCCGCGGACGAGATCTACGAGGTCGCGATGTACCCGGGCCTGGTGGAGATGCACCGGACCGCCAACCCGTACTTCAACTCCGTCGACGACCCCGACTGCGATCCCAGCGCCCGGGATTTCCTGCTCTCCGTCGGCAAGTCCTCCGACCTCGGCGTCGCGATCGTCGTCGAGGGTGAGATCTGGGGCGGGATCTGGGCCACGACGATCGGCAACTCGAGCTTCCAGACCGAGGACGTGCGCTTCCTCGAGGCGATCGGCGGGCAGATCGCGACCGCGATCGCGCGGGCGGAGCTGTTCTCGCGCGTCTCCAGGCTGGCCTACGAGGATCCGCTCACCGGGCTCTCCAACCGGCGCGCCCTCGAGGAGCGGCTCGAGCGGGCGTTGATCCGGCATGCCGCCGGGGAGAGCACCGTCGCCCTGATGCTCTGCGACGCCGACCGGCTCAAGCAGATCAACGACGATCACGGGCACGCCGGAGGAGACCGCGCCCTGCGCAACGTCGCCGCCGCGCTCGTCTCGGCCGCGGCCGCCCATCCCGGCTCCTTCGTCGCCCGCCTCGGCGGCGACGAGTTCTGCGTCCTGCTCGAGAGCCTCGAGCGAATCGCCGAGGGCAGCGAGCTCGGCGCCATCGAGGAGATCGCCGTCGCCGCGCAGGCCGAGCTCGCGCCGATGCGCCCGCCGGTGACGCTCTCCTGCGGCGCCGCCACCGCGACCGCGCGCACCGCGACCGTCGCGAAGCTGATGCGCGCCGCCGACACCGCCCAGTACGTCGCCAAGCGCCGCGGCGGCAACAGGATCTGCACCGCGGCTCAGATAGCCGACGTCCCCAACCCCTTCACCGTGGCCCCGCTTCGCGGCGGCACGCTGGCCGAGCGGATCGCCAAGACCACCGACGAGATCGGCCACGCCCTCACCGGCGAGCTCGCCTCCGCCCCGACGCTCGATCGCCTCGAGCACGTCGCCATCGCCCTCACCGAGGCCGCCGATCTCGCCGTCTGCTCGGTCTCGATCGCCGCGAGCGGCTCCGGCCTCCTGCGGGAGCTCTCCCAGGGCGACAACCGCGACCCCCGCAGCGCCGGCGTCCACGTGGTTCGCTCCTGGGAGGAGTTCGAGCGCTACGAGCTCGACCTCTACCCGGCGACGGCCCGGATCGTCGAGGCCGGCTGCGGGACCTTCGTCGCCCGGGTCGGGGACGAGGGCAGCGACGCGGCCGAGCGCGAGATGCTGCGGCACGAGGGCTTCGAAGGCGTCGTCGCCGCGGCAGCCGGGGACGAGAGCGGCGTCTACCTCATCGAGCTGTTCACCGACAACCCCGCCAGCGACCTGCAGGCACTCGAGGCGCCGCTCTCCCTCGTCGCCTCCGCCGCCATCCCGAGGCACCCGCACAGGCGCTCGGCGCGAACGACGTCCGCGAGCGAGCGGCCGCTCGAGCTGACGGTTGCGATCGCGGGCCGGCTGGCGAGCGCCACCTCCGCCCACGAGGTCTGCAACACGGCGGTGCAGGAGGTGCAGCGCGCGTTCGAGTGCTCGCTCGTGCAGATCCTCTCCGTCGACGATGACCAGCTGACCCTGCGCTCGGAGCTCGGCGCGCTCCCGACGGCGCCGGGCTGGTCCCAATCCGCCGAGGCCGGCCTGATCGGGCGCTGCATCCGGGAGCGGGCGCCGGTCATCGCGGCCGACGTCAACCGCGAGCCGCAGTACCGCTCGACGTCCGCAACGCGAGACGTCCGCTCGGAGCTCGTCGTCCCCATCTACGACGGCTACGACGTCTGGGGGGTGATCAACCTCGAGGACGTGGCCGTCGCGACGTTCCGTCCCGCCGACGCTCGCCTCGTCGAGTCCGTCGCCGCCCAGATCGGCGGCAAGCTCACCTCCGTTCGTCTGTACAAGGAGCTCGACCGCGCATACATCGGCACCGCCGAGGCGCTGTCGGCTGCGCTCGAGGCGAAGGACTCCTACACGGCCGAGCACTCCCAGTCGCTCGTCGACAACGTGGTCGCGGTCGGCAGGTTGCTGGGCTGGCGCGGCGAGGAGCTGCGGATGCTCCGCTACGCGGCCGCCTTCCACGACATCGGCAAGCTCGGCATCTCCCCCGACCTGCTCAACAAGCCGGGCCCGTTGACGTCCGAGGAGTGGGAGGAGATGGCGCGACACACGCTGATCGGCGAGCGCATCCTCGCCCCGATCGAGTTCCTCGCCCCGATCCGCCCGCTGGTTCGTTGCGCTCATGAGCGCTGGGACGGGAAGGGATACCCCGACGGGCTCGCCGGCGAGGAGATCCCGCTCGGCGCACGCATCCTCTTCGTCTGCGACTCCTACGACGCGATGACCACCGACCGCCCCTACCAGCAGGCGCTGCCCGTCGAGGAAGCGCGCCGGGAGCTCCGCAAGGAGTCCGGGCGGCAGTTCGACCCCGTCGTCGTCGACGCCCTGCTGATGGTGCTCGAGAGCGCCGACGAGCAGAAGACGAGGCGGCCGCGGAGCTCCTCGGTCAGCCCGGCCTGAGCGCCCGGCGGCGACCTCAGGGCGCAAGATCCAGCAGGGCGTCGCGGGGGATCCGCGCCACCTCCAGATCGACCCGATCCCCCTTGAAGGGGATGCCCTCCTTGACCAGCAGGTTGCGCTGCTTCTTCCCCTGCGCCAGCGAACCGTCCGCGCGGACCACCCGGAACCACGGCAGCGAGTCGTCCCCGGCGCTCATCTTCAGCACCCGGCCGGGCAATCGCGGCGCCTCTGGGCAGAGGTCGCCGTAGGTGGCGACGAATCCCTCCGGCAACTTCCGGATCAGCTCCTTGATGCGCTCGTGGCGCTCCGTGTCGGCCATCGCTCAACCTCCTCGTTCGGCCGCTTTCATCGTGGCATCGAGCCTGCCGGAAAGGGAGTCACGGGTGGGAGACGCGGTGTGACTTTCCTGCGCCGATTGTGAGCCGATAGGTTCACGCCGGGATGGTGAGAGCGGAGGGTGATGCGAGACGCGGCGGCACCCTGTTCGCCACGGTCGCCGCAGCCGGGATCGTGCAGCTCCCGACCGCGGCGATCGTCGTCGCGCTGCCGACGATCCACGGCGAGTTCGGGACCTCGATCGCCGAGCTGCAGTGGACCGTCACCGCGTTCTCGATCCCGTTCACGGCGTTCCTGATCGCGGCCGGGCGCCTCGCCGACATCTTCGGACGGCTGCGGGCGCTTCTGCTGGGCTGCGCGCTCTTCGCGCTCGGCTCCCTGCTCGCCGCGCTCTCCCCGGGCATCGACGCGCTGATCGCCGGCATCGCGCTCTCCGGCGCGGGCGCCGCGCTGATGATGCCCGCCTCGATGTCGATCCTCACCAACGTCTTCACCGGCGCGCGCCGGGGGACGGCGATCGGGATGTGGGGAGCGGCGACCGAGCTCGTCTCCGGCGTCGGCGTCCTCGTCGGCGGCGTCCTCACCGGCGAGCTCGACTGGCGCTGGATCTTCGTCGTCTGCATCGCCTTCGCCATCGCGGTCGCGATCGTCGCTCTCCGCAGCAGCCCGGACTCGCACGATCCGGACGCTTCCCGCGACGTCGACTACATCGGCGTCGCCCTCTCCGCCTCGGGCCTGACGGCGCTGACGCTGGCGCTGATCCAGGGCGCGAGCTGGGGCTGGGGATCGCCCGCGGTCGTCGGCCTCCTGGTCGCCGCCGTCGTCCTGCTCGGGTCGTTCGTCGTCGCCGAGCGTCGCGTCGCGAATCCGATCATCGACTTCTCGTTCTTCCGCAGTCGCAACTTCGCGGGCGCGACGATCGTCATCTTCGCCCTCGACTTCTCCTTCGGCGCGCTGCTCTTCTTCCTCCCCCTCTACTTCCAGGAGATCCTCGGCTACTCGCCGCTCGAGGTCGGGGCCCTGCTCCTGCCGCTCACCGGGCTGATGGTCCTCGGCTCGCCGCTCGGCGGCAAGGTCGCAGCCAGGGTCGGGCCGCGGCCGCCGATCGCGATCGGGCTGGCGGCAATGGCGGTCGCGGTCTGGGTCCTGTCGGGGATCACGCTCGAGTCCACCTACTCCGACCTCTGGATCCCGACCGCGGTGATGGGCTTCGGCGTGGGCTTCGCCCTCACCCCGATGAACCTGGCGGCGATGAACGCCGTATCCCGCGACCACGCGGGCGCGGCCTCGGGGATGCTGGTCACGCTCAGCGGGCTCGGCTCGACGCTCGGCGTCGCCGTCACCGGCGCGATCTTCAACGCCGTCGACCAGGACCGGACGATCGAGGAGGTCGGTGAGCTCGGCAAGACGATCACGACCGGTCAGGCGCAGTCGCTCGACGGCGTCCTCGCCGGCTCCGACGGCGCCCACCACACGCTCGAGAGCATCGCCGGCTCCGACGTCGACGCAACCCGCGAGGCGGTCCGCCAGGCGTTCGTCGACTCGCTCGGGACGAGCCTGAAGCTGTCGGCGGGGCTGATCCTCGTCGCGCTCGTCCTCACCCTCGTGCTGATGCGCCGCTCCTCGCCCGTCGACGCCGAGCCGATGCCTCCCGTCCTCGGGTCGGTGACGCCGCGCCCGGCGCCGCGGCGGATGGCCTGAGCGGCGTTCGCGGTCAGAGCCGCCTGGCCATCAACGACTATCCACCTGGTGGCCGCGATCGAAGCCGACAGCCGGGACGCGGAGGTGGAGCGCGCGTTCCGCCTGCACCCCAGCGACTTCTACGGGTTCCTGCGGCCTTCGACTTGCGGGCTGCGGGTCTGGCTGCGCGAGCAGGGAGTGGAGGAGGATCCGCCCGGCGTCTACGCCGAGATGCTGATGCGGCTCGGGATCGAGCACGAGCGCCGGCACCTGCGGCGGTTCCCCGACGCCATCGACGTCGCCGAGCTTCCCCGCGACGTGCAGGCCCGGGTGACGGCCCAACTCGTCGACGCCGGCGAGCGCGTCATCTACCAGGGCCGCCTGCAGGCCACCACGATGCTGGCCGGGCGCGAGGTCGAGATCAGCGGACTCCCCGACTTCATGCTCCCGGCGCGCGACGGCTACGCGATCCGCGACTCGAAGCTGAACCGGCGGGTGGGTTCCAGCCAGGAGCACGTGCGGCTGCAGCTCGAGGCCTACGGGTGGCTCTACGAGCAGACGTTCGGGGAGCCGCCGGCCGCTCTGCAGGTCCACGCCGGCAGCGGCGAGATCCTCACCCTCGACTACGGCGGTGGCGGCGACGCGCTCGCCGCCTTCGAGCGGATCCTCCGCTACCGCCTGCTCGCCGAGGAGCCGCGCGACGAGCACGTAGGCGTCTCCAAGTGCGGCGGCTGCGGCTACCGCTCGCGCTGCTGGCCCGCCGCGGTCGAACGCCGCGACGTCGGCCTGATCCCGTTCGCCGACCGCGGCCTGATCGACCGCCTGCACGAGGAGGGCACCTCCACCCTGCCGCTCCTGCTCGAGCGCTACGACGCCGGCCGCCTCGCCGAGGTCGAGCGCCCGACCTGGGACGGGACCATGCGCCCCGTCGGGGAGCGCGCCGAGCGGCTGCTCACCAACGCGCGCGCCCTGCAGGAGGAGCGGCCGATCCTGATCGATCCTCCCGACATCCCCGACCACGCGACCTACGTGATGTTCGACCTCGAGGGGATGCCGCCGACCGTCGACGAGATCGAGAAGATCTACATCTGGGGCCTGCAGCCGTTCGGCCGCCGGCCGGGGCCGTTCCGGGCCGGGGTCGCCGGGTTCGGCCCGCGCGGGGACCGGGATGGCTGGGAGGCGTTCCTCGCCGAGGCCGAGGCGCTCCTCGAGGAGCTCGGCCCCGACGTCCCGTTCGTGCACTGGGCCTCCTACGAGCGGGCGAAGATCAACCTCTACCTGGAGCGCTACGGCGACCGCGGCGGCATCGCCGAGCGCGTGCTCGCCAACCTGCTCGACCTGCTGCCGATCACGCGCGAGTCGGTCGCGGTGCCGCTCTCCAGCTACAGCCTCAAGGAGGTCGAGACGCTGACGGGCTACCGGCGCAAGCTCGAGGAGTCCGGCGGCGAGTGGTCGATGGCCCGTTACATAGAGGCGACCGAGAGCGAGGACGAGGCCGACCGCACCGCGATCATGGGCGAGATCCTCGCCTACAACCGCGAGGATCTCGAGGCGACCTGGGCGGTCATGGAGTGGCTGCGTGGCCTGCACCGCCAGGAGCAGTCGCGGGCGAGGCTCTCGATCATGCGCGGGGACAAGATCCGCAAGCCAAGGCCTCGCAGGCGACGCTGAGGCGGCTTACGCAGCAGCCCAACTCCCTCCGATCGGCGCAAGAAGCTCGTCCTCGTCGACGAGGATCTCAACGCTCCCGGCGAGCGATGTCGGCGTGGTCTCCATCTAGCCATGGTCACACATGGTGCAACCCCCTCGGAACCGCCCCGGACGCACATGAGAGGTGGTAGGTTCGCCGCGTCCGGGGACACGTCAAAGGGGATTCAGGGATGGACGATCGTGGGAAGCCGACCCGTTCGCGGGGTGTCGTAGCCGTCATCTGCGCGATCGCACTGGCGGGAGGGATCGCCACCTCGGCGACCGGCGCCGCCACCGAGTTCGAGTACGCCGACGAGCTTCCCGCCGACGCCGCCTTCGCCCCAGGCGTCTCCCTCGACAAGGACTCGTCGGGAGCCGAGGCCAGCCTCTCGACGCGGCTCGCCGAGATCGCCGGCGCAAGCCTGCGGGAGAAGTCCGACGCCGCCCAGGCCGGCGCGGTCGGGCTCGCACCCAGCGGCGCCGGCAGCCTCCTGCGCGACGGCGACCGGCTCGTCGTCAACGTCCGCGTCTCCTCGACCTCCGACGACGTCCTCGCTGCGATCCGGGCCAGCGGCGCTGAGATCGTCAGCGTCAACGCGCCCTACGGAACGGTCGACGTCTCCGTCCTGCCGGCGGACCTGCGCGCGCTCGCGGCCGCCGAGGGCGTCGAGTACGTGGCCGAGAACCTCGTCCCGATGAGCGCCTCCTCCGGCCTGCCAACGCTCGAACGGGGCGCGGTCGACACGGTCGCCAAGAAACGGAGCTGCCGCGGCGACGCGACGGCGGAGGGTGACGTGCAATCGGGGACCGCGGCCGCCCGCAAGCGCTACGGGATGGACGGCTACGGGCAGAAGGTCGGGATCATCTCCGACTCCTGGGACAGCGGCAAGGACTCGATCACCCGCGCCAAGCAGGACATCAAGTCGGGGGACCTGCCGGGCAGGAAGAACCCCTGCGGATACACGTCGAAGGTGCAGGTGCTCTCCGAGGGCGCGGCCACCGACATCGACGAGGGGCGCGGGATGGCCCAGATCGTCCACGACATGGCACCGGCGGCGAAGATCGCGTTCGCGGGCCGCGGCGCCTCCGAGGACGACATGGCCGGCGCCGTGCGGGCGCTCGCCAACGCCGGCTCCACCGTGATCGCCGACGACATCACCTTCTTCTCCGAGCCGTTCTTCCAGGAGGGGCCGATCGCCAACGCGGTGACCGAGGTGACCCAGCGCGGCATCCCCTACTTCTCCTCGGCGGCCAACAGCAACGTGATCGTCGGCGGCCGCAGCGTGGGCTCCTACGAGGCGCCGTCGTTCCGACCGGGGGGAGCCTGCCTGAGCGGCCTCGGCCTGAGCGGCCAATGCATGGACTTCAACCCCGGTGGCACCAACGACGTGCTCTACGGCCTCGCGCTCGCGCCGGGCACCAGCTTCAACCTGATCATGCAGTGGGCGGAGCCCCGCAACGGTGTCTCGACGGATCTCGACATCGCCTTCTACGACCAGACGTCCGACACGATCCAGGACGCGGTTGGGACCAACAACATCCAGTCCCAGCTGCCGCTCGAGGTCCTCAACGTCTCCAACCCCTACCCCGTCACCGCGATCTTCCACGTGATCGTCTACCGCGCGTCGGGCACCGGAACGCCGCGGCTGAAGTTCATCTTCGGCCGCTCGCAGCTCGCCGACGTCGAGTACCCGGTCGGGCTCGGCTTCGACGCCGTCGGGCCGACGATCATGGGCCACAACGGCGGCCTCAACACGATCAGCACCGGCGCGATCTCCTACGACCAGACGGCCGAGCCAGAGGCGTTCTCCTCCCAGGGCCCGGTCGTCAACTACTTCGGTCCCGTCAGCGGGACGACGCCGGCGGCGGCGCTGGCCTCCCCGCAGGTGCTGAGCAAGCCTGACATCACCGCGACCGACAACGTCCAGACGACCTTCTTCCTGCCATCCGACAGCGGCGTGCCTCGCTT
This sequence comes from Solirubrobacterales bacterium, assembly GCA_046330415.1. Classification (GTDB taxonomy): domain Bacteria; phylum Actinomycetota; class Thermoleophilia; order Solirubrobacterales; family 70-9; genus RHKX01. The sequence continues at coordinate 56,404 of JAXLSW010000010.1, read as the reverse complement.
CAGCGGCACCTCGGCGGCGGCCCCCGCGGCGGCGGCCGTGGCGGCGCTGCAGCGGCAGGCGAACCCGTCCCTGAGCCCCGCCCAGGTGCTCGCCGCCGAGCAGGGCACCGCGGCGCCGATCGGCAGCTTCGGGCCGCTGGCGGTCGGGGCCGGGTTGATCAACGCCGAGCGCGCGGTCGGGGCGAACCCACCCGTCCGCCCCGACACCGAGATCACCAAGCATCCGGGCAAGACGATCAGCGGCTCCTCGGCCGCCTTCAAGTTCAAGTCCGACGTGCCCGGCGTCCGCTTCCAGTGCGGCCTCGGCAAGCACCCGAAGTTCAAGGCGTGCAGCAAGTCGGTGCGCGTCGTCGGGATCAAGCCCGGCGCGAAGACGACCTTCCAGGTCCGCGCCTCCAACGGCAAGACCAAGGACAAGAGTCCGGCGAAGTTCTCCTTCCGGCGGCGGTAGCGGGGCGAGGCGAGGGTCCCGGCGCCCCGCGGCTTTGCTGGGCGAGAGGCCGGCGCCAGCGCGGCGGCTGGAGCGAGGAGCCCGATGCCCGCGGCGCGGCTGCGACACCGGTCGCCCTCCGTTTTCGGAAGAGACTCGACCGAAAACGGAGGTCCAGCGCTTCGCCGGGAAGCGGGCGGCTGCGCTGGACCCCGGCGACCCAGGCGCCCCCGGCGCTCAGCTCACTGGTAGCCGGCCCACGTGACCCGCTGATCGCCGCGGGTGCAGAGCAGGTCCATGTGTCTGCTCGGTGTCAGGTCGCGCTTGCGGACGCAGTCCCAGGGGACGCTGACGCTGAAGGCGACGTCGCGGACGAGCCGCCGGGCCGGGGCGCAGGCGACGTTCTTGGCGCTGATGTCGGCCGCGAGGACGCCGGGCCAGCGCTGGAACTTGACGTCCTTGCAGCTTTCGCCGCGCGCGTCGTAGTGGGCACCGGCCGGTGGCGCCGACGCCGCGATTGCGGCGAGGGTGGCGGTGGCCAGGACGATGCGGCGAGTCGGAGACATCGCGACGGAGGGTAAAGACGCCACCCGACCGGCGCGAGGGCGAAGCGCTCAGACCGGGCGCACGTTCCCGGCGCGCCAGCGGATCGCCAGAGGTATCCCGAGCACCACCGCCGCGATCCCGGGGATGACCAGCCACCAGCCGCCGAGGCCGTCGCCGGGGGTCCCCCGCTCGACGACGAAGTCGTGCTGCTCCTCGAGCGCCGCACGGTCGGCGGCCGTGCCGAAGGGAACGTGGTGGCAGGCGATCTCGTTGGAGCCCTCCCCGGCGGTTGCGGTGCCGATCGTCTCGTGCCCGTCGGTGGCGACGACCGTGTCCTGCACCCGGCCCACGATCTCGGCGCCCGAACCGTCGGCGCGATCCAGCTCGCAGGTCGTGCCGGCGACGATCGAACTGCGGACGTTGTCGGGCCCTCCGAGCTCGAGCCACACGGTCACGTCCCCGGGCTCGCTGGTCTCGAACGTCGTCGTCGAGCGCTCGGGTGAGCTCAGCGCCGTCACGGTTCCCCGGGCGAGCACGCGGTCGTCGGCGGGGCCTGCATCACGAGCGATCAGGTAGATGCCGACGGCGCTCGCCGCTGCGCCGCCGACGAGCAGGAGCAGGGCGATCGCGCCCAGCAGCGGGCTGCGGCCGCGGCGCAGGCTCGAGCCCGGACCTCCCGCGGCCCACCCGCCCTGCTCGACGGTCGGATCGGTCAAGTGCGGGCCGGCGGCCAGCAGTAGCGGGGAGGGAAGAACTCGTCGTCGGCGCCGGGCTCCATCGAGAAGAAGAGCGCCACGTCGCCGGCGAAGTCGACGGTCCGCGCGAGCCGGCCCGCCGGCTTCGGGACGGGAGGGCGCAGGTTCAGCAGACGCTGCAGGTTGGCGTGGAGCACGTCGCGCGAGTAGGCCTCGAAGCGCTCCCTCCCGGCCGCGTAGCCGGGACGTTCGCGGTAGGTGATGACGATCCGGTGGCCTCCCGCCATCCGCTGCCGCGGCTTGCCGTCCGCGCAGGCCAGCTCGGGACCGCCACCCGTCCGCCGGACGGTCGACCTCGTGCTGGATCGGGAGAGGAGGTCGAAGGCGCGGTCGTAGGTCACCTGCACCGAGTAGCAGTCGGACGGGGCGATGCCGACGATCTCCAGGTGCGCGCGGAGCAGCTCGGTCGCGGTGGTGGGCAGGTAGGGGAACGGCGACGGCATCGGTGGGCGCCGCTGGCGCACCGGCTGGACCGCCTGCGCGATCGCGTCCCACTGCAGGACGTCGATCCGGCTCGGCGACTGCGGCTCCAGCGGGATGTCCCACGGCAGCGGCGCCTCGGCGGCGCGTCTGAGCGCGTCGGCTGTGACCGGGTCGCCGGGGACGATCACGTCGACCCCGCGGACGAGCGCCAGCCGCCGCGGCATCGAGCTGTCCTCGTCGCCGCCGCGGCCCTCGAAGCGGATCGACCTGGAGACGCCGAGCGTGCGCGATGGGTCGAGCCCGGCGCGCTCGAGAAGCGCCAGCGCCACGTCCTCGTCGAGCGGGGACGGCTCGCCGACGCTGCGGGCCGCATAGGCGCGATCCGCCGACAGCGTCACCGCGGCGGCCGGGTCGGTGGGACCGAGCTCGCGCTCGGCGGCATGGACGATGTCCCACTCGACGAACCGGGAGCCGAAGGGCTTGATGCGCCCGCCCTCGATGAGGTCGGGAACGCAGGCGGCGCCGTAGACGAGATCGGGACGGGAGGCGAGGCCGGTCGAGCCGAGATAGGCGCACACCTCGTGGAGCTGGGAGCTCTCGGTCGCGGCGACGCGGGTGATCCGCACCGGAGATCGCTCCGGCGCCAGGTAGGGGGCGCGAGCCTCCTCGCGGGCGGCGTGTTCGCGGTGCGCCTGCAGATCCCACGCCGCCGGATCCTCGATCTCAGGCGGGCGCGGCGGCGCCTTCCGCACCCCGTGGAGGATCTCGCCGGCGGGTCCCTGCAGGATCTTCCCGGTCAGGCGAGGGTCGCCGAGCTCGGCGTCGGTCGCGCCCGCGCGCGCCGCCTCCCCGCGCGCCTCCCACATCTCGTAGTGCTCCCGCTCGGCCGGCGAGAGCTTGGCGACGGCGCGCTCCTGGCTGCGCTCGTTGACCTCGTCGAGCTTCGCGAAGGCGCCCTCGACCAGCCTGCGCATACGGCCCATCGGCCGATCCTACTCAGGGGCCGAAGCGGGTCAGTCGCGCTCGCGCGTGGCGCCGCGGTACAGCCACCAACCCACCGCGGGGACGATCACGTCGAGCACCAGCGGGACGCCGACGTTGTCGGGGTCGGTGTTGTCGTAGTGCCGCCACTGGTAGACGTGGCCGACCGCATCGCCCCAGTACTGGATGGTGGCGATGATCAGGACCGCAAGCCAGAACTTCGGATCGCGGTAGCGGAGGCAGAGAAGCGCGGCGACACCGATCGCGAGATCGCCCATCGCGTTCTCGAACTGGAAGCCGCCGTCGCCGCGGGTGAAGCCGATCTGCTCGGCGATCTCCTTGCCGTCGAAGACGTGGAACAGGGCACCGACGACGCCGGCGAACCCCATCGCCAGCCCGAACCACCAGAGCAGGTATACCGTGAAGGTCTCCGCGCGGGTGCGCTCGGCCGGGTGACGCCGGAGATGGACCCAGGCGCCGATCGGGGCGACGATTGTGGCGATCAGGATCGGCATTCGGGGTTCCCGATCGGCCCATGATGCCAGGTGCTTGAGCGGCGTCGACAGCGGGTTGGATCCGTGCATGAAGAGCGGGCCGGCGTCCCCCCACGTCCGGCCCGCTCTCTCCTTGCGGAGACTGCAGCGCCCTGAGCGCCCTGAGCGCCCTGAGCGCCCTGAGCGCCCTGAGCGCCCTGAGCGCCCTGAGCGCCCTTAGCGCCCGCTGCGCCCGCCGCGGCGGCGCTCGGACTCGCTCAGCAGGCGCGCCTTGACGTCACCGGGCTCGATCCGGTCGGAGAGCATCTTCGACTCGAGTTCGTACTCCTCCGGGGCATCGCGGAAGCGCTTCGCGCGCTCGCCGCTGACCCGCATCGCGGCGCTCACCCCGGCCGACGACGCCTCCCAGGCCATGTGCTTGCCGCGCCGATCGAGACCGATTCCCGCGGTCGCGGCCCAGGTGTCCTGGTTGGCGCCGAGGTAGAGGAACTCCCATCCCTCCGCCTCCTTGGCGAGGATCAGCTTCTGCAGGTCCCCCGAACTCGTCTCGCTCGCGTTCTCTAGCCCGTCGGTGAGGACGACGATCATCACCCGGTCGGGCCTGCCGCCCTTCTTCGCCGGCCGCGCCGCCCGCTCGAGAGCCTTGATGGTCTTCCGCACTGCGTCGTTCAGCGGCGTCGCCCCATGGGGCGCGTACTGGCTCGGCCCGATCGGCTTCACCTTCTCCAGCGGCAGGTCCGAGAAGCGGACCCGCACCGGCGGCTCACCGCCGCGCGCATCGAACATCGCCAGCGAAACGAGCGTCCGCGTGTCCGGCGAGGGATCCACCTTCATCTCCGCGATGAACTCGTTGACCCCGGCGATCACCGCGCCGTGCAGCGGCGCCATCGAACCCGACTCGTCGACCAGCAGCGCCACGTGCAGCGTCTCGCGCTTGCCGTTCGCGGGCCCGCCGCGCTCGCCCTTCTTGCCGGTCTTCCTCTCCTTCGATCCCCGCTCTTCCCGCTTCTCGTGCTTGGCCATCCGGCCTCCTCTCATCCGTGTGAGAGGTGAGTCGTGCGGACTGGGGGATTCCTGACAGAGCTCGGTCAGCCGAGATACTCGAACCGCAGCGACTTGAAGCGATGGAAATCAGCGTCGAAGCTGGCAAGGGTTGCGCCGTTCTCGATTGCGATGGCCGCGATATGGGCGTCGGTCGTCAAGTTGCCCGCGGTTCCGGCCGACTCGACCAGCTCTCGCAGAATGCGCCGATGCTCCCGGCCCGGCTCCACCAGTTGCGTGCCGGGATGGTCGAGCCAGCTATCGATCAAATCGAGCGCCTCATCGGGCTCGAAGGGGCGCGGGAAGATGGCCGAGTTCGTCCCGATTCTCAGGAACGCGACCAGCGCAACCCACGCCAGCCCCGTCGGCTCGGCCTCCGACAGAGAGTCCCGGAGCCAGATGCGGGACTTCTCATGATGCTTGGAGGCCGAGTTATGCGCATAAAGAAGGACGTTGGCATCGGCGATCTTCACTTGCCCAGGTTCATCTTCCTGACGATCTCAGCGTCTTCCATCTCGCCGGCGAGCTGTAGCGCCTTCGTCAGATCTACCCGCGCCGGGCCCATGTCCTTCGGCTTTACGCGGAATGGACGTGGCTTGCTGGGTTCCTCGAGGCCAGCCCGGATCGCGTCGTTGATCGCGGTCTTGAACGGGACGCCTCGCTCGTGGGCGACATCGCGCAGACGCGCTGCGATGTCATCGTCGAGCGTCACTGTGGTTCGCATGCAGGCATCATCGCATCAACTCGATTGCGACTCAAGCTGCCTCCTGCTCCGCCGCCAACTCGAACATCGACTCGATCTGCTCCTCCGACTCGACGATCACGCAGACCTTCTGACGGACCCAGAAGACCTCGATCGTGCCGGGCTCTCCCGGGCGCGGTTGGACGATGTCCGGCGCGTCGATCTCGTAGCGCTCGACCAGGCTGCGGAAGCGGCGGATCAGGCGGGCCTGCGCCGGCGTCGGCTCGAGGTCCAGCCCGTCGAACGGGAACGGTGAAGGTGAAGTGGCCATGCATCGATCGTGGCCGACTTCGTGTCACGCGTGGGAAACGCCCCGTGTCAATTGTGTGTCAGATGCGGATCAATTCCGCGCCGAGCCGGTCCCAAGCGACGGGCGCAGGGCCAACCAGGCCAGGACGAGCGCGTGCAGCATGAAGATCGCGTCGATCGTGATCCGCACGCCCTCGGGCCAACCGCGCGCGTCCCCCGTGTAGCCGAGCACCGCGAACACGCCAAGTGAGACGAGGACGACCAACATCGAGCGCGACGCCGTCCGCCGCGCGACGACGAGGGTCCCGAGCGAGATCCCCAGCAGGAGGACGGCGAGGGTCCCGGGGATCTCTGTCGGTGTGAAGTGGGCGAGGACGGCCATGTGTCGTCACGCTACCGAGTACTCCTGAGTACCCACCCGAGCCATCGCACATGCCACACCCTTCCCACTCCCACCCCGCATCGCTCGCGGACCTCGCCGCCGAGGCCGAAGCCCTCGCGACCGACGTCGCCGTCGCCTCCCACCTCCACGGTCCCAAGCACTGGCGCGCCGTCGCCCGCACCGGCGCGGTGATCCTCAACCACGCACCGCATGCGCACGCCCGATCGGTCTTCGTCTTCGCCGCCGTCCACGACACGCAGCGGCTCAACGACGGCTTCGACCCCGATCACGGCAAGCGGGCCGCAGCCGTGCTTGAGAGCGAGCTCGACCACGGCCTCGGCGACTCTCAGCTCGATCGAGTCCTCTACGCGCTGCGACATCACTCCGGCGGGACCGGACCCGAGCGACATGACGACCCGACGATCGGAGCCTGCTGGGACTCCGATCGCCTGACCCTGGACCGCGTTCGGATCGTTCCCGACGAGACCTACATCTCCACGCCCCCGGTGCGCGAGGACCTGCAGCGCTTCCGCGCGATCGCAAGACGGATCAGCGAGGGTGAGGACGTGCCTTGGATCGAGGTGGCAGAGGAGTACTGAGCGGCGGGGCAGGAGGTACCAACTAGGTTCCCCGCTTCTCCCTCACCGCCGCGATCCGCCGGTCCCTGTAGGTGCGGATGGCCTCGAGATCGTCGCTGTGGTGCTCGAGTTCCTCCTTGAGTGCCGGGGAAGCCGAGCCCAGTTCGAGCATGCAGATGTGGGCGAAGGACCAGAGGCGCACGAGCGGCCCGTCGGTGCTGCCCGGGACCGCGACGTCGGAGCGCCAACGGTCCCAGAGCTCTCGCTCCTCGGGGCTCAATCGGGCCACGAAGGCGTCGATGTCAAAGCCGTCGCTCACAGGTGGGGGGTCGCATGGCGAGTCCGATTTCGGACGGAAGTTGCTTAGGTGGTAGGTGGTAGGTGGTACCTTGAACGACGTGCGGAAAACGAGCATCTACGTGGAGGACGAGATCGACCGGGCGCTGTCACAGCGGGCGGAGCGGGAGGGCACGACGAAGGCGGCGCTCATCCGCGAGGCACTACGTGCCGCCGCCGCCGAATCAATGCAGGTCAAGCCGCGGGCACGGGGCGCCTTCGAGGGTCCGGCGGACCTGGCGGAGAACGTTGACGACCACCTCCGATCCTCGGGCTTCGGTGAGCAGTGATCGTCGTCGACACATCGGTGATCCTCGCCTTCATGAACTCGGCTGACACGTGGCACGAAGAAGTCTGCGCCTGGATGGACAGCGAGGATGGGCCGCTCGCCACCACCCCGCTGATCCTCGCCGAGGCCGACCACCTGGTCGGCGCTCGGGGCGGTTCGGCCGCGCAGGAGGCTCTGCGACTGGACCTCGCCAGCGGCGCGTACGCGGTCGAGTGGTGGCGGGGCGCACTAAACACCACCCTCGAAATCGCCCACCACTACAAGGACGGGATGATCGGCCTCGCCGACGCGTCCCTCATCGCCCTCGCCGGCCACATCGACACGCTTGCGATCGCGACCCTCGACGAACGGCATTTCCGAGCTGCGCGCTCGCTGCACGGTGACGCGTTCAGGCTTCTGCCCGCCGACCACTGAGGCGGCCCTCAGTCGGTGACGACGATCCCTCGCATCTCGTCCACCGTCCGCCGCAGCTCGTCGAGCGCCGCGACCGCTCCCGGCCCGAGCTGCTCCCGCCGGGCATCGAAGGCCCCGATCAGCGCCTCGTAGTACCAGAGGGTCTGCGGGCCGTCAGCGGTGAAGCGGTCCCAGAGCTCGTCGCCGACGATGCGGTGGTCGGCGACGATCATCCGCGCGTTGTGAAGCTTGTCGGCGATCGAGACTCGGACGGCCTGGATCGGCTTGTGAGCGACGCCATCGACGTAGCGCTCCTTCCGCACACTCCACTCCTCCTTCTCGAACGAGCCGGTCAGTGAGTCGGAATTGGCGACCACCCAGTCGGCGACGTCGTCGCCCCAGCGCGCGCGGATCTCCGCCTCGGCCGTCGGGCCTCCCCCGTCCTCGATGACGTCGTGCAGCATCGCTGCGATCGCCTCGTCCTCCGAGCCGCCCATCTCCAGGACGATCGCGGTGACCGCGAGCAGGTGGGACGCGTAGGGGATACCGCTCCCCTTGCGGATCTGGTCGCGGTGGTGATCGAGCGCGTAGGCGGTCGCCCGCGTGAAGCGCTCGGTGAGAAGGGGGTTGTCGGTGTCGGTCATCTACCGGTGGAGTCGTGCGCGGGGTTCGAAGCTGACATGTCAGAAAGCCGCGCCGCCGCGCGACTCCCTGGTCATGTGGCTCTTCACCACCCAAGGCTTCTACAGCGTCGTCGCCCATCGCGACGATCCCGAGACCCTGATCGTCCGCGGTCGCACCCGCGAGGACATCGAGGCGCTGCGCGAGCAGATCCTTGACATCGATCCGTTCGAGGACGGTCGCGCCGACTGACTACTTGACCAAGCAAGTTGACCAAGTAGTAGCCTCCATCGACATGGAGGTCACCGTCCAGGAAGCCAAGACGCATCTGTCGCGTCTGCTGCGCCGAGTCGAGGCCGGCGAGGAGGTTCTGATCCGCCGAGGCAAGGACCCCGTCGCGCTGCTCGTCCCGGCCCCGAAGAAGGGCAAGCGCAACATCTGGGGCAACCTCGACGGGGAGATGAGGCGGGACTTCGACGACCCCATCGAGGACTTCGAGCCCTACATGTGAGACGCCTGCTGGTCGACACCAACGTCGTCTTCTGGATGCTCGTGAGCGACGAGCGGCGGTTGACCGAGGCTGCGCAGGAAGCCCTCGAAGACGATGAGGCCTCGATCTACGTGAGCGCAGCGAGCGTTCTCGAGATCGCAATCAAGCGGTCGCTGGGGAGGCTTCGGCTGAGCGATGAGTGGGCACGCACCATCCCGCGACTCGGGCTGGAGGCGCTGCCCGTCACCGCCCTGCACGCGGAATCAGTTGGGCACTTGCCGCGGCACCACCGTGACCCGTTCGATCGCCTCCTGGTCGCCCAGGCGCGCGTCGAGCAGATGGCTCTGGTCAGCGCAGACGAGCAGCTGAGCGCCTACGACGTCGACGTGATCTGGTGAGCGCGCGCCGTCAGCCCAGCAACTCGACCTGACTCCGTCAGGAAGCGCGCGTGGTACCCCACTTCCGTCGCCGCAGCGTTCTCCGTACTCAGCGGCCGTCCGTCGTCGGATCTCGATCTTGCGCTCCGACCTCGGCCCCCAATCGAGAACCCCAAGCACGGGAAGGATCTCCGCGACCTCGAGCAAACGCACCGCGAGGGAGATCAGCGCCCCATGGTCCCCCTCATTCGGGAGGACCCAGAGCGTCGACGCACCGACGGCGAACCGAACGCGCTCGCTGCAGAAGGTCCCCGGATCGAGGAACTCGCGCAGGAACCCGAGAGCCCGGGTCGTGGTCAACGCGTCGAGGTCGCGCACCGCATCCTCGGCGGCTTCCCAGTCGAGATCAGCAGCGAGGACCCACACCTGAGCACGGCACCCCCCTCGACCTAGTCCCAGATCCCGCCGTTGGTGACCTCCGCGAGCTCGCGGCACTTCGGGCACTCGACGTAGCGGCTCCCGTCGTAGAAGCGCCACTTGAGCTGGTGGAAGGTCTCGCCGCCGCATTCGTAGCAACGACCGAGCTCCACCTTCCCGAGCGGCGTCTCGGCGACGCGGTCGGAGACCGTCACCCAGGGACTGGTCTCGAGGGGGACGGAGACGATGTCCTTGCAGGTCGTGCACTCGAGCAGCTCGTGTCCGATGCCGGCCATACCCATCCCGTCATTGACCTCGGTCCCATGGCCGCAGTGTTCGCATCTGATGTTGAGGATGGTCCCCACACTCACCCAGTCGTCTCCGCAACCCACGACCTGACGGTGCGCCGTGCGATCCACACGCCCACGTGATCCTCGGCCCGGCGGTTAGTCAGCCCAAAGGCCGCTGACGGGGACGGCCCAGATGCGATCCCCCAGCGGAACGGTGCGGGCACCCGTGTAGACCACTACGCCAGATCTGAAGCGGTCTCCGATGCGGTCCCGGAGCTTCCCCATGGCGGCGAAGTCGCTGGAAGCCACGGAGGCAGCCGCCTTCATCTCGAGGCAGGCAACCTCCCCGCTCCGGGCTTCGACGACCAGGTCGATCTCGTCGCGTCCATCCCGGTAGTGGTAGATGTTGGGCTGCGCCTCTGACCATGCGGCGTGCTTGACGATCTCCATTCCGCAGAAGCTCTCGAAGATCTTGCCCGCGACCTGATCGTCATCGGCGATGCGCTTCTCATCCGCGCCGAGCAGGTGGGCCAGCAACCCGGAATCGACGATCAGCGGCTTGGGCTTATGGATCTCCCGGGGTCCGAGGCCGGGGCGCCAGGGTCGCAGGACGTGCACCAAGAACACGTCCGAGAGAAGCTTGACGTAGGCCTTGACGGTCTTGTCGGTGATCGCCAGGTCACGAGAGATCCGCCTGTAGTCGAGAAGGTTCGCGGCCTGGGTCGCCAGCAGCCCCAGGAGGGGCATGATCTCCTGGGCCTTGGTGGCGGAAGCGATATCCCGTAGATCCCGCTCGATGATCGTTTGGACGTAGTCCCGGAACCACGGGACACGCCGTCCCGGGCGGCGCGAGAGGACCTCCGGATAGCCACCGGCAGCCACTCGCTCGACGAACGACTCCCTCCCGATCGGCGCATCGCCGAGCTCAGGGACTGACCCCGCGAGCAGGCCATCGACCACGTTCCGGCTGCTCCCTTCGATCTCCGACTGGGACAGCGGGTAGAGACGGACCAGCTCCGCCCGGCCGCTCATCGATTCGAACGCTCGCTTGGTCGACAGGATGTTGGCCGACCCGGTCAGCAGGAACTGCCCTGGCGAGGGATCGCGATCCACCGCGTCGGTGATCGCCAGGATCAGATCCGGCGCCCGCTGGATCTCATCGATGAGGACGGGTCGCTTCAGCCCGCTGACGAACCCCGTCGGGTCCATGGTCGCCGCGACCCTCGTTGACTGATCGAACAGCGTGTAGCCGCTCCCCGTGGGGAAGGACCGGCCCGCGACGGTTCGCGTCAGGGTGCTCTTGCCCACCTGACGCGCGCCCAGCACGAGCACGATGCGGGTGTCGGACAAGGCCTGGCGAACCGCTTCCTCCGCTTGTCGGGGGATCATCTCCATTGCGCAGACTCGGAATATACGCTGCGCAAACGCGGAAAACATCCTGCGCAAACGCGGAACTCGATAGGTGCAAACTCGGAATCAGTGCAATAGGCTCCGCGCGATGGCGCGGATGTACCCGCGAACGCTTCACGGCGACGACCTCAAGAGCGAAGCCGAGGGGAAGGTGTTCAAGGCGCTCGAGGAGCGGCTCGATGACGCGTGGGAGGTCTTCCACTCGATGGCCTGGGTCGTCCGCGACAAGGACACCGGCAGCGACGACGGGGAGATCGACTTCGTGCTCGTCCACCCCGAGGAGGGTGTGCTCTGCCTCGAGGTGAAGGGCGGCGGGATCGAGTGCCAACACGGCGAGTGGTACGGGATCCACGAAGGCAAGCGGGAGCGGATCAAGGACCCGTTCACCCAGGCCGTCGACCACACCTACGACCTGCGGCGCAAGATCGGCGGGATGCCGGCGAAGGGTGGAGGCGAGCTGCTGATCGGCCACGCGGTCGCGCTCCCAGACATCACCGTGCACGGGCTCGTGCTCGCCCCGGACGCACCCGCGGAGCTGATCGTCGATCGCAACGAGCTGGCGACGATCGAGGAGTCGGTCGCGCGGATCCTCACCTTCCACCGCGGCAGTGGATCTGGTCCGTGGGGACCGGGCGCGGGGGGCGCCAAGAAGCTCCGCGACATGTTCGCGCCGGAGGTGCGGATCGAGGTGCCGCTCGCCGAGCGCTTCCTCGGCGAGGAGGAGCAGCTGATCACCCTCACCCACGACCAGGCGCGGCTGCTGCGCGCGCACGGCCGCAACCGGCGGATGGTGGTGACGGGGATGGCGGGATCGGGGAAGACGATGCTCGCGGTCGAGCGCGCGAAGGCGCTGGCGGCGAAGGGCCAGAAGGTGCTCTTCATCTGCTTCAACCGCGCGCTGCGTGATCACCTACGCAAAGTCGAGAAGGACTCCGAGGTCCTCTTCAACACCTTCCACGGTGCCTGCATGGCCCTGGCGAAACGGGCCGAGGTGCCGCTGACGGATTACGAGAAGGGGAAGGCGCCGCCTGAGTTCTTCAGCGAGGAGCTTCCGCTCGCCCTGCTCAGCGCCGTCGACAAGCTCGGGCCGCAGTACGACGCGCTCTTCGTCGACGAGGCGCAGGACCTCCACAACGACTGGCTCGACGCGCTGATGGCCACGCTTAAGGACCCCGACGACGCCTACGTCTGGCTCTTCATGGACGACAACCAGCGCGTCTACGACAACCAGCTCGAAGTGCCCGACGGCTTCCACCACTACGACCTCACCTGCAACTGCCGCAACACCAAGGCCATCCACAACGAGGTGATGAAGAAGTACGAGGGTGAGATCGAGCCGGAGCCGATGGGACCGGAGGGGCGCGACGTCGACTACTACCCGACCGACGACCAGCCCGGGACCGTCCGCAAGCTGATCGCCCACCTCTGCGAGAAGGAGGAGGTGCTGCCGCAGGACATCGTCGTCCTGAGCTCACACGCGCTGGAGAAGTCCGCGGTGGGAGCGGCCGGCGCCGGCGACTACACCTTCTCGAAGGACCCCGCCCCGGTCGGCAAGGAGATCCTGTTCTCGTCGATCCGCGGCTTCAAGGGCCTGGAGTCACCGGTGGTGATCCTGTGCGAGCTCGAGGACGTCGATGACGCAACCATCGACCAGCAGCTCTACGTCGGGTTCTCGCGGGCGAAGAACCACTGCCTTGTGGTGGCGCCGGGTTAGTGGGGGTGTGAGTGAGATGAATGTCTTCCACGTTTCATGCGGAACTCCCGATAGGCGCTATCGAGACACGTTCTACGAGTATGGCCTCGTCGCCGTAGGGCCCGGTGGAAAAGGGAGGTGGCCACAGCACAAGAGTCAATACTCGACGGGCGCTAGGCGAAGCATCGCGGCGGTGGCAGAGAAGGCCATGGGCGGTGATCTGTGTCTCATGACCGAGGGCACAAAGGTCGTGGGGTTGGGAGTCTTCGCAGGCGACCCCAGCAGCAATAGGGGTTACGAGTGGAGGGATGATCTTCCGCTGCTCGGGGGCTCATGGGATCTGTGTCACATCCGACGCGTCAAGTGGCTGCCGGAACCCGAGTTCAGGAAGCTTCCGGTCCCACCTCCTGCTCTCAAGGGGAGGCCATCCCGTGCGGCTCAAGTCTGGAGCGAGGAGATCGTTGCGTGGACTCTTCAGAACGGCCGGGGTCTGCGGGAGCGTCTCGAGACCAAGGCCTTGCCATCCATCGACACCGACCGTTCGATCCATCTCGATCAGCTTCCGGAGTTCATGCGCAACGTGACATCGATGCTGCAGGACTACTGGGACAGGATCGAGCAGACCGGATGGGACCCCGCGCCCTCCGAGAATGAAGGCGTTGCACTGGCGATCGTCCCATTTCTTCGGGCCTTGGGTTGGCGGCCGGAGCAAATGGCTCTCGAATGGAACCGCATCGACCTCGCGGTGTTCAAGAGCAGCCGCGGTGATAGGAAGGACCTCGCACTAATTGTCGAAGCCAAGCGCCCAGGAACCGGCCCGGACCTTGCCGCCAAACAAGCTGACCGCTATCGAAAGATCCAAGACCGCAGGGACATCCCGCTCCTCACCTCGGACGGATTCAACTACCGGCTCTACGAGCAGGTGGACGACGGGAGTTGGTCGCTCTTTGTTCCAGATCTTCGCGAGAGCGCAATTGAGTTCGTAGGTAAGCTGATCGAACTTGGTCTTGTGCCTGCCTGCGCCGAATAGCTTCAAGCATTCTGTTGAAATAGCCTGCAGGCGTGATGGTCGAGGGGAGCCAGCGGAAGATCAAAGTCTTCCTGTCGTATCGACGCGAGGACTGCGCGATGCACGCCGGGAGGCTCGCTGACAACTTGCAGGACCGCGGGGTGGCAGACGTTTTCATCGACGTCGACGCCATTCTGCCCGGTCAGAACTTCGTGCAGCGCATCGACGAGGAGATGGCTGCATGCGACGCGGTCTTGGTGATGATCGGGGACGACTGGCTGACGCTCACCGACGCTGCGGATCGGCCGCGGATCACGAACCCCCAGGACTGGGTCTACCTCGAGGTCAAGTCGGCACTCGAACGCGACGTGCCGGTGATCCCGATCCTGGTCGAGGGGATGGCAATGCCTGTTCCTGCTGATCTCCCTGAGCCGATCCAAGCGTTGGCCGAGCGCATGGCCGTGACCATGCGCAAGGAGAGTTGGCGCGAGGACTACGAGAAGCTCGCCTCTTCCCTTCCCGCCGCGGTGCAGCAGAGCGGCCACCACATCAATAGCGGTGGACAGGGCGAGACGGAGAGCCGCCAAGAGCGCGCAAGCGTCGACTATGTCGCTGCCCGCGCCTTCGTCGAGTCAGTACCCGCCGGCCGCTGGGCTTCGTTCCGCGACGTGTCGCTAGCAGGCGGCTCCCCGAGCGGGGCGCGCGCAGTGGGGCGCTGGCTCCGCAGTCGAGGCCGAGATATCCCAGGCGCATGGCGGATCCTGACCGAACAGGGTCTCGTCAGCGACGGGTGGAGCGCAGAGGACGATCCCGACCTGCCGTCGAACGCCTACGAGGTCCGCCGTCGGCTGGAGGCGGAAGGAGTCGCCTTCGACAGCCACGATGCCGCGTCGCCGGAGACCCGATGGAGCAGAGACGATGCAGCCGAAGCGGGCGCCGCGATCAAGGAGATCGACTGGGAACCCTCAGCGCCTACTCGCCGTCGCTCGACCAGCGGCGACACGCTCATTGTCGCGGGACGCCGAGCGTATCCCGACTACCTGCTCTCAAGCTCATATATCTGTCAACAGGGGCGAAGCTTCCGCAACGAGGTCGGCCGGATGGGCTTCTACGCCGAGCGCGCGATCAAGCCCGAGATCCCACAGATAATCGACCGTCGCGACAACGTCGAGATCTCGCCCGAGCACGCCGCGCTCCTCGAGGCACGCGGTCGCGCATTTGACGTCGAGTACGCCGCGCTCATCCGCCGCTGCCTGGATCCGACCGTGCGCTGGGCCACCCAACGGGACATCGGGGCGAAGTACCAGTTCTTCCTTCTTACGGACCCGGACACCGAGGAGACCGTCGTCCTCGATCATCCAATCTGGCATGACGGTAAGTCCGCGTGGGTCCAAGCGCAACGCTACGCGGACCTGTCTGACCTTCGCGCGGCGTCCGACACGACGAGCCTATGACGCCGGGCACGCCGCGCCTTCCATCCCGTGGGAGTCGGATCGTCGCCCTGGTCCTCGCGATCATTCGCGGACCCGCGTTCGTCACGGGGCTCATCGTCTTCTCGTTTCTCCTGGGCTACTGGGGCTACAGCGAGATCCCGGGTGAGACCATGTCGGCGAGCGACAAGGCGTACCGCTCGCTCCAACTCTTCGTCACCGACGCGCAGTTCCCACCCGGCGGTTCGCCTTGGCAGCTCGAGATAGCTCGATTTCTCGCTCCGCTATCAATCGCCTACGCGGTGCTCGCGACGATCGCCGCATTGGCACGCGAGGAAGTGCAAAGGCTTCGAACCCGCTGGTTCACACGCGGCCACACGGTCATCGTCGGACTCGGTGTGCGCGGGCTCAAGCTGGCCCGGTCGCTATCGGCGACGCACAAGCTGGTCGCGGTAGAGCGCGATGCTGCCAACGGGAGCGCTAAGAGCCTCCGCGCTTCCGGCATCCCGGTGATCGTCGGAGACGCGCGCGACGAGTCCGTGCTGCGTTCGGCGGGATCCACAAGAGCCGCTCGCGTCGTAGTCCTCACCAGCGACGACACCGTCAACCTTCAGATCGCCGCCGGACTCGTCGATCTCGCCGAAGCGGACCCACCCTCCTGCCACGTCGCGATCGAAGACCCGGCTCTGTGGAGCGAGCTCCATCGTGTGCCGATCCAGGTCGGCTCCCGGCTGTCGGCACTCGACTTCTTCAGCATCCCCGACCGGGAGGCGAAGACCATCGTCAATGCGGGCCGCGCCAAAGATCCGTCGCCGCGCGATGCTCTGGTGCGCGGTGAGGGTGCGACTGCTGCACGGGTGATCGTGCATGCCCTCCGCTCCTTTCCCGACCTCGAGAGCATCGAACTCTGCTGCGACAAGCGGGAGGCTGTGATGCCGCTGCTCGAGCGGGGCGACGATTGGGTTATCGACAGCGGAAAGCTCTCCGCCGTCGACCGGCGCGACATCGCACCGTTCGACCTCGCCTTCGTATGCGGAATGCCCGATGCCGCAAGCCTCGGGGTTGCCGTCGACATCGTCAGACACGTGCCGACTGACGCTCCGATCTTCTTGGCCGCCGACGATCCAAGGATCTCAGCGGCACTGGAGGTAGCCGGGATCGAAGTCGATCGAATCACCCTCGTCTCGACCCGCGCGCGTGTGTTCGGTGAGTCGCTGTTCGCCGATTCCTCGATCGAGATCGTCGCCCGGGCCAAGCACGCCGACTACGTCATCCAGCAGCGGGCGCGTGGAGACACGCCGGAGACGAATGCGTCAATCGTCGACTGGGAGGACCTCGCCCCATCACTCAGGGATAGCAACCGCCGGTACGCAGCCGGGGTCGCATCCAAACTCGCAGCCCTCCGTCTCAGCCTGGTTCCGCTGAGTGGACCGCTGTCGGATCCAGATCTCGCCATTCCACCACCGACGCTGGAAGAGATGGCGGAGGAGGAGCATGAGCGCTGGATGCGCGACCTCGAAGCGGATGGCTGGAGGCCCACCGATGGACCGAAGGATCCCGACGCGAAGCTCCACCCGATGCTGATCCCGTGGTCTGAACTCACCGAGGAAGAGCGTGAGAAGGATCGCGACGGCGTTCGCCAGTTGCCGTCGATGCTGGCTGCGATTGGGTACGAGCTGAGGTCGCAGGGAGGTTCCCGGGTATGAACGTCTTCATCTCGTACCGGCGGCGGGATTGCCAGGCGGAAGCCACGACCATCTACCTGACGCTGAGCCAGCTCCAGAACACTTCGGTCTTCTTCGACGTGGAGTCAATCGCACCGGGTGAGGACTTCGCCGCGGCGATTGAAAGGGAGGTTCGTGCTGCCGACGTCGTATTGGTTCTCATCGGGAACGACTGGCTGAACCTCCCCGCGCCCGACGGAACGAGGCGGATCGACAACCCATCCGACCACGTCCACCGCGAGGTCGCGCTCTCCCTCGAACTCGCCCGAAGCGAAGATCGTCCATCGGTCATTCCCGTCCTGGTGGAGGGGGTCGAGATGCCGCCTGAGACATTGCTTCCGGAACCACTTCGTGGTCTCACGCTGCTCAACGCTTTGCATGTGCGACCGTCGAGCCTCCTCGCAGACGCTCGAACGCTGACGTCCACCGTCGCGGGAATCCACGCTGCCGATGCCAGGCCTGCACCGTCGCCGCGGCCAACCCCTGCCGGCGTCATCGTCGAGGCGGATCCCGTAGGCGGTCGAATGGCCGAGGTCGCAGCATTGCTCGCCGCCGAGGACGCCGCGATCGCAGCGGACGGACGCTATGTGAAGGAGGCCGACCTGACCGGAGCGCTCGCCGAGATCCTTCCCGGTGCGCAAACTGAGCGGACGCTTGAGATCCCGAACTGGGACCCACAGCCAGGTCGCTTCGACCTGGTGGTCGAACCGGACCGGCAACCGGTGCCGATTGCGATCGAGTGCAAGCTCAAGGACAGCAACGACACATACGAATCTCTGTGGGATGCCCTAAAGCTGATGGCGCTGAAGCACGGTGGCGCCGCTGACGAGGTCTACGTTGTCGCGGCGACGACGAAACGCTGGTGGAGCAAAGCACGGGGAGCGGCCCTGTTCTCCTCCGGGGAACTCGCGTTCCTTGACATGCTCGAGGAACTGGGCGGTTGGTGGGAGAAGTACCTGCTGCCGGAGTCCACCGGCCGGCCGCTGCGGTTTCCTAAGACGTTCGAGTGCGAGCAAGTCGCGGCCGTGCCGCTCAGGATCCGTGGGGGCGAGTGGGAAATCCGGGCGGTCAAGCTCGAGCCTGCCGAGGAGTGGCTTCCGATGGTCGACGGTATCCCGCTTCAAGCGGGAGGGAAGCTTCCGCAGGCCGAGCCGCCCGCCTCGAGGCGGGTATTTCCCAAACGGATCACGGAACGCTGGCTCGAAGACAACGTACCGTCGATGACGCGCACGGAGTTCATCGCTCTTGCGGCCGAGATGCGCTCCCGCGGATGGAGCGACGGCTGGATCATCGACTACGCGCTCAGCTTCCATCCGGAGAGCGAGGGGATCCGAGCCCGTTGCCCGATCGGAGAAGGGGACAACGCACGGGGCTTCGAAATGCCTCAGCGGGCAACAACCCGATGGGCTGAACGGATCGCCCCAGGTCTCACCGCTGATGAGCTTGCGTTCGTAACTGCTGAGCTTCTCGAGCGTGGCTGGAGCCCGGGGGATATCGACGACTACCTCTACGTCTACGCCAAGCCCGAGTACCTGACTCAGCAGGGGTTTGGATGAACGTATGCCGCATCGAGGGTGGCGATGGTCAGCCGATCACCTCACTCGAGGACTGGCGCGAGGTCGGGGCGCCAGCCGGCGGCGACCGGCACTGGGTTGATAGTCGGAGCGCGAAGGAACTTGCGAAGGCCTGGCTGAGCGGAGACGCCGCGTCCCGCGTCATCGCGCTCTTGTCACTATGGCCCGAGCTCGCGGGACTGCGCCTGAACCGTGCCATCGCCGAGAAGAAGACTGCGTTTGATGACATCCCACGTGGCCCTCGAAACCACGATCTCCTGGTCATCGGGGAGACCGCGGCGGAGCCACTGGTGATCGGAGTGGAAGGCAAGGCCGACGAACCCTTTGACAGGAAGCTCGGCGAGTGGCAGGCGGCGGCGCTTGCCCGCACTCCCAACAGCGAGGCGCCACGGCGACTTGAGCGGCTCACCAAACTCTTCTTCGACACGACCCTGTCCGAGGATTCGGGTGACCCACCCCTAGCCAGGCTCGGCTACCAGCTTGTCTCGGCCCTCGCTGGGACGCTCGCGGACGCCAAGGCCGTAGGGGCCGCTCGCGCGGTCCTACTTGTCCAAGAGTTCTGCACCGAGTTGACGGATCCCAACAAACAGCATGAGAACCAAGCTGCGTTCGACGCGTTCATCCAGCGACTCGCTCGCGCGGACCTCTCTCGGAAGGCCTCAGGCGACGGATGGGTGACCGCAGCGGTCGAGGTGAGCGGCGATGGCGAGTTTCTACCCGACTTGACTCGCGTCCACCTCGCGAAGCTGACTACGGACGTGGCGGCGACCTGATGGGGGGGTTACGCCTAGACCTACCGCCGGCCCCGCATCGCGGCGCCGCACGCTGCTGAACTGCACAGCTTGAGATCACGCCAACGCGCGCGAGCGGCGCTCTCGTCAGCGACGCGGAAATACTGGCCGTTCGCTTCCTTGTTCTTCACGACCTTCTTCTCGAAGGAGCGCTCCTGGACGTGGCTGCAGCCGGAAGGGTCGAGGTGAAGGCAGGCCGTCTTGTGCGGGTAGTCCGTGATCACAAGGAGATCCGAGGAGGAAAGCAGTTCCCTGAACTCCGAGGTCGTCGCAATTCGCCCGTGCATGAGAAGAAACCGTAGGCGATCCGGGCTACTTGAACACTTGAGGGACCACAGACATCAACCGCTGATATGTTCGCGGCGGGGATGAGCCGTCTCGTCGGGGGAATCACTTGGATCGCCTGTGTCGTTGCAGCAGTCGTCGTCGCGCAGGGAGGCGGATCGACGGCCGTCGCGCAGGTCGCGCCGCCCACGACCGAGGATGGAACATGTGCGCCGCTTGATGTCGCGATCGTCCTCGACACGTCCGGGTCCATGGATCCCGCGATCGCCAACGTCAAGCGCGGGATCGGCTCCCTGATCGATGAGATCGAGCGCGCGTCGGGTGGCGACTACCGGATCGCTCTGATCGACTTTGGGATCGAGGTCACCGTCCACGTCCCGTTCTCCGACCAGAACGGGGACGAGGTCCGGAAAGAGATCAGACCGCTCTCCCAAGACGGAGGTGACCTGCCCGAGCCGTGGGACGAGGCGTTGGAGACGGTCATCGACGGCCGCAGCGAGAAGGACCTTCGGATCCAGAACGGCGACTTCTCGGAGCCGTTCCGCCCGCAGGCCGAGAAGCTGATCGTCCTCGTCACCGACGCGCTCCCGGCCGGCGTTGACGACTCCTTCTCCCAGTCGGACTTCGACCACGCCTTCTCGGAGGGAGCTGCGGCGGCCGAGTCCGACATCAGGATCTCGTCCCTCTTCGTCCCGAACGGGAACGACCAGGGCCAGCGAGCGGCCGACGCTCTGGAAACCACGGCCGAGGCGAGCGGAGGGACCTACTTCGAGACTGCCGAGAATGGCTCGAACCTCGCCGATGGCGTGAACCTCGCCGTCTCGGCCTGCGCCGAGGACACCGACCGCGACGGCCTCTTCGACCGCTGGGAGGAGGACGGCTACGACGCCGACGGTGACGGCGAGATCGACGTCGACCTACCGGCAATGGGCGCCGATCCGATGCACAAGGACCTCTTCATCCAGGTCGGGTGGATGCAGCCGGACGGCGCGCGCCCCTGCATCCTCTTCTTCTGCCCGGGCGGTGCGGACGGTCCGCATCCACCGAGCACCGCGGCGCTTGAGCGGATCGTGAATGCGTACGCCAACGCTCCAGTCCAGAACCCGGACGGTGAGGACGGCATCTCCGCCCACTTCGACGCCGGAGCGTTCACGCCCGACAGCGGGATCCCGCCCGACCTTCGAGAACCCGCACCGCTCGGCCACGAGGATGTGGCCATCAAGGGATCCGAGCCGTCGGTCGAGGACGAGGATCGCGTCTTCCGCCAGCTCGCCAAGAGGTTCCCTCAGGACCGCCGCGCCCTCTTCACGTTTGTCGCCTATGTCCATGACATCGAGACTCCGGAGAACGGCTACCTCGGGCTGGCAAGCGCCGTGCCAGGTGACACGGTGATGATCGCGGGCCGCCGGATGGACGACAGCCAGAAGGAGTCGGCGACCCTCTTCCACGAGCTCGGCCACACCCTCGGCCTTCGGCACGGCGGGGACGACGACGTCAACGGCAAGCCGAACTACCTGTCGGTCATGAACTACGACAACACGTTCCCCGGCGGGATCCAGATCGGCGACAAGGTGGTGATCGACTACTCAGCGTGGGATCTGCCCGACCTCGACGAAAGGAAGCTGGACGAGGGCGCCGGCATCTCGGATGCCTTTGAGCCGATCGACCCGCGGCAGATGGATCCGCCGTCGGAGGTCCCGCTTCCCGAGGGGATCCAGGCCCGCTATCACTGCGGGCCACTGCCGAAGGATCCGATGACCGACGTCCCAGAACTGACCGACTTAGGGGTACCGGTCGATTGGAACTGCGACGGCGATAGCACTGACGTCCTTCGAGACCCGGTCCACAGGTACGGGACTTCCAACGAACCCCCGACGCTCCTGACAAGTCGCAACGACTGGGCCGGAATCGTCTTCCGCGGCGGGGTTCGCGGTGGACTCGAGTCCCAGGGTGAGCCCATCTCAGACGGGGATGAGGGACTCACCGACCAGGCCTACGCCGCTGTTCCAAAGACATTCGAGGTGAAGCTCGTGGGACCCGGGTCGGTCCAGTCCGATGGGAGCGCCGGCGAGCTGAGCCTCCCCTTCATAGTCGAGAACACGGGGACCGACAGCGACACCTACTCGCTGGCGGCCACCTACAGCGACGAGGCGGGAAACGAGCCGGCCTTGGAGCTTCCCGACGACGTTGACCTCGCAGCCGGTGATAGCGAGTGGGTGAGCGTCGACCTCGAGCTGCCGGCGGGTCTGGCGGAGGGAGATCGAGCGCAGGTCGTCCTCGCGGTCGACTCGGATTCCTCCGACACCGCGGCGGCCTCGGCTGTCGGCGACATCTCGGTCGGACCTCCAGCCGTTCGCGCAACGCAGGGCGGCCTCGACGTGAACCCGGACCCGGTGGATCCGGGAGCAGACGTCGAGGTGAGCGGCTCCGGCTTCGGCGCCGGCGCTCCGGTGACGCTCCGGATCGAAGGGAACGGCTGGGACCAACCCGCCTCCCAGATCGCCGATGAGAACGGCGAGGTCAGCTTTGGCTTTGCCGCTGCCGACGAGCCCCAGAGGTCGCAGATCGAGATGGTCGGACCGACCGAGGAAGGCCTAGCCCTCATGGCGGCAACGCCGGATAACCTCGACGCCGCAGATACAGAGGCTGTCGAGTACCGACGCCTGTCCGCCGAGATCAAGGTGGGCAAGGCGAGCAAGCTTCGCCTGTACGTCGGGGGAGGCGGGGCACTCCTCCTACTTCTGCTTGTTGCGTTCCTGATCTGGCGCCGCCGGCGCAAGCGCAGAGCGGGGAGAAACGAGAACGGGACTCCGCCGGCTACGGTGACGTAGAGGTCTCCCCTGGAAGGCCGTCCAGAAGAGTTGCGGCGCGGTCAGATAGCTCCTGAACGGAGCCGCAAACGAGGCACTCGAACCTCGCCCGCCCTCTGGCTTCCCCGAGATCCTCCTCTAAGAAGGAGGCCAGTCGGGATCCAGAAAAGGCGATCTGATTCGCGGACCCGCCTGTTGGGCGAACGGTGAGGTACTCCAGCGAGCCATCCGGCCGCCAGATTCGAATTCCACCGTCCGCATGCGTTGTGGCTAGGAGCGCGTCTTCCGGTGCGAAGCTGGCGTCCTTCACGTAGTCGCCGGGAGTCCTGAGCTCGCCGAGGACAACGCCATCGCCAACACGGACCACCTTCCCGATGGGATCCCAGCTTGCAGACACCAAGGCGTTGGAACCATCGGAGTTGAGTTCGACGAATGCCCCACCGCCCTCGCTCGAGTCGGGCGGCTCTAGGGCTTCCAACGTTTCAACCAGGCTCCCCGAGTCGACATCCCAAACGGAGGTGCGGCCATCCGACAGAGCTGCGGCTACCCGGGAGCCGTCCCCAGAGAAGTCGATCGCCTCTACGTTCGCCTTCCCGCGAGCAGGGTCTGGGTCGGCGGAAGGCTCGCTCGAGAGAGTGGTCGGAGTCGGCGAGTCGGTCTCCAGCGAGACGAGGCGAATCCCGCTATGGAGCGCAGGCAGTGCAAGCAGCGTGTCGTCCGGAGATACGGCTCCGAAGGTCACAGACCGTTGGTTCGGCACCGTGATCGTTCGGAACGGCACGGAGTTCTCCGGGTTTGTCGGGTCACCGGGAGCCTGGTACGCCCTCAGCGTCACGGTGTCTGAGTCGCCCTCCGGTTGCTGCGTTGCGAAGAGCGGCTTGTGCTCACCGGTGACGTCGATGGGGAGCTCGTTCGGGGCGTAGGCGAACCCGTCGAAGCCGATCGCGTAGTAGCGCCCATCCAACAGGACCGACCCGTTGGAGAGACGGGCGAACACATACTCACCGGAGTCCGCAGCAGCGCTGATGCTCGCTTCACGCGGGAGCCTTTGAGTACGTAGCTCTTCGAAAGCCGGACCGAACTCATCGGCACTCCACAGCCTGACGCTTCCATCCAGCCCGCCCGTGGCCAGGCGCTTCCCGCGCTTCAAGAACATGACCTTCGTAACGCCACCGAAGTGTCCTGTGAGAGTTGAAACCGCACGCCCTGTGTTCGCCTCCCAAAGGCGTGCAGTCCCGTCAGCGCTTCCAGTGGCAAGAAGGCCGCCTTCCTCGCTGAAGGCAAGGTCGTTGATCGCACCGGTGTGGCCGGACATGGTGGCTACGAGATCGCCGGTTCCGGCGTCCCAGACCCGAACCACGCCCCCTGAGTCCCCGGTGGCAAGCCGATCGCCATCCTCCGAGAAGCGCGCGATCGTTACCAGGGCTGGATCCGGCAGAGACGCGATAAGCTCGCCGTTCCTCGGGTCGACGAGATCAATCGTCGAGGGTCCTGACTCGAACGGTCCTCTCGCGACGGCGACCCGCGTTCCGTTGAAGTTGTAATCGATCGAGATCGCGTGCTCGTCGGCGCTGAGCGTGGTGAGCGTGCGAACGAGCTTGCCGTTCGAGGAATCGAAGAGCGCCGCTCCATCCGTCTGACCCGCTGCGAGCAGCAGGTCAGAGCTCGGGCCGAACGCGACCAGGTTGCCGGTGCTTCGGTCGATCTCCGCAAAGTCATCCGGGTGGTCGATCCTCCAGACGCGGATAGCCCCGGCGTCCGGGGCCTGTGCCAGCAGCTCTCCGTCAGGGCTGAACTCGACGTCTCGGATTCCGTCCGTGCTCGGAGCCGTGAAGCCGCTTTCCAAGGATTCGCCCTCAGGTGAGAGCAACTCGGCCGTCCCGCCGCCGGTGAACTCGTTGGCTGCGACCAAGTCGCCGCTCGCCGAGTTCACCTCGAGGTCGGAAACACCAGTCGGGAGCACGTCAGCCGTCGAAACGCTGGACCCCGCCCCCTCCTCCCAGGTCGAGACGGAGCCGCCCTGGTAACCGATGTAGAGGCGCTGGCCGTCCGCGTCTTCTGCCAGAGACTGCACGGGGTTGTCACCGGGAATCACTCCCTCCGCCCGCGTTTCGATGAGGCTCTCTCGGAGCGCGTCCGCCGCCTCGGTCGTGGGCTCTGTATCAACGGCGCTCTTTGCGAGCTGGAGCGCTTCGACGGGGTCCACGTCTCTCCTCAGCAAAGAAGTCGCGGCGAGTGCCTGGGAGCGCGCCGTCTTTTCCTGCGAGAGCGCCTCGTTGCGCTGAGTCATTGCGAAGACGGCCAAGGCGACGCCGACAAGAGCGACACCAACCGCCGTGATTGCAACGGCCCGCTGACGGCGTCCCGCCCCTTCCTCGCTCGCCCCGATGTACTCGAGATGAAGCTGTGCGGGACGAGGATCGTCAGCTCGAGCCTGCTCTGCTCGGAGCCAGGACCGCGCGCTTCTCAGCTCGGCGCCGCGCAAGAGCGCACTCCGATCTCTACCGGAGCTCGCCCAGCGATGGGCGAGACCCAGCCAGTGCGTGTGCTCCTTGAGGCGATCAGGGTCCGTCTCGATCGCCGTGAGCAGTGCCGCGAGGTCGAACTCCGATTGTCCGTTGGAGTCGAGCTTGATCCATTGCCTCCGAGCCAGGGCCTCAGGTATTGCGAGGCCGCTGACGTCATCGATCACCACCGGGATCAGCCGCTTCTCCATCTCGCTGGCTGTTCCCAACTCACGTGCACAGACCTGCGAGTCGAGCGATGCCGGGCTCATGAGGAAGACGAAGACTTCGCTCTCCCGAATCCCCTCCTGGATCTCTTCGAACCAGTCGGCTGTGGCGGGAATGTCTCGCCAGTCGACCCAGGTTTCGATTCCCGCTTCAGCCAGGCCGCGATAGACCCTCCGGGCGATCTCAGAGTCCTCTCGCGAGTAGGACAGAAAGACGCTCATGGAATCAGCAGCTGAGATCGCCAAGCTCGTCCGACGAGATCAGATCGGACGCGACCGTCGAGGCAAGCGAGAGGTTCCCCATCGAACACGCTGCTTCGTCAAGCGGGGCGCCATCGATTGGGTGTATCCCGAGGATGTTGTAGCCCCCTTGAGGGTTTGTCTCCGACGTCAGCAGGACGTCGTCATCCATGGCGAATGCCGCGCTGCTGAAGACATCCGTCGTGTGGATCGTCAAGAACTGACGCGCCGAGTCCTTGGAGAGGTCATAGACACGCCCATCGGTGTACCCACCGACGAAGAGCAAACGACCATCGTCAGAGACGGCAACCGAGTAGGTACCTAGTCGTTCCTCGGCCGGAATCGTGACTAGCGCCTCACCATCCCGGGTGACGATGAGGTCCTCGCCGACACCGCCCGTGACGCTGAGCTCAAGCGAACCGCAGGATCCGATCGCTCTCTCTCCGGAATCAGCCTCGAGGTCGAAATCGATGATCTCGTCCTGGCCCAGTGAGAGGCAGCTGCTCGGGCCGCCATTGCGTCCATTCAGAATCTGAGCTGCGCGTTCGGCGTCGTCTCCTTCAAACGGGATGACGGTGCCGTCTGCCGTCTTGAAGGCGGTGCCACCATCGACGATCGAGAGTCCAGCCGTGACGCCCGAGCCAAGCTCGTCCGAGGCTTCGCTATACGGCCGGACACTTCCCGCGCTGGCGTCGAGACCGTCGGGGTCACTCCTCACGAGGATGAGACCGCCGCCTGCACTCACGGCGACAGGTCCTCGCTCAGCGCAGCCTATGCCAGCAATGTTCGGACCGATCTGCGCCAGCGGGAGTGGATTGGGGTTCTTGTCGGCCGCGCCTGCGGTTAGGAAATTCTCGCTGCCCATGAGTCCGAAGTTGCCGGCTGCATCGCCGTAGTACGTTGAATCGCCACAAGCCGTCAGAACGTCGATCGGAAGCTCGACGGTCGCGAGCCCGACGCTTCCCGCCGACGTCGGATCCACGAACTCCACCACTCCGCGCCTGTCGGCTGTCGCGATCGGGTCGCCACCCAGCAGAAGCGTGCTGTCCGACGAGATTGCTGCAGCGCGGGCATTCGTGACCATCCCGAAGTCACCGGGCACCGGTTGCGGCCGAAGCTCGGGCACGGTGAGGAGCGCTGTCGCGTCTCGGGCTCCGACGAGGAGCTTGGATCCCGCCTTGTCGAATGCCAAAGCCCCCAGGAGAGGACTGCTGCTTGTTGTGCCGACCACCTTGAGGTACCCCGGTTGCCAGTGAATCAAGGTCACAGCGTCGATCCCGCTGACAGCCGCGTAGCCGGATCGCTCATTGAATGCCCACGCCGTCGGCTCGGGCACCTCGACGTCAACGCCCTCATCCAACGACTCGCCGTCGATCTCCAATTCGACCACACGTCCTTCGGACAGGGCAACCAGGATGTGGGTGTCGTCGGCGAATGCAGCGCCCACAACGCCCGAACTCAGCTGGAGCTCAGGCGAATCGGAGGGCTCATCCTCAGCAACGGATAGCAGCCATACCCCGCCGTCTGCGTTCCCGAGCGCGATTCGCTGCCCATCCGGCGACACCGCGATTGGCCCCAACATCTCGGACGGCCCGCGAATTAGATGGTCTCGGGGGTCGGATGCTTCGACCAGCCGCGCGAGCACCTCGTTGCCGCCGCCGTCCGGGTCGAGACGCCGACCGGCCACCGCGAGCGCCAGGGCCTTGTCGGGACGGCTGGACTCCTCGGCTGCCGCCTGGCTGGAGACCGCCTCCGCCGTTGCCGCCCGTTCTCGCTCCTTTGCCACGCCGGCCGAGTGAAATGCAAACACCGTTGCGACGCCCGCTGCGAGTGCAAGCACCGCGAGGACTGCTGCGGTTGCCCGTGTCAGGCGTTGGCGGCGCCTCTGCAGCCTGAAGTCCTCGCCGGCGATCTCCTCGGGCGCCTTGCCCAGGACGGCAGACGCGAGCAGGACCGCCGCATTCGCAGCAGCAGCCTCACCCTCGCCGAGGTCAACGTGCAGAGGCTCGACTGTCGTCGCCGCAACGAGGGCAGGCGGCAGTTGCTCGGCGGCCACAAAGCGCGATGCGCCGGCGTTCCAAGTCAGATCCAAAGTCGGATCAGCCCGGACGATCAGAAGATCACTAGTGCGCCCCAGCCGATTGCACCAATAGTCGATCTCCTCGTTCACCCACTTGGATCCGCAGCTGGCTGGCGTCAGAACCACAACCAGGTGCTTCGCCGACGCGAGGGAAGCCTCCAGCCGCTCTCCCAGATCGTGTCCCGCCCCGAGCCTGCGCTCGTCTCGGAACACCTGGAACCGGCCCCGACGCAACGGCTTCCGCAGAAGCTCTCTCAGCGAACGGTCGAGCTCCCGCACTTGGACGACGTCCTCGTGCGCGTAAGAGATGAAGAAGTCGTAACCCCCAGACAAGGCGCTCACCCTATACACCTGTACGCCACAACCACGCCCCTGGCTTAGCCGAGCGCTCAGACAACGTCTCCCCTATGTATCCGGGGGGAGTCGGCCAAGCGGACCGCGGAGCAGTCCGAGCTGGTTCTAGCTGTTGCCCGTCCCAGTGAGAGCCTCGGACAGACGCCCCGCCACCTGCTCGATCTTCACATCTTCCCCAAGATTGGCGACCTTCAGAGTCCATCGACGGTCAGCGGCTTCGAACATCACACGAACCTCGCGCCCCTTCAGTCCCTTCCCTGGCGTCACGGTCACCTCGCTGCTCTGGACCTGTTCGAGCGGGATGACTTCGGTGAAGTTCTTGATCCTGAAGGTGCCGACGGCCCAGCCTAGGATTGCGCGATCCTCGAGAACGCAAATCGCTCCGAGGCGGGTCTTGCTGGAGCCATCCTCGATGAGTTCGATCGGAAGGCCGATCCTAGGCTTGTCATCGGGATTGATCTGCCCAACGATCTCGGCGCCACACAGGCCGATCATGTTCTCGGTCTGCTTCATGAAGTTCTCGGAGCCGACGCTAACCGCCGACGCCTCCAGAGCCTGAAGAAATATCCTCTCTGGTTCCACCTAGTTCTCCTTTGGGATCGCGTGGAAGACGGTTAGGTACTAGAGGAACCTGCAAGCCGGGTTCGGAACGTCACTCAGCATCAACAACCCACGAGCAGGCTCTATCCGGATAGGTCTCCTGGCTGTCGGTCAACCCCAGGACCAGCTTGCCCTGCCCTTCAGCCATAGTTTCAGCGAGGGATATGGTCGATCGCCCCGGTCCGCCAGTCAACACGCTGTCCGCTAGGTCGTAGGAACCGCCACTGTACCCGCCACTCTCGGCGATCTCCGAGCCATCCGATTCCCAGGTGGTGGGATCGTTGTTCCAACAATCCTGAATCCCCCTACTCGTGGTCATCTGCGAAGGCAGACTCGTTACCGGTGCCACGGGCACTATTTCAAGCGTCATCGCGGACCCTGAACCGTCAACTTGAACGCTCAAGGAACCGGGTTGGACCAGAGGTAGGTACACCAAGACATCATCGACGGACTCCGGCCCTGCGAGCGTCTGCGTATAGGCGACAACCTGGGGGTCGTCGAGAAAGGAAGCCTTGCAAGAGGCCGGGTAGTCCGTGTAGACGCGTAGGAAGCTCGAAGCAGAGTCAGAGCCCGAGAGGCGTAGTGCGAAGCTGGAGGGCGAATCGACCGTCAGCTCCACACAGTCGCCTTCGCGTACCTCCACCGGCTCCCCTCCTCCAACCAACTCGGCCGAGAATTCAAAGGGTTGCGATTCGGGCAGAGGATCTGTGGATGCGCCGATAGACGACGAGGAGGGTTGCTCCTGTCCCCCGCAGCCGGGCAACCCGAGCATGATGAGCCACATCACCGCCACCGCAGCCCGACGATCTCGTCTGCTGGTCGCAGCCACGGACGCCGATACTATTGGTGTTGACTTGTGTCGTGCAAGCGGCGGAGACACCGATACTGCAAGGGCGGATCCGAGTTGGTGGGGCAATCGAGGCGACATCACTTCGCCGGCCAATCGCCATGTCGACCCGCTCCGGAGGGCTGGTCGATCTCAGCTCGCTCAGCCCCGGGGGCGTTACACCACATGCGGCAACGTGATCCTCGACGATCCGATCGAGGACTTCGCGCCTTGGGTCTGTGGGGAGCCTGATGCCTCCGAGCCGGAGGCGACCCCGCGTCAGAAGTAGCCCTTGCGCCCCGACACACGGGGTATGTCCGAGGCATCCATGACGTTGGCGGCGGCTCGCGATTGGCTTGCGACGCTGCCCTTCCGCGACGTCAACACCGAGCGGCGCTACAACGCACAGGGTGAGGACGATCCCGATGGGGCGGCCTGCGATCCGCACGCCTACGTGATCCTCGGATGGCGCGAGGTGGATGCGCGGATGTTCTGGCAGTTCGTCGAGCTGATCCGCGCCGAGGGCTATCGCGGACACTACGCGCCGCCCTACGACCCTGACCGGGTCATGACCAACACATACCTGCAGGTCGACGAGTGGATCTACTGGTTCATCGGGCCGAGGCAACTCGCGCGGCACCACAGCTCCCGACCGCAGCACGAGCCGATCCGGGCGTCAGGACGCCGCCCCTTCGGGGGTCGCTAGCGTCCCGACCCTCTTGAGCTTTCCGGCTCGAAGGGCTGACCTGTGTGCTCGCAGATCACCTCGAGGTCGCGATCGAAGCACCACAGGATGACGTCGGGTCCAGCTGCCTCTGCGGTTGCTGCGATCAGGAAGTCGATCGCGGGCCGGCGGTGATTGCCATCGGTTCGTTCGGCGAGTTCGCGCTGAACCTCGAGGGCGCGCTCAACCACCGTGTCGTCTGCGGGCAAGCGCTCCAGTGGCTCAAAGATCGCCTCGAACTGATCTCGATACTCGGCGGAAGTCCTCGGCCCGTGCATTGCTTCGAGGATCACCGGGACGCAGGTGGCGACCTCACCGACCTCGTACCTGCTCGTGAGCTTCGCCTGGATGTCCGGCCGCGAGCCCTTGCCCGCCCATGCCCAAATCGAGCTGTCGGCCAGGTACACGGTCAGTCAGTCCGCGGCCGGCGCTGCTCGGCCAGCTCCTCCGGGCTGATCAGGCCGAGCCTCCCGGAGCGGATCGCGGCGGCGCCGCGGCGAAGGCGATCGGATCGGCCGACAGCTCTCAGTGCCTCGTTGACCGTCTGCCGATAAGTGCTGGTGCCCAGGATTCGGCGGGCTTCCTCGAGCGCCTCGGCGTCGAGCTCGATCGTCGTTCGATGCACGCTTGTGCTTTCGGTCATAAGAGTCATATAGCAGATGGCTCCAGTAGATATGTGTCCTATTGCCTTGTAAGCGCATACGCCGCGTCAAGGCCTTGTCTCCTCAACCCCGCGCTGACCACGCCCGCCCCGTCAGAACGTCACCCCCTCCCGCGACTGCCATAGCGTGCGCGAAGTGCGAAGGGTCATGGAGAGGTCGGGGGAGTAGCGGGTGCTTCACCTCCACGTAGCTGAGCGCGCCGATGCGCTCGTCGCGGCGCTGCCCGGCGTGCTCAGCGGCCCCGGTGACGACATCTTCGAGCCGGCGGTTCTCTCGGTCCCCTCGCGCGGCGTCGAGCGCTGGCTCACGCAGACGCTCTCCCATCACCTCGGCGCGACTGACGTAGGCGAGGCGGGCGTCGCGGCGAACATCGAGTTCCCGTTCCCGGAGACGCTCGTCGCCGAGGCGGTCTCAGACGCGACCGGCTTCGATCCCCGCTCGGACCCGTGGATCTCCGCGCGGCTCGTCTGGCCGCTGCTCGAGGTGGTCGACGCGAACGCCGACGCCGAGTGGCTCTCCCTGCTCGCCGCCCACATCGGCGCCGGGGATCCGGCCGGCTCCCCGCGCCGCTCCCGCCGCGCCGCGGTCGTCAGCCACATCGCCCACCTCTTCTCCCGCTACGCCACCTACCGCCCCGACATGATCCGCGCCTGGGCCGCGGGCGAGGACGTGGATGGAGCCGGAGTACCCCTGAGTACTCCGGCGGCCTGGCAGTCACACCTATGGCGACGCCTCCGCGAACGCGTCGGCGCTCCCTCCCCACCGGAGCGCCTCGCCGAGGCCTGCGAGCGTCTCCGCGCCGAGCCCGACCTCGCGCACCTCCCTCAGAACATCTCCGTCTTCGGCCTCACCCGCCTGCCCGCCTCCCACCTCGAGGTGCTCGACGCGCTCGCGACGCACCGCGACGTCCACCTCTTCCTCCTCCACCCCTCCCCGCAGCTCTGGGAGGAGCTCGCCACCGACGAGCATCCCCGCCCGGAGACCCTCCGCCGCGCCGACGACCACACGCTCGACGCCGCCCGCAACCCGCTGCTCGCCTCCTGGGGACACGACGCGCGCGAACTCCAGGTCGTCCTCACGGGCGACCGCACCGACGTCACCACCACCCACCACGCCGTCCCCCACGACACCGACTCCCTCCTGCATCGCCTGCAGTCACAGGTCGCCGCCAACGAGCCGCCCCCCGGCCCGCCGCCAGCCGGCGAGCCCGACACCCGCCCCGCCCTCGCCGACGACGACCGCAGCGTCCAGGTCCACTCCTGCCACGGCCGCGAGCGCCAGGTCGAGGTGCTGCGCGACGCGATCATGCACCTGCTCGCCGACGACCCGACGCTCGAGCCGCGCGACGTGATCGTCATGTGTCCCAACGTCGAGGACTTCGCGCCGCTGATCCACGCCGTCTTCGGGGCCGGACGGCTCGCCGCCGAAGAGGACGAGCTCGCGCCCTCCCCCTCCACCCCCGCGCGCCCCGACCTGCGCGTCCGCCTCGCCGACCGCTCCCTGCGCCGGACCAACCCGATCCTCGGCACGCTCGCCGAGCTGCTCGACCTCGCGAGCGCGCGCTTCACCGCGTCCGAGCTCCTCGACTTCGCCAACCTCGACCCGGTCCGCCTCCGCTTCGGATTCGACGACGACGACCTCAGCCGCATCCTCGAGTGGATCAACGCCGCCCACATCCACTGGGGGATCGACGAGGCGCACCGCAAGCCCTTCAACGTCCCCGTCGCGGAGGGAACCTGGCGGCGCGGGCTCGACCGGATCCTCCTCGGCGTCGCGATGAGCGAGGACGACGCCCGCATCTTCGAGTACGTCCTCCCGCTCGACGACGTCGAGAGCGGCGCGATCTCCCTCGCCGGCCGCTTCGCCGAGCTGATCGACCGGATCGACGCCGCCTTCGCGAGCTTCGCCGAGGCCAAGCCGCTCGGCGAATGGGCGGAGGCCCTCACCGCCGCCGCCGACAACCTCACCGGCACCCCCTTCGGACAGGAGTGGGAGCGGCTGGAGCTCGACCGCCTGCTCGAGGACCTCGCCGCCGAGGCCGAGACCGCAAACGAGTGGCACGATGGGGACGGGAGCCGTCCCTTTCCTGCCACTCGGGCGTCATCCGGGGAGCCCGGCACCGGGACCGCCGACGCCCCCGCCCTCACCCTCGCCGAGGTCCGCTCCCTGCTCACCCCCCGCCTCGCCGGCCGCCCCACCTCCGCCAACTTCCGCACCGGCCACATCTCCGTCTGCACGCTGACGCCGATGCGCTCGGTCCCCCACCGGGTCGTCTGCCTGCTGGGACTCGACCAGGAGGCCTTCCCCCGCCGGACCCCGCGCGACGGCGACGACCTGCTGCTCGACGACCCACACCTCGCCGACCGCGACCCGCGCACAGAGGACCGCCAGCTACTGCTCGACGCGCTGATGGCCGCCGCCGACAACCTTGTCATCACCTACACCGGCAACGACGAGCGCACCAACCTCGAGGTTCCCCCCGCGGTGCCCGTCGGGGAGCTGCTCGACGTCGTCGACGCGACCGTCAGCCATCCCGACCCGGGTGGAGCCAAGGACCGGATCCTCACCCGCCACCCCCTGCAGCCCTTCGACCGCCGCAACTTCGACCCCGCCCGCGGGCCCGTCAAGCCGAAGCCGTGGGGCTTCGATCGCGTAAACCTCGCCGGCGCCCAGGCGCTCGAGGGGGAGCGCAGCGAGCCCGCCCCGTTCCTCGACGGCCCGCTCGAGCCCATGCAGCTCGAGATCCTCGAGCTGGACTCGCTCGTCAAGTTCGTCGAGCACCCGGTGCGGGCGTTCCTCAAGCAGCGGCTCGGGATCGAGGTGCGCGACTTCTTCCAGGAGGTCGACGACGACCTGCCGATCGAGCTCGACGGCCTCGGCCGCTGGCAGCTCGGCGACAGCTACCTCGCCTCCCGCCGCCGCGGCGTGCCTGAGCGCGAGGCCTGCCTCGCCGAGATCCGCCGCGGCACCCTCCCGCCCGAGCAGCTCGGCAAGTCGATCGTCGACCAGCAGATCCCCCGGGCCGAGGAGCTGATCGCGCTCGCCGAGCGGGTCCTGCCCAAGGGGCCGCGGGGGGAGCGGGACTCCTGCGACGTCCGCGTCCCCCTCAGCGGCGGCATCCTCCTGACCGGCACGATCGGCGGAATCGAGGAGGGGATCCTCGGCGACGTCACGCTCTCCAAGCTCAAGGCCAAGCACCGCCTCGGCGCCTGGGTGCGCCTGCTCGCGCTCACCGCCGCCCGCCCCGAGACTCCCTGGGAGGCGGTCACCGTCGGCATGCACCCGACCATCCGGGGAGGGCGCGGCGTCTCCCGCTTCGGCGGCCTCGGCGCAGACGAAGCCGAGCGCTCCACCCGCGCGCTGGCCTGCCTCGAGGTCCTCGTCGACCTCTTCCGCCGCGGGATGCGCGAGCCGCTGCCGCTCTTCTGCGAGTCCTCCGCCGCCTACGCCGCCGCGCTGCGCGACGGCAAGGACACGAGCGACGCCATCCGCAACGCCGCCGCCAAGTTCGACAACCAGTGGAGCTTCGACGGCGAGATCGAGGACGCCGAGCACCGCTTCGTCTTCGGCGACATCGGCTCGCTCGACGACATCCTCGCCATCGATCCCCTTCCCGACGAGGGCGGCGCCGGCTGGTTCTCGACCGAGACCACCTTCGGCCTGCTCGCCCGCCGCCTCTGGAACGACCCGCTCGAGCTCGGCGAGGTGGAGAGGGGATGACCGACCGCTTCGACATCACCGCGCCGCTGCCGCCGGGGACCAGCGTCCTCGAGGCCAGCGCCGGGACCGGCAAGACGTGGACGATCGCCGCGATCACGGCGAAGCTCGTCGCCGAGGGCACCAAGCTCGACCGGCTCCTGCTCGTCACCTTCACCCGCGCCGCGACCAGCGAGCTGCGGGAGCGGATCCGCAGCCGCCTCGTCGGCGTCGGCCGCGGGCTCGACGCGATCGCCGCCGGCCACACCCCGGCAGAGCAGGACGTCGTCGTCGAGCTCCTGGCGAAGTGCGACCCCGCCGAGCTCGACGAGCGCCGCCGCCGCATCACCCGCGCCCTCGCCGACTTCGACGCGGCGACGATCACCACCATCCACGGCTTCTGCCAGGAGGTGCTGGGAGGCCTCGGCGTGCTCGGCGACCTCGGGCCCGACCACGAGTTCAGCGAGGACCTCTCCGACCTGATCCGACAGATCAGCGACGACCTCTACGTGTGGAGGTTCTGGAACTCAACCGACCCGGAGCTCAGCCCGAGCGAGGCGCGTGAGGTCGCCAAGGTCGCGATGTCGAAGCCCGAGGTCCCGCTCGCGGAGGCCGGAGGCGATCAGCCGGAGATGCGCCGCCGCCTCGCCGAGAAGGCGCGCGAGCTCTTCGACGCGCGCAAGCGCCGCCTGCGCCTGCTCGGCTACGACGACCTCCTCACCCGCCTCGTGGAGGCGATGCGCGGGGAGCACGCGGCCGAGGTCGCCGAGCGGGTCGGCTCGCGCTGGGAGGTCGTCCTCGTCGACGAGTTCCAGGACACCGACCCGCTGCAGTGGGAGATCGTCCGCGAGGCGTTCGCCGAACGCGGCGCCACCCTCGTCCTCGTCGGCGATCCCAAGCAGGCGATCTACGCGTTCCGCGGCGCCGACGTCTTCGCCTACCTGCAGGCCGCCGAGGAGGCCGGCTCCCAGCCGACCCTCGACACCAACTTCCGCAGCGACCAGCCGCTCATCGACGCCTACGACGCCCTCTTCGGCAACGCGCAGCTCGGCCATCCGGGGATCACCTACCGCCCGGTCGAGGCGCCCCCCCACCATCAGGGACGCGGCCTGCGCGGCGCGCCGGTGGAGACGCCGCTGCGCTTCCGGCTCGTGCAGCGGCAGGGGAGGCGGATCAGCCAGCGCGGGGAGCTCTACGCCGCCGACACGAACGACGCGGTGATCGCCGACGTCGCCGCCGACATCGTCGAGCTCCTCAACTCCGAGGCGCAGGTGCGGGAGAAGAGCGGCGGCGAGGAGGCCTGGACCGCCGTCCTCCCCCGCCACATCGCGGTGCTCGTGCGGGCCAACTGGCAGGCCTCGGCGATCCGCGACGCGCTCGCCGACGCCGCCGTCCCCGCGGTCATCAACGGCGCCGGGAGCGTCTTCGCCACCGAGATCGCGCAGGAGTGGCGGCGCCTGCTCGTCGCCCTCGACCGCCCGAGCTCGCGCGCCAACGCCCGCACCGCCGCCCTCACCTCGTTCTTCGGCTGGAGCCCCGAGCGTCTCGCGACCGCGACCGACGCCGACCTCGAGCCCATTCACCAGAGCCTGCACCGCTACGCGCGGGTGCTGCGCGAGCGCGGCGTCGCGGCGATGGTCGAGGAGATGAACGCCGTCGAGGGGATCCCCGCGCGGATGCTCGCCCTCGCCGACGGCGAGCGCAGGCTCACCGACCTCCGCCACATCGCCCAGCTCCTGCACGCCGAGGCGGTCAACGAGGGCCGCGGGCTGAGCGCCCTCACCGCCTGGCTCTACCGCAGCGTCAGCGAGGCGGGCGACGACATCACCGACGAGCGCAGCCGCCGCCTCGACTCCGACGAGGAGGCCGTCCAGGTCCTCACCATCCACCGCAGCAAGGGCCTCGAGTTCCCGATCGTCTACGCGCCGTTCCTGTGGAGCGCGCAGTAGCCGCGGGAGAAGAGCCCGGTCACCTTCCACGACGAAAGCCGGACGCGGATACTCGATGTCGCCCTCGTCGGCACCGCCTACAACGCCCACCGCGAGGCCTCCCTGCTGGAGGACCGCGGCGAGGAGCTGCGGCTCGCCTACGTCGCGCTGACCCGGGCCGAGCACCAGGCGATCGTCTGGTGGGCGCCCGGCCACATGAGCGGCAACTCCGCGATCTCGCGCCTGCTGATGGCGCGCTCAGACGACGGGACGATCCGCGCCGACGGCCTCCTCACCCCCGAGGACGACGAGGTGCTCGCCCGGATCGAGGAGCTCGAGGCGGAGTCCGGAGGGGAGGTCTCCGCCGAGGTGGTCCTGTCGCCGGGCGAGGAGTCGTGGCGGGGGACCGCGCGAGAGCCGGTGGAGCTGGAGGCCGCCGAGTTCGGCCGCGGCCTCGACTCGCTGTGGAGGCGCAACTCCTACTCCTCGATCTGGGCCGGGGCGCACGAGGCGTGGGTGGCGAGCGAGCCCGAGGCGCCGGGGCTGCTCGACGACGAGCCTGACGAGGGCGAGGAGGGCGTCGTTGGTGAAATCGGCGGCGGTGGCGAGGACGCGGCCGATGCGCTCCCCTCCCCCTGGGCCGATCTGCCCGGCGGGCGCCGCTTCGGAACGCTCGTCCACAGCGTCATGGAGCGGATGGACTTCTTCGCGCCGGACCTCGAGGCCGAGCTCGAAGCCGTCGTCTCCGCCCAGCTCGCCTACCACCGGATGGACCTCGACCGCGAGGCGTTCGTCGCGGCGCTCGCGCGGATGATCGAGACGCCGCTCGGCCCCGCCGCCGGTGGCATGCGCCTGCGCGAGCTGATGCCGAAGGACCGCCTCGACGAGCTCACCTTCGAGCTGCCGCTCGTCGGCGGCGACACGCCGAAGGGCAAGCTGGACGTGCGCTCGATCGGGGACCTGCTCGCCGAGCGCCTCCCGGCCGAGGACCCGCTCGCCATCTACGCGCGCACCCTCGGCGAGGCAGAGATGGGCCAGGCGGTCCGCGGCTACCTGACCGGCAGCATCGACTTGGCGCTGCGCGTAGTCGACCAGGAGCTGATGGCGCCGAAGTTCTTCGTCGTCGACTACAAGACGAACTGGCTCGGCGCCCCCGAGGAGGAGCTCACCACCCGCCACTACCGCCCTGCCGACGTCGCCGCCGAGATGGAGCGCGGCCACTACTGGCTGCAGGCGCTCCTATATCTAGTGGCGCTGCACCGCTACCTGCGCTGGCGGGCGCCGACGTACGACCCCCAGCTCAACCTCGGCGGCGCCCTCTACCTGTTCGTGCGGGGAATGGCCGGCCCGGACACGCCGGCCGCCGCCGACGGCACGCCCGCAGGCGTGGTCGCCTGGCAGCCGCCGGCGGACGTGATCGAGGCCCTGAGCGCGCTGCTTGACGAGGGCGGCGGGAGCTGACGCTCCCTACTTCTTCTCCAGCTTCTTCACGCGCTTCGTCAGCTTCTTGTTCTGCTTCTGCAGCTTCTTGATCTGCTTCTTGAACTGCGCGTTCAGCTTCGCCTGCTCGTCGGAGACCGCTCCACCGGCGATCTTCGCGTTCAGCGCCTGCACACCGGCGAGGGCGACGCCGCCCACGTCCGCGGGCGCGATCGCGTCGCTGCTCGGACCGAGGCCCGAGGCGCTGCGGAACTCGCTGGCCGTGGGACCGATGTGGCGGCCGCCGTCCGCGTCGTCGGCGTAGACCCAGGTCCGCAACGGCAGCGATGCGATCTGGTTGAGGACCGCCGCCGGGTCGACCTGCTGGACGTCGGTCCGCTGGGCGGGATCGGCTCCCGAGTAGAGGCCTCCCGCCGAGCTCACCCGCAGCGGCGCGACGGTGGAGCCGTCGGTGTCGAGCAGGTAGTCGTCGGCGTCGTCGGTCCCCGCGAGCCAGACCGGATGCGTCCCGGCGCTTGTGTTCTCGAGCCGGATCGTGGAGGGCCCGTTGTTGATCAGCGCGACGAGCTCGCGGAGCTGGGTCGTGCCGTTGGTCTCCGCGACCCGCACCTTGGCGGTGCCGTTGCCGCGCTGGATGTCGAGCGGAGCGTTCGGGTTGTTCAGGCCGATGCCGACGTTGCCGTTGGCGGCGATGTCGATGCTGCTCGTCGGGGCTCCCGGGCGGATCCGGAAGGGCAGCAGGTTGCCGTTGGTGGCGTCGCGGACGAAGAAGTTGGTCTCGTTGCCGGCGACGTCCCAGACCTGCGGAGAGAACCCGCTGCTGTTGTCCTGATCGAGGCGCATCACGGGGGTGTCGCCGCGCGTCAGCTGCAGGGTGCGCGAGGCGTCGCCGGTCCCGATGCCGACGTTGCCGCTCGCATTGACCGACAGCGCGTTGTTGCCCGCGCCGCCGGCGACCTTGAAGGGGTAGACGCTGGGATTCTGCGTGTTGGTGTCGGTGTCGCCGAGGTTCGCGAGGCCGAAGAAGTTCGGGTCTCCGCTCAGGTTCCCGTTCGCGATCAGCGCCCAGTTGGTCGTGGGCAGGCCAGCGGACGTGCTCGTGTCGTTGAAGAGAAGCCTGTTGTTGTTCTCCTTCAGCATCAGCGTGGTGAAGCCGAAGGACTCGTTGTTGACGCAGTCGAGCCCGATGCACTGGCTGCCCTGGACGATCTGATCGTCGGGGACGACCGTGTCGGCGCGGGCGGCCGGCGGCAGCAGGGCGAGCGCGGCCATCGCCAGCGCGGCCGCTCCCAACGCGCGAGCGCGAATCGCGCCCTTCCCAAACACCCCGGACTCAAGACTCGACGACAACGGCATCCCAAAGGCTCCTTCTCACTGGTGGACGTTGAGAGAGATTCTTCTCAGCGCCGCCGCTTCCTGCGCCACTTGTCCCGCGTCCCGCGTGTCCCGCGCGTCAGAGTCGCCGTCTCCCGCGCGACTCCCATAGCGTGTCGGTCGACGTGTTTGGGGTGAGGAAGTGAGCGCCGCCGAGGCGCCCTCGTTGCGGGTGGTCGACCCCCGCTCCTCCGCGTTCGCGCTGCGCGCGCCGGAGCTGCTGGGGGAGTTCAACGCCGCCGGCGTCCTCCACAGCGCCGACGTCCACGTGGCGACGCGAATCGCCCGGGTCGGCGGGGAGGCTGACGAGCAGGTGATGCTGGCCGCCGCGTTGGCCGTGCGCGGCCCGCGGATCGGCCATGTGCTCGTCGACCTCGAGACGATCGCCGGGACCGCAGCCGTCGATCTCGAGGACGAGGTCGACCTCAGCGACCTCCCCTGGCCCGAGCCGGGCGAGTGGGTGAGGAAGGTCGCCGCGAGCCCGCTGGTCGGCGAGATGGACGCCGACCCCGACCGCCCGCTGCGCCTCTGGGGAAGCCGCCTATATCTAGACCGCTACTGGCGGGCGGAGGCGCAGGTGGCCGAGGACCTGCTGGCGATGGCGGGAGCCGAGGCGTGGGTTGTGGACGCCGCGGCGACGAAGGCCGACCTCGAGCGGCTCTTCCCCGGGGAGCAGGGCGTCGGCAAGCAGGCGCTGGCAGCGGAGGTCGCGGCGAGCGGCTGACCGTGATCGCCGGTGGCCCCGGCACCGGCAAGACGACGACTGTTGCGCGGATCGCCGCGCTCCTGATGGCCGACGCCGAGCGTGGGGGGCGCGTCCCGCTGATCGCTGGCGGCGCCGACGGGCAAGCGCGCAGCGGCTGCAGGAGTCAGTGCGCGATGAGGCCGCGCGGTTGGACGTGAGCGAGTCGGTCCGCGAGAGGTTGTTGGAGCTCGAGGCCGTAACCCTCCACAGGCCTCGGTTGGCAGCCGAGGACCCACAGCGCCGCCGAGCAACCGCGAGATGGTTGCCCTTCGAGGTGATCATCGACGAGACCTCGATGGTCCCCCTGTGGATGATGGCGAGGCTGCTCGAGGCCGTGAGGCCGCAGGCGAGACTGGTGCTGATCGGGGACCCGGGTCAGCTGGCGAGTGTGGAGGCTGGAGCGGTGCTTGGCGACATAGTCGGGCCGGCAGAGGAGGAGCCGGACAGCCCCCTGGGCAAGCGCGTGGTGACGCTCGACCGAGTGCACCGGTACGGCGAGGAGATCGCCGAGCTGGCTGAGGCGATTAGAGCCGGAGACGCCGACACGATGATCGAACTCCTGGAGAAGGGCGGCAACCAGGTCCAGTGGATCGACGCCGACCCCGGAGACCCGGCCTCGATGCCCCTACTGGAGCCAGTGCGAAAGGCAACGGTCGAGGCCGGCCGAGCCGCCTTCGAGGCCGCAGCCGCCGGCGACGCCAAGGCAGCACTCGAAGCGATGGCCAAGCACCGCATCCTCTGCGCCCACCGCCGCGGCCCCCACGGTGTAAGGCGCTGGAACCTGCAGGCCGAGGCCTGGATCGCCGAGGAGGTCGAGGCCTTCGACCCGTTCGGGCGGTGGTACGTAGGAAGGCCCCTCCTGGTCACCCAGAACAGCTACGAGCTCAAGCTCTACAACGGCGACACGGGCATCGTGATCCAGCGACCCAACGGCCAGCTGACCGCCGCCTTTCCAAGGGGCGACGACATCGTCGAAGTGAGCCCGACCCAGCTCGAGGCGGCGGAAACCGTCTACACAATGACGATCCACAAGAGCCAGGGCAGTCAGTTCGAGGCGGTAAGCGTGCTGCTGCCGCCGGAGAGCTCGCGGATCACGAGCCGTGAGCTCCTCTACACCGCCGCCACCCGCACCCGAGAGAGGCTGACGCTGATGGCTTCTGCCGATGCAATTCGAGCCGCATCTGTTTATCCGGTCGCCCGCGCATCCGGGCTGCCCTGGCGTCTGAGACCAGAAGGTACGGAGTAGGAGACAGGCAAAGGTCGTCCGCGGCAGCAGTAGTGGCGTCCGGTGCGATACGCGACGCCTGAAAGGTGCCGAAGCCGGGGTGACTCATGTTCCTAGGTTGCTCGTTTACGACTGGGCGTGGTCGTGCATGGCGAGCCGATTCCAGTCTTTGCACAGGTCATGGCATCCTCGCATGGGTCGGGTCGGTAGGCGACGTTATAACCGAGAACTCCGCGGAAACCGGGTTGGACCAGGCCTAACTGTCGCGATCACCTCGACCTCGCCACCGTCTAGTGGATCAGCTAATCCAAGGCACAAGGCGTGCAGAGTCGCTCCATCAGAACTCCTGGGGTCCACACTCGACCCAACGACGGTGCCGTCCAGAAACCTCTCAGATTCCTAGCTGGCGCAAGTGGCGCACTACCGGACCCCAACCACATTGGATCTCCTGGAACCGACCTTAAGCGATGACCTTGAACCGCGTGACAGTTCCAACGTCGACATTTCCGAGGTCGTCGTAAGCGCGTACCGCGAATGTCCTGCGCCCGAGCGCCAAGCGATGAGTGGGTCGCCAAGGCGAGAAGCACTGCTGCCACGGTCCCTGATCGAATCGGCATTGAAAACCTGCGAGATCTAGCGCCGATGAAGTAAACGAGAAGCGCGGTCTCCGCTTGGCCGTGCTGCGAAATGGGTGGCCCAACAAGCGCGTCTCAGGTGGTCGATTGTCAACCTGCAGCGAGCGCGTTGGCCCAACTACCCGACAATCAGGCTCGGCCAGACAGTCCAAGGCGTAGGCGTGCCAATAAAGCTCATACTCGCCCGCCCGTCCAAGAACGTAGCTATCGAGTTGCGCATAGATGTCACCATCTCCGAAAGAG
Organism: Solirubrobacterales bacterium; assembly: GCA_046330415.1. Taxonomy (GTDB): domain Bacteria; phylum Actinomycetota; class Thermoleophilia; order Solirubrobacterales; family 70-9; genus RHKX01. Next base: position 14,341 of record JAXLSW010000010.1, on the reverse strand, counting down.
TTGGCGCCATAGTTCAGCCCATCCTCGAACATGCCATCAAGTCCGACCTCGTTCGCAAGAGACACTTCAAAACCCGGCCTAGCATCGGCGAGCTCGGAGGGTACTTGCGCACGGATCTGATGGGGCCCCAGGAGCTCGCTCACGCGGGTGCCGCTGGGCGGTGAGGTCGGCTCTGGGTTGCGAGGCGACCCGACCGAGAAGGTGAGCGCCGGACCCTCGTTAATGCAATCCGTTACAGGCGGTCCATTGCACTCATCCCGGTAGGCATGCCAGTAATACGTGCCGGGCCGAAGTGGAGGCGACGCGCCAGTACCTAGAACCGCATGGAAGCTAGCTGTCGAACCATCGCGCGTCATCGAACCGAGCGCGGCGAGGTCGGTCAGCTGCCCGTCCGGATCGACCCTGTCCGTAGTAGCAACCTCATAGAAAACGATTGAGCCCGAACTAGTCACTGACAGATGAATCTGTTCGCTGTAGGGGATACGGCTACCGTTGATCGGAAACGTCGGCTCTGGAGGCACGCCCTGGGCAGCCCTCGATGAGGCCGGAAACAGGATGGCCACACAGGTCGCCGCCAGAGTCATCAGCTGCGCCCATCTCATGGACGTGAGGTTACTAGCTAGCCAAGTCTTCTTCAGCGAGTCGCGCGCCGACCCTCACATCGAATTCAGTTTGCTCGGGCGGCTCCGCGAACGGTGCTCCCATATAGGTCGCTTCACTCTGTCGCGGATGTTTCACGCAGCCGCCGTCCCTGACGCGCGATGGTGCCCACGTACGCGAATCCGCCACGGATTCGGATATTCATTGCCACTGCTCGAGGGTCGGAGATGCATAGGGACTCGGTGGGCGTAAACTCAAGACCGCATCCAGCCCCGAGACCGCCGAGCGGGCCGCGATCCGGGGCTTGCCTCGCTCGAGACTCGCCGAACTCACCCCTCGCCTCAGGTGGGCCTTCAGAAGGCCTCGTCAATAGCGAGCGAGAGGGGATCAGCTTCAGGCGACACCCAAATTCTTGAAGAATCTCGACCGTCAGCGACAACCCCTCGCTCAGGCGGCGGACTGGCCCAACCCTTCGGCAGCCCGGTTACGCAGTTCCGAGAGAGTGGCCGGCTCTTCCTCGTCATCAAGATGCGCCTGCCAGTAGAGCCACCCGGAATCGACGTCGGCGTGGTCCTCCTTGGCCGCACGATCGACGGTCTCGCAGAGATGCTCGCCCACTTGGATGTACCCGTCTTCAGTGACCTCGGCAATTGTTGTCCGCTCGGGGTCGACAGGCGTGAGAAGGGTGCCGACAGGAAGCACCCCGGAGATGACGAGCCTTTCCAGAGTCGGCAGGGCTAGAGGCACCGTTGACGTCGGTAGGACATCAGGGCGGGTCAAGTCCGGCTCGTAGTTGGGGTCCGTTAGCCGCTTGAAGCCTTCGTGGATTACGTTAGCCATCAATGCTCGTCGCGCGAGCAGAAATTGGCTGTAGTCGAGCTCGATCCAGCCCTTGGGAAGAGCGTGCCACTCTTCCTGCTGTACGCGACGCGCGGGCTCGAGATCCTTGTTGGATACCTCCTGGGGCCAATACTCGGTCGGCGCGCTGTTCGAGATGGAGATGTTGTCCGACCACTCGACAAGCGCGAGATTCGCAACCTGGTTGATCTTCTTGTTATCGCTGATCCCGACCGTGGTCTTCAGGTAGTCACGTGGAAACAGATGGTGTTTCTCGATGCCCTTGACGCTCGGCCGCTCAGTGATCCAGTCCTTGACTTTCGATGTCGCTAGCAATACATCCGCGTCGAGGATGTTCAACGCTGCGATGTAGGAGACGAAGGCCGGGGCGCCGGAGGAGGAGGTATCGAGTGCATCCAGCAGCGTCACCCGCCACCAGTCCTCTGGAACGGCGGCATCGATCTGACCGTTCAACGTGTCAATGAACACCCCTGCTTCGGCTGGCAGACCGTCGAGCCGGTTCAACTCCTCCTGCATCCTTGTCTCCGGGCTGTTCGTATAGCGCCCGGTAACTTGCGACATGAAGAACCAACGCGCCATGAGCTCTCGCAGATCGTCGAGAGGGACTCCGAAGTGAACGCGACCGATGATCCATAGGGCGTACGAGTAGAGGATTGTGTTCTTCGAGGTGATCATGTCCCGCGACCGAAAGCCGCCACGCTCGAGCGTCTTCAGGAACTCATCCCAATGAAGTGGCTTCAGTGCGTCGGCGTGCCCGGCTTTCAGTTGCGCCAGCGCAGCCTCTCGCTTCGCGCTGTCGATCTCGCGGCTGCGCGGGTCGCGCCCGCGCAGGAAGTTGTAGGCGTCCGCGAGTTTTGCGCGCCGCAGACCGACCGCAACCGAGACACGCAGGATCTGACCTGGATCGAACGACATGAAAGCGTTCTTCGGTGTCCAAGACGTTTGTTCACCAAGCATCTGAGAAACCTCTAGCGGCGTGAATCGAGAGTTCCTTGCCCAGCGTTCAAGGTCGCCGCGGCCCTCTTCCCAGAAAACACTCAGCCACGTGAGGATGAAGTCTGCCGCGGCGAGGGCCACGCCCTCGCTGTTGATTCGGACGAAGATGTCAGCAACGGTCTCGCGCGACACCTCTTCTTTGATCTGTACGACTTGGAACTTGTACTCCTGGAGATTCGCCAAGCGACCGATCGCAACTTCAACGCGACGCTCCAGATCGTCGTCGACGGACCGCTTGCCGTCATTCTTGAGCCGCTTGAGATAGCGATGGCGTGCCTCGATGGGGTCTTTGAACACCTCGACGATGTCTGGGATCCACTCGGCGGACTTGAGGAAAGCCGGCGTTGGCACCTCGAACCGGGTTGTAAGGGGATTGAACGTCAGAGCGATCGCCTCGCGGCTGTAGTCCTCGCGCCATACCTCCAAGCCCTTGACGACGGCGTAAAGACTCGTGAGCCGCTGCTGACCGTCGACGACTTGCATCGAGCCCACTTGTGTCTTAGCCCCATCGGCGCCGATCGGTTTGGTGTGACCTTCGTCCTTGTTCGCCCAGAACATCAGCTCGCCGACCGGATAACCCCGAAACATCGAGTCGATTAGGTCACGCACCTTGGCGTTCGGCCAGACGAAGGGCCGCTGAATATCAGGAAGACGAACACTCCCCTTGTCTATCCCGGAAACGAGCTCTTGCACCGTCCACGGGTGGTGGCCAAATTGGGCTGCCATTCGATAGCTCCTAAGGTCCTACGTCATGCTCCTGGTGCCATAGCGACTGGCGTCGTGCCGGGGCGCCTCGTCCCGATCCAATGGCTCCTTCACGGAGGCGATGGTCGCACAGCCTAACTCTGACCGCGATGCCGACCACCGATCCTCGCGTTCAGCCGAGAGCTACTTGGTCGACGCTCCAGCTGGATTCCGTATCCATCATCGAGTGCACCCAGATCATTCAACAGCTGGCAGCGGCAGGATCCCCTCCCAGCACCACATCGCAACCTCGTGACCCCAAGCGAGACCCGGCTTCGATGGGGACGGAAGATGTCATGCCGCACTACGATCCACTCGGTGGCTTAGCCCGCGACTCTGGGCTCGAATCTTGGTTCGCCGCCAGGGGCGGCCAGGATCGAGCTGGCCCAACTCGAGCTGCCTCGGGTGGGAGGCGAGCAGGTCCAATGGCCCGACGTGGACCCCGCAGACCCGGGAACCGCCGCTGGCGGATTGGTGCCACTCGCTAGCGCCAATTCACCTCGCCAAGCATCCCGTCCCATCCCTCGCCCCGGCTCCGGATAACCTCGAGCACGCTCTCGAGGACCAACCTACCCGGAGGGCCACGGAGGGTTCACCCGCGTGAACTTGCGCGAAATTGAGGAGAGCCTCGCGGCGATCGACGATCCGGAGGGCAGCGACCTCCTGTACTCGCTGCTGCGGGCGTACGGCCTGCCCAAGGCATCCATCAGCCGCTTGAAGAACGGGACCTACGACAAGGCCGACGGACCGGACGAGCACCTTTGGAAGGGGAAGGTCTACTTCCGTTCGACTGGAGGCGCGGACGACGAGCTCTATGCGCTGATCGAGGCCGCACGCGAGGACGAACAAGTCCTCCGGGAGCAACCCCGGTTCTCAATCGTTTCCAATGGGACCAAGCTACTTGCCAGGGACAACTCAACAGCCAGCACGCTCGATATCGCAGTCGCAGACCTTCCGAGCCACGCGGCGTTCTTCCTTCCATGGGCCGGGATCGAGAAGACGCGCCTGGAGAACCTCAACGTCGCTGATGTCAAGGCTGCGGAGAAGATGGCGAAGCTGTACGACGAGATCATTCGTCACAACAGCATCGAGACCGACGAGCAGCGTCACGAGCTGAACGTCTTCTTCACCCGCCTGCTCTTCTGCTTCTTCGCCGAAGACACCGGGGTCTTTGCACAAGCAAGCTTCACCAACTCAATCGGGTCCCTGACCGACGAGTCAGGCGAAGACGCAAGTCAGTACTTCGACGGGCTCTTTGAGTTCCTCGACACCGAGCCTGCCGCGAGAAGGGGGGCGCCGGCGCACTTGGCGGGGTTCGGCTATGTGAATGGCCAACTCTTCCGCCGCCGATCACCTTCCCCGAGCTTCACTGCCAGAGCTCGCTCAACCGTTCTCGAGTGCGGCACGCTCGATTGGTCTCAGATCAATCCCGACATCTTCGGATCGATGATGCAGGCCGTCGTACGGCCGAGCCAGAGGGGAGGGCTTGGCATGCACTACACGTCGGTCGAGAACATCATGAAGGTCATCCGGCCGCTCTTCCTGGACGAACTCGAAGAGGCATTCGCTGGCGCGGGCACCGTCAAAAAGCTTGAGCGACTGTTGGACCGAATCGCGGAGATCCAGATCTTCGACCCCGCCTGTGGATCGGGCAACTTTCTCGTCATTTCCTATAAGGAGCTACGCCGCTTGGAGCACGGCATACTGCAGCGAATCGCTGACCTCGAACCGCGGCGAGCTGCCCTCTTTGAATACTCGCGCATCGATCTCGAGAGCTTCTACGGCATCGAGATCGACGACTTCGCAGCGGAGGTGGCAACGCTCTCGCTCTGGCTTGCCAAGCATCAGATGAACCGCGAGTTTGCCGACCTCTTTGGAGTTGACATTCCCCTGATTCCGCTCGTGGAGGCGGGCCACATCTCGTGCGGCAATGCTGCTCGAATCGACTGGGGGGCCCTTGTGCCGGAGGGGCCGACGTTCGTGCTTGGCAACCCCCCGTATCAAGGCGGGACGCTTCAGAGCGAGAGCCAGAAGCAGGACTTGGTCTTGGCTTTCGAAGATCGGTCGATCAATAAGTATCTGGACTACGTATCAATATGGATCTTCAAAGCAGGGCAGTTCGTCGCGGGGCGCGAGGGCTGCGAGGCCGGGCTTGTGGCGACCAACTCGATCACGCAGGGCAACCAAGTCGGCTTGCTGTGGCCGCGCGTCTTTGAGCTTGGAGTCGAGATCTCATTTGCCCATTCGTCCTTCCGCTGGACGAACGCAGCTCGGGGAAACGCGGGAGTGAGCTGCGTTGTCATCGGTTTGTCCCGCGCTGGAGACCGAAAAGCAAAGGACCTCGTCTCTGGCACTTCACGCATCGAGGCAAGGCACATCAACCCCTATCTAGTCCCAGATGGTGGGGCTGAGATCGTGGTGCAGGAGAACACATCGATAGCTGGGCTACCGGCCATGGTCTTCGGCAGCATGCCTCGAGACGGAGGTCATCTCATTCTTGACCCCGCAGAGGCAGACGAGTTGGTGCGGTTGTACCCGGAGGCGGAGCAATTCATCCGACGCTACGGGGGCGCGAGGGAGTGCATTAGCGGCGCGTGGCGTCGCTGCCTCTGGATCTCAGACGCTGACGCCGAAGCCGCGAGCCTTATCCCTCCTATCGCGGAGAGGATGAAGCGCGTGGCCGATTTCCGTGAGGCAAGCAAGGCTGCAAGCACCCGCGCGGCAGCTGCCCATCCCTACCGCTTTGTTCAACGAGCTCATCGGGAGACGCCGGCAATTCTCGTCCCGAACGTGTCGTCGGAGAGAAGGCGCTACATACCGCTTGGATTCGTAGGCAGGGGCACCGTGATCTCGAACCTTGCCAGCGCGATCTACGATGCCGAGCCGTGGCTCCTTGGGTTACTCCACTCGCGAATGCACGTCGTTTGGGTTGAGGCCATTGGCGGGCGGCTTGAGTCCCGCTATCGCTACTCCAAGAACCTCGTCTACAACACGTTCCCGGCGCCGTTACCAGTTGGAAGAATGAAGGAGGAGCTCACCCAGCCGGCCCTGCGGATTCTCTCCGCCCGAGAGCATTTCCCGGATGCCACCTTGGCAGAGCTTTACGAGCCCGAAGCGATGCCGGACATCCTTGCGGAGGCACATGCCACGCTCGACAACGCGGTTGACCGCCTCTTCCGACCCACCCCGTTCGATGCCGACGCCGACCGGCTCAGGGTCCTCTTCTCAATGTATGAGGCGACTCTGGCGGAGGTCGCCTGAGATGCCAAACCTGATCGACGTCACCTACGCCCAGACAGGAAAGAGCACCGCCACCGACGCTCTCGGAATGCGGGAGATGCAGGCGAAGGCGTTCGAGCGTCGCCAAGACCAGTACCTCCTCATCAAGGCACCGCCTGCCTCGGGGAAGTCGCGAGCGCTGATGTTCATCGGGCTCAACAAGCTCTACAACCAGGGGCTCAAGAAGGTCATCGTCGCGGTCCCAGAGCGTTCGATTGGAGCTTCATTCGCCAGCACAAAGCTCACGGAGCACGGGTTCTTCGCCGACTGGGAGATCCCTGAGCACCGCAACCTCTGCTCACCAGGCTCCAGCGTTGGGAAGGTCGAAGCCTTCCTCGAATTCCTCTCCTCTCCCGATCCGATTCTGATCTGCACACACGCCACGCTCCGCTTCGCCTTCGACGCCCTCGACGACGGCGCCCTCGACGACGGCGCCCTCGACGAGACCTTGCTGGCGATTGACGAGTTCCACCACGTGTCCGCGAACGAGGACAGCCGCCTCGGTGAGCTCATGCGCTCAGTGATGCGGACCAGCAAAGCGCACATCGTCGCCATGACCGGCTCCTACTTCCGCGGCGACGCCGTCCCCGTCCTCGAGCCTGCTGACGAAGCCAAGTTCACGAAGGTGACCTACAACTACTACGAGCAGCTCAATGGCTACACGTACCTGAAGTCGCTCGGGATCGGCTACCACTTCTACTCGGGCCGCTACCTCGACGCCGTCGACGGGGTTCTCGACACAGACAAGAAGACCATCCTTCACATCCCGAGCGTGCAGTCGGGTGAATCAACCAAAGACAAGCTGCGTGAGGTCGACCACATCCTAGATGCGATCGGGGTGGTTGAGAACCAGGACCCCGTGACCGGCGTGATCTCCGTCAAGCGAACCGACGGCAAGGTCATCAAGGTGGCAGACCTCGTCAACGACGATCCGGCTCAGCGGCCGAAGATCGTCGATTACCTCCGGACGATGAGCCAGCTCGATGACATCGACTTGATCATCGCTCTCGGCATGGCGAAAGAAGGCTTCGACTGGCCCTACTGCGAGCACGCGCTGACCGTCGGCTACCGGGGGTCCCTCACCGAGATCATCCAGATCATCGGCCGCTGCACGCGGGACAGCCCAAACAAGAGCCACTCTCAGTTCACCAACCTGATCGCCCAGCCCGACGCAGGCGACGAGGAGGTCAGGGTCGCCGTCAACAACATGCTGAAGGCGATCACGGCCTCGCTGCTGATGGAGCAGGTCCTTGCCCCGAACTTCAAGTTCAAGACCAAGCGAGACCCCAAAGATCGTCCCGGCGTCGGCGAACTCAAGATCTCGGGGTTCAAGGAGCCGTCAACCGACCGCGTGCGCCAGATCGTCGACTCAGACCTGAACGACTTGAAGGCTCAGATCCTGCAAGACCCCACCATGCTCAAGGCGATGCCCGGCAACATCGACCCAGAGGTGATGAACAAGGTCCTGATCCCGAAGATCATCCGCACGCGCTACCCCGACATCAGCGATGAGGAGGTCGAAGAGGTTCGCCAGCACGTGGTAACCGACTCGGTTGTCAAGAACGGGGAGGTCAAGGACGTCGGCGACAATCGCTTCGTGCTCATGGCCGGGCGCTTCGTGAACATCGACGACCTCCACATCGACCTGATCGACACGGTGAACCCCTTCCAGAAGGCGTTCGAGATCCTCTCCAAGTCGGTGACCAAGCAGGTGCTTGGACTCATCCAGGACGCGATCGACACCACTCGCGTCGAGATGAGCGAGGAGGAGGCGCTCCTTCTCTGGCCCAAGATCCAGGCTTTCGTGCGCAGGGAGGGCGACCGTCCCAACGTTCGCTCGAATGACCCCCAGGAGCAGCGCCTCGCAGAGGCCTTGCTCCTTCTGCAGCGACAGCGGCGAGAGCAGGGTCTCTGATGATCGAGGCAGAGGTGCTCAAGCAGATGATCGCCGAGGACGACTTGGGCCTTCTCCACGCCCCCGTCCGAGCGGCGCCGATGAGCGGCGCCGATCGCCTGGCGGCCAGCTTCCAAGAGATCCAGGCGTTCGTGGCCGCCAACGGCCGCGAACCTCAAGCGGAAGCCGGCAGCGTGGCTGAGATGCAGCTGCACTTCCGCCTGCAGGCCATTCGCGACAACGACGCATACCGGGAAGCCCTCATCGGGCTTGATGAGCATGGCTTGCTCGGCGAGCCGGAGCCGCCCGACAACCTCGCTGACGCGATTGCTGACGATCCACTCGGGCTATTGAACGGCGGGGACGATCTCCACAAGCTGCGGCACGTCCCCAAGGAGCCAGCGAAGCCTGATGAGGTCGCCCGTCGCGAGCCCTGCCCCGACTTCGATCGTTTCGAGCCGTTCTTCAAGCAGTGTCAGCAGGAGTTGCGCGAAGGAAAACGGCGCCTGATCCCATTCAGAAACGAGCAGGAGATCAAGGGCGACACCTTCTACGTCTTGCGAGGTGTCCTCACATACGTCGCGGCCGAGGGGGAGCGGCGCCGGGAACACGGTCGCGTCAATGCTCGGCTCCGTTGCATCTTCGAGAACGGCACCGAGGCCAACCTCCTGCTGCGCTCCCTCGCCAGCCAGCTGTACAGGTTCGGCAAGCAGGTCACGGACCCCGAGGAGAAGACGGCAGTTGAGATTGAGGCACGACTCGGCGGCGAGGTCGGCTACGTATATGTCCTGCGGACGCTCTCCGACGATCCACAGGTTTCACAGATCCCCGACCTGCACAAGATCGGATTCACAACGCAGTCGGTGGCGGCTCGGACTGCGGCCACGACGCAGAGCACGACGTTTCTCGGAGGTCCGGTCGAAGAGGTCCAGGCATTCGAGATGCCGAAGGCGATGGCGCGCGGAGTCGAAGGCCTTCTCCACCGATTCTTCGAGGCCGCACGCCTCGACATCTGGTTCGAGCGGGACGGCATCCCCACCGCGGAGGTGACGGAGTGGTTCTCAGTCCCGCTGAACGTCATCGACGAGGCTGTAGATCTCATCGAGGCCGAAAGCATCCAGAGCTACGAGTACAACGTCGATCAGCGACGGATCGTCCTTCGATCCTGATGGCGGGAGAGCATGATCAGCCGGCCACGCCGACTCTGGCGATCCGCTTTGACGGGGAACCCAACTGGTGGGGCCTCGAAGACGCGCTTGACGCCGCCGATGTTCGGGAGGTGCGGAGGATGATGGAAGCGGAGGCTGCCGATCTCCCGCGAGAGTTCCGCGATCTCGCGGACCCAGCTGATATTGATGGAGGGGTCAGCACCGAGGACGCTAGGGGGCACGTGGCGCAGTGCGCTCGGGAGCTCGAGCCTCTGATCACACAGCGGTGGGTTGATGGTCGCTACGAGCGAGACGGTGACATGGTGGTGTTCGGGCTCGAGCCCGAGGAAATGGCCCTCGCCGAGCCGTTGTTACTCGCAGGCGCCTTCGAGAGCATCGGCTTCGAGGTCAGGGACTGGGTGGTCTGAGAGGCACGTCGCTGGGTGCACGGGCAGCTCTCAGCGGGAAGACTCGCCGACTCGGCGGCGTGTGCTCGGCATGCCGTCAGGTTCTCTGGAGGCGTGCCGCCTGGATGCCATCGCTCTAGCGCGACGCCGGCCAGCTCAGCGCAGTCCAAGGTTGACTAGTCGATAGCCCATCGCGAGCTCAGAAACCTCAAACTTGTCCGCCAACTCCTGATGACTAGCGGCATTCGCGTGCGCTTGACTAACGAACTTGCGGGGCATCAGTAGTTCCGCGGCGAACTCGTTGGCCGCTCGCTCCGCTCGCCAATCAAAGCCGGGCGACACTCCTTCCGCCGAGTCGATATGGACGCGGTCTTCGTAGCCGCTCTGCCGCTGGAGATGCCTGAGCACATAGTGGCCAAGCTCATGGCCAAGGCTGAATCTCTGCCGAACCCGTGGATGCCCTTCGTTAATCCCAATGACAGCAGCGTCGTCAAGAGCGAAGACGAGCCCCGAGAGAGAGTCCGGGTACTTCTGAAAGTAGACGAGTGCGCCGCATCGTTCCGCGAGTGTCTTGACCGGCACCGGCGGTGTCGTGACCGCCGCCTTCTCGATGAGTTCGTTCGCAGCATTGCTCGGATTGGTTGACGTGATCTGAAGCTCCGGAGAAGGGGCGGCGACGCCTTCTGCCATGTCCGTCAACCTTGCAACAGACTCCTGGAGATCGCTATCAGCGAGTCGCGCCGCGGTAGCTCGGAGCAAAGCTGGTGCTTGCGCCTGCGCCCGGGAAGGTGGAATGAACTTGAACACCGGGACATCAAGTGCTTCGGCGATCATGATCAAGTCGTCGAGGCCTGGGCTTCGCTTTCCGCCTTCCCAGTACGAGATCGCGGTTTGGGTCACGCCGAGCTTCTTGGCGAGTTCCGACTGGTTCCAGCCGCGAGTCTCTCGAGCCCCTCTTAGAGCATTAGCCACCCAGGCGGTCGTGTCTTTCATCGCCGCCTCGACGAGTCGCGTTCCATCAGGATGGTATACTCGATACCAGTATGGTAAATGTAGCTCGGCATCCTCTTGCTCTGGGCTCGCCCAGTGTAAGCGCGCAGCCGGAGCAGAAAGCGAGTCATCCACAAATGGCAAAGCAGCGGAGAACCTCAAGAGGGGCGGCAAAGGCGGCCAGCAAGGTACTGCGGGACGGCCGCACCGGCCGCAACTCGAAGCGCGCTGCCGGCAGCGCGCTGTCGCAGGCGGCACCAAAGAGAGGAGGAAAGCGGAAGTAGATAACGCAGCCCGGCCGCCCTGCATGGCGGCCGGTCGCCAATCCAGCGACGAGTCCCAAGACCATCACCAGAGAAAGGAAGTGAAGCATGAGCTTCACGGACCTGACGAACATCCCGGTGAACCGGGTTGACACGACCATCGACATCATCGCCAAGGGCGACGGCAGCCAGGAGCAGGACGAGGTTTTCATCACCTCAAGCCTCGGCCTGACCGCCGACATCGACTCCGAGAAGGAGGCGGTCCTGATCCTGCCGATGGCAGCGCAGGCGCAGACCAAGCCGATCGTCCGATACTCGGACGAGCCGATCAAGGGTCCGGCGGTGTTCGAGTTCGACAGCGTTGATCGCTCGGTATACGACCAGGAGCTGGTCGACCGGCTCGAGAAGATGGCTGACGGCGCCTCGAAGCGCGAGCAGCGCGACTTCGCGGTCTCGGTTGGTCGCGCCGCAAGCTCGTTCTCGGTGACGACCGTCTTGGTCAAGCCTGGCCAAAGGGAGCTGCGGCTCTTCTACAAGATCGCTGCCGACAAGGTCGGCGACCGCGAGTTCGAGTTCGATGTCATCGGCCCGCTGCCGTCGTTCGTGATTGCTACGGGCGGTTCGATCGGAGTGATCGCCGCGCTGCCACGTGCCACCACACTCGTGAGCGCCGTCGGTCTCACCGACCCAAACAACCCTGGGTCCGAGATCGCAAAGGCCGAAGCCGATCTAGGCCTACGACACCTAGTCGGATGGCAGTGGCAGAACGACCCACTGTTCCGGATCCGCTACCGCTACTAGCTAGGAGTGGCGGCGTGGGCCTGCTTGCGGGTCCGCGCCGTACCTCCCGGCTGCGGGCCTCGTTGACGTAGACCTGGACGTCGGCAGCCTTTCTGGTGCCATGGGCGGTCTCGCCTCGGTGGGGTCGGCCGGGTAGGGCGAGTTCGGCGTCCCGGTGTGGGTGCCATCGGGGGTCGCGAAGCTGTTGACGTTCGACGTGAGGGAGGCACTTCCCTCGGCGGTGGCGAATCCCCCCAGAACGCGCGTTGGCGGTCAAGTTCCACCGGGAGTCAGGCATCTTTCGTCAACTGCCGCTTGGTCTGCCAGAGTAAGCCGCCGATGCGACTGCGCGGCTGGAGTGGCCGGCGTATGCGGTCGCCTACGACGTGCTCGAGCACGCGCTCCTCGACCTGCCGCCGGGGGCACCGGTTGACGCCTCCCTCGCCGACATGCTCGTACGCGCCGAACTCCTGCTGCCCCACACGCCGGGCGAGGACGACAGACGCAAGAGCTTCACCACAGTGCCGGTCGCGGACGGTCGTGACGCCATCCCCCTCTTCACCTCCGTGCCGGCCTACGAGGCCTACTTCGGAGTCGGTGGTCCGAAGCGGGCTCGGCTTGCGCTCTCTGCGTTCGCGGGGCTGGATGACATCCCGGTCGTCATCGACCCGGGAACCGATCTCGAGCTGGTGATCGATCCGGCTGAGGTCGTCGAGCTCGGCGGGTCGCACGGGATCTGAAGGCTTGGCACTCCAAGTTGCCTCGTGTGGTCGGTTTGTCTAGCAAGACAAGTTGGCACTTCGCGCCTACACGGCGCAAGTGGTTCTCGTCGCGTCCAGAGCACCTTATTATTGATCTGGGCGTTTTTGCGTAATAAGATTGGTGGCGATGCGGCGTTATTTCGAGAGGAGCAAGCAAGGCCTTGGCTCTATCTGAAGAAAGGGCGGGCCATTTTCTCGATGAGAGGCCCGGTAGCCCATTCATCCCTGCGTCCATGCCGCCGGAGCCGCCGATCGTGGTCGACGCGGCGATGCTGGCACAGCTCTCGCGAGCCGACCTTGCGCTGGGGCGCCTCGATGGAGTCATCCAGGAGATCCCCAACCCCGACCTGTTCGTGGCCATGTACGTGAGGCGGGAAGCGGTGCTCAGCTCGCAGATCGAGGGTACCCAGAGCACCCTTGAGGACCTGCTCGCCGTCGAGCTCGAGCCCGACGCCCGTGGGCTCCCCAACGATGTCGACGAGGTACTCAACTACGTCAGGGCGATGAGCTTCGGACTCGAGCGCGTCGCGGGCCTGCCTCTCTCCAAGCGTCTGCTCAGGGAGATTCACGGGGAGTTGCTGCGCAGCGGCAGGGGCGCACGGTTGGCTCCGGGTGACTTCCGGCGCATCCAGAACTGGATCGGCCCCGATGGCGCCTCACAGGAGTCCGCCACGTTCGTCCCGCCCCCGGTCCCCGTGATGCACGAGGCGCTGGACGACCTCGAGACCTTCCTTCACAACCATGAGCTGCCGGCGCTGGTCCATGCCGGGATCGCGCACGCGCAGTTCGAGACGATCCACCCGTTCATGGACGGCAACGGCAGGGTCGGGCGTCTGCTGATCACGTTCCTTCTGGTGCACCGGCAGGCTCTTCAGCGGCCCCTGCTCTACCTCAGTCTGTACCTCAAGCGAAACCGGACGGAGTACTACGACCGACTGACGGCGATCCGGCGTGCGGGAGATTGGGAAGGCTGGATGAGGTTCTTCCTGGCGGGGGTGGAGGAGACTGCGATCGAGGCGACTACCACGGCGCGGGCGATCCGCGAGATGCGCGAGCTCCATCGCGCGAAGGTCCGAGACCTCACCGGGGCAAACGGCGGCCGGTTACTGGACCTCCTCTTCATGCGGCCGATCGTGAACGTCAATCTGATCGCCGAGACTCTCGGCATCGCATTCGCCACGGCCAACGGTCTCGTGTCCCAATTCGAGTCGAACGGGCTCCTTCAGGAGACCACCGGAGGCAGGAGGAACCGGGTCTTCAGGTACTCCCCCTACCTCGAGCTCTTCGCCTAGTACGTGGTCGATCCGCGGGCCAGACGAGGATCAGCTCGCGAGACCTGACGCCGCAAGCGCAAAGGGGACGACCCCAGGAACCCCAGCCCGGCGCAAAGTGCCCCCCGCCTCGGTGATCGTCCACTTCGAGTCGATGAGGTCGTCGACGAGGAGGACGGCTCCCGGCGGGCAGGCGGTGCGGTCGGCGGTGAAGGCTCCCTGCACGTTCAGCCACTGCTTGCGTGAGTTCTCAAGCTTGGACTGCTCCTCGGTCCGCTTGACCGCGCTCAGCACAGATACATAGGGGAGGCCCGCGGCGGTCGCCAGGCGCTCGGCGAAGTCGGGGACCA
>JAXLSW010000009.1:0-216535 GCA_046330415.1 Solirubrobacterales bacterium | reverse complement strand
TCCGCAGATCGGTGGCTCCGCCTCCCGAGCCGCCGGATCCTCCGCCCCACCCGCTGCCGCCGCCAGCGCCGCCGCCGTTGAAGACCGCCGCGCCCGCAGTCGTGCCGAACCCGTCGGAGCCGCGTCCGCCGACGTTCACGTAGAGCACCTGCCCGCCGCTGACAGCGAGCTGGGACCTGATCCGCGCGCCGTCACCGCCGGCGCCACCCTGTACGCCGTAGTAGCCGGAGCCCTGACCCCCGGGGCCGCCGACCGCGATCACCCCGATGCTCTCGATGCCCGCTGGGACGACGAACGTCTGCTCGGCGCCGATCGCGCCGAAGGTCGCCGGGCTCTGGGCCGAGGCGGCGGTGGGGGCGATCGCCGCGAGGGCACAGGCGAGCGCGAGGATCGACCGGAGGCGTGGAACGGGCATACGCGGCCAAAAGAATATTCGGCGTGTACATGGAAAGCGCCGGTTTCCCGGGCGCTGAGCGGAGGGGGTGGGATTCGAACCCACGAACGGGGGTTGCCCGTTACTGGTTTTCAAGACCAGCGCATTCAACCGCTCTGCCACCCCTCCGGATTCGCTGCGTGAGGTTAGACCGCGGCGGGAAGTCCATAACCTGACGTCATGGCCGAGACCCAGACCGACATGCCCGACGAGCGCGAGGAGACCGGCTACCACTGGCGCAACTGGTCGCGCGAGCAGCGCTGCCGCCCCGAGGTGATGGCCCATCCGCACACGCGCGAGGGGCTGATCGAGGCGGTCATGAACGCGACGACGGCCGGGCGGGCGGTCAAGGTCGCGGGCTCCGGGCATTCGTTCACCCCGGCCGCCGTCACCGACGGGTCGATGCTGCGGATCGAGGGGATGAACCGGATCCTCGAGGTCGACCGGCCCGGCAACCGGGTCAAGGTCGAGGCCGGGATCCGGCTCGGCGACCTCAACCGCCGACTCGACCGCCACGGCCTCGCGCTCGAGAACCTCGGCGACATCGACAAGCAGACGCTCGCCGGCGCGATCTCCACCGCCACGCACGGGACCGGCGCCAAGTGGCGCAACCTCTCGGCGCAGGTAGAGGCGATCGAGCTCGTCACCGCCGACGGCGTCCTGCACGAGCTGACCGAGGCGAGCGACAGCGACGCCTTCCGTGCCGCGCGGGTGGGTATCGGCGCGCTCGGCGCGATCTACTCGGTGACGCTGCGGACGGTCACGCCGTTCCGGATCGAGCGCTACGACCGCACCCGCCCGCTCGCGGAGGTGATCTCCGGGATGGACAAGCTCGCCGACGAGCTCGACCACTTCGAGTTCTACGTCTTCCCTCACACCGATACGGCGCTGTGCCGGGAGAGCACCCGCACCGATGCCGCCGCCGATCCTCCGAGCGCGGTCTCCACCTACGCGCAGGAGGTCGTTCTGGAGAACTGGGTGGCGGGGGCGTTCGCGAACATCACGCGGTTCGTGCCCGCCTCGATCCCGGCGCTTTCGAAGCTGGCGGCGTCTGGCTCGGGCGTTTCGCGCAAGCTGGACCACTCCTTCCGCGTCTTCGCCTCCGAGCGCCAGGTCAAGTTCACCGAGATGGAGTACTGCGTGCCGCGGGCGAACGCGCGCGAGGCGGTCGAGGGCGTCCTCGAGATCGCCAATCGCCGCGATCTCAAGGTCGCCTTCCCGATCGAGGTCCGCTTCGCCGCCGCCGATGACGCGATGCTGAGCCCGAGCTTCGAGCGCGACTCTTGCTACGTCGCGGTCCACTACGACCGTCACGGCGACGCTCACAGGCCGTACTTCGACGCGGTCGAGTCGCTGCTGGCCGGCATCGGGGGACGGCCCCACTGGGGCAAGCGCCACACGCGCGACGCCGCCGACCTGCGCGGCCTCTATCCGCGCTTCGGCGATTTCCTCGCGGTCCGCGAGCGGCTCGATCCGGGCGGCTCCTTCGCCAACGAGTACACCGAGCGCGTTCTCGGGCCGGTTGTGGAGCCGGTCGAGGGAAAGAAGCGCCGGCGGAAGAAGTAGGCGCGCGGCGGTCGCGTCGCCGGTGGAGCCACGAATCGGCATCGAGTGGTCTCACATGGCGGTCTTGTCGCCGGGTCGGACCACTCGGTGAGTATCTGTGGGTGGGTCGGCGCGCGCTAGCCGGTGGGACCGGGGCCGCGCCTAGACGCAGACATGGCCTCGCCGCGCCCTTCGCGTGCGCAGGCCCCACAACTCACCGAGGCCCCCGGCGCTCCGGGGGTCCGGTGAGAAACGGTGGCCCTGGCGCCGGGAACTCCACGAGGGGCCGTGGGAGTGGAGGGCTCGAGGAGAAACCGGGGTGCTCGGTCGCGGCGCCAGCTCAGACGAATGCGTGAACGCGTTCCTGGACGGTGCCTGACGCCCGCTCAGACGAAGACGTAGCCCTCGCCGCGGTAGGTGGGAGCCTCGCTCACGATCGCGTCGCCCTCGACGAGGTGGAGCACGTTGAAGTGCTCGCAGAGCTCGCCGGCCTTGGCGTGGCGCATGTAGACGCGGTTGCCGACCTTGAGCCGGACGGCCGCCTCGCCGAGGAGCGGCGTCTGCACCTCCCCGGCGCCCTCGAGCTTGTCGAGGCGGAGGCCGGCGGGGAGCCAGGGGGAGGGGAGGCGGTCGGCGCCCGCCGGGCCCGAGGCGATGTATCCGCCCCCGAGCGCGGTGGCGATCGCGGTGTCGGGACGGCGCACGATCGGCAGCGCGAAGCCGGCGGCGGGGGTCAGCGTGAAGCGGCTGTAGCTGTCGAAGAGGGCGGGGGCGAAGAAGCCGGAGCCGGCGGCGAGCTCGGTGACGGCGCTCTCCTTCGTCGTCAGCTCGAGCGAGCCGGTGCCGCCGCCGTTGACGAACCGCAGGGGTCCCACCGCTTCGACCGCGGCGACGATGGCCGCGCGCCGCTCCCTGAGCTCCTCCATCGAGGCGGCCTGCATCTTGCGGATCGCGAGGTTCTTGAGCGCCTTGCCGGGGGCGGCGTCGCCGACGCCCGCGACCTGGCCCTCGTAGGCGAGCACGCCGTCGAGGCGCAGCCCCGGCCGTGAGGCGATCTCCTCGGCGAGCTTTCGGGCCTGCGCCGGCGTCCGGATCGGCGAGCGCTTCGGCCCGATCCGCACCTGTCCGCGCAGCGCCGAGTAGCCGACGTCGATGTCGATCGCGACCCGGATCGGCGTCGCACCGCTGCCGACGGCGCCCTCGATCAGGTCGAGCTGGCGCGTCTCGTCGACGATCAGCGTGATCTTCAGTTCGGGGTCGGCCCCGGTCATCTCCGCGAGCCCGGAGATGGCGTGGCGGTCAGCCGTCGGGTAGGCGACGACGATGTCGCGGTGGCCGCTGCGGGCCAACATCAGCGCTTCGGGCAGCGCGTAGGCGAGGATCCCCTCGTAGCCCTCGGCGGCGGCGACGCGGTCGATCACCTCGCGGCAGCGGATCGACTTCGAGGCGACGCGGATCGGTTTGCCGGATGCCCGCCCGAGCATCTCCTTCGAGTTCTCCTCCAGCGCATCGAGGTCGACGAAGGCGAAGGGCGGCTCGATCCCCTCGAAGATCGCCTCGTAGCGGTCGTAGAGGTCGTCTGGGAGCTGCGGGGCCACGACCCCGCGAGCCTAGATCACTTCTTGCCCTTCTTCTTCGGGACCTTGAGCTTGAGTGTCTTCTTGGTCGTCACGACCGGGTCGTCGCCGACGTGCTGGTCGATCGTCACGTTGAGCTTCAGCTTCTTCCCCGGCTTCAGGAGCTTCCTGCCGGCCTTGGTGATCGTCACCTCGAGGTCGCCCTTCTCGCCGTAATCGAGCGAGGTGGAGCCCTTGGCGAAGACGATCGGCTTCTTCTTCGCCACTCCCCTGTTGCCGGCGGGTGCAACGCCCTTGGTGATCACGTTGGTGCCGAACGTGCACCCGGCGGCGATCGCCGTGGGGGTCGGGTAGGTGCAGCTGACGCCCGCCAGCAGCATGTGGTGGTTGCCGCCGGTCAAAGACGGCTTGCGGAAGTTCGCGAGCGAGATCGTCACCGGCGGGCGGGTGGGCTCGACGGGCGGGTCCACCGGGGGATCGACGGGCGGCTGCGCGTTCGGGTCCGGCTTCCAGGTCGGCTGGATGTTGTTCGAGGTCGAGTCGGCGACGATGCGCGGGGTCCCGCCCCCGTCCGAGTTCGCGACGTAGATGACGACCTTGGAGAAGCCGACGTTGTAGCCGACGAAGGCGACTCTGGTGCCGTCGGGAGAGAAGCCGCCTCCCTGGCCGAGGATGCTGCCGCTGGGAACGGTTATCTCCGTGGCGGTGCCGGACCCGTCGGAGCTCTGGACGAAGATCGAGTTGCCGCGCTGCCACATCACCTTGGAGCTGTCCGGCGACCACTCGGGGTCGTTGACGCTCTGCCCGTTGTTCGTACCCAGCGTGACCGGTGTTCCGGTGCCGTCGACTCGCGAGATCCTGACCTGATTCGACTGCGTGCCGGTCAGGACGCGCGTCCCGTCCGGAGACCACTTCGCGTCGTAGCCGTAGCCGCCGGAGACGGCGGTTCCCACGTCCCCGCCCGCGGAGTTCGCTGTGTAGACGGCGAAGGGGTCTCGCACGAACATGATCTTCGAGCCGTCCGGGGAGTAGGAGGGGTACGCCTCGTCGACCATGCCCGGGCCGGTGCCGACGTGGACGTCACCGCCGGAGCCATCGGCGTTGCTAACGATGATCTCGTCGCCAAGCGGGTCGTTGCTCGCGTCCGGGTGGTACACCGAGGCGATGCGCGTGCCGCCCGGGGACCAGACCGGCGGGTAGGAGTTCGACTCCGCGCCGTTCGGCGTGTTCGTGACCTGGATCGCGGTTCCCGGGCTGGAGACGTTGAGCACGTAGGTGTCCCAATTAGCGCTTGGCAGGGACGCCCCGTAAGCCAGCCTGGTGCCATCGGGCGACCACGCCGGGTACCACTCGCTGAAAGCGGTGTTCGTCAGGTTCGTCGGCGCGTTGCTGGAGTCCGGGTCGACCACGCAGATATCGCTGTTGCACTGAAGGCGATCTCGTCGGCGCTCGCGGGTGCCGCCAGGAGGAGCGCGACGGCCGCTGCGGCAGCCAAGCATCGAGAGGACGGGACGGAACGACGGATGAACCTTGCATCCTCGCAACCTATCCCAACGTACGTCGCCAAGTGGGTCGCAATATGACCACCCAATTCGTACGTTCGCGCGGCTCCCCTTTCAGTCGAGCCGAATGAACCTCTCCGACCGCCGATCTAGAATCGGCCGACCGCTCGCCGGGCTTGACAACGGCGGGCGATTCCCGGAGAGGTGGCCGAGTGGCTGAAGGCACTCGCCTGCTAAGCGAGTAGGGGCTGATTGCTCTCTCGAGGGTTCGAATCCCTCCTCTCCGCTTCACGGCCAGTCCGGGC
Organism: Solirubrobacterales bacterium; assembly: GCA_046330415.1. Lineage (GTDB taxonomy): Bacteria > Actinomycetota > Thermoleophilia > Solirubrobacterales > 70-9 > RHKX01. Next base: position 211,173 of record JAXLSW010000009.1, on the reverse strand, counting down.
CCGGCGGGTCCGGCCCGCAAACCGCCGAGCCGCTACCCGCTGATCGGGCAGGCGGTCACCTTGCCGGTGTAGGCGAGCCCGACCTTCCAGGGTCCGTCGTAGGCTGTCCTCCGGGGAACGAGATCAGGCCGCTCTTGCCCGCGGGGCCGAGGCTGATCTCGGGGCCCTCGGTGAAGCGCCCGACGGTGACGTCGGACATCGGCTGCTTCGCGTAGAACGCCACGCCGGTCCGGGAGGCACCTTGAAGAGCTGGCGAACGTGGCTCCCGGCCTGGACGGGGCTGATGAGGACGCATCCGTCGGCCTCCGACGCCTCCCCGTTGAGCGCGAGCGGCTGCAGGACGGGGATCGCATCGGCGCCGCCGGTCGGCCGCTTCGGCGCCTCCTGCACCGACGGCTGGAGGGCGGAGACGAGCAGCTTGTCGGCCGCCGCCTGCGCGTCCGTGAGACGCCGCGGCGATCTCGGCCGGGATCGAAGGCGGGGGAACCGAGCCGGTCGACGGCGTCGAAGTAGCTGACCGCGGGTTGGGTCATGTCGCGGTAGGGGAAGACGCCGTAACCGCGCCCCGACTCCGCCACGAAGTCCGGCGCGACGTACGGCCGGACCAGCTCGAGCGCCCCCGCCTCGGCCCGGTTGAGCTCCGACTCGCTCTCGAAGAAGGTCCCGGCGGTGTGCATCTGGGCGATGTTGGAGACGAGCGAGACCGCGAGCGCGGCGACGGCGGCGATCGCCCACACCCGCGGGATTCGGATCCCCGCGAGCAGGTCTGCGCTCACCAGCATCAGCAGGACGCTGAACATGTAGGCGTAGCGGCTCGCGTCCGGCTTGCGGAACTCGTTCAGCCCGAGCCCGACGAGCACCGCGTAGAGGCCGATCAGCGCCAGCGTCGTCCACGCCGCCGGGCTCAGCGGCCGGCCCTTGACGATGCGCCAGACGACTGCGAAGCCGGCCACGAGCACGAGCGCGGTCGTTCGCGTGGTGTCGAGGATCAGGGCATCCCCGATCGCCGGCCGGCCGTCGACGCGGAACAGGCCGGTGACGGCCGAGAGGCTCGCGTTGATCTGGTCGAAGATCGCCGACGGCATCGAGCCGATGTTCGAAGCGGCGAAGTTGCCCTGCTCGTACTTGAGCGCCCAGACGTACCAGACGGCGTAGAGGGCGAGCGGCACGACGACGATGACGAGGCGCCGCAGTCCGAGCTCGCGCCGCTCGAGGAGGATCCGCAGCGCCGCGGCGGCCGCGAAGGCGAGGCCGATCGAGAACGAGGCGATCGAGCACGCCAGCAGCACGAACGCGAGCGCGTCGCCGCGCCGGTCCCTGCGGTCGAGCGCGAGCAGCATCCCGATCCCGGCGGCCATCGCCATCTGGTTGGGCAGCACGGCCGAGCTCATCAGGATCTCCCACCCGGCGCCGAGGAAGAGGATGAGGATCGCCGGGATCAGCGCCGGGAGGGGACCGATCCGGCGCCGTGCGTAGGCGTAGACGAGCCCCGAGACGAGGCACTGGAAGCCGATCGTCACCAGCGTCAGCGGCAGGTGCGGCTCGGGCCCGAAGAGCGAGTAGTCGGCGTTGTAGAGGACCATGCCGAGGGCGAGCAGGTGCCCTCCCGTCGGCCGCATGATGTTCTCGAGGGTCCAGTGGCTGCGATCGACGAAGTACGGCCACTCGTCGATCGTCAGCGACGTGCTCCCGTTCCAGATGAGGACGAGAATGGCCGCGACGACCATGCAGGCGCCCAGGATCAGCCAGCCGGCCCGAGGCTTCTCGGCCCACCTGCGCACGGCGCCGTCCTCCGCGAGCGGGCTGCGCGCTGCGCTCGCCCTGGCCATCAGGCCCGGTACTTGGCGGAGCGCCACCCCGCGCGGTGCAGCATCAGCCGCGCCCCGGCCAGCAGGGTCTTGGTCCCGTAGACCACCCCGGACTTGAAGCCGACCGACGACGCCTCGTCGAAGTAGCGGCAGCGCGCCGGCACCTCCTCGAGCCGGTAGCCGAGCTCGGTCGCCTGGTAGAGCACCTCGGCGTCGAAGACGAAGTCGAGCGAGTTGCGCAGGAACGGGATGCCGATCAGCAGATCGCGTGAGTAGGCGCGGTAGCCGGTGTGTGCCTCGCTCAGGTTCGTGTGCATGATCTTGTTCTGGATCGTCGTCAGGAAGCGGTTGGCGAGCCACTTCCAGCGCGGCATTCCGGCCGCCAGCGCGGCCCCGGGGACCGCCAGGCGCGAGCCGAGCACCATGTCGGCCTCCCCGGCGATGATCGGGGCGATCATGTTCGGGATCAGCCCCGGCTCGTACTGCCCGTCGGGGTGGAGCATCACGACGACGTCGGCACCGTGGTTGAGCGCCTGCATGTAGCAGGTCTTCTGGTTGCCGCCGTAGCCGACCTGGTGGGGGTGCCAGACCACGGTGAGCGGCAGGCTCCGGGCGAGCTCGACGGTCTCATCGGTCGAGCTGTCGTCGACGAGGATGATCTCGTCGACCGCGTCGAGCGGGATCTCTGAGACGGTTTGCTTCAGCGTCGCCGCCGCTTGACGCGCCGGCATGACGACTATGACCTTCGGGTTTCCCCCGTTCGAGGCCTCCATAGGGGCGGGGACCATAGCGTCACTCGACGCTTCCCTCCTACGATGGTGCACTTGACTGTGAACGGAACGACACTCCCAGCCCCGACGATCTCGCGGGACCCCGACCTCGACCTCCGCGTGGAGGAGGGCGTCCCGGCGAGCCTGCCCGGCGGTGCCGAGGCGAGCCTGTTCATCACGGGCGCCTGCTTCCACCGCCTGCAGCCGATCAAGCGCCTCGAGCTCGTCGCCGATGGCCAGATCACCGAGGCGACGGCGCACGGAATGCCGCGTACCGACGTCTACTACAAGCTGAATCCGCCGAGCGCCTGGGGGGACAGCGGCCGCGGCCCGGGATCGAAGGCCGATCCGAACCGGCTCAGCTATCGCTGCGGCTTCTGGGCGAGTGTGCCCGTGTGGATGCCGGCGACGGGGACGCTGCAGATCGTCGTCCGCGCGACGCTGGAGGACGGGACCGTGGCGGAGGCGGCGCTCGACCCGATCATGGCCGAGCCCTCCCTCCCGGCGGATCCGAGCTCCGAGGAGACGACAGCCGAGATCGCCGTCTGCATGGCCACTTACGAGCCCGACCTCGAGCTCCTGGCGCGTCAGGTCGAGTCGATTCGCGCCCAGCGCGACGTCGAGTGGATCTGCCTGATCAGCGACGACGGTTCGAGCCCGGAGGCGTTCGAGGGGATCCAGCGGGTCGTCGGGGACGATCCGCGCTTCCGGCTCTCCCGCTCCCCTCGGCGGGCCGGCTTCTACCGCAACTTCGAACGCGTCCTCGGCCAGGTGCCGGCGTCCGTCCGGCTGGTGGCCCTGAGCGACCAGGACGACATCTGGTACCCCGACAAGCTGGCGAAGCTCCGCTCGGCGCTCGGAAGCGCGCAGCTCGTCTACAGCGATCAGCGCGTCGTCGACACCGAGGGCGCCACGATCGCCGCCGGCTACTGGAGCGCTGACCGGACCAACAACCACACCAACCTCGCTTCGCTTCTGATCGCGAACACCGTCACGGGTGCGGCGTCGCTCTTCCGCCGTGAGCTGCTCGACATCGTCCTCCCGTTCCCCGAGACCCCGGGCCAGCAGTACCACGACCAGTGGCTGGCGGTGGCGGCGCGGTCGGTCGGCGAGATCGCCTACGTCGACGAGCCGCTCTACGACTACGTCCAGCACGGGGGCGCCGCGCTCGGCCACCAGGGTGCGAAGGAGCGCGGGGAGGACTCGAGGACGATCCTGCGCCGGGCCATGGACGCCGCGACCGGCTGGCGCGCCGCCTACTTCGACGCCTACTGCCGCATTCGTCTGCTGGCAACGACCGCCTCCGCGCGTGGCGGTGACCGCATCAGGCCGGACGCGAGGAGAGCCCTGCGCCGGTTCGAGAACGAGCGCAGCCCGCTCACCTCGCTGTGGCTCCTCGCGCGGATGTCGCGTCGCTGGTTCGGCCACACGGAGACCCAGGACGCCGAGTGGATCCTCCTGCAGGGTCTCCTCTGGACCCGCGCGATGGACGTGCTCGGGCGCATCCGCTCGCGGCCGCTGCCGGGGATCAACTACGACGCCCGTCTCCCTCCCCGCAGGACGGAGGCGCTCGGAGGGACCGTCGCCGGCATCACCCATCCCGGAACCCGGGCCCTGGGGACGATCGTCGAGCCGCTCGATCTGGTCGTCTCCGCGGAGGAGCCGGAGCGGATCAACCTGCTGATCCCGACCATCGAGCTGCAGCACCTCTTCGGCGGCTACATCACGAAGTTCAACCTGGCGCGCAGGCTCGCGGAGAAGGGGAGGCGGGTCCGGATCGTGACGGTGGATCCGACGCCGGCGCTGCCGAGCGCCTGGCAGCAGGAGGTTGAGGCCTACGCCGGCCTGAACGGCCTCTTCGACCGCGTCGAGGTGGCGTTCGGGCGCGATCGCGATGCGCCCGTGGCGGTCAACCCGAACGACCGGTTCATCGCCACGACCTGGTGGACGGCGCACATCGCCGCCGCGGCGGTCGCCCAGACCAACCGCTCTCGGTTCCTCTATCTGATCCAGGAGTTCGAGCCCTACACCCATCCCATGGGCTCGTGGGCCGCCTACGCGCTCAGCACCTACGACCTCGATCACTACGCGCTGTTCTCGACCGCGCTGCTGCGCGACTTCTTCGCCGAGCGCGGATACGGGGTCTTCGCCGACGGTCCCGAGATCGGCCGGGAGCGGTCGCTGCCGTTCGAGAACGCGATCACGGCGGTCGAGCCGCCGCCCGTCGCCGACATGGCCTCGCGCGAGCGCAAGCGGCTGCTCTTCTACGCGCGGCCGGAGGGCCACGGCGCCCGCAACATGTTCGAGCTCGGGATGCTCGGGATCGCCGAGGCCGTCAGCCGAGGGGTCTTCGGGCCCGAGTGGGACCTGCACGGGATCGGCTCGGTGGAGGGCCGCGACCGCGTCGTCGCCCTGCCGAACGGCCGCCACCTCGAGTTGCTGTCGAAGCGCAACCAGGGCAGCTACGCGGAGGTCCTCACGGCGCATGACGCCGGCCTGGCGCTGATGAGCACCCCCCATCCGAGTTTGGTCCCGTTGGAGATGGCCTCGGCGGGGATGCTCACCGTCACCAACAGCTTCGAGACGAAGACCCCCGAGGCGATGGCGCAGCTCTCACCGAACCTGATCACCAAGCCCCCCAGCATCGACGGCATCGTCGAGGGGTTGGCGGAGGCCGTCGCGGGCGTCGACGACTACGAGCGCCGGGTGGCGGGCGCCACCGTCGAGTGGAGCCGCGATTGGGAGCAGTCCTTCAACGACGAGCTGATGGACGAGGTGCTCGAGCTCCTGGATCGGACCTGAGCGCCTCGCCGGGCCGTCGATGAATCGGCTGTCGGGCGTGTGAAGTCCTGTTAGGTTCATCGCAGGGATGGGTCGCTTCGCCGCACTTCTGGCTCTCGCCGCGTCGCTTCTCGCGCCCGCGGCAGCGGCCGGTGCGCCCGATGTCGGCGCCCTCACTCCGGTCGAATGCTTCAACGACACCCAGGCGGCGGCGAACGGCTGTCCGATCAGCCAGCCGGGCCTCGACGGGGCGGCGGGAGTCGCGGTCAGCCCCAACGGGAAGTCGGTCTACGCAGTCGCCTCCGGCGACCGGGCGATCCTGCGCTACGACCGCTCGCCCTCCGGCACGCTCACCAGTCAGGGGTGCATCAGCGACTTCGGCGATGCCGGCGGCTGTGGTGTGACCCAGCAGGGACTGCAGGGAGCCAACGATGTGGTCGTCAGCCCGGATGGCAAGTCGGTCTACGCGGTGGCGACGGGGGATCGCGCCATCGTCCGCTTCGACCGCAACGTCACCACCGGCGCGCTGACGGCGCAGGGATGCATCTCCGACCCCGGCGGCGGTGAGATTCCCGCCTGCGGCGCAAATCAGCAGGGGCTCAGCGGCGCCTACTCGGTCGCCATCAGCCCCGACGGCAAGTCGGTCTACGCCGTCAGCACCAACGACAACGCGATCGTGCGCTTCGACCGCGACACCTCCACGGGCGCGCTGACGGGCAATGGGTGCATCGAGGACTTCGGCGGGAGCATCGGTTGCGGGGCCACGCAGCAGGGGCTGAGCGGCGCCCGCTCGGTCGTCGTCAGCCCCGATGGCAAGTCCGTCTACGTGGCGGGCACCAACGACAGCGCCGTCGTCCGCTTCGACCGGAACACCACGACCGGGGCTCTGACCCCGGCGGGCTGCATCTCGGATGCCGGCGACCCTGCGGCCTGCGGGGCCACGCAGCAGGGCCTGCAGGGAGCGTTCTCGGTGGCGATCAGCCCCGACGGCAAGTCGGTTTACGCGGGCTCGACGACGGAGAGCGCCGTCGTCCAATTCGATCGCAACACGACGAGCGGAGCCCTGACCGGCGTCGGCTGCATCGGCGATGCGGGCCCCACCGGTTGTGGCTCGACGCAGGAGGGGCTCGGCGTTCTCATCTCCGTCGACGTCAGCTCCGACGGCAAGAGCCTCTACGCCACGAGCGTTGGCGACAACGCCATCGTCCGCTTCAACCGCAACACCGCAACGGGCGCGCTGAGCGGCGTGGGGTGCGTCAAGGACGTCGGCGGCGCGGCTGGCTGCACCACCACCCAGCAGGGGCTGAGCGGGGCCGGCGGGGTCGCGGTGAGCCCAGACGGGAACGCCGTCTACGTCGGCTCCTCCAACGATGACGCCCTGGTCACGTTCTCTCGCGTCACCGACAGCTCCAATCACAGTCGGATCTCGTTGCCGCCCGATGGAGACATGAAAGGCCTCGCCGACCTGTACCCCTCGGAGATAGCGGTCTCCGGCCTCGACGCCAAGGTCGCCGACGTGAACGTGACGCTCGAGGGGTTCAACCACACCTACCCCGCCGACATGGACGTCGTGCTGGAGGGTCCCGGGGGCCAACGCGTGCTGCTGATGTCCCAGGCGGGGAGCTTCACAGACGCCGTCGACGCCGACCTCACGTTCGACGACAGCGCCACCGGCAGGGTTCTCGCGCCGGTGGTCGGCGGCACCTACCTGCCGACCAACGAGGACTCCAACTTCATCGCGACCTCACCGGCGCCCTACTGCAACCCCGGGCCGAACGAGGCTGATCCGCAGGCGGCCTGCCTCACCCAGGCATATCGCGGAACCAATCCCAACGGCACATGGAGGCTCTACGCGACGGACGTCGGCGACGGTGACACCGGCTTCCTCGCCCGCGGCTGGTCGCTCGACATCACCACCGACGTCGCGCCCCCGGAGACGACGATCGACTCCGGTCCGAGCGGGACGATCGCGACCTCGACTGCGAGCTTCGCCTTCAGCTCGAGCGAGACCGGCTCGACCTTCGAGTGCTCGCTCGACGGCGGAGCGTTCGCGACCTGCGCCTCGCCGCACGCGCTGAGCGGCCTCGCCGACGGTTCCCACACCTTCGCCGTCCGCGCCACCGATCCGACGGGGAACGTCGATGCGACGCCGGCGAGCCGGAGCTTCACGGTCGATACGTCCGTGCCGCCCGTACCCGACACCAAGCTCGACGGCTCAGCCACCGCCGTCAAGAAGCAGAAGGTGAAGAAGGTCGCGATCGCCGTTGCCGTCACCGCGAACGAGGCGCTGACCGCGAAGGCCTCGGGCACGATCAAGCTCGGCAAGAGCACGATCGCGCTGAAGCCGCTCGCTCAGAGCGTGGGGCCCGGGGACACGACCCTGACGCTCAAGCCCGCGAAGGGCAAGGACGCGAAGAAGATCCTGAAGGCGCTGAAGTCCGGCAAGAAGGCGAAGGCCTCGGTCACCGTGGAACTGACCGACGCTGCCGGCAACTCCGCGGTCACGAAGCTCGGGATCAAGCTGAACTTCGAGAAGTGACGCCGCGCCGCTGAGCGACGGGTCGTTTCAGGCGTCTCGCCAGGCGGTGGCGATCTCGGCCACGTGGCGGTGGTTGGTCCCGCAGCAGCCGCCGAGCATCTGGATGGACGGCAGCGCCTCCCGCAGCGCCGCGTTGTCGAGGCCGAGCTGCGCCGGGTCGCCCTCGTCGAGCTCCTCCATCGCGTCGAGTTCCTCGTGGCTGAGCGCCGAGGCGTTCACACGCAGGCCGCCGATACGGGCCAGCGCCGGAGAGCCGTCGAGGCCTCCCGCGATGTGGGTCGGGTGCGCGCAGTTGACGATGAAGAAGTCGGCGGCGCCGTCCGTCGCCTCGTCCACCCGCTCGACGGCGTCGCCCAGCGGGGTGCCGTCGGGCAGTCGCCCGTCGGTCTCGACCGTGAACCCGATGCTCACCGGGAGATCCGCTGCCGCAGCGGCCCGGACGACTCCCGTCCCCTCCTCCGGGTAGGTGACGGTGATCGCCGAGCATCGATCGACCCCGGCCTCGGCCAGCACCCCGATCTGCCAGGCGTGGTAGTCGGTCGCCTCCTCGGCGCTCATTCGCTCGCCGACCACGTAGCCGTCGCCGCGGGGGCCGAGGGAGCCGTTGATCGTCACGTCGTCGCGGCCCTCGGCGAGGTCGCGGGCGAAGCTGACCGCCCGCCGGTTCGCCTCCGCGAGCGCTTCCAGCTCGTAGTCCAGCTCGGCTCCCCAGTCCGGGTTGGCGCGCCACGTCGCGGTGTCGAGAACGAAGGGCGCGCCCAGCGATTCCGCGAGATCGAGGAACGGCTCGAAGTAGGCCCGGATCGCCTCGCGACCTGCCTCGTCCTCGAGCAGGGGGAAGGAGGCGAAGGCCGGCAGATCGAAGCCATGACGGAAGATCAGCTCGGTCTCGATCCCGCCGTCGGTGAGTGCGAGCGTCTGCCCCTCCATCGCAGCTTGATCCTAGACGCGGGTTGTGGCGCGCGTCCAGCGAATCGGACGGCTTAGGATCGCGACGGTGGCCTTCACGCGCGTGAACCTCAGGGACGACGTCGCCGACGTCGGCTCCAACTTCGACGGCCCGTCCGACCTCGAGTTCCGCGTCGCGCGGAATGCGCTCGAGCTCGAGGAGTCCGGCCTCACCTTCCAGCGCATCCCGCCGAGCTACCGCTTCCCCTTCGGCCACACCCACAGGGAGCAGGAGGAGGTGTTCGTCGTCGTCGGCGGCAGCGGGCGGATGAAGCTCGACGAGGAGATCATCGACGTCACGAAGTGGGACGCGATCCGGATCCCGCCCGGGACGTGGCGTGGCTACGAGGCCGGGCCCGACGGCCTCGAGTTGCTCGTCTTCGGGGCGCCACGCCTCGGCGACAACCCGCGCGACGACGTGGAGGGCGCGCGCGGTTGGTGGGCTGGGTAGGGAGGGGCCCCGCCGGGTCCCGTGGCTCCGTCGCCCTACTTGCCTGTGGGTGGTCGGGCCACCCTCTCCGTTCGCAGTAGGGTCGTCCCATGCCAGAACCGATCAAGTTGCACCGCTGCTCATGGACCTTCCTCCACGTCGACATGGACGCCTGCTGGAAGGTCGAGAAGGAGCTGAAGGCGAAGGGGATCCCCTACGAGGTCGTCACGCACGGCTACGGCAAGAGCGAGAAGGGCCGCGCCGAGGTGATCGAGCTCAGTGGCCAGAAGCTGCTGCCGGTGCTCGAGCTCCCTGACGGCGAGGTCTACCGGGCCGAGTCCGACGAGATGGCCGAGCGGGTCCGTTCCGGCGACTTCGGCTGAGGAGGGGCGCGGTCGGCGCCGGGGTCTGAGCGCGTGGCGATGAACCACGTCCACGAGCTCTCCAGCCCGAGCGCGGTAACCGAGTACCTGGTCAGCCGCGGCGACCTGCGCGGCGTCGTCATCGAGGGGGTCGACCTGCGGGCCTGCGGGCTTGACTGGAGCGTGATCGACGTCAACGGCTCCGCCTTCCTCGCCTGCACGTTCGGTGACGGCGAGGACGCGCTGGCCGTCCAGGCCAACGGCGCCGTCGTCATCCCCGACCTCTCCGAGGGGCGGCCGTTCCGCGTCTACCCCTCCGGTCTCTATACCTACGAGACGCTCGCCTCGAGCGGCGCCGACGCTGCGATCGAGGCCTGGTTCCACGCTCATCCCGAGCCGATGGAGCCGGTCGAGGCGATCGCCCAGCGGATGCACGACACGGCGATGACCGACGCGATCGGCGAGCTGATCCGGCCCGCCGGGGAGGAGGCGCGGCGCGTCGTCGGCGTCATGGGTGGGCACGCCGTCACCCGCGACACGGACGAGTACGAGCAGGTCGTCCGGCTCGGAATCGAGCTGACGCGCGCGGGCTTCTTCGTGGCCACCGGCGGCGGCCCCGGGGTGATGGAGGCGGCGAACCTCGGCGCGTACCTGACGCGCGAGGGGCCGGCGGATGAGGGCACCGCCGACGCGATCGCCGCGGCGCTGGAGGTGCTGCGCGAAGCGCCGGGGGTGGACGACCCCGGCTACGGTGACGTCGCCGAGCGGGTCCACGCCGTTCGCGCCTCGGCGCACGGCGGTGAGAGCCTCGCGATCCCCACCTGGCTCTACACGCACGAGCCGGTCGGGCGGTTCGCCACCCACATCGCCAAGTACTTCGCCAACTCGATCCGCGAGGACGGTCTGCTGCGTCTCGCCGACAACGGCGTCGTCTTCGCGCGGGGAGGCGCCGGGACGATCCAGGAGGTCTTCCAGGACGCCGCGCTCAACGCCTACGCGCCGCCCTATGAGCGCGTGCCGATGGTCTTCCTCGGCCGGGAGTTCTTCACCACCAACGGCGTCTGGGACGTGCTGCGCGGCCAGGCCGCGCTGGCCGATCCTCCCTACGAGGAGCTGCTGCTGCTGACCGACGAGGTGTCAGAGGCGGTCGAGTTCATCGGTCGCTACGCGGACGATCCCTGATCGCCGCCGGTGTGGAGAAGCCGCTGCCGCAGCCCGCGTCGCGGGTCACGCTCGCGCTCGGCGAGGAGCAGCTCGATGCCGCCCTCGACCGCGCCGCGCGTCGCGTCGCGCAGCTGCCGCACCCCGTCGTCTCCCGCGCCGGCGAACGGCGCGGTCTCGATCGGCTCACCGAACCAGAAGTAGAGGCGCTCGGGGCGCGGGATCAGCGTCGGGCCGATGCCGCGCGGGATCGGCGGCGCCGAGATCCCGACGAGACGGTGCATCAGCTCCGAGATCTGGTGGACGCCCGGTGTCCGGTCGTCGGCGATCACGTCGAACATCTCCTCGGCCCCGACGCCCGCGAAGGGGACGATCGGATAGCCGAACTCGACCGCGAGGCGAGCGAAGCCGCGCCGCTCCTTCCACTTGAGCTGGTACTTCTCGCCGCGGCGCTTGAACACCTCGCCACCGCCGCCGGGGTAGACGAGGATCGGCTCCTCCGCCCGCATCAACGCGCGCACGTTGTCCCGGGTCCCGCGCACCATGCCGCCGCTCGTCAGCAGCTCGCGCCAGATCGGCAGCTTGTAGTGGCCGTGGTCGCCGAGCCCGCGGACGACGATCCGCCTCCGCTCCCACATCGCGGCCATCATGAACGGGACGTCGAGGAGCCCGAAGGTCGTGTGATTGCCGACGAAGAGGACGCGGCGCTCGGGCACGCCTTCGAGGCCGATGACCATCGGCTGCGTGATCCGCGCGAGCGGCGCGACGATCGCGTGCAGCCGTTCCATCTGGACGGCGCTCGGCGCCGGCGGGATGTCGTTGTCGGTGCCCTCGCTCAAGGGCGTCGAACCTACCTCCCCGCGCCCCGCCGAACGCCCTCCCCCGCCGAACGTACGGAATGGGTCCCCATAGCGCCCAACGCCGTACGTTCGGCGGCGCGAGCGCCCAACGCCGTACGTTCGGGGCGCACACGCCGTCCCGCCCCCACCTCCCCCGCCGAACGTACGGAATGGGTCCTCATAGCGCCCAACGCCGTACGTTCGGCGGTGATTGCGCCCAACGACGTACGTTCGAGGCGCCCGGAGGGGGCACGGATCGAGACGGTGGGCTTGGTGAGGACATGCTCGACGACCGTGTCGCACAACTCGCCGGCGAGCAGTTCAACCGCATTTCGCGCTTGCAGTTGGAGGCGCTGGGAATGGGCCCGAGCGCTGTCAAGCACCGGGTGGCCTCGGGGAGGCTCGTCATCGTTGAGCACGGCGTACTCGCGGTTGCGCCCGTCCTCGAGCACGATCGCTGGGGGTGCTGGATGGGTGCGACGCTCACTCAGAAGGGAAGCGCGTTGAGCCATGTCGCCGCCACGGTCGCGAGAGGGGCGCTCTCATACGAGGACCCCTTGATCGCGATCACGCGCCCGGGGGATGGAGGGCCACGCAGGTATGGCGGCGTGTTGGTCCATCACAGCGCCCTCCTCGATGGCGATGTAACTGAGCTCGAGGGAATACCGATCACCACGGTCCCGCGCACCTTGGTCGACATCGCCGGGCGGGTGAGCGATCCAGCTTTGGCGCGGGCCGTTCGCGAATCGGTGCGGCTAGGAGACGTGACGCTTCACGAACTTGGCGACGCCCTCGGGAGGTATCGGGGCCGGCGCGGTGTCCGGGCGCTTGGCGACGCGGTGGCCCGCTACTCCGGCCTCCCAGTTCATCGGGCCAAGAGCGGCGCTGAGATTCGGGCGCTGGAGGTGCTTCGCGACGTCAGCCGGCCGATGCCCAGGCTCAATGTCCGCGTTGCCGGCGAGGAGGCCGACCTCAGCTGGCCGGCGTGGCATCTCATCGTGGAGATCGACGGCGACCCGTTTCATCAGGACGTAGGGGAGGATGCGAGGAAGGAGAGGGAGTGGCGGGAGGCTGGATGGATCGTGCGGCGTGTCCCTTCGGATGACGTCTACGAGCGCCCCTTCAAGCTCCTGGAAGCCGCAGCCGAGCCGAACGTACGAAAAGGGTCCCCATAGCGCCCATCGACGTACGTTCGGCGGGGGGAGCGCCCAACGACGTGCGTTCGGCGAGGACGGCGGTGGAGAAGGGGGCCGTGCGCCGAACGTACGAAACGGGTCCCCATAGCGCCCAACGACGTACGTTCGGCGGAGGGGAGCGCCCAACGCCGTACGTTCGGCGGGAAGGGGAAGCGGGAGGGGACCCGGTGCGAGCGCCCTAGAGCGTCCCCGCGCCGATCGCGTCGAGCTCCTCGTCGATGAAGGAGGCGAGGACGTCGAGGTCACTGAGGCGGTCGCGGTCGCCGACGAGCCCGAAGTGGAGGCCGCCGTCGTAGGAGATCGCGCCGATCGAGAGCGCCCGCTTCTGTGGTGAGAGCGCGACGAAGGGGTGGATGGAGCGCAGCGGCTGGCCCAGTAGATAGACGGGGATCGATGGGCCGGGGACGTTCGAGATCACCAGATTCCAGGGCAGCCGCTGCGGCATGACGCCGCGGACCGGGCTGAGGGCGCCGCCGACCGTGCCGATCACCCGGCTCATCGTCGGCGGCACCCAGCCGGATGCCTCGATCACGATCGACGCTGCTCGCGCCGCCTCCGATCTCTTCAGCCGCGAGGTCGTCGCCTTGATGCGGCGGAGCCGCTCGTCGGGATCCTCGACGTCAAGGGGCAGCGGGACGATCAACGTCGTGATCCGGTTGCCGAGCGCGAGCTCCTCGCCTGGCTTGCGGATGCTCATCGGGACGAGCGCCGAGAACTCGGCGGGAATCGACGCGCCGCGAGCGAGGAAGAGCTTGCGCAAGGCGCCGGTGGAGACGGCGAGGAGCGCGTCGTTGACGGTCGCTCCGGCGGCGTGCTCGGCCGCGGCCCGCTTCATCCCGGCGAGGGTGGTCGAGGCGAAGGCGACGCGGCGATCGCGGCCGATCTCCTCGTTCAGGAAGGTGGGCCTGACGGGGTCGCTGTTGCGTGCGAGATCGAAGAACCCCTGTGCGGTGCGCAGCGCCGCCTGCGAGGCATCGCGCGGGGCGGAGGGATCGAGCATGCGCCTGGTCGCGTCGCGCGACATCCCGAGGACCTTGCGGCTCGCGTCCTCGAGGCGGCCGGCGAGGAGCTGATCGGTGCGCTTTGTCTGTGGGCTCCAGGGCTCCCCGGTGAGGCCGAGTTCGCTCCCCTCGGGATCGGGATCGAGGATCACCGCCCCGACGTCGATGGCGGAGACCCCGTCGACGAGCGCGTGGTGAGTCTTCGACACCACGGCGAACCCCTTCCCTGAGCCCGGAGCCCCGCGTTCGATGAGGTAGAGCTGCCAGAGCGGACGCTCCTGGTCGAGTGGCTCTGACATGACCTGACCGACGAGCTCGCGGAGCTGCGCGTCGGTCCCGGGGTGGGGGAGGGCGAGGTTGCGGACGTGACGACGAACGTCGAAGCCGGCATCGTCCACCCACTCGGCGCGCATCGCTTTTCCCGGCAGGTGGTGGACCTTGCGCCGGAAGCGCGGGATCAGCTCCAGCCGCTCCTCGACGTGGGCGCAGAAGCGGTCGTAGTCGGGCGGCTCGCCGTCGAAGATCGCGGTGCCGCCGACGTGGACGTGGATCGGGCCGCGCTCGGCGAGCAGCGACGACATGTCCGCGGGGGAGAGCTGATCTGGGCCGTCGCTCAAGGTTCCACCCTGGCGGCGACCCTACAGCGGCCGTCGGTGACAGGATGGGCGGCGATGGCGACGACGGCAACGCCGGTGGGCGACGAGCTCGCAACGACCGAGGACGAGCGGGAGGCGCTGGCTCGGGTCCGCGCGGCGACCGGCGAGACCGATGGGCCGATGGAGCGCCACGGGGTCCGCTGCTTCCTGATCGCGGAGAAGCTGGCGGCCGACCGTGGCCGCGAGATCGATCGCGAGGTGCTGCTGATCGCGGCGTTGCTCCACGACCTCGGGCTCTACGAGGGGGTCGCCGAGGGCGACGCCTACGTCACCGACGGCCGCCACTACGCCGAGCGCATGTTCTCCGACCGTCCCGGCTGGGACGCCGAGCGCCTGCGCCTCCTGGGCGATGCCATCGAACGCCACCACGAGCTCCGCTCGCAATGGGACGCCGGCGCCGAAGTCGAGCTGCTGCGGCTCGCCGACCGGGTCGAGCTCGGTGGCGGGCTGATCCGCTGCGGGATCCCGCGCGAGTGGCTGCGCGACCTCGGCGAGCGCGTCCGGCGCGACGGCACCTACGGCGAGATCGCGAAGATGGTCGCCCACGCGCTCCGCGAGCGGCCGCTGACGATGGCCAAGATCTTCGTCCGGGGCAAGGGGAAGTGAGCGAGACGGCGGCTCAGAGGTCGTAGTCGCCGAGCGCTTCCTCGGCCTCGCTCCAGCTTCCCGGAGGAACCTGCACCTGGATGTCGCCGTGGCCGAAGCGGTCCAGCGGCCAATCCGAGGTGATCACCGCCTCGATGCCGACGCTCTCGAGATGGTCGCGCCATGCGCGGGCGGAGGGGAGGTCCTCGAACTCGCGCACCGGCTCCCAGTCGTCGAAGCGCGGGTCGCCGACGTGGAGCTGCCCCGAGCCATCGGGCCGCGGGGAGGCGAGCGAGTCGCGCAGCTTCCGGAGCGGGTTTCGCATCGGCCCGGAGGCTACGCGAGGGGACTCAGGCCCGCGCGGCCTCGGCCGGCGGCGGGTTGCGGTTCAGCCACCAGTCGACGACGTAGCCGCCGAAGGGGAGGATCGCGCCGACGAGGATCCAGAACGTCACCTTGTCGCTCCAGCGCATCGGGTCCCGCAGGCTGAAGACCATGACCACGTAGGCGATGAAGAGGATGCCGTGGATGGGGCCGAGAATCGTCACGCCGGCATCGAAGTCGGCGGTGCGCTTGAGGACGCTCGAGACGAGCAGGAGCAGGAAGGTCGTCGCCTCGGCGAGCGCGACGTACTTGAAGTTCTGGAGGTTCATGGCCGGGACGGTAGAGGTCGGGGGTCGCCGGGACTGTGGGATGGGTCCGCCGAGCGCCCTGCGCTCGCCGAGATCCATTTCGATCCAGCCCTCGGCGAAGCGGCCGCACCGCGGCTAACATTGCCCGTCCCGCGGGGTCATCCCGCGTGCGCGCGCCCGTAGCTCAGCTGGATAGAGCGTCGGTCTACGGAACCGAAGGTCACAGGTTCGAATCCTGTCGGGCGCGCTTCTCGGGGACCTTGTCGATCAAGCGGGGTGCTGCGGCAATTCCGAATCCTGTCCGCCACGCCCTGGGATCCGCATCTCGACCATCGCTCCTCTCCGGCGATCGACTATCGCTGCACCGCCGCCGTGCGCCTCGGCGACGGCCCTCACGATTGCCAAGCCGAGCCCGGAGCCATCGGTCGTGCGACTCGCGTCCGCTCGCGCGAACCGGTCGAAGGCGCGAGCCCTGAAGTCCTCGGAGAACCCTGGACCCTCGTCGCTCACCGCGATAGCGAGCTCCCCGTCGGTGACCCCCGCGGTGATCTCGATCGTGCCCTCGCCGTACTTGAGTGAGTTCTCGATCAGGTTCTCGACGGCCGACTCGACGCGCTTCCCGTCAAGGCTCCAGTGCAGGTCATGCGGGGCTTTGACAGCAATCTCGCGACCGTTTGCCTCGGCGCGGCGGAGCAGGCGAGCCCTCGTCCCATCGAGCAACTCCGAGAGATTCGCCTGGGCTCTCTCCAAGGGGATGCGTTCCCCATCGGAGCTGGCCAATGCCATCAGCGCGTTCGCCAGGTGTTGGAGGCGATCGCACTCGTCGATCGCGGATCTCATCGCCTGGAGGCGATCAGCCTCGTTGCGACCGGGCCGAAGAGCTAGCTCGAGCTCCCCACGAAGGACGGCGAGCGGCGTACGGAGCTCGTGCCCCGCATCCGCCACGAAGGTCCGCTCGCGCTCAATTGAGACCTCCAGCCGGTCGAGCATCTCGTTCAGGGTCCTCCCAAGCCGCGTGATCTCGTCCTCGGAGCGCGGCAGGGGAAGCCGCTCACCGCTGTGTTCGAGCGTTATCTGCCCCGCCCGGGAGCGCATGCTCTCCACTGGGCGCATCCCGAGCGTCGCCAGCCCGTAGCCCAGCCCTGAGGAGATGAGGAGGGCGAGGGGGCCGCCGATGATCAGGGCCTTGGCCAGTCCCGAGAGCGTTTCGGCCCGGTCACCGGTCGAGACCCCGACCACGACCAACGCCGTGCCGTCTCTTCCATCAACCGGAGCGGCGAGGATGCGCGCGCTGTCCTCCACTCCAGGGACGTCGCCCTGGTCGAAGTAGGTCGGCTCGCGCAGTGCCGTTCGCAGCTGCTGCGGGTCCAGGACCGACGCGCCCGTCTCACCGGCGGTCGACCCGAGAACCCGCCCGTTCGGGTCGACGATCTGGGTCAGGAAGTCCTCGCCGCCCTCGCCACGGGCGACTCCCAGACCGAGCTCATCGGGACCGGCTACCAGCAGGCGCTGGGAGATGTCGTCGACTCGCGACTGCAGACCCTCGTCGATCGAATCCTGGATGTCGGAGCCGACCCGTAGGTATACGAAAGCCCCGGCGAGCGTCAGAACGACGCCCATGGAGATGGCGAAAGCGAGCGTCAGGCGAACGCGTATGGGGAGCTGATTCAGGATTACCCTGGCTCCCGCAGCCGATAGCCGACGCCGCGGACCGTCTCGATCGACTCGACACCGAAGGGCCGGTCGACCTTGTCACGGAGGTAACGCACGTAGACGTCGACGATGTTGGAGCGGTTCTCGTACTCCATGTCCCATGCTTGCTCGAGCAGCTGCAGACGGCTGAGGGCGGCGCCGGGGTGGCGCATGAAGGCGCTGAGGAGCGCGAACTCCTTCGCCGATAGATCGATCCGCGTCCCATCCCGGGACACCCGGCGAGTTGCGGGGTCGAGCATGAGGGTTCCCACCTGCAGAGTGGTCGGGCGCTCCGTCGAGCCGCGCCGGACCAGGGCGCGCAGACGGGCGGAAAGCTCAGCGAAGGAGAACGGCTTGGCCAGGTAGTCGTCGGCGCCGCCATCGAGTCCGGCGACGCGATCCTCGACCGTGTCGCGCGCGGTGAGCATCACGACTGGGCACCAGATCTCCTCCTCGCGAAGCCGTCGGCAGGTCTCGAACCCGTCGATGCCGGGCAACATCACGTCCAGGACGATTGCGTCGAACGGGGCCGCTGCAGCCATCCAAAGGGCGTCCTCGCCCCGCTCGGCGACGTCGACGACGAAGCCATCATCGGAAAGGCCGTTCTTCAGCAGCCTCGCCATCTTCGGCCGATCTTCAACGACGAGCACCCTCACCGCTCACCTCCTGAAACCGGTCGACGGGAGAAGCGCCGGTCCCGCCCAGCCACCGCGGGCTGGGCGGGGCCACCGGCGTCCGTTCAGTTGGCGTCGACCTGGGTGTCGAGCACCTTGAACGAGCTGTCCAGGAACACCTTGAGGTCCTGGTTGCCCTTGCTGATCTCGACCTCGTAGGCAGCGCCCTTTGGGGTCGGCTGGTCGTTGGAGTCCTCGATCGGATCAGCGCGATCGGCGGGCTCGATGTCGCCGTCGGCCTTGCCGCCCGTGGCGCGTTCTGCGGCCGCAGCGGCCTTCTTCTCCACCGCTGCCGAGAGCTCGCCATCACCGTCATCGCCGCCCTGCTCGTCGGCGCCGCTCTCGCTCTGGTCTTCGGCGCCCGCCTCGTCCCCGGGCTCTTCGGCGTCTCCGGGTTGCTCGGCGCCCTCACCTGCCTCGCCGCCCTCCGCCTGCTCCTGGGAGCCGCCCTGGTCGGAGCCGCCACCGGTCGCGCCGGCAATTGCCGCACCACCGAGGGCGAGGGCCGCGAGGGCCGCGAGGGCCGCGAGGATCCGCTTGATTCGCTCGCTCATGTCTTCCTTTCGTCGTGGTTGCACCAGTTGACTGGCGTTGACATCCGCAACGTAGGAGGGCCCTATGAGTACATCGTGAGAGCCCGCCGAGTTGCGCTAGACCGTCATCTCCGGGGATCGCGGACCGGCGGGCGGCGCTCCGCCGCCGGGTTCGGCCTGCTCTGCCGAGGGTGTCTCGTCCGTCTTCGTGACCGCCAGGAAAACGACGAGGCCGAGGATGACCGTGAGAAATACGTAGCTCGTCACGGTCGTACCCAGGCCAAGGCCCCCGGCGCTCTTGTCCTGAGACATCCAGTCGCCGATTGAGGCTCCGAGCGGTCGGGTCAGGATGTAGGCGAGCCAGAAGGACAGGACCGCGCCCATCTTGAAGCGGTAGTGGGCGAGCGCAACGAGGGCGATCGCGCCGCCGAAGATCAGGATCGACGTCAAGTACCCGAAGCCGGCCTTCTCGGAGACGAGATCGCCTGCTGAGGTGCCGAGGGCGAACGTGAACAGCACCGCCAGCCAGTAGAAGGACTCGCGCCTGGTCGTGTAGATCGTGTGGATGGACAGCGTCCGCTCGCTGGCATACCAGGCGCTGAACGTCGCAGCCAGCAGGATCGTGAAGGCGATAGTCGTCGTCTCCAGCGCAACGCCGTAGTTCTCGACGAGGTTGTCTGAGACCAACGTCCCGAAGACGCTGATCAGCACCACGGCAAGCCAGTAGACACCCGGCACGTACTTGCGGAGCGCGAACTGCCAGATCAAGACGGCGACTAGCAGGGCCGCCGAGATGTAGGACGTCTTGGTGAGGCCGAGACCGAGGTTGTCGTTCAGGTAGTCGGCTGCCGTCTCACCGACCGTCGTGCAGAGGACCTTGATGACCCAGAAGTAGACGGTCACCTCGGGGACCTTGTTCAGCATCTGGCGGAATGTCGGGGTAGCGGCTGGAGCCGCGACTGTTGCGTTCATGCTCCGATGGTGGGCTCGCCACCCTGAAATCCTCCTGACTGCAATGGCCGTCCAGGCACCTGAAAAGCACCTGAACATGAGGCCCTTGACGGTCGATCAGTCGCGAGCGGCGAGCGATACTCGCTGCGTGAACAACACGTCCGTCCTAGTCGTCGAGGACAACGCCGACCTTCGTCGCCTCCTGCGTGAGGGCCTCGCTCTCGAGGGCTTCGATGTCTCAACGGCCGCTAACGGTCGTGATGCGAGCTTGCGGGGGCCAGAGCTCGGGCCCGACTTGCTGGTCATCGACATCGGCCTGCCCGACGCAGACGGACGGGATCTCTGTCAGGCGCTGCGCTCTCGAGGCGTCCTCTCACCAGTCCTCTTCCTGACTGCACGCGATGCTCTGACCGATCGGCTGTCGGGTTTCAGCGCAGGCGGCGACGACTACCTGGTCAAGCCATTCGAGTTCGCCGAGCTCATCGCCCGCCTGCGTGCGCTTGAGCGTCGAAGCGGAAGCGACCAAGGTCCGCCGGACATCGAGCTCACCCTCGACCCGTCTTCACATGCCGTCACGGCAGGCGGCCAGAGCCTGCCGCTGACCCCTACGGAGTTCAGACTGCTCGGCGCTCTGCTCAGCGGCCAGCGCGTGCTGCGCCGCCGCGAGCTGGTCGCCGCAGCGTGGCCCGACGGAGCGATCGTCCGCGACAACACCCTCGACGTCTACATGGGTCGGCTGCGCCGGAAGCTGCGCTCGCTCCCCACCGAGAAGACGATCAGAACCGTGCACGGGGTCGGGTACGCGCTGGAATGAAGGTGCGAGGCCTGCGGGCCAGGCTCTGGCTCACCGTCGCACTGGGCTCCGCCTTCGTGATCGGGGGTGCCGCAGTCGGTTTCAACCTGCTCCTGCGGGACAGCCTGAACTCGGCGGCCGACCGGGTGGTGCGCGAACGGGCCGAGGCATCGCTGGAGACGGTTGCGGTGAGCCGGGACGGTGTCGTGCGTCTGGTCGAAGCGCCCTCGGCCCAGGACGCCGGGACGGGAATCTGGGTCTTCTACGGTGACCGCGAGCTGGAGCGCCCGCCGGGGTCCCCTCCCATTCAGGAGCTGGCGAAGGCGCTCGACGGCAGCTCCGACAGGTACCAGGAGGAGGCCGGCTCCGACACGCTGCTCTATGCCAGGGCGATCCGCGACGGTTCGGGTGAGCAGGTCGGGACGATCGTCGCCTCCCTCTCGCTCGACCCCTATGAGGACACGGAGCGCCAAGCGCTGATCGCTTCGGTCGGGTTCAGCCTGCTCATCTGGCTCGCGATCGTCCTCGTGAGCCGGTACGTCCTCGAGCGGGCCTTGCGGCCGGTCGCAAGAATGACGCGGGAGGCGACCGAGTGGAGCGAGCACGACCTCGATCATCGGTTCGCCGCGGGCGAGCCCTACGACGAGATCACCGAGCTCGCGGCGGCATTCGATTCGATGCTCGACCGGCTCGCCTCGAGCCTGCGGCACGAGCAACGGCTGTCAGCGGAGATCTCGCACGAGCTTCGAACCCCGCTTGCGGCGATGCTTGCCGAGGTGGAGGTCGAGCTCAAGCGCGGTCGCGGGACGACTGAGCAGCGAGTGGTTCTGGAGCGGATCGCAGAGCGCGGGCGTGCGCTGACGGAGATCCTCGAGACGTTGCTCGCGGCGGCTCGTGCCGATGGCCCTTCGCGGCCGGTGGCGACCCCGGTGGTCCCGGCGGTGGAGCGCGCCGGGGAGCTTGCGGCAGCCGGAGAACGTGGGCGGGAGGTGGACTTCTCGGTGCTCCCCGCGGACGAGAAGGTCACCGTCGATGTGGACGGGCAGCTCCTGGAGCGCATCCTCGGACCGGTGGTCGAGAACGCCTTCCGGTTCGCGCGTTCGAGCGTTTCCGCGTCGATCACCGAGGAGGACGCATTCGTCCGCGTCGCCATCGCCGATGATGGTCCCGGACTCGAGGCAGGCGAGTCCGAGGAGATCTTCGAGCCGGGTGTGCGAGGCAGCGCGGGCCGGGCCGGCACCGACGAGGGCGCTGGCCTTGGACTGGCCTTGAGTCGGCGGCTCGCCCGCGCCGCGGGTGGGGAGCTCTCGGCGGTGGAGGGGGAGGGCACCGCTGGTGCGCTCTTCGTAGTCAGCGTGCCCGCGGCCCCAAGCGCGCCCCTCTTCAGCTGAGGGCACCGTTCACGAGATCGCACCCGTGGCCGCGAGCGTGATGACGAGCATCCCGAGCGGGATGCGATACGCGACGAACGTCCGCAGCGAGTGGCCGGCGAGGAACCTCAGCAGCCAAGCGATCGCCGCGTAGCCGCTGACGAAGGCTGCGAGCGTGGCCAGCACCAACCCCACCGTGGAGACCCCGGTGCCCGCCCCGGCGTCCCTCAGCTCGAAGAGGCCACTGAGCACAACTGCCGGGACGCTCAGTAGAAACGAGTAGCGAGCGGCCGACTCTCGGTCGAAGTCTCGGAACAGACCCGCCGAGATCGTGGCCCCGGACCTCGAGACGCCTGGGATGAGCGCCAGCGCCTGAGCGAAGCCGATCCAGGTGCCGTCGCGCGCATCGATATCGCTCAGCGGGCGCCTGTGGGAGCCCGCTCGCTCCGCGGCGAGCATGACCATGGAGAACGCGATCAGGGCGATCCCGATCACGTAGAGGTCTCGTGCTCCCGACTCGATCACACCCTTGAAGGCGAGCCCGAGGATCGCGATTGGGACGGTGCCGAGGATGATCAGCCAGCCGAGCCGGGCGTCGCGGGAGCGCTCCCCCCGGGGCACGCGCAGTTCGCTGATCCATGCTCGGGCAATCGAGATCAGATCACGGCGGAAGTAGATGAGAACTGCCGCCATCGTTCCGAGCTGGATCACAGCCGTGAACGCGGCCCCGGGATCCGGCCAGCCGAGCAGCGCCGGAACGATCCGAAGGTGTGCGCTCGAGCTGATCGGCAGGAACTCCGTGAGTCCTTGAACGATGCCGAGGAATATCGCTTGGGGACTCGACACGGACGCGGCACCCTAGGTCGGCGTCGTGGCTCGACGACTTCAGGAACCTGAACGGGCGGCTGCCCTCGGCGCCAATAGGGTCGCGTGATGAGCGGAGCGGATCTGGGCCTGATCAGCGCCGTCTTCCTCGCCTGCGTGGTCGAGGCGGTCGAGGCGGCCACGATCGTCCTCGCCATGGGCGTTACTCGTGGCTGGCGCTCGGCTTTCACGGGCCTGGCGGCGGCACTCGTCGCGCTGGCGCTCGTCGTAGCGGCGATGGGCCCCGCCCTCGAGGCCCTACCGCTGGACGTCCTCCGGCTCATCGTCGGCACGCTGCTTCTCATCTTCGGCCTGCAGTGGCTCCGAAAGGCGGCGCTGAGGGAGGCGGGGCTGATTCCTCTTCACGACGAGGAGGTGGCTTACGAGCGGGAACGGGAAGCAGCAGAGAGGGTCGGGCGGCGACGAGGCTTCGCGGCAGTTGACCCTTACGCGTTCACAGTCACCTTCAAGAGCTCGTTCCTGGAGGGGCTCGAGGTTGCGTTCATCGCGCTGACCTTCGGCAGCAACGCCGGCGACGTCCCACTCGCGGCGGCGACGGCAGTGGCGGCCGCGATCTTCGTCGCCGGAGTCGCGATAGTCACGCGCGGGCCGCTCACACGGGTTCCCGAGAACCAGCTCAAGCTGGCGGTCTCCGTCCTGCTCACTTCCTTCGGTCTGTATTGGGGGGTCGAGGGAGCGGGTGCCGACTGGCCAGGGGGAGAGGTCGCGCTGTTGGCGTTGCTCCCCGTCGCAGCCGGTAGCGCCTGGCTGCTCGTGAACGTCTCGCGAAGGAGACTGATATCGGCCTCATGAGAAAGCTCGGCCGATTCGCCGTCGACTTCGTGGTCGGCGACGACTGGAGGCTTGCCGCTGGCGCCACGGCGCTGATTGCCGCGGTGGCGCTGCTCGAGTCCCTGGGAGTCAACGCCTGGTGGCTGGGACCGCCGGGCGTGCCGCTGATTCTGCTCGCCTCACGTCGCTCCTGAGCGTGGACCCTTCAGGAAACCGGTGGCGAGATCTCCGGGGGAGCGGTCGCACGCTTCGCCGACTGCGCCCCGCGCCTGCGAGGTCGGCGCTCCTTCACGTACTCGGCTGCGAAGTAGGAGCCGACCACGAGCAGGAGCGCAAGCAACTGGGCGCCGATCGTCTCCCAGTAGGGGTAGATCTCGAACCAAGACCCCATCCACTCGGGGATGCCGAAGGGCGTCGGCGTCTGCGGGATCCAGCCGAGCTCGGAGAACGAGAGGGCTGTTCCCCCGATCATCACCACAAGCACGGCAGCGACGAGCACCCCCGTCAGGATCAGCATCTTCCGGTAGGGGAGCTTGTGGTGGAGCCAGAAGGTGAACACCCCCACGACCGCCGTCAGGGCCAAGCCGATCGCGATGCCCTCCAGGACGGCGGACGAGCCATCCTGCAGCTTCAGGTTCTGCTCGAACAGGACGACCTCGAACCCCTCGCGGTAGACGGCGGTGAAACCGAGTGCGATCAGGCCGACCGTGGCGGCCATCCCCGTCTTCGCGAGCACCCTGCTGCGTTGGCGGTGGTGGCGCCCGATCCAGTCGGACCAATAGACCTTGTGGACGAACCAGTTGAGGACGAGAAGCAGGATGACGATCGCAATGAATCCTGTGATCGCCTCGAGCTTGGGACCGAGGGGCGATGCGACGTCGAGTACAGCCTCCACGACGAACCAGGTTGCGATCGCGGCGAGGAAGGAAACGCCGGCGCCGATGAACACCTCACGTCGATGGTGTCGGTTCGCGCCCACCATGCTCGCGGTGATGGCCGCGAGGATCAGCACGGCTTCCAGGCCTTCGCGGAAGACGATCATTCCCGAGTTGAAGACGACGGTGCCGTGGGAGAGCGGCTGCGTTGCTTCGGTCGGGTCCGTCGGTCCGGTGTCGGCGGTCGCCATGAGGACCACGAGAACAGCCAGTGAGATCCCCCCGATCCCCCACCAGATGAGACGGTTGCGTCGGTCGTTGTTAGGACGGGAGGTTTCGGTGATCTCGCTCATTGTTAGGGCACCCTAAGCAGCGGGTGCGCCCAAATGGGCGATCTGGAGTGTGTGTTCAGGTCGCTTTCAGGCGTGCACGCTTCGCGGACGGACCGCCCTCGTTGTCGCTTGTCGAGCCTCCTGTTGCCGACTAGGATTTTCGTCTACGGCACTGAATGGACCTGGGGAGGTTTCCGATCCAAGCCGAAGTGCCAGTCGAAGCCAAACTCGGGGAGGTTCTCATGTGTGGGGTGTTGCGGGCCAGCGGTCGAAGGCGCGGCCGTTTGGGGGCCATCCTCCTAATGGCGCTCTCGATCGTCGCGATCGCGCCGCAAGCAGCCTCCGCGGCGCCGCTCTTCGGGGCGAAGAGCGACTTCACCACCGGCACCAACCCCATATCGGAGGCCAGCGCGGACTTCGACGGCGACGGCGTACCAGACCTCGCGACCGCCAACGCCAACGCCAACACCGTCTCGATCCTGCTCGGGGACGGCAGCGGCGGCTTCGGCGCGAAGACGGACCTCCCGACAGAGGTCGGCCCCATCTCGGTGACGAGCGCCGACTTCGACGGCGACGGCAATGCCGACCTTGCGGTCGCCAACAACGGCCCCGAGAGCGTCTCGGTCCTGCTCGGGGACGGCAGCGGCGGCTTCGGCGCGAAGACGGATTTCACCACCGGTATCAACCCCACCGCGGTGACGAGCGAGGACTTCAACGCCGACGGCAACCTCGATCTCGCGGTTTCCAACTACAACCCCGGCACCGTCTCGGTCCTGCTCGGAGACGGCAGCGGCGGCTTCGGCGCGAAGACCGACTTCGCCACCGGTTCGAACCCCATCTCGGTGGCCAGCGAGGACTTCAACGCCGACGGCAAGCCCGACCTCGCGGTCGCCAACTTCGGCTCCAACAGCGTCTCGGTCCTGCTCGGGAACGGCAACGGTGGCTTCGGAGCGAAGACCGACTTCACCACCGGCGCCAACCCCCAATCGGTGACCAGCGAGGACTTCAACGCCGACGGCAAGCCCGACCTCGCGGTCGCCAACGTCGGCTCCAGCAGCGTCTCGGTCCTACTCGGAACCGGCAACGGCAGCTTCGGAGCGAAGACCGACTTCACCACCGGCGCCGCCCCCAACTCGGTGACCAGCCGCGACTTCGACGCCGACGGCAAGGCCGACCTCGCGGTCGCCAACCTCAACGCCAGCAACGTCTCGGTCCTGCTCGGGAACGGCAGCGGCAGCTTCGGAGCGAAGACCGACTTCACCACCGGATCCGGCGCCAACGCGGTCGTCAGCGAGGACTTCAACGCCGACGGCAAGCCCGACTTGGCGGTCGCCAACTTCAACGTCAACACCGTCTCGGTCCTGCTCGCGAACTCGAACCCGCGGTTCGGGGCGAAGACCGACTTCGCCGCCGGTGACGCCTCACGATCGGTGACCAGCGAGGACTTCGACGCCGACGGCAGCCCCGACCTGGCGATCGCCAACCTCAACGCCAACACCGTCTCGGTCCTGCTCGGCGACGGCAACGGCGGCTTCGGCGCGAAGACCGACTTCGCCACCGGCGTCAACCCCCGATCAGTGACCAGCGAGGACTTCGACGCCGACGGCAGCCCCGACCTCGCGGTCGCCAACTCCAACTCCGCCACCGTCTCGGTCCTGCTTGGAAACGGCAGCGGCGGTTTCGGCGCGAAGACCGACTTCGCCACCGGTTCCACCCCTTACTCGGTGACCAGCGAGGACTTCGACGCCGACGGCAGCCCCGACCTGGCGATCGCCAACCTCGGCTCCGACACCGTCTCGATCCTGCTCGGAGACGGTAACGGCGGCTTCGGGCCGAAGACCGACCTCCCCACCGGCGATGCCCCCGTCTCGGTGACCAGCGAGGACTTCGACGCCGACGGCAACCCGGACCTCGCGGTCGCCATCGTCTCCAACTCCGCCACCGTCTCGGTCCTGCTCGGAAGCGGCAGCGGCGGTTTCGAGCAAAGACCGACTTCGCCACCGGCTCTGGCCCCGAATCGGTGGCCAGCGAGGACTTCGACGGTGACGGCAATCCCGACCTCGCGCTCGCCGACTACAGCGTCGACACCGTCTCGGTCCTGCTCGGGGATGGAAACGGCGGCTTCGGCGCGAAGACCGACTTCGCCACCGGTGACGCCCCACGATCGGTGACCAGCGCCGACTTCGACGCCGACGGCAATCCCGACCTCGCGGCCGCCAACTACGGCGTCAACACCGTCTCGGTCCTGCTCGGAGACGGCAGCGGCGGCTTCGGGACGAAGACCGACTTCGGCACCGGCGATGGCCCCATCTCGGTGACCAGCGACGACTTCGACGGCGACGGCAACCCCGACCTCGCGGCCGCGAGCTACTTCTCCGACACCGTCTCGGTCCTGCTCAACTCCGGCACCCCGACCACGTACCCGACCGAGCGCCGCCTGAGCTTTGGGCGTAAGAGCGCTCCGAGGACGCGATCGCTGACGATCCGAAACGGCGGCGCCGCGAAGCTTCATGCCGGCACCGCCTCGATCACGGGCGCCGATGCCTCCGCCTACCAGATCGCCTCCGACCACTGCTCGGGGCAGACCATCGCTGTCCATCAGGGATGCGAGGTCACGATCCGCTTCCAGGGCTCGAGCGAGAGCTTCAAGCGCGCCTCCCTCGTCCTCCCGAGCAACGCTTCCGATACACCACTGAAGGTCCCGCTGACCGGCTACTGGGTCGACCAGCCTCCGACCGCCGTCGACGACTCGGAGACGGTCGCCCAGGACTCAGGTCCGACCACGATCGACGTCCTCGCCAACGACGCCGATCCATACGGCGGTCCGATGACGATCCAGTCGAAGACGAGCGGCGCCCACGGCCAGGTCGCCATCACCAACTCCGGCGCCGACCTCACCTACACCCCCGACGCCGGCTACTGCGGCCCGGACTCCTTCACCTACTCGCTCAACGGCGGCTCGACCGCTACGGTCAGCATCACTGTCACCTGCGCGGCGAAGCCGCCCACGGGTCCCGACGCCACCGCCACCGCCCCCGCGAAGCAGGCGATCCACGGCAAGAAGGTCGAGATCGCAGTCGACCTGGCAGCCGACGCCGACGTCCACGTCGTCGTCAGCGGCAAGTGCGAACCCGAGGGCTCGCGTAAGTCCCTGGCCCTCAAGCGCCAGGACGTCGATCTGAAGGCGGGGGAGACCCTGACCCTGAAGCTGATCCCGAAGAAGAACCCCGGGCTGATCCACCGGGCCCTCAATCGCGGCCGCAAGGTGACAGCCCAGGTCAAGATCCGCTTCTACGGGGCCGACGGGTCGGTGAAGCTGCAGAAGCTGCGGGTGCGGCTGAAGTAGGTCGGTGGCGACCACCGACGGGAGCCCGCTCGCCGAGCGCTATAAACCGACCCGTGCCCGCTTCCAGCCAGATGCCTTCGGGAACCCAGCCGAGCGGATCCAGGAAGGCGATCGTCACCGGCGCGGCCGGCGGCCTGGGCTCAGCCTTCGTCGACGCTCTGAAGCGGCGTGGCTATGAGGTGATCGGAGCCGACCTCGCCGGAGCCGATGTGGTTCTCGACGTGACCGACCCGAACGCCTGCCGCGGCCTTGCGAGCGAGGTCGAGCCGGACGTGTGGGTGAACAACGCCGGGATCCTCGGCGCCGGGTTCGTCGTCGACCAGAGCGATGAGGAGATCGAGCGGGTCGTTCGCGTCAACCTGCTCGGGGTGATCAACGGCACCCGTGCCGCCGTCGACGTCATGAGCCGCCGCGGCTCGGGGAAGGTGCTCAACGTCGCCTCGCTCGCCTCGTTCAGTCCCGTCCCGGGTGAGACCGTGTACGCGGCGACCAAGCACGCCGTGCGCGCCTTCACGCTGGGAACCGCGGCGGAGCTGCGCGGGTCCGGTGTCCGCCTGATGGTCCTGTGTCCCGACGGCATCTGGACGCCGATGCTCTACGACCGCCTCGAGGATCGAGCCGCGGCGCTCTCCTTCAGCGGCACCAAGTTGCTCGAGCCCGAGCCGGTCGCCGAGCTGGGCGTGGAGCTGATCGAGAGCGAGCGCCACCGCGCCCTCGGGTCGATCCCGCGCTGGCGCGGCGGTGTCGCCCGACTCTTCGGGATCTCCCCGAACCTGTTCCTTCGCGCCATGCCGCTCTTCGAGAAGGCGGGGCGCCGTAACCAAGCTCGTCTCCTGAAATCGAATCCGAGGAAGCAATGACCGACAGCACCGACAGCACAGCCGAGAACTCCACCCCCGCCGGCGACTTCGACGCCATCGCCTGCGTGATCGGCGCCGGCCCCTCCGGCCTCGCTTCGGCGAAGGCTCTCGTCGACCGCGGCATCAGCTTCGACTGGTTCGAGAAGGGCTCGATGGTCGGCGGCCTCTGGCGCATCGACAACGACAACGGCGGGGCGGCGGCCTACGAGACGCTGCACCTCAACAGCTCCCGGCCGCTGACGCAGTTCCCGTCCTACCCGATGCCCGAGGACTGGCCCGACTACCCCTCCCACGTGCTGATGGCTCAGTACTTCCAGGACTTCGCCGACCGTTTCGGCCTGACCGAGCGGATCACGTTCAACACGCCGGTCACGCACGTCGAGCCGGTCGCCGGCCCGGGCCGACCGGGCTCCTCCGGCTGGTCGGTGACGACGGCGAAGGGGACGAGGACGTACCAGTACGTCTTCGTCGCCAACGGCCACCACAGCGAGCCGCAGATCCCGGAGTTCCCGGGCGAGTTCAGCGGCGAGACGTTCCACGCCCACGAGTACATGCGCCCCGACGTCTTCGTCGACAAGAACGTGCTCGTCATCGGCGTGGGCAACTCCGGCATGGACATCGCCTGCGACGCGGCGAGGCCCGCCAAGCGGGTGTTCCTGGCGACCAGGCACGGCGTCCACGTGCTGCCGAAGTACGCCTTCGGCAAGCCGATCGATCAGTTCGGATCGCCCCTGAGCGCGTACGTGCCGTTCGCGGTCAACCGCAAGCTCTACGAGGTGGTCGTCCGCCTCAGCGCCGGCCGGCCCGAGGACCGCGGCCTGCCCAAGCCCGACCACCGGCTGCTCGAGGCGCACCCGACGGTCTCCTCCGACCTCTACGACCGCGTTGGCCACGGCGACGTCGAGATGAAGCCCAACATCGAGCGCCTCGACGGCGACACCGTGCACTTCGTCGACGGCACGAGCGAGCATGTCGATCTGCTCGTCTACGCGACCGGCTACAAGGTGGCGCTGCCCTTCTTCGACAAGGAGCTCTACGACCCCGCCGACAACGCCATGCCGCTCTACCAGCGGGTGCTCACCCCGGAGCTCCCGGGGCTGTTCTTCATCGGCTTCGTGCAGACGGTGGGATCGAACATCCCGCTGATGGAGATGCAGGCCGAGTGGGTGGGCGACCTGATCACGGGCTCGAGCGTGCTCCCGTCGGAGGCGGAGATGGACGAGTGGATCGTCACCGATCAGGCCGAGATGAAGAAGCGCTACGTGCGATCGGCGCGGCACACGATGCAGGTCGACTTCTGGCCCTACTCCCATGAGCTGAAGCAGTGCCGCAAGCGGACCACGGAGGAGCCCGCCGGGATCCTCGAGCGCCTGCCACGGACGCTCGCCGGCCTGCGCTCCTAGTCAGCTCTGGAAGAGCGTCACTGCGCCCTGGTACCACGGTGGTACCATCCGGCGATGGCAATGAACCTCCGCCTGACCGACGCTGAGTCAGATGCCCTACGGCGGAAGGCCGAGCAGGAGGGCCGTTCGATGCAGGAGGTCGCCCGGTCGGCGATCTCCGACTACGTCTCCGACCGGCCGCGGCGTCTCGCCGAGGCGATCGCCCGCATCCGCGAGGAGGATGCGGAGCTTCTCGACCGGCTCGGTCGGTGAGCGAGGATCTCGACTTCCTCAGCGTCGACGACCTGGTCGAGATCGCCGTCGGGATCCTCGGGCCCGTGAAGATCCGCGATCGCGGTCTGCTCGCATCCGCCGCGGCTCGCCCGGGCGCGACGGTATTCGGTGAGGATGCCTACCCCACATTCGCCGAGAAGCCGGCGGCGCTGCTGCACTCGCTGGCCCGAAACCACCCGCTCGTCGACGGCAACAAGCGGCTTGCCTGGTCGGCGCTCCGCGCGTTCTGCCTGCTCAACGACATGGACCTCCGGTTCGACGTGGACACCGCCGAGGCCCTGGTGCAGGGAGTCGCCCGCGGGGACCTCGATGTTCCCGAGATCACGACGGTGCTCAACGGGCACATGATCGAGCTCCGGTGAAGGCGGCGAAGCCGGGGTCGACGTCGGCGGGCCTGCGGCCCGCGCCGATGGAGGACCTGATCTGGCACGACCTCGAGTCGGGTGGCTACGCCGCCGATCTCGACTTCTGGGCGAGCCTCGGCCCGGCGCGGGTGCTCGAGTTGGGAGCCGGGGCCGGTCGCGTTTCGTTGATGCTCGCGGTGTGTGGGTCGCAGGTGTCCGCGGTCGATCTCGACGAGGAGCTGCTCGACGCGCTGCGCCATCGCGCCGGCGAGCTCGGGGTCGAGGTGGAGACGATCGCCGCCGATGCGCGGACGCTCGACCTCGGCGCTCGCTTCGAGCGCGTGATCGCTCCGGCGGCGTTCGTCCAGCTCCTCACCCGTCGTGAGGACCGGGTGGCGATGATGGAGCGGGCCGGACGGCACTTGGAGCCCGGAGGGATCCTCTGGCTCGCGGTGCACCCCGATCTCGACCAGGCGCTCTTCGACCCGGCCACCCCACCCGGCCCAACCTGGGTTGGGCCTTACGAGAGCCGGATCGAGGAGGCGAGACGGGACGGGGAGCTGCTGACCCTGAGATTCCGCCGCCGTGACCGGCTCGCCGACCGGACGACCACGGCCGAGGTCGTCTACGCCGACGCCGGCGATCTCGAGGCAGAGGCCGGGGAGGCCGGCCTGCACCTGCGCGAGCGCGTCGTCCTGGCGGAGGACGACCGCTACAGCGAGTCGGTGATCTTCGGCTTCGGGCGCTGAGGCGCCTTAACCCGCCAGCTCGTCGAGGCGTCCGAGGGCCGAGAGATCGAGTGAGCGGAAGGCTCCCTCGATGTAAGCGGTGCCGACGTCGGAGGCGGCTTCGAGGTCGAGGTCCTGCTCGACCGCGTAGATGGCCACATGAAGTGAGGCCCCGATCGTGGCGACGGCGACCGCGCCGATGCTGACCGACCCTGCGTCGCCCCCGACCGCGCGGATCCGGTCACGGATCAAGCCGGTGACCGGGCCTGTGATGTCGCGCAGGAACTGCTGGCCGACCGTGCTTCCGGGAAGGCCGGGCTCGGTGCCGAAGAGGAGGTCGAAGCCGGCCCTGCGCTCGCCGGCGAACCGGAAGAACGGCTTCAGGGCCGTGTCGACCATCTCGTGAAGCGACAGGTCGCCCGCCTGCCCGTAGGCCTCGAGGAGCCAGGCGGTCAGGATCTCCGCCTCGCGCTCCAGAACGCGGGTAAAGATCTCCTCCTTGCCGCCCACGCGGGTGTAGAGGGTTGGCCTCGTCGTCCCCGCATGCTCGGCGATGTCGGCGATCTGAGTCCCCTGATAGCCGCGCTCGTGGAAGACGTCTCGAGCGGCGTCGAGGAGGGTGTCGTCGGTGTAGCGGCGCCGTGCCGGGTGAGCCACCTGCGCATTGCTCATGGCGTCGCACTGTACGCGAGAAGCGCGACGGTGCGGTTGTAGCTTGACTCTCCGTAAAGCTCTCTGTTAGCTTTACGCGCCGTTAAGCAACCGGGGCCGTTGGGGCGCCGATTGCGACCCACCACAGGAGAGAGAAATTGCGCAGTCCATCGTCTCGGCGATCGGTGCCCTTCATCCGCAGCATCGTGGCCGCCGCGCTCGTGGCGTTCGCCTGTCTGCCGATCGCATCGGCGTCCGCCGCCGACCCTGACGTCCCGCCTTTCGAGACCATCGACCTGCAGAAGATCCAACTGCCGTCCAGCATCGCGGATGCGAGCCAGCCCGCCTACACCCACGACGGGAACCACCTCCTCTTCATGGCCAACGCCACCACCGGTGACGCCGACATGTGGATCGTCGGCGAGGACGGGTCCAACCCGACGAACCTGACCGGGGGCGTCTCGGGCGAGCCCGCAATGCCGAACGCCGGAGAGATCGAGCAGCCCGCGCTGATCGTCCCGTTCCCCGATGGCAAGCGCGTCTTCTTCGGGCCCTATGGCGACCCGCGCGTCCTCGAGTGCCTCCCCAGTGTCACCAACTGCCAGACGAAGCAGATCCTCGACATCGATCTCTCCGGAGCTCGACCCACGGGTCCGATCCCGCCGGGTGGGGCGGTGACCGCGCCGCAGCTGAGCCTCGGCTTCGGCGCCCGTCCCCAGCTCTCTCCCGACGGCAAGCACATCATGTTCGCCGACATCCGCACGGAGTCGATCGAGGTCATGATCCTCGCGAAGCTGGAGCGGACGCCGACGGGCTACGTGACGAGCGATCCGGTCGTGCTCAACCCGGCCGGCCCGGCCTCGGCCACCGACCAGGACACGGCGGCGTGGTCCGACAGCTCCGCGCTCTTCGAGTCGAAGGACTTCGTCGACGGGGGCCGCGCCATCACCTACGTCCAGGTGGGAGGCGAGGCGGGCGGCAACCCGGACGTCTGGGAGCTCGACCTGAAGACGGGCGAGCGCACGCGACTCACGCACAACCCCGATTGGCAGGAGGACCACGGGCGTTCACCTGACAACACGTCGGACGTGTTCACGATCGATTCGCGCAACACGCACTACCTCGACTACCTGTCGCTGATGCCGTACCGAAGCTTCTTCGACGCGTGGGAGATCGCCCCGATCGCCCAGATCGCTGTCGCGGGTGCCGCAAAGCGATCCTGCGCTCCGTTCACGCCGCGCCTGCTGCCGGCCGACGGCGACCTCGGCGGCAAGCTCGCCGGGCAGGACCTGCAGCCCTATGACGGCGGGGACATCCGTCCCTCGGGGAACTACCAGAGCACCGGGATGTGGAAGCCCGACGGGACCGCGGTCGCGCTGTCCACGCAGAGCTTCACCACGCTCGGTGGCGCGCCGTACCTGGAGATCGCCCACTTCCCGGCCCGCAAGCCGACCAAGCCGGTTCCGGTCGTCAGCTCGGACCCGGGTGACTGGGCGCCGACCCACGAGGATTACCACGGCGCTCTGGGAGCCAACACCGACATCACCCTGCACGGCCTGTCGTCAGGGACGGTGACTCTGCACTACGCGCAGAGCTTCTTCGGAAGCGTCGCGAACACCGCGACCTACAGCAACTACTCCGACGACGGCAAGTCGTTCGTCAACGGGACCGACACGGTCGGCCGGAGCGGCCCCTCCTCGAGTGGCTTCCCGACCACCGTCACCTCGAACCTGACCCTGAGCGGTGAGCACACGGGATCCCTCGACCGCAACATCACCTACACGACCCCGGCGACGATCACCGGGAACTCGAAGGTCACCTACGACGGCGTCACCCACGAAGGGGTCGACACGCAGGCCGACCGATGCAACAAGGTCCGCGGTCAGATGGCCGGTCCGGTGAAGGTCGATGCGACCGCCAAGCGCAAGGCATCTGGTGAGATCGAGGTCGAGGTCACCGCCGCCTACAAGGGCGCCGGTCTCGACGAGAAGAGCGAGGACCGCCGCCCGGTTCGCGGTGCCACCGTGTCGGCGGGCGGAGTCAGCGCCACCACGGGCGACGACGGCGTCGCCACCTTCGATCCGCAGGAAGGCCGCGTGACGTTCGATGTCTCGGCGGGCGACACGTTCCTGCCGACCTCGGTGACGCTCGACTCCGATCAGCCGTCGACCGGCGGCAAGGCATGCAAGAAGGCCAAGAAGAAGCTGAAGAAGGCCAAGCAGCACCTTCAGAAGCTGAAGAAGAAGGACGCCTCCAAGAAGCAGATCAAGAAGGCCCAGAAGCAGGTCAAGAAGGCGAAGAAGGCCAAGAAGAAGGCCTGCTGAAATCGCCGCGGCGGGGCGGCGCGCATCGCGCCGCCCCGACGGCCGATCAGCTGTCGGCGCGCTCCTCGTAGGCCTTGCGGGCTGACATGTCCGCGTCGGTCATGACGCCGTCGGCGCCGGCGAGCTTCTTGAGGCCGTCGGAGGCGCGGGGAGGGAGGCCGGCGATCAACCGGGCGACCGGGCCGAGCTCGCGCGGGACGAAGAGCTCCTGCTTGCCGGTGCGGAGGGCATCGACGATCCCCTCGCCGACAGCGGAGGCTGGGATCGTGCGGGTCGCACGGGCCTTGGCGAAGCCGCCGATCATCTCGGTGTCGATGATCCCCGGCATCACGATGGTGGTGCGGATGCCGTCGTCGCGTACCTCCGCGCGCAGCGCCCGGGTGAAGCCGACGACCCCGTGCTTTGTCGCCGCGTAGGTGGCCCCGTTGGCGGGAGCGATCTGCCCCGCGGAGGAGGCGATGTTGACGATGTGACCGCGTCGCCTCGGCAGGAAGCGATCGAGCGCCAGGCGGGTGCCGGTCATGACCCCGAGGAGGTTGACGGCAACCGTGTGCTCGGTCCGCTCCGGATCCTCATCGGCGAAGCGGCTGAGGAAGGCGACGCCGGCGTTGTTGACGAGCGCGTCGAGCGGCCCGAGCGCCTCCTCGGCGCCGGCGAGGAAGGCCTCGAAGGAGGCGGCGTCGCGGACGTCGACGGCGAATCCGACGACGTCGCCGCTCCCGCCGCCGATCTCCGCGGCGGCGGCTTGCGTCAGCTCGAGGTCGAGGTCGGCGATCGCGACCCTGTGTCCGGCGGCTACTGCTGCTTCGGCGGTGGCGCGGCCGATCCCGCGGGCGCCGCCGGTGATGGCGATGTTCATGAGTCCAGCTTAGGAGTAGGCGCGCGTCGCGTCAGCCGGCGTCCTGCGTGCCCTCGATCCAGTTCGAGAACTCGCACGCGAGGTGCCAGCGATGGGCGGTGATCAGGTGGGGGAGGGTGGCCCAGGGGAACTCGACGGTCAGGATCACGTCGAAGCCGTCCCCGGGCCGATCCCGGAACTGATGACGGACACCGCCGATCGGCCTCCCGTCTGCGGCCGCCCTGGCGACGGCGACCCATTGCGTGGGGTACCCGGGGTCGGCGGCCGTGGTGATGCTCGCCGTGTCGGAGGAGTCGAAGAACATGCGGATCGGGAAGGGCGATCCGCCCGTCGTCTCGATGATCTCCTCGGAGCCGTCGGCGTTGGTGCGCGAGAGGTAGTGGTCGGGGCAGGCGGCGATCAGGGGGAGCTCGTCGTTGGCCGCCATCGCTTCCGCGTACCAACCGACGACCTGCTCGGCCCGCCCGGTGTCGCTGCTCAGCTCGATCGTGCAGGCCTGGCGCCGAGCGCCGGACATGGCGGCGGTCGCTCTCGCCGTCAGCCGGGACGCCGTCAGCTCGCGCTCCAGGAGCTCCTCGATCGCGGCGTGGCCGAGCTCGAGCTTTCGCTCCACGAGCCGTTCGGTCAGCTCCGCCAGCGGCAGATCCGTTGCGGCCAGGTCGAGCTTTCGTGAAACCCGGACGGCCCGCTTGAGCTCCCACTCGCGGACGTCGTCTCGCGTGGCGGGCCAGCCTCCGATGTTCGCTGTGATCGGTAGTTCCATCCACTTGGCTTCAGTCGGCGGGGTGACCGTACAGGGGCGGGATCACCTGCTCGGAGCGGCCGGTCTCCCCTCGACCAGCGGTTGGCCGGCTCTTAGGCCCCATAACCCACCGAGGGTGGGCCAGGTCATGGGGGTCGATGAGAAACCCGCGCTGGAGGCAGGGCAACTCCACGCGGTTCCGGGCGGTTACGGGGTTCGCGGACTTCTGGGGGTTGGTTCCCTCTGCGTCGGTCGACCGCGCGGGCACCGCGCCGCCTCTCCGGTGACGGCAGCGCAACGGCGGCTGCCAAGGCTGAGAATCAAGAGGGCCATGAGCACCGTCGACTTCGATGACAGCCTCCACTCGCGCCTCGCCTCCCATCTCGAGGCTCACGACCGGCGCGAGCTCCCTCTCGATGGCCGCCGCCATGCCGCGGTCGCCGTGGTCGTGATCGACAGCGACGCCGACCGCGACGGCACCGAGCCCGTTCCCGAGGGCGTCATCGACATGTCCGGCGTCCCCGGCGGCGGGCGCGGTATGGACGGTCGTCCGCTCGACGGGCGCATGATCGGTGTTGCGGGCGGCGCCTCGATCCTGCTCTGCCGCCGCTCGATCGGAATGCGCCGGCATGCGGGCCAGTGGGCGCTTCCGGGTGGACGGCTCGATCCCGGCGAGGAACCCGTCGACGCGGCGCTCCGCGAGCTCGACGAGGAGCTCGGCCTGCGGCTCGGCCCCGGGGACGTGGTCGGCCGGCTCGACGACTACGCCACGCGCTCGGGCTTCGTGATCTCGCCGTTCGTGCTCTGGGCCGACGGGGATCCGGGACTGACCCCCGATCCCGAAGAGGTCTACGCGGTCTACCGGATCGGGCTGCACGCGCTGCGGGACTGCACGCCCCGGTTGATCGCCATCCCTGAGAGCGACAAGCCCGTGCTTCAGCTCCCGCTCGGCAACGATCTCATCCACGCGCCGACGGGGGCGATCGTCAACCAGTTCCGCGAGGTCGCGGTGCTGGGCAACCCCGGCTACCGCGTCGACGACGTCGAGGAGCCGGTCTTCGCCTGGCGCTGAGAGCCGGGGCGCCCGCTAGGGCGTTGGCATGCCGCTGCCGGTCAGCGAGACCGTGCTGGTCGTGCCGGAGGTCGTGCTGTCGAAGACCAGCACGCTGGCGCTCTGCGCGCCGGTGTTGATCGGCTTGAAGCTCATCCTGAAGGTGCAGTTCGCGCCTGGTGCGAGGGTGTTGCCGCACGTGCCCCGGTCGGGGATCCAGACGGTCGTGCTCGACGTCACGCTGATGACGAGGTTCCCGATCGGAAGATCGCCCGTGTTGGTCACGGTGAAGTCGGTCTGGGGCGTCTGGCTGTTGACCGGGACGGCACCGAAGTCGTGGCTGCCGGGGCTGACGAATGTCGCCGACGGGTTCGCGGCGAAGCCGCTCAGCGTCGAGCTGGCCGTGCCGCCGGTCGTCGCCGTGGCGTTGACCGTGGCGTTGCGAGCGCCGCGGAAGTTGGGGTTGAACCTGACCTCGAGCGAGCACGTGGCGGCCGGCGCGAGTACCTGGCCGGCGCAGGTGTTCGTGGCGCCGTTGATCTCGAACAGAGTGGGGGTGGACCCACCGAGCGATGTGGCGATGGCGCTCGACGGCTCGTCGCCGGTGTTCTCGACGGTGACCGCCTTGTACGGGGAGTTCGTGTTCCGGAGCACCGGGCCGAAGTCGTATGTGGCCGGGGTCATCACGAGATGCGCCGGCAGCGATCCGGTCCCGCTCAGCTCCGTCGCAGCGGTGCCGCCGGGAGTGGCCGTCGCCTCCAAGCGCGCGGACTTGGCGCCGGAGCTCGTGGGTACGAACGACGCGCCGACGGTGCAGGAGGCGCCGGGAGCAAGCGTCGAGCCGCCGCATCCGTCAGCGGCGACCGCGAACTGATCGGCGGCTGCTCCGGCCACCGAGGCCGGGTCGATGGCGCCGCTCGGGAGGTCGCCCGTGTTCGTGATCGTGAAGGTGTGCTCCTGCTGCGCTCCGGTCGTCACCGTCCCGAAGCTCTGCGAGATCGGATCGGCGACGAGCTTCGCCCCGTCGATGACGAACGCGGCCGACGCCGTCGCGCAGCGAACGCGCTTGTGGGAGCGGACGCAGGCCTCGACGTCGTAGTCCCCGGGGCCGGCGGCACCGGGAATCGCATGGGTATGGGAGAGCTGGATCGACTTACCCGGCCCCAGCTTCGGCACCTCCACGTTGCCGAGGCGCAGCTTCTCGCCGTCGGTGCCGATCATCCGCAGGCGGGCCTTCCGCCCTCCGCGCTGACCGACGTCGCCCCGGTTGCTCACCGTCAGCTCGATGCGCGCCTGCAGGCCACCGTTCTGCTCCTTCGTCGCCGTGATCGCGCCCGGCTTCAACCCGCTGGAGGCCTCCGCCGTGGCGCTCGTGACGAGGAACGCCGACACCAGAGAGAGCGCGGCGAGAGCCCGCCGGACCGTGGTGAATCCATCCCTGCCTTTCATGAATTCGGCAGCTTAACCGCGGGCTGAGCGCGGCGCCACCCCTGGCCGCAACTACGCCGTGCGCGCCGGCGTGTCCGGGATCACGTCCTTCGGCTCCTTCGCCAACCTGGCGAAGCCTCGGAGCGCCTTCGCCAGGGTCAGCAGGCCGGAGGGCGAGCGCTTGTCGATCCCGCCGAGGAGCTGGCGGACGAACGTCGTCTGGTCGAAGTAGATGCGCTCGCAGCACAGCTCCTCGTCCTCGTCGAAGACGAAGTAGGCGGTCATCCGCACCTTGAAGGAGCTGCCGGTGGGAGGGACCGGTCCGAAGGGCCCGAGGTGGGTTCCCAGCAAGTGGAACTCGACGATCACCGCGTCATCGGAGTGGCGCAGGGCGATCATCTCGTGATGCTGGTCGGGGAAGGCCACCCGCGTGTCGTGGTAGTAGCCGCGGACCGCGCCGTCGCCGTCGTGGACGGTCTGCGTCGGCACGATCTCGTAACGCGGATGCGGGAAGGTCGACAGCGTCGCGTCCCAGTCCTGCGCGACCTCGTCGGCGAAGTGGTCGAGGACGACCTTCTCGCGCTTTGCCCGAACCTCGTCTGAGATCACGTTCTTGCCCGGTGCTGAGGCGGCGCCCCGCCGCTATCCGGAGACCGAGTCCGACGAGGCGGAGATGGCATCGCAGAACGAGCTCGCGATGTCCCCTCCCGCCGGAAGGTTGCCGGCCGCCTCCCGGCAGTCGGCGGCGAGGTTGTCCAACGCCGCGCTTGCGTTGCCCTTGGCGTCGTCGGCCGCGCTTGCGATGTCATCGGCCAGCGAGGACTTGAGCTGATCGCACGCCGCCTCAGCCGCGCCCTTCAGGGTCGAGTTGGAGATCTGCCCAGCTGCGTCGGTGCAGGATTGTGCGGCATCGTCCAGCCTCGCCTGCAGGTCGCTCTCGATCGTGTCTGTGGTCGCGGTGCCATCTGTGGCCGGGGTGCTCGACGTCGCGGTCGAGTCATCGGAGCCACCGCAGCCCGCGACCAGCGCCGCGGCGACCAGCGCCGCCCCCGCGAACAGTCCGATGCGTCGGCTCACGATTCCTCAGGTCCGATGGCGTCGACCTGGCGCTTGAGCTCGTCCGCGTCCGCGTCGATCTGCTTCTTGATGATCTGCTTGGCGCGCTCCGTCGCCTTCTCGATCTGCTCGTCGACCTTCGACTCGCCGATCACGATCAGCGCGCCTTCGCCCTCGTCGAGGGCCTCGCCGAGGTCCTTGAGGTCGCCGCGCGACATGCCCTTCCAGAGGTGACCGGCCACACCGCCGGCCACGCCGCCGACGAGGGCGGTGCCGATGATCGACGGCGGAAACAGGATCCCGGCGAGCGCGCCGACCGCGATGCCGGTCCAGGCGCCGTGCTGGGTCGGCTTCTCGGTCTTGTGAACGCGGATCTTGCCGTCGGGGTCGCGCTCGATCACCGCCGCGTCGAAGGTGCCGACGAGTCCGGCGGCGTGGAGGTCGAAGACGGCCTCGTAGTCGGCCAGGGCGACGTCGACGTCGTCATAGACGGCGGCGTAGAGGAAGACGGGTCGATCGGACATCTGGAGCGGATCCCTCCGGGAAGTCGAGGTATGGGTGCCTGACGCAGCTTCCCAGATCGGGCAGCGGCGAACGAGCGCGCGCCCTCGGCCCGCGACGGTCAGCCGTAGGTGGCCGTGAAGGTGACCGAGCCCCCGGGGGTCCCCGTCACCTCGAGGGACACGCTCGTGGGCGTGACGGCGGTGGCGTGGAACCTCAGGAACCCGGTGCACACTGCGCCGGCGGCGAGGTCGGAGCCGCACGGCTGGTTGCCGGCGACGGACGCCGGTGTGAAGTGCACGTTCGTCACGTTCCCGCTCGTCGGGGTGCCGGCGTGGAAGTCGAGCGAATGGGCGTCGGCCGCGCCGTCGTTGCGGAGGTAGACCGGCGCGGCGAGGTCACCCTCGGCCGGGATCGCGGCGTAGTTGCGCGTCGGCGGATCCCAGGCGAGGCTCGCGGCGGTGGCGACGCCGGTGCCGGCGAGGGTGAAGTTGGCTTGGGTTCCGACCGCGACCACCTGCGAGCTCATGGTCCGCGCGCCGGTGCCGGCAGGGGCGAAGGCGAACTTGAACGAGCAGCTGGCGCCGCCGGCGAGGGATGAGCCGGTGCAGGTGTCATCGGAACGTGGGAACTGCCCGATCGATCCGACCGAGCTGTAGGCGAGCGCATCAACCGTCGCCTGGCCGGTGTTGGTCACGGTGAACGTCTGCGTGGCGGAGGTGGTCCCCGCCAGGACGTTGCCGAAGTCCTTGCTCGTCGGGGTGATCGTCAGGTTGGCCGGAGTCTGACCTTGGCCGTAGATCGTGGAGCCGCCGGTGCCGCCTGCGCCCGAGGCGGTGGCGTCGAACTTCGCCTCCTTGTAGCCGGAGGAGGTCGGCGAGAAGCGGGCGCTGA
Organism: Solirubrobacterales bacterium; assembly: GCA_046330415.1. Taxonomy (GTDB): domain Bacteria; phylum Actinomycetota; class Thermoleophilia; order Solirubrobacterales; family 70-9; genus RHKX01. Next base: position 170,129 of record JAXLSW010000009.1, on the reverse strand, counting down.
TCGTGCATTGTGCGCCGGGGGCGAGGGTCTGGCCGCTGCACGTGTCGGTGCCGGTCGCGGCGAACTGGTCGGCGTTCGTGCCGGTGATCGAGACGGTGATCGGATGCGAGGTCACCCCGCCCGTGTTGTCGACGGTGAACGAGCGCACGCTGCTGTTCGCGCCCACCGTGACGTTGCCGAAGTCGCGGGTGGACGGGGTGACGAGGAGCGTCGCCGGGTTGGCGCCGGTGCCGGAGAGGTCGGCCTTGGCGTTGCCTCCCGGGGTGCCGCTGACCGTCACGGTCGCGCTCTTGGCGCCGGTGGCGGACGGCTCGAAGTCGACCTCGACGGTGCAGGTCGCACCGGGTGCGAGGGCGGAGCCGCTGCAGGTGTCGCTCGCGACGCTGAACTGGCCTGGGTCGGTGCCGCCGAGAGACGGTGCGGCGAGCGTTCCCGACGGCACGTCGCCGTCGTTGGTCACGGCGAACGCCGCCTGCTCGGAGTCGTTGGTGGCGACGGTGCCGAAGTCGTGGTCGGCGGGGGAGATGGACAGCGCGGCGGGCTCGAGGCCCTTGCCGGAGAGCTCCACGCCGGCCTCCGAACCACCCCCGGACGCGACCAGCCGCCCGGCCCGGGCGCCAGCGGCGCTCGGCGCGAAATCCACCTGGGCGGTGCAGCTCGCGCCGGCGCGCAGCTGCCCCCCGCACGCGTTGCCCGCGATCTCGAAGTCACCGGCGTTCGCGCCCGCCGTGGCGAGCTGCACCGACGAGGCCGGGACGTCGCCTGCGTTCGTGAAAGTCACCGCCTTCGCCGCGCTCGTTGCGCCGACGAGCGTGTCGGCAAAGCTCTCCGCGGTCACCGACGCCTGCAACGTGGTCGGCTCGATCAGGATCGGCTGCTCGCCCGAGGCGCAGCGTGGGAGCTGCGTGGAGCGGACGCACACCTCGACGTCGTAGGAGCCTGCGCCGGCGGCGTCGGGGATCGCGTGGGTCAGCGACCTGCTCGCCGACTTGCCGGGAGCCAGCCGCGGCAGGAGGACGTTCCCGAGGCGGAACGAATCGCCTCCCAGGCTCATCCTCACCCGCGCCCGGCGGGGACGCTGCGCCCGCTCACCGCGGTTGGTGACCTTGAAGCTGACGCTCGCCTGCAGTCCGTCGGAGCGGACCTTGGTGGCCGCGACGTCGCTTGGAACCAACCCGCTCGGAGCCGCATCAGCGGTGCCGGCCGAGAGCGAGAGGAGCAGGACCGCGAGTGCCGAGGCGATCAGCCGTTGAACCTGCAACCCCCCTGGGCTGCGATCCGATTCCGGAACCACAGTGCGCACCCTAACCGCTCGTCACGGGAGAAGGCGCAGGTTTCTCGAGCTTCATCCCATCGGCAGCCGGGCGACCTTCGCCGCCTGTGCACCGGTCAACCCGAGCGAGCGGAGGACCGCCTCGGCATGCAGTTCGTCGACGTCGGCCGGGGCGAGGCCGTCGACGATGCCGGCGATCGTCCCGATCAACGCCCCGCCCGTGAACTGGAGGGCGACGACCGGATCGGAGACCGCGAAGCGCCCGGCGTCGATCCCCGCCTGGATGTCTCGCACGGCCCGCGGGCCGAGCGTCTGCTGCATGAGCCGGTGGGAGGCGTCGAGGCGGATCGCGAGGGCACCGAAGCTCGGATCTGCGAGAGCGAGACGGACGAAGTGGCGTTGGGCGAACGCGACGACTGCGGCCGGATCGTCGATGTCGGCGGTGAGCTCGTCGACGAGGGAGCCCTGCTCCTCGGAGATGTCGTGCAGGAGGGTGTCGACGATCTCGTCCTTGTCGGCGAAATGGTTGTAGAGGGAGCCGGCGGCGACGTCGGCGCGCTCGGTGATCTCGCCGAGGCGCGTCGCCCCTACGCCCTTCTCGGCGAACAGCTCGCGGGCGGCGGCGAGCAGCCGCGCCCGGGTCTGCTCACGGCGCCGGTCCCCGCGGGTCTGGTTGCTTGCGGTGGTCGGCACGCGCCGATCCTAGCAGCGCTGGTGAATAGATCCTCAGTAATGAAGAAAACTTCAGAAACTGTGCTAGGGTGGCCGCCATGCGAATCACCGAGCGAGTCGGCCACATGGCCCTGCGCGTCCCCGATCTCGACGAGGCGGTCGCCTTCCACGCCGACGTCCTCGGCCTGGTGGAGACCGAGCGCCGGGGCGGCACCGCGTATCTGACCTGCAACGAGCGCCACCACGAGCTCATCCTCATCCAGCAGGAGGGGGACGCCCGCGGCTACGAGCACATCGGCCTCCAGGTCGCCGACGCCGAGGCGCTCGAGCGCGCCCGCTCGGGGATCGCCGCCGCCGGTGGCGAGCTGGTCGGCTCGACCTACGACGGCGAGCCCGGGATCGACCGGGCCGCGCTCGTCCGCGCTCCCGGCGGGCACGTCTACAAGCTCTTCTGCGGCATGGAGGGGGGCCAGGTGCTGCCCGAGGGCGACCGCGCCGTCAAGTTCGAGCACTTCTCGGTCAAGGCTCGCGGCATGGGGGGGACGGAGCGCTTCATCGAGCAGGGGCTCGGCTTCAGGTTCTCCGACCGCATGGGGCGGACCGCGAGCTGGTGGCATTGCAGCCCCGACCATCACGGCATGGCGGTGGTGCTCGCGCCCAGGCACGAGCTCTCCCACTACGCCTGGACCGTCCCGGACCTGAACGCGATCGGCCGGATCTGCGACCGGCTCTGGTCCCGCGGGCAGAAGCTGATCTGGGGCCCGAGCCGCCACGGGCCCGGCAACAACCTCTTCGCCTACTTCCACGACACCGCCGGCGCGATGATCGAGGTCTGCGCCGACATCGCGCAGATGCCGCCCGACGGCGACTACGTCGCGCGCCAGTGGCCGGGCGGCCTCGGCTCGATCAACCAGTGGGGAGGCCCGCCGCCACCACGGTTCCTGCTCACCGGGTTCCCGATCGCGCCGGACGCCGGTGCGCGGGCCGGTGCGCGGGTGTCGTCGTGAAGCTGCGGCGCGTTCCCGAGGGCTTGATCGCCGAGCATCGCTCCGGCAACTGGGTACCCATCGAACCCGGGGAGGGTCTGTCCGCGGAGCAGGCGCGCGACATGGTCGCCTTCCTCGCCGGTGGCGACGATGCCCGCGCCGCCGCAGAGGAGCAGCTCGTCGGGATCGACGACGATCGCGCCTCGTCCATCGCCGTCGATCCGGCCGCCGCCGGGCTTCCGTTCCAGCCGCGATCGATGCGCGCCTTCATGCTTTGGGAGGACCACGTGATCGCCTCCAGCCGCGTGCTCGTCAAGCGCTTCTTCCCGCCGCCCGTGCCGAAGGTGGTGGAGGGCTTCGAGAAGCTCACCGGCAAGACGTTCCCGAAGCTGAAGCCGAACGCGCGCTTCTACGAGAAGCCGACGTTCTACGTGGCCAACCACGCTGCGCTGCTCGCCGACGGCGACCCGATGTGGTGGCCGAGTCACACCGAGTGGCTCGACTTCGAGCTCGAGCTCGCCTACGTCCTCGCCAGGCCGCTGGCCGATGCGACGCCGGAGGAGGCGCGGGAGGCCGTCGGCGGCTGGTTCGTCCTCAACGACTGGTCGGCGCGTGACGTCCAGGCCGAGGATGCGCGCGAGAGCATCTTCGGGCCGGTCGTCAAGTCGAAGACCTTCGCCAACTCGATCGGCGCCGACGTGGTCACCGCCGACGAGGTCCCCGACTGGACCCGGATGACGGGGCGCGTTCGCGTCGATGGGGAGCTCTGGTGCGAGGGCTCGACCGCCGGGCCGGTCCACGACGTCGGCGAGCAGCTCGCCTTCGCTTCGGCGGGAGAGCGGCTCGAGCCGGGCGACGTGATCTCCACCGGGACGATCCCGGGGTGCTGCGGGCTCGAGCACGACCGCTGGATCCAGCGCGGGCAGACCGTCGAGCTCGAGATCGACGGGATCGGGACGCTGACGAACCGCATCGACCCCGACGCGGTGCCCGCCAACGCCACGGTCGCCGGCGGCTGATCGCGGAAGCGCCGTGAGCGACGACGGCTACGACTGCGACGTCCTCGTCTGCGGCCTCGGCCCCGTCGGGGCTCTGCTCGCCCTGCTGCTCGGGCGCCGCGGCATCTCGGTGATCGCGGTCGAGCGCGCCCCGGAGCCCTACCCGCTCCCGCGCGCCGCCGTGGTCGACGACGAGGTACTGCGGATCTTCCAGAGCGCCGGGGTCGTCGAGCAGATCCTCGCCGATGCGCAGATCCAGGAGGAGGTGTCGTTCGTCACCGTCGGTGGCCGCAAGATCCTGCTGATGCGGCCGGTCGACGGGACCCAGGGGCACTCGCCGCTCGTCTCCATCAACCAGCCGTCGCTCGAGCGCACCCTCGGGGCCGCGGTGGCGGAGACGCCGTCCGTCGACGTGCGCCGCGAGCACGAGCTCGAGCGGCTCGAGCAGGATCCCGGCGGCGTCACCGCGACGGTGCGGCCGCTCGGAGAGGAGCCCGGGACCATCCGGGCGCGCTGGGCGGTCGGCTGCGACGGCAGCGCCAGCCTCGTCCGCCGGCTCCTCGGGATCGAGTACAGCGGCTCGACCTTCGAGCGCTGGCTCGTCGTCGACGTGCTCGTCGACCGGCCGCTCGCGAAGGTCCCGCACCCTCACTTCTTCGGCGACTGGAGGAGGCCGACGGTCTCGCTGCCGATGTCGCCCGGCAGGCACCGCTGGGAGTGGATGCTCCACCACGGGGAGGAGGAGGCGCCGTTCCTCGATCCCGAGGCCCTGCGTGAGCGCATCGAGCCGTGGCTGCAGGGGGAGAGCGCCGAGATCGAGCGGGCGGTCGTCTACACCTTCCACGCCCGCATGGCGACTCGCTGGCGCGAGGGGCGCGTCCTGCTCGCCGGCGACGCCGCTCACGTGACGCCGCCGTTCGCGGGCCAGGGCTTCAGCTCCGGCGCCCGCGATGCGGTGAACCTCGCGTGGAAGCTCGAGGCCGAGCTCGCCGGCGCGCCCGAGGCCTTGCTCGACAGCTACGAGGCGGAGCGGCGACCGCACGTCGCGGCGATGATCCGCCTCGCGCTCGGTCTCGGGAAGTTCGTGCAGACCCGCCGCCGCGCCGTCGCCGCGTTGCGTGACGCGTACCTGACCGCGATGGACGTGAGCGGCGCCGCCGAGTGGCTGCAGAGCCGGATCAAGCCGATTCCGGCCTACGGGGAGGGGGCGTTTGCGGTGAAGCCCCACGCCTTCCCGCCGAAGCGCAGCGTCGGTTCGCAGTTCCCGCAGCCGAGCGTCGCCGACGCAGCGGCCGATGGCGAGGAGCCGCTCGACGAGCGCATCGGCTGGGGCTGGTGTGCGATCGCGTCCGACCCGGCAACCGCTGCTGCACTCGGCGCCGAGGGTCTGCCCGTGCTCACGCTCGGCGCCGACCTCCGCGATCCCGAGGGCGCGATCGACGCCTGGTTCGGTCGCTTCGGTGTCGATTGGGTGGTGCTGCGCCCGGATCGGTTCGTCTTCGCGGCCGGGACCGGGGGTGCGGAGGTGCCGGCGGCGCTGGCCGAGTTGCACCGGCGGATCGGCCGCGGTCTCGTCGCGGCCAAACCCCATCTCCGTCCCTGACCCTGTCCTTGATCGCCACACGGGCGCCCCACCCTTCGTCGAACGTACGGGAAGGGTCCTCATAGCGCCCAGTTCCGTACGTTCGGGTGAGTTGGTGGATGGCCCCCCGGCGCCTGGTCCGGCCTAGAGTCATGGTCCATGCGCCTCGACACCGAGTTCATCCGCCTACCGCTGACGGTCGACGCGGAGCGGCTGCGCGGTGAGGTCGAGGCGATCGCCGAGGACGACTGGCGGCCGCACCCGCAGGGCCACCCGGGGAACTCCGCGCTGCCGTTGATCGCGCGCGGGGGCGACCCAGCCGACGACGGCGTCGCCGGGGTGATGCTGCCGACCCCTCATCTCGAGCGGACGCCGTACATGCGCCAGGTGCTGACGGCGCTGGAGGCCACGATCGGCCGCTCGCGCCTGATGCGGCTCGACGGCAACGCCGAGGCGACCATGCACGTCGACACCAACTACTACTGGGCCGACCGCGTCCGGGTCCACATCCCGATCGTCACCGACCCGGCCATCGAGTTCCTCTGCGCCGACCGCTCCCTGCACATGGCTCCCGGCGAGGTCTGGATCTTCGACGCCTGGCGCCGCCACAACGTCCTCAACCCGACCGGGGAGCGCCGCATCCACCTCGTCGCCGACACGGTCGGCTCGGCCGCATTCTGGGACCTGGTCGCCGGCGGTCACCGGCCGTTCGACCCCGACCACGACCGCGAAGCGGAGCCGGTGCCCGTCCCCTGGAGCGAGGGCGACGCACCCGACCCACCGACGGAGCGCAGCAACCTCCCGGTCGTGATGAGCCCGTGGGAGCAGGAGCGGCTCGCCGGCGAGCTGCTCGCCGAGGCGGCCGCCGGGGGTGGGGAGGAGGCGACGCGCGCCACGCTCGAGCGGGCGCTCCTGACCCTGCGGCGGGACTGGCGGGATATCTGGGCCGCCCACGGGGACGCCGAGGAAGGCTGGCCGCGGTACCGCGAGCTGCTCGACTTCTTCGCCGATGAGCTGGCGCCACTGAACGGCGCGATCAAGCTCCCCAACGGCATGGACGCGGTGCGGATCGCGCAGCAGATGCTGATCACCCCCGCGCTCAACCCGGAACTCGCGCGAGCGGGGGCAGGGCGGGGTCCCGCACCCGCGGCGCAACCGTCCCGGCCCCTGGTCCGCCGGGAGCTGCGGGCCCGCCGCGCCGAGGCGGAGCGGCGGCTCGTGCGTCCGGTGTTCGTGGTGGCGCCACCGCGCTCGGGGACGTCGCTGCTCTTCGAGGCGCTCTCCCGCTCGCCCGAGCTGTGGACGATCGGCGGCGAGAGCCACGAGGCGATCGAGTCGATCGCCGCGCTCACCCCGGCCGCTCACGGCTGGGACTCCAACCGCCTGACCGCCCACGACGCGCAGCCGGCGGCGACCACGGCGCTGCGCGAGAACCTCATCGCGTGGCTCCGCGACCGCGACGGCCGCGCGCCCGAGCCGGATGCCACGGGCATGCGCCTGCTCGAGAAGACCCCGAAGAACTCGCTGCGGGTGCCGTTCCTCGACGCCGCTTTCCCCGACGCGACCTTCGTCTACCTGCATCGGGAGCCGCGGCAGGCGCTGGCGAGCATGCTCGAGGCATGGGAGTCGGGGCGCTTCGTCACCTACCCGAAGCTCCCCGGCTGGGAGGGGCCGACCTGGTCCCTGCTGCTGACGCCGGGATGGCGCGAGCTGGCCGGCAAACCGTTGCCGGAGATCGTCGCCGCCCAGTGGGAGAGCGCCACCCGGACGTTGCTCGCCGACCTCGAGCGGCTCGGGCCCGAGCGCTGGTGCGCCGTCGGCTACGACGAGCTCGTCGCCGACCCCGACCGCGAGCTCGCCCGCATCGCCGAGTTCGCCGGCTTCGGCTGGGACACCGAGCGGGTCGCGCCGTTGCCCGCATCGGCGACGACTCTGACGGCCCCCGACCCCGCCAAGGCGAGCGCCCGCGAGGCGGAGCTCGCGGGCGAGCTCGAGCGGTTGCGGCCGCTCGCCGAGCGGGCCCGCGACTGGGTGGCCGAGCCGGAGCAGGCGCGGGCGAGGGCCGCCGCCCGCCGGGCAGGCCCGATGTCCTCGCGAGCGACCACGAGCTTCGGCGAGCTCCTCGCGGGGCTCGGCTCCTCGCTGCTGATCAGCACCTACCAGGCCGACAAGCTCGTGGCGGTGCGCCGGGCGGGAGGCTCTGTCAACACTCACTTCCGGACGTTGCAGCGGCCGATGGGGATCGCCCATCGCGACGGGAGGCTCGCGATCGGCTGCGGCTCGGCCGTCGTCGAGTACAGGAACCTGCCTGAGGTGGCGGCGCGGCTGGAGCGGGCGCCGCTCGCCCACGACGCCTGCTTCGTACCGCAGTGGTCGCGGACCACCGGCGACGTCGCGGTCCACGACCTCGCCTGGGCCGATGACGAGCTCTGGCTCGTCGCCTCCCGCTTCTCCTGCCTGGCGACCCTCGACGAGGAGCACAGCTTCGTGCCGCGCTGGCGCCCGCCGTTCGTCACGGAGCTCGCCGCCGACGACCGCTGCCACCTCAACGGGCTCGCGGTCCGCGACGGGCAGCCCGCCTACGTCACCGCGCTGGGGGTCAGCGACGAGCCGAACGGATGGCGGGCCGGGAAGGCGGACGGCGGCGTGCTGATCGACGTCGACACCGGCGAGGTGATCGCGGCGGGACTCTCGATGCCGCACTCGCCGCGCTGGCACGGCGGCCGGCTCTGGGTGCTCGAGTCCGGGAAAGGCGAGCTCGCCACCGTCGATCCCGAAAGCGGCGAGGTCGCGACCATCGCCAAGCTTCCCGGCTTCACCCGCGGGCTCGCCTTCGCCGGGCCGATCGCCTTCGTCGGCCTCTCGATGGTGCGCGAGGGCCGCGCGTTCGGCGGCCTGCCGATCACCGCGAAGGCGGCCGAGCGGCAGTGCGGCGTCTACGCGGTCGACACCGATTCCGGCTCGGTGCTCGGCTTCCTCAGCTTCGCTGAGGGGGTCGAGGAGATCTACGACGTCGAGCTCCTGGAGGGGCTCCGCTTCCCCGAGATCGCCGAGCCCGACAGCCACGCGGCCCGGCTCGCCTACGTCGTCCCGGACGAGGCGCTCTCGGGCTGAGGTGAACCGGCGTGGGGGGCCGACCCGCTTGGTAGGTTGCGACGCTCAGGCAAGGGGGCCGATCGAAGGGATGGAGTCCAGATGAGCGAACGGGGAATTCAGAGACGGCACCGGCGCCTGCGCGAGAAGGAACTCGGTGCGTCTCGCCCGGCGCGCGCGGCCGCCGGCGCGGTGGTGGCTCTTGGTTCCACCGTCCTCTTCGCCGACGGTGCGACGGCCGCCACGTTCGAGGTCACCAGCAACGCCGACTCCGGCACCGGGAGCCTCCGCGACGCGGTCGACCAGGCGAACGCCTCGTCCGCCGACGACACGATCACCTTCGCCTCGAGCGTCACCGGCACGATCACGCTCACCAGCGGCCAGCTCTACGTTCACGACGGTGGCGGTCTCGAGATCCAGGGCCCGGGCGCCGATCAGCTCACGATCAGCGGGAACAACGCGAGCCGGATCGTCTTCACGAACTCGTACCCCGCCGGCGTGCCACTGCTCATCTCCGGGCTGACGCTGACCGGCGGAAACGCGTTGGAGGGCGGTGCCGTGATGAACGAGGATCAGCACCTGACGATCCGCGACTCGGTGCTCACCGGCAACGCAGCCAGCTCGAAGGGCGGCGCCGTCTGGAGCGATGGCTTCAACTCCTCGCTGACGATCGAGGGCACCGAGATCAGCGGCAACACCGCCGGTATCGACGGCGGCGGCATCTACAACGAGGACACGACGGTCGGTGGCCAGAGGATTCACATCTCTGACTCGGTGATCAAGAACAACACCGCAACCGACGACGGCGGTGGCATCTACCTCTACGACCCCGACGGCGACACCCTGATCGAGGACACGACTATCAGCGGCAACGACGCCGGTGACCTCGGCGGCGGCATCTACCTCTACGACACCGACAGCGGCGGCGCGTTCGAGATCGACAACTCGACCGTCTCCGACAACTCCGCGGGCAACGGTGGTGGCATTTATCTGTACGGCCCGGACGGGCCGACGACGATCGAGAACACGACCATCGCGGGGAACCAGACGACGGGTTCGACGGGCGGCCTTACCAACAGCCGCAACGCCGGCATGACGCTCGACGGCGTCACGATCGCCTCCAACCAGGGTGCCGGGCTGACCGCGAACACGGACCCGGTGACCCTGAAGAACTCGATCGTCGCCGACAACGCGGCCGCCGACGTGAGCACTGGGGCGACGACGATCAACACCGAGTTCGACCTGATCGAGAATCCGGGCACAGCGACGATCAACGTCACGACGCCGGGCTCGATGAAGACCGGTGTCGATCCGGCGCTGGGGCCGCTCGCCGACAACGGCGGGCCGACCGAGACGCTGCTCCCGGGGCCGTCGAGCCCGGCGCTCGACGCGGCGAACACCTCTCTCACCGAGGACCAGCGTGGGCTCCTGCGCCCGGTCGACCTGACCAAGGTCGCCGCCGGGCCCGGCAACCAGTCCGACATGGGGGCGGTCGAGGTGCAGGCGATCGCCAACACGGCGCCGCCGGCGATCTCCGGCCAGGCGAAGTCCGGCCAGACGCTCAGCGCCTCCCAGGGCACCTGGAGCGGCAACCCCACCTCCTTCCACTACCAGTGGCTGCGCTGCGACGCGGGCGGCTCCAACTGCACGCCGGTGGGAACCGACGCCGCCACCTACGCGCTCACCGACGCCGACGCCGGCAGCACGATCCGCGTCGACGTCAGCGCCGAGAACGGCTACACGGAGGGCGGACCGGAGCGCTCCGCGGCAACGGCGCAGGTCGCCTCGTCGGCCGTGATCGACCCGTTTCTGGAGATGTCCAGCCCGCAGGTCCAGAAGGGTGGCACGATCAAGCTCGAGGTGGTGGCGGGCGCCGGTGAGCAGGTCCGCGTCCACACGGGCGGCAAGATCTTCGTCAACAAGGGCAACGCGGTGCAGATGCAGGCCGACACCATCACCTCCGGCCAGCGCGTGACCATCGTTCTCAAGGCCAAGAACAAGGACGGCAACCGCCGCATCAAGAAGGCGCTGAAGAACGGCCGCAAGGTCGAGGCGAAGATCAACGCCTCGCTCACCAACGACGCCGGCCAGGTCTACTCCAAGCTGCTCACCGCGAAGCTGAAGCGCGGGTAGGAGCGGCTGGAAGCGGCGAGGCGCGGGCTCTGCGCCCGTTCCTCAGGGCCGTAGGCGCAGGGTGAGGATCTCGAACGGGCGGTAGGAGAGCTCGACGGTGTCGTCGCCCCCGAGCGGCAGCGGCTCGCCGCCCTCCTCGAGCGCGTTGGTGCGAAGCGCCTCGACGAACGGGGTGGAGGTGCGCAGCCGGGCGGTTCCCCGCGATCCGTGCGCCTCGTGCAGCCGCACGATCAGGTCCTCGCCGTCCTCGCTGCGCTTGATCGTGTCGATGACGAGGTCGGGGGAGTCGATGGTGGCGAGCGGTTCGCTTGGCACAGCGCCCGCCACCAGCCGCATCGGGTTCGCGAAGGCGAGCGCCTCACGGGCGATCCCGGCGCGGCGCCAGTCGCCTTCGTGAGGACGGATGGCGAAGGCGAGCTCGTGCTCTCCTTGGTCGGCCTCGGGGTCGGGGTCGGTCGGAGCGCGCAGCAGGCTCAGGGTGAGCGTGCCGTCGTGGGCTGAGTAGCCGTAGCTCGTGCTGCTCAGGAGCGCCGCGCCGAGCCCGGGCTCGGAGAGGTCGGTGAAGCCGAGCGCCGGCGCCTCGAAGTGGGCCAGGTCGGCGTCGGTGTTGCGGTGGGTCGTCAGCTCGTGCACCCCGAACTGCGCGCCGTAGGTGGCGCGCTCGGAGCGGACGACCAGCGGCAGCGAGAAGTGCAGGAGGCGGTTGCGCTCGTGCCAATCGACCTCGCAGCGGATCTCGAGCCGCCGCGATCCCGCGTCGAGTCGGACACGCTGGACGAGGGAGCTCGAGGAGCTGAGCTCGCGGCGGAAGATGAGCTCCTTGCGCAGCGGGCCGCCGTCGGCGAGCTCCCATCCCAAGGCGGGAGCGACGGACACGGCGCTGCGCTCCGCGTAGGGCTCGAGCTCCCAGGCATCGAAGGCGGTGGGGCGGTCCTCGAGCAGCTGAAAGCCCGCCGCTGCGCCGAGCAGCTCTCGGTCACCTCCGGCCTCCCGTAGCGAGAGGAGGTCGCCGCCCGCGCCGAGCCGCGCCTCGACGAGACCGTTGCCGAGCAGGAGCTCGTCGCCGTCGGCCGCGAAATGCACCTCCTCGACGTCGGCCTCGGCGGGATCGGCGAGCCGCCCGAAGCCGAACGGCGGCGCCTCCGCCAGGGCTGGGCCATCGGATCCCTCGAGCACCTCGCGGCGACCGTGACCGAGCAGGTTCAGCGGGACCGACGGATCGCCCTCCGCGGTGGGGGTCCTATCCCCGGCGAGGGAGTCGACGGCGGCGTCGCGAAGCCGCTCCGCCGTGGCGACCACCTCGGCCAGCTCGGCCTCGGTCTGCTCATGCACCTCGCGAAGCGAGGTGCCGGGGAGGATGTCGTGGAACTGGTTGCGCAGCAGGGTCGGCCAGATGTCCGCCAGCTCCTCCTCCGGGTAGGGAGCGCCCGCGGCCAGCCACGCCATCGTCGCCGCGGCCTCGGCGTCATGAAGCGCGCGCTCGGCGGCGAGGTTGCCGCGCTTGGTGCGGGCCTGGCTCGTGTATGTGCCGCGGTGGTACTCGAAGTAGAGCTGGCCGCTGACGACGCCGAGCTCGCCGGACTCGGCGTCGGATTCGACCTCGGAGAAGAACGCCGTGGCCGACGAGAGCTCGACCGACGGCAGGCCGCGGAGGTCGGCGCAGCGGACCGCGCGGTCGAGGATCTCCGTGGTCGGCCCCCCGCCGCCGTCACCGTGCCCAAAGAGCAGCAGGCTGCGCGGCGAGCGGTCGCCGTCGCGAAACTCCTCGACCGAGGCGCGCAGCTCCGCCGGGGTGAGCTCGGCGTTGTAGGTCCCGACCGGCGGCAGGTGCGCGAGCACCTCGCTGCCGTCGATGCCGCGCCAGCGGAACGTGTTGTGGGGTGGGTGGGTGAACTGGTTCCAGGCGAGCTTCTGGGTGACGAAGCCGGTCATCCCGCAGGAGCTGAGGATCTGCGGCATCTGCCCGTTGTGCCCGAAGGTGTCGGGGCTCCAGTACACGGCGGGCCGGTTCCCGAACCGCTCCTCGAGGAAGCGCAGCCCGAACGCGAGCTGTCGGATCAGCGCCTCGCCGCTCGGGAGGTTGCAGTCGGGCTCGACCCAGGAGCCGCCGACCACCTCCCAACGCCCCTCGGCGATGCGCTCCCGCATGCGCTCGAACAGTGCCGGGTCGTCCTCCTCGAGCCAGGCGTAGTGCTGGGCGGACGAGGCGGCGAAGCGGTGCTCCGGGTAGCGGTCCATGAGCTCGAGCTGGTTGGCGGTCGAGCGGACGATCTTCCGGCGCGTCTCGGCGACCGGCCAGACCCACGCGGTGTCGATGTGGGCGTGGCCGACCGCGTGGACGCGATGGCGCGGGCTCGCGCCGCGGCGTGCGAGCAGCTCGGTGAGGATCGCCCCCGCGGGCTCCCAGGTGGAGCGGTCGGCGGCGTCCCACGCGTCGCAGAAGCAGTCGAGCCCGCCGACCAGCTCGTCCGCCCAGTCGCGATCGAGCCCGGCCTCGCGCTCCTCCTCGAGCAGCCGCAGCTGCCCGAAGTCGGCGGCGATCCGGCGGGCGAGGGGGTCGGTGAGACCGATCGCGCAGGCGGTCAGCCGCGCCGGCTCGGGGATGTGCCGGGGCGCGGACGCCGCGAGTGGCTCGGTCCAGTTGCGGCCGAGGCGCCACCGCGCGGCGATCGCCGGATCGACTCCCGGCTCGGGATCGGGGTCGTCTCCGGCCCAGGAGTTGCACGCCATCTCGACCCAGAGCTCGAGCTCCTCCCCGCCGCGGGCCTCGTCGAGGACGACGGCGCTCGTCCGCAGCGCCCGCCATCCGGAGTAGAGGCCCTGGACGACGCGTCCCTCGCGCCACAGCGTCGCCTCGCAGCCGCTGTCCCAGATCAGCTCGACGGCGCCGCCGCTCCAGTCCTCCGGCACCGTCGCGCCGATCCGGAACCAGAAGGTGGCCCACTGCGGGCCGAACTCATCACCGAGCGCCGCCGGCCGCAGCTCGAGGTCCTCGCGAGCCGCCCAGCCCTCGCGCCCGGTCCGCTCGCTGACGAGCAGATCGGCGGGCGCGAGCGTCTCGGAATGCGCGAGCGAGCGCAGGCGGCTCGCCGTCTGCCAGATCCGGCGCCGGGTCTGCTCGAGGTGGCGAGGCACCCGCCGCCTCCGATCAGACGGCGGTGAAGCGGGGGAGCAGGTGAGCGTTTGCCGCGAGCATCTCGTCCATCATCGCGACAGTCTGGTCGAGGTCGCAGTAGGCCTGGGTCATCGGGTCGAGCGTGAACGCCCCGAGCAGCTCCTCCCGCGAGCCGCTCAGCGCCGCGCGGACCATCTGCTTCTGGACGTCGACGTAGCGGCGCAGGTGGGCGGCGTAGGTCTCCTGGAGCGGGCCGTGCCGAAGCGGGGAGACACCGTGGCCGTTGACCTCGGCGAGCACCTCGACGACCGCGTCGTCGGGGAGGTTGCTGATCGCACCGTCGTTGCGGGCGTTGACGACGTGGACCTCGCTGCGGTTCGCGAGGATCGCCTCCATGATCTCGATCACCTCGATCCCCTCCTCCTCGGCTCCCGGAGGAAGGTCGTCGAGGGTGACGGGACCAGCGCCGGGAGCGGTCCACTCGGCGACGAGGTCGGCGACCTCGCTGACCCGGGCGCGCTCCTTGTCCATGTCGTGGATCGTGATCCCGTAGCGCATCGGCATCCCCTGGGCGCGACCCTCGTATGGCTCCTTGAGGCGCTGCATCTGCGGGTAGAACTCGGTCCAGTGCGGCCAGCAGTAGGGCAGCACGCCGTAGGTCTCGAGGGCGAACTTGACGACCGGCTCGGTCGCGTTGTCGCGGGCCAGGGCGAGGCCGTCACGCCCGTCGCGCAGGCGCAGCTCGGTGACGCCGGCGCAGTGGTTGATGCCGCCGACGAGCGGGGGCATCTCGACCAGCTCCGGCTCGACTCCCGCCTGCCGCGCCAGCCATTCCACGCTGGCTGGATGCTGCGTGCAGGAGCAGAGCGAGATCACCTCAGCGCCGGGGACCGTGAGCATCGCCAGCGCCTCGACCGGGGCCGGGTTCGTGTAGTTGAAGATCCGCGCGCCGGGAGCGACCTCGGCCACGTCGCGGGCGACGCTCTCCAGGATCGGTGCGTTGCGCAGGGTGCGGAAGATGCCGCCGGGACCGACCGAATCGCAGACGTTCATGAAGATCCCGTAGCGGGCCGGGATCTCGATGTCCTCCGCCCAGGCGTCCATGCCCCCGACGGAGATCGCCGCGATCACGAAGTCGGTACCCCGCAGCGCCTCGCGCTGGTCGAGCGTGCCCGTCACCTTCAGCGGGCTTCCCTCGGCCTCGATCAGCTTGCCGGCGAGCTTGACCATCGTGTCGAGCCGCGCCTCGTCGACGTCCATCAGCTCGACGTGCGCGTCGCCGAGCTCCTCGGAGCGGATGAAGCGGCGCAGAAGCGGCGGCACGAAGCTGCTCGAGCCGCCGCCGATCATCGTGACCTTGGTGCTCATCGGACGCTCCCTCAGCCCATCGAGTCTTCGGCCATGGGCAGCACGTTCATCTCCAGCACCCGCTGGGTCCGCGGTCGCTGCAGCGCGTAGACGACGGCCTCGGCGACCTCCTCGGCGGACATGAAGTTCTCGAGGTCGGGGTCGTCGGGAGTCCGCCCGGTCCCCATCGCGAAGTCCGTCGCGATGCCCCCCGGACAGACGATCGAGCAGCGGACGCCGAGCTTCCAGAGCTCGTGGTCGAGTGAGCGCATGAAGCCGACCTGCGCGTGCTTGGCGGCGGCGTAGACGGCCTCGCCCTCGGGAGCGCGTTGGCCGGCGATCGAGGAGACGTTGAGCAGGTCGGCCGCGTCGCTCTTGCGAAGTGCCGGGAGCGTCGCCCGCACCGTGTTCAGGAGGCCCTTGACGTTGACGTCGATGATCTCCTCGTCGAAGGCCGCGTCGCCGTCGATGAAGTCTCCGTAGCCGCCGACTCCGGCGTTGGCGACGACGATGTCGAGGCCGCCGAAGCGCTCGACCGCGGCGGCCGTGATCGCCTCGAGGGCGGCGGCGTCGCGGACGTCGCAGGACTGCGCGAGGGCGCCCTCGATGCCGAGGTCGTCACCGCTTCGCGAGGCGAGCGCGAGGTTGACGCCGAGCGCGTCGAGGTCATGGGCGATCGCCGCGCCGAGCCCGCGGCTGGCGCCGGTGACGAGGGCGGTGCGTCCTTCGAGTGAGGTCATCGGCGTCTCCTTCGGTGCCGGCTCAGCAGTGATCGCAGCCGGACTTGTTGCTGTGACAGGACGGGTCGTGCGGCTGCGACGGGGGGACGTCGAGCGAGGGGTTGCGGGCGAAGAAGTTCGTCGGCTTGAGCATGAATCCCATCCGCGCGACGGGCATGATCGGCCAGTCCTCGGCGCGAGGGATGTGGTGGTGGCCGAACGTGTACCAGAGCACCACGTCCGTGTCCTCGATGCCGCGGTCCTGGTCGGTCCATTCGGGCAGGCCACCCCCGCCGGGGTGCTGGCTCGGGTAGTCGCCGGCGGCGTAGCGCTCGGCCGGTTCGTATGGCGTCACCCAGAGATGCTCGGAGATGAACGCGGCCCGCTTCATGATCGCCGCGTCGGGGTGGGCGTATGGGACGGCGTTCTCACCGGCGACGAGCCGGAAGCCGACCGGGTGGCCGAGGCGGCCGGTCCGGTTCGGGTTGACGACCTCCCACCAGCGGGCTGAGGGGGCGTTCAGCCGGCGCCTTCCCTCGAGCTCGGTCTCCAGGGTCCGGCGGGTGAACTCGATCGCGTTGTTCCAGGGGTTGGCGGGGCCCGGGGGCATCGACTGGGACTCGACCTCGACCACCGAGTTGTCGACCCCGTCGAGGTCGAAGTCGAGGCGCGCGTTGAAGTAGTGCTGGTGGACCATCGCGTTGAGGCCGGGGGCGACGAGCACGCCGTGGCCGGGCTCCTCGCCCGGCGGGATGCCCCCGGTCGAGAGGACGCCCGTCAGCTTCGCCTCGAACTCGATCGTCCCGTCCTGCTGCAGGTACCAGAAGAACCCGTAGTCGTAGTTGCCCACGGCGGCGAAGAAGGAGATCACGAGCCGCCGCGACCGACGGATCTCGCCCTCGCCGGTGCGCCACTCGATGTGGCGCCAGAGTACGCCGAAGTCCTCCTCGTGCATGCAGATCGCGTTCGGGATCTCGACCGGATCGCCGGCGCCGTTGTTGACGGTCGCGTCGAAGTAGTGGATCTCGCCGAGGCAGTCGCAGCCGAGCGTCAGCGAGGAGGCGGCGATCCCCAGCCCGTTCTCGCCCGCGTCGAATGCGTTCTTGAAGTAGTGGGTCGGGTTCGGGTCGCCGTAGGGGACGACCATCTCCGAGATCGACGCGCGGTGCAGGATCGAGCGCCGCTCGCCACCGTCGCGGTAGGCGACCTCGCTGAGCACGAGCCCCTCCCGGGGGGTGAAGCCGACGTGCAGCTCCCAGTTCTGCCAGCGGACGACGTTGCCGTCCACCTCGAAGCTCGGGCCCTCGGGCTGCTTGATCTCGATCGGCTTGATGTCGGTGCGCAGCCCGCCCATCCAGTGCTCGGCGGCCTCGACGTCGAAGTTCCCCGACTCCTCGGGGACCGGGACCACTCCGTGGTCGTCGATCCGCAGCATCTTCAGGTGGGTGAGGTCGACGAGCGCGATCAGCCCGTCGACGGGGTGGGCCCACTCGCTGTCGAGCGGCTTCGGCTTGACGAAGGCGACGCAGCGGGCGAGGCGGCCGGTCTCGGTCGGGTCGCCGAAGTTGCCGGCGGGCCAGGCGTCGATCTGGATGCCCTCGAAGTCGGTGATCCCGCGCTTGGCGAGCGCCGCCCGGAAGTCGGGGTCGTTCTGGACGAGATCCTCGGCCTCGGAGAGCTCCTCGACCGTCGCGAGCGGCTGCACGCCCTCGATCCGCTCCCACGCCGAGACGGCGTCGCCGTCGAGGTCGACGACGAGCTCGTGGGTGGAGCCGTCGACCCGGTCGAGCAGGCAGACGTCGGCCTCGCGGGGGATCGACGGCAGCTCGCCGCCCGTCTCGATCGCATCGATCCGCGCCCGCAGTTGATCCTTCGCGGGGATCCGCAGGTCGACGGTGATGTAGCGGCAGCCGCCCTCGAACCGCGCGAAGCGCTCGTCGGCGACGATCAGCTCGCGGGTGCGCAGGACCTCGTCGGTGCTGAGCGGGTCGAGTGGGTGTTGCGGGCTGCTCAAGGGTGCGCTGGGCCGGTCACTGGCGCGTGATGCGCGAGTGTGAAGCTTTCGGCGCCGATTCAATCACAAGCGAGGATCGGGCCAAGGATTGCCAGTTCTGCAGGGCTCGCGAAACCGCTTTCGAGAGGGCCGGCCTCACCCGGATCTCGGCTCGCAAGGCTCCTGCGCTGCGGATCGACCCACCCATGGCAGGGCAATACGCGTCGCAGGTGCGCTGCGAGGGTGTCCGGCACGTTGGGAGGCCCGGCAGCCGCGTCCAACTCGCATTCGCAGGTCCCACAGACGTGCGATTGCGAATCGGTGCGCTGCCCATCGGAGAGCGTCGATGGTGGAGCGCTCCGGCTGCGAACGCGGGGCGCCTCGACCACGCTGTACGCGGTTTCGGCGCCCCGCGTCGGCACGCCTGGCAGCGAAGGGAGGCCGGGAGCTCACCGCCACGGCCGGCCTCACCGGGATCTCCCATGCTCCCTCGCTGCCCATCGCCCCGGCGCCAGCCGTGGCGGATGGGCCCTGGACCTGTCACCGGGAAACGGAGCTATTCCCCGCTTTGCGGTGACACGTCCGTTCGCGGCAGGGAGGTGGCGCGCAGCGCGGGGCCATCGCTCCGCATCTCACGATCGGCAGCGAAGGGAGGTGGGGAGCTCACCGCAACGGCTGGCCTCGCCGGGATCTCCCATGCTCCCCTCGCTGCCCATCGCCCCGGCGTGGGGCGCATGGACCACGTCTGACGTGGTTTCCCCGCCCCGCGTCCGCGGGCCGGGCGCTATCGGCCGGGGGTGCCGAGGGCCGAGACCTCGGCGCGGTCGCGGAGGCCCGCCACGGCCTCGGGGTCGAGCCTGCCCGCGCCGAGGATCGCTGCGTTCGCAGCGCCCGCCGCGACCGCGGTCCTCAGCTGCTCGTCCAGACCGGCCCCGCGCTCGCGCGCCGACAGCAGCCCCGCGAGGAACGCGTCGCCGCTGCCGACGGGGAAGCTCCCGTGTGCGTCCAGGCTCACCTCGAGCGCTCCCCCGGAACCGGAGAGCACGGCTCCACGCTCGCCGCGCGTGACGATGGCGCTGGCGCCCCCGAAGGCGGCGCCGACCCCATCGCTGAGCGCGACCCCGTCGGCCGAGGTGGCATCCACACCCAGCAGCTCGGCCGCCTCGTGCTCGTTGACCTTGACCAGCGTCGGTGTCTGGCCCCGCAGGGCCGCCAGCGCCGGGCCGCTCGTGTCGATCACGACCTCGGCGTCGCCGGAGATCAGCTCCGCGACGAGCTCGGCGAAGGCCTCCGGCCCGACGGCGGGCGGCAGCGACCCGGCGATGACGATCGGCTCTCGCGTGGCCGCCGCCCGGGCGCCGCTCACGACCAGAGCCGCGAACCGGTCCCACGCATCGCCGCCCGGATCGCCGCCGGGTTCGTAGAGCTCCGTGAGGTTCCCGGCGGCGGCGTCGTATATCGAGGTGCAGCGGCGCAGCGATCCGGCCGCGGGTGCTGGGGCAGACCCTCGACCTCGAGCCCGCCGTAAAGGCATCCCCGCCGCCAGCCGGAAGCAGCGCAGCACCCGCGCCGAGGCGTCAGGCCCCGGGCGGCGAGCGACGTTGACGGCCTTCCCCGCCGGGTGCAGCCGGACGATCTCGCGGGGGCGATGGATCGCGCCTGGCGTCAGCCGCTCGACCACGAGCGTCGTGTCCTCGGCCGGGGTTGGCGGCGACGCATCACAGCAGCGGCGGCGGCGACGCGTGCCGTCTCGAGGTCCGGCTGCCCGCCGGTGCCGCCACCGGCCCGACGGCGAGCGATCCGCAGGCCACCGGCGATCGCAAGGCCTCGCGCAACGATCGCCCTGCAGCGTCGCGGCGATGAACCCGGCGTTGAAGCTGTCGCCCTCGCGCCGGCCGTGTCGACGACGGCACGGCGGCGCCGCGAGGCTGCTCCAGCCGATCATCGCTGCGAACCGCGATCGCCCCCTGGCCTCGAGCCGACGACGACGGTCTCGACCGGCTGCCGAGCGCTCGGCAGGCGGTCTCGGGGTCGCCCGCCGGCTCAGCAGCCGCGCCTTCGACGTTGGAAGCGAGCAGGTCGATGCGGTACAGCAGCGGCCTGATCAAACGCGCTTGGGCCGGCCGCGGAGGGGTCCCAGTTGGTGTCGAGCGAGACCGAGATCCTGCAGCGCGCGGCGGCGAGGATGCCGGGGAGCTCCGCCCGAAGCTCGCCGAGCAGGAAGAGGGCGCCGATGTGGAGATGCTCGACCGCGGCGGTGGCGCCGCCGGGATCACCCGCGCCGAGAACCTCCTGGCGAGGCCGGGAACGCCGGTGAGGTCCGCCGCCCGCAGGGATCCGATCGCTCCCAGGGAGGTGAGAATCGCCCGATCGCGCGTCGCGTCTTCGGTGCTGAGCACCACCGAGACGCCGGTTGGCTCCCCGGCCCGGACGACGATTCCACTCACGTCGACGCCGGCCGCGGCGACCGCCTCGAGCTGGATCCGGCCGAGCGCGTCGTCGCCGACCGCGGCGATCAGCGCCGTCCCGATCCCGTGAGCCGCGCGGCGCCACAGGCGGTGATCGTGGCGGAGCCTCCGATCGTCAGCTCCGCGGACTCGACGAGCTTCTCCGCCTGACCGAACCGCGGCTCGACGTCGCCGCGCATGATCAGGTCGGGATTGCAGTCTCCGAGCACCAGCAGCCGAGGGGGCACGGGCCGGAAGTTACCGTTCATGCTCGGCTCGACCCGTATACGACCACGATCGATCGTTACGCTGCGCGGCGATGTTCCAGGCTGATCGCCTCTCCGAGCATCCTCGACGAGCTCTCCTCGGGGGAAGCGTTCGCGTCGCTGAGCTCAGCGACCGCTTCGGCGTCTCAGTCGCGACGATCTCGGCGCGATCTCGAGCCTCGAGGAGCAGCGCCTCGTCTCCTGGAGTCCACGCCGGCGTTGCCGCCCGGCGGGGCCTCCTCTGGCCGAGCTGCCGCTGCGCCGACAAGGTCGCCCGCAACCAGGACGAAGCGCAGGACTGCGCTCGCCGCCGCCGCGTTGGTCGAGGAGGGCTCCACGGTCGGGCTGACCGGCGGCACGACGACGACGGAGGTCGCCCGGGCGCTCTCGGAGGTCCCGGATCTGACGATCGTCACCAACGCGCTCAACATCGCCTCGGAGCTGGCGATCCGCTCGAACCTGAAGCTGGTGGTCCCCGGCGGGGTCGCGCGCAGCGCCTCCTACGAGCTGGTCGGGCCGATCGCCGAATCGGCGCTCGGCGGCCTCAACCTCGACGTCGTCTTCGTCGGTGTCGATGGGATCGCCCCGCAGCAGGGCCTGACCACGCACCACGAGGTCGAGGCCTACACGAACCGCGTCCTGATCCAGCGCGCCGCCCGCTCGATCGCCGTCGCCGACTCCTCGAAGCTGGGACGGGTCGCGTTCGCCCGGATCTGCGACGCGGACGAGGTGGACGGCCTGATCAGCGATGCGGAGGCCGATCGCGAGGTGATCGATGCGCTCGAGGCGCTCGGCATCGACGTCAAGCTCGTCTAGACCGCCTACCGGTGGTCGCACCCTGTGGAGGGCTGGAGCCCACGGCGGTTCCGCGGCGGGGATCCGTGGAAGCGGCCCGCCGGCCGACCTCGCCTGCCACGGCCACGGCCACGTCTGGCGCGTTTGATGCTCGCTTTTGATCGTTTGATGGCGCAAACGAGCGATTCGTGGTTATGATGCCCGCGCATGGTTTCGATCCAGGAGGAGATCGCCAGCCAGCCCGTCGTCTGGAGACTGGCCGTCGAAGCTGCGCGCGAGTGCGCCGCCGAGCTCCCCGCCGCCGGTGAGCGGGTCGCGATGATCGGCTGCGGTACCTCCCACTACATCGGCCAGTCGATCGCCACCCTTCGCGAATCACGAGGCCTGGGGGAGACCGACGCCTTCACCGCATCCGAGTTCCCGCCCGGCCGCGATTACGCCCGCGTCATCGCGATCACCCGCTCGGGCACCACGACGGAGGTGATCAGGGCGCTCGAGGAGACCGACGTTCCCAGCCTGGCGCTGACGGCTGTCGCCGACGCCCCGGTCGCCAGGGTGGCGGGCGAGACGATCGCGCTCGGCTTCGCCGACGAGGAGGCGGTCGTGCAGACGCGCTTCGCCACGGCCGCTCTCGCTTTCTGCCGGACCTGGCTCGGCTTCGCCGACGACGTCGACTCCGCCGCGATCGATGTCGAGCGCGGCAACGGGGCCCCGGAGGGCGTCACCGGCTTCGACCACTTCGTCTTCCTCGGCGTCGGTGACACCGTCGGGCTCGCTCGCGAAGCCGCCCTCAAGCTCGAGGAGAGCGCCGGGGTGTGGACGGAGGCCTTCCCCGCGATGGAGTACCGCCACGGCCCGATCACCGCCGCCGGCCCCGGCACGCTCGTCTGGCCGCTCGGACCCGTCGACGGTGCTGTGCTCAGCGCCGCCGAGGCGACCGGCGCCACGGTCGCTCCCGCCGGCTCCGACGCCCTCGTCGAGCTCGTCTCGATTCAACGCGCCGCGGTCGAGCTGGCCGTCTCCCGCGGTCGCGATCCGAACTTCCCCGAGCACCTGACCAGATCGGTGGTGCTCGGGTGAGGGTCAATGCAACGTCACCAGGAGGAGAGCGACGATGAGGTCGATGAAGGTACTGGCGGCACTCGTGACCGCCGCCGCGACGATGGGCCTGGCGGCCTGTGGCGGTGGGGGTGATTCGACGGACAGCACCTTCGGTGATGCATCGGCGTCGGATCTCGAGGGTCAGTCCATCAAGGTCCTGATGCCCTACAAGATGCCCGAGAGCATCCTCAACGACTTCACCGACGAGACCGGGGTGGACGTCGACTACGAGACCGCCGGGTGGGACTCGGTCGCCTCGAAGCTCGTCACCGCCAACCAGGCCGGTACCTACATCGCCGACGTGACCGAGTTCGACTGGTCCTGGACCGGTCAGTTCGGTGGCAACGGCTGGTACGAGCCGCTGCAGGACGCCCTCGATCCGGCCGTCCTCGACGACCTCGGTGGCACCAAGGACTCGTTCACCGCCGACGACAACCTGTACGCCGCCTGCTACGCGAACGACTTCAAGATCTCGCTCTACAACAAGGCGATGTTCGACAAGGCCGGGATCTCCGAGTTCCCGCAGACGTTCGACGAGCTCGGCGACGCCTACGACAAGATCAAGTCATCCGGAGTCGCCGACTACCCGCTGACGATGCCGATGGCCGCGACCGAGGGCAGCGTCACGCCCTGGTACCTGCTGACCCTGGCGATGGGCGGCGAGCTGTTCGACGACGACTGGAACCCCCAGTTCAACGATCCGGACTCCGGCGGCTACAAGGCCCTGCAGTGGCAGGTCGACGCGATCAACAACGGCTGGGTCTCACCGGGCTCGGTCAGCCTCGACGACGGTCCCGCGCTCGAGCGGTTCACCGGCGGCGCGGCGGCGAGCGCGATCTCGGCCGGCCCCGGCAACCTGACCGAGGCCAACGATCCGGGAACGTCCTCGATCGCCGGTGACGCCGCGGCCGGGCTCGTTCCGGGCGTCGACGGCCCCGGCGCGTCCTTCGGCCTGCAGGAGGGCTTCGGGATCCCGGTCACCGCGGAGAGCAAGGACGCGGCCGCCGCGTTCATCGACTTCGTGCTGAAGCCGGAGAACCAGGAGCTCATGTACACCGAGGGCGGCTTCCTGCCCTGCGGCAAGACGGCGCTCGACTCGCTCGCCTCGAAGAACAAGATCGAGGGCGGCGACGTGATCAGCCAGGAGTTCGACCAGATCGCGCCGCTGTTCCCGCAGGGCGCGCCCAAGTGGTACTCGCAGTTCAGCTCCGAGGCCCAGGGCCTGCTGAACGCGGCGTACAAGGGCGACATGACCGTCCAGGAAGCGCTGGATCAGCTCGCCGACCGGGCGACGGACCTCGTCGAGTCCTCGAGCTGAGCGGTTGAGCTGGGCGGCGGGCCACCTCAGGTGACGACCGGAAGCACATCCGGAACCTGGGGCTCGGCCCGCCGCCTGCTCGGCTTCGACCTCACGGGCTCGGCCCGGGAGGGAGCGAACCTGGGGAGGCTGCTGGTTCTCCCCGCGATCGCCTTCACGGCGATCCTGATCATCTATCCGCTGATCGTCGGGATCAACACCAGCCTGCACGAGAACGTCCCGACGTTGAGCGCCCCCGCCGACTTCGTCGGTCTCGAGAACTACACGAACGCGCTGAAGCAGCCGTCGGTCGGCTCCTCCGCCGTGCAGACCGTCTGGTACGTCCTGCTCGCTCTCGCCATCGAGATCCCGGCCGGCCTCGCGATCGCTGCGCTGCTGCACCGCAAGTTCCGCGGCCGTGGCCTCGTGATGGCGATCCTGATCCTGCCCTGGGCGCTTCCGTCGGTCGTCAGCGGCGTCCTCTGGCGCCGCGTCTTCGACCCCGACTCCGGCCTGCTCAACAGCGCCCTCGTCCAACTCGGGGTCATCAGCGAGCCGCACGTCTGGCTCGCCGACAAGGGCTGGGCGACGCTGTTCATCGTCTGCGTCCACGTCTGGGGGATGCTGCCGCTCGTCGCCCTCGTCTTCATCGCCGGGATGCAGGCGATCCCCGACGACGTCTACGCCGCCTCAGCGGTCGACGGCGCGACGCCCTGGAAGCAGTTCCGCCACATCACCCTGCCGCTGCTCCTGCCCTCCCTCGTCGTCTCCCTCGTCGTCGGCACGGTCAACGCGATCAACATCTTCGACGAGATCTACGTCCTCAACGGGACCGCGCTCAACACCAGGTCGATCCTGATGGAGGTCTACAACCAGACGTTCATCAGCGGTCAGTTCGCGCAGGGGCTGGCGCTGGCGATCCTCGTCGCCGTCGTCACCGGGGCGCTCGCCATCGCCTACACGCTGCTCCTGCGCCGGAGGACCGTGTGAGGCCGACGCCCACAGCGACACTCGTGCGCGTCGTCGGCGTGACGCTGCTGATCGTCTGGTCGCTCGGACCGATCGCGATGGGCGTGATGACGAGCATGTCCACGCAGCCCGAGACCCAGCAGGTCCCGGCGCGCTGGATCCCAGAGGACCCCACGCTCGACAACTACAGGGCGCTGCTGGGCGGCGAGAAGATCTCCTCCGACGACGCAGCCGCCGACTCGAGCCAGTACGGGCGAGCGATCGTCAACACGGCTCTCGTGACCGTGGTGACGACCGCGATCGTTCTCGCGATCTCGGTCTGCGCGGGCTACGGCTTCAGCCGCACCGAGTTCAAGGGCGGCAAGCAGCTGCTCTGGATCGTGCTGGCGACGATGGTCATCCCGGTCTTCACGGTCGTCGTCGCGCTCTACAAGCTGATGGCGGAGCTGAACCTCATCGACACCTTCGCCGGCCTCGTGCTCGTCTACGCGAGCTCCACGGCTCCGCTGGCGATCTGGCTCTTCTACAACTACGTCCGCGACCTGCCGCCCGATCCCGAGGAGGCGGCGCTGATCGACGGCTGCACCAGATTCGGCGCGTTCCGGCGCGTCGTCCTGCCGCAGATGCGCTCGGGGGTCGCGGCCCTGACGGCGATCGTGATGCTGTTCGTCTGGGGTCAGTTCCTGATCCCGCTGCTGCTCACCTCCACCGAGGAGACCAAGCCGGTGACGGTGATCATCACCGAGTTCATCGGCAAGTACACGACCAACTACCCGCTGCTGACCGCGGCGGGCATCCTCGCGGTGATCCCGCCGGCGATCATCGCGCTCGTTCTCAACCGGCACATCCGAGGAATGCTCAGCGCGGGGGGTTAGGAGATGCACCGATTGCTTGAACCGGGAAGAGGACGAGGGGTGGAGCGCCGATGAGCGGGATCCAGCTCGAGCGCGTCAGCAAGGAGTTCCCGAACGGCTTCGTGGCCGTCGATGGCATCAGCCTCGACGTCGCCGATGGTGAGTTCATGGCGCTCGTCGGCCCCTCCGGATGCGGCAAGACGACGACGCTGCGCATGGTCGCCGGCCTCGAGGAGGCGACCGCGGGGACGATCAGGATCGGCGATCGTGAGGTCACCGACCTCCCGCCCCGCAAGCGCGACGTCGCGATGGTGTTCCAGAGCTACGCGCTCTACGCGCACATGAGCGTCCGCGGCAACATCGGCTTCGGCTTGAAGATGGCGGGGATGCCGAAGGCGGAGATCGCCTCCCGCGTGGACGAGGCGGCGCGCATCCTCGGGATGACGGAGCTGCTCGACCGCAAGCCGCGGCAGCTCTCCGGCGGGCAGCGCCAGCGCGTCGCGATGGGCCGCGCGATCGTCCGCCGCCCGGCGGCGTTCCTGATGGACGAGCCGCTCTCCAACCTCGACGCGAAGCTGCGGGTGGAGATGCGCGGCGAGATCACCGCGCTGCAGCGTCGGATCGAGACGCCGACGCTCTACGTCACTCACGACCAGACCGAGGCGATGACGATGGGCGACCGCGTCGCGATCCTCCGCGACGGGGTGATCGAGCAGCTCGGCGCCCCGGCGGAGCTCTACGAGCAGCCCGCGAACATGTTCGTGGCGTCGTTCATCGGCTCACCGGCGATGAACCTGATCAGCGGGCGCTGCGAGCGCGTCGACGGGCGCCTCACGGTGACGGTCGGCGAGGCCCGGATCACGATCCCCGAGGCGATCGCGGCGAGCCGCTCCGAGCTCGGTTCGTTCGCGGGCCGGGACGTCTGCCTCGGCATCAGGCCCGAGGACTTCATCGACGTCGCCGAACCCGACGTCGACGACGCCGTCGACGTCGTCGTCACCCGCTCGGAGTCCCTCGGGGCCGAGCTGTTCGTCTACTTCGAGGAGCTCGCCCACGCGCGTGCGCAGGGGCCGGAGGAGGCCGGGGACCCGGTTCTCGACGACCTCGAGGCGACGCGCCGCAGCACGATGGTCGCCCGCCTCGACCGCGACTGCCGCGTGTCGGTCGGCGAGCGCTGCCGCCTGCGGATCGATCCGGCGCGGATCTACCTGTTCGACCCTGAGACGACGCAGGCGATCCGGTGAGCGGGGCCGCCTTCCTCTCCGAGCGGATAGCCGGCGCCCCGATCTCGTGGGGGGTCTGCGAGGTGCCGGGCTGGGGCCCGATGCTCGAACCGGAGGTCGTGTTCGCCGACATGGCGGGGCTCGGGCTGCGGGCGACCGAGGTCGGTCCGGTCGGCTACCTGCCCGCGGACCCCGGGGACCTCGCCGACCGCCTCGCTCGCCACGGGCTGCGGCCGATCGCCGCGTTCGTCCCGGTCGTCTTCGACCCGGGGCTCGACGCAGGGGCGCGCGAGAGAACGTTGAGGGCCGCCGCCGCTCTCGCCGCCGCCCGCGGCGAGGTGCTGATGGTCGCTCCGGTCTCCGACGAGGAGTGGTCGCGGCGGGGGCTGGCGGCAGCCGACGCAGCCTCCCTGATCGCCGGGCTCGAGGAGCTCGACGCCGCGGTCGCCGAGCTCGGGGTGACGATGGCGCTGCACCCGCACGTCGGTTCGCTGGTCGAGAGCGCCGCCGACATCGCCCTCGTCGAGGGAGCCGAGGTCGGCTGGTGCCTCGACACCGGGCACCTGCTGATCGGTGGCACCGATCCGATCGCCTTCGCCGCGCGGCTCGGAGCCCGCGTCGTCCACGTTCACCTCAAGGACGTCGACGCGGGGATCGCCGCCAGCGTGGCGAGCGGCGCGATCTCGCT
This sequence comes from Solirubrobacterales bacterium, assembly GCA_046330415.1. Taxonomy (GTDB): domain Bacteria; phylum Actinomycetota; class Thermoleophilia; order Solirubrobacterales; family 70-9; genus RHKX01. The sequence continues at coordinate 142,578 of JAXLSW010000009.1, read as the reverse complement.
TCGCGACGGGACCGAGGCCGGGCTCTTCAAGCCGCTGGGGGAGGGCGACGTCGACGTGGCGGCCGTCCTCGCGGAGCTCGCCCGTGCCGGATACGCGGGCTGGTTCACCCTCGAGCAGGACACCGTCCTCTCCGGTCCCGATCCGAGCCGGCCGCACGCCGACGCCGAGCGCAGCCTGCGCTTCATCCGTGCCCTCGAGGAGACGCTGCATTGACCGGGACCGCGCTCGGAGCGGGCCCCGTCCGCTCGCTGCCGGACCCGCCGGCGACGCTTCGGGTCGGGATCGTCGGCGCCGGCAGGATCGGAGCCCTGCACGCCGATCTGCTCGCGCGCGAGGTTCCCGGCGCCGCGGTCAGCGTCGTCTTCGACCCGCTCACCGAGCGGGCGGATGGTCTGGCCGGCCGGGTCGGGGCCCGGCTCGCGCGCAGCGCCGAGGAGCTGATCGCAAGCGACGTCGTCGACGCGATCGGGATCTGCGCGAGCACCGACACCCACGTGCGCTTGATCGAGCTCGCGGCGCAGGCGGGCAAGCCCGTCTTCTGTGAGAAGCCGCTGTCGCTGGATCTGGCCGACATCGATCGCCTCGAGGCGCTCACCGAGGCCCATGGGGTCCCGCTGCAGGTCGGGTTCAACCGCCGCTTCGACCCCTCGCACCGTTCGGTATGGAGGGCGGTTCGCGAGGGCGCGGTGGGCGAGCCGCACCTGATCCGGATCACCAGCCGCGATCCGGAGCCGCCGCCGATCGAGTACTCGCGGGTGAGCGGTGGGCTCTTCCTCGACATGACCTCCCACGACTTCGACATGGCGCGTTTCGTGGCGGGCAGCGAGGTCACCGAGGTCTTCGCGCGCGGGGCCGCCAGGGTGGATCCGGCCATCGCCGAGCTCGGCGACGTCGACACCGCGGTCTCCGCGCTGAGCCACGAGAACGGCTGCATGACGCTGATCGACAACAGCCGCCGCGCCAGCTACGGCTACGACCAGCGGGTGGAGGTCTTCGGCTCCGAGGGGATGGCGCGATCGGACAACCACCCGCTTCACAGCGGCGAGGTCCTGACGGGATCCGGCCGGGCCGAGCCCGTGCTGCGCCCCTTCTTCCTCGATCGCTACCGGGAGAGCTACCGGCTTGGCTGGGAGTCCTTCATCGCCGCGGTCGCCGGGAGCGGTCGCGTCGCCGTCGGGGCCGAGGACGCTCGACGGGCGCTGATGATCGGCATCGCGGCGACCGAATCGATGCGGAGTGGGGCCGCGGTCCGGGTGGGAACCGCCGGATGAGCCCGGTGGGCCAAGAGGGGCCCCTCGATCTGGTGACGATGGGGAGGATCGGCGTCGATCTCTACCCGCTTCAGTCTCACCGCGCGCTCGCCGAGGTCGACAGCTTCTCCCGCTCGCTCGGTGGCAGCCCGACGAACGTCGCGGTCGCAGCGGCGCGCCTCGGGTTGCGTTCGGCGGTCGTCACGAAGGTCGGCGACGACGCGTTCGGCGATTTCGCCCGCTCCGCGCTCGAGCGCTTCGGGGTCGAGACCCGCTGGGTCGGCACCAACCCGGACCTGCGCACGCCGATCACCTTCTGCGAGCTGCACCCGCCCGACAGCTTCCCGCTGCTCTTCTACCGCGAGCCCCACGCGCCCGACGCGACGCTCCACTTCGACGAGATCGAGGACGCCGCGATCGTCGATCCGGCGGTCCTGTGGACGACCGGCGGCGCCCTCGCGGTCGAGCCGAGCCGCGCGACGACCCTCGACGCGCTCGCGCGACGCCGGGAGCTCAACCCGCGGGGCGTCACGGTCCACGATCTCGATCACCGCCCCGGCTTCTGGGAGCAGGGCGAGGATCCGGGCGAGCTCGCCCGCGAGGCGCTCTCCTTCGCGACGGTCGCGGTCGGCAACCCCGACGAGGTCGAGATGGCCGTCGGCACCCGCGACCCGCGCCGGGCCGCGGAGAAGCTGCTCGCGATCGGCGTCGAGGCGGCGATCGTCAAGCGCGGGGCCGACGGCGTCTACGCGCGCACGGCAACCGAGGAGATCGATCTGCCGGCCGTCAGGCTCGAGGTCGTCAACGGGCTGGGCGCGGGTGACGCGTTCGGCGGCGCGCTGGCCTACGGGATCGTCTCCGGCCTGGAGCTCGAAGCCGCGCTGCGCATGGCGAACGCGGCGGGATCCATCGTCGCCTCGCGGCTCGCCTGCGCCGACGCGATGCCCGAGCTCGAGGAGCTGCTCCCGTTCGCCGGAGGGGTCGCGGCGTGAGGCTCACGGTCGCGCAGGCGCTCGTCCGCTACCTGGCCGTGCAGTCAGTCAGCCGCGACGGTCGCGAACGGCCGTTCTTCGCCGGGTGCCTGGGGATCCTCGGGCACGGCAACATCGCCGGCCTCGGGCAGGCGTTGCAGCAGCACTCCGAGTCCCTTCCCTACATCGCGGCCCGCAACGAGCAGGCGATGGTCCACGTCGCGGCCGGGTACGCCAAGCAGTCCAATCGGCTCGGCACCTTCGCCTGTACGACGTCGATCGGCCCGGGGGCGACCAACCTCGTCACCGGTGCGGCGCTCGCGACCGTCAATCGGTTGCCGGTGCTCCTCCTCCCCGGCGACACCTTCGCCACGCGACGCTCCGACCCGGTGCTGCAGCAGCTCGAGCGCACCGACGACGCCACGGCCTCGGTCAACGATGCGCTGCGCCCCGTCTGCCGCTTCTTCGACCGCGTCGAACGACCCGAGCAGCTCTTCGCAGCCGCTCACGAGGCGATGCGGGTCCTCACCGATCCCGCCGAGACGGGCGCGGTGACGATCGCCCTCCCGCAGGACGTGCAGGTCGAGTCGGTCGAGGTGGACGACGGCTTCCTCGAGCCCGCCGTGTGGCGGATCGAGCGGCGTCCGCCCGATGCCTCCACGGTGGCGCGTGCGGTCGAGCTGCTCGGCCGCTCCGAGCCGCGCCGTTGATCGTCGCCGGTGGCGGCGTCATCTACTCGGAGGCCACGGAGGCGCTGGGGAGCTCGCCGAGGCGAGCGGCATCCCGGTGGCCGAGACCCAGGCGGGCCGGGGGGCGCTGGCGAGCTCGCACCCGCTGTGCCTCGGGGGCGTCGGCGCGACCGGGACGGCGGCGGCGGCGGAAGCAGCGTCGGTGGCCGATCTCGTGATCGGCGTCGGGACCCGCTGGAGCGACTTCACGACGGCGTCGCGCTCGGCGTTCGCCGACCCCGGGCTCGAGGTCATCAACCTGAACGTCAACCGCGGCGACGCTCTCAAGCTCGGCGGCCTGCCGTTGCTCGCCGATGCGCGCGCGGGGCTCGAGGCTCTTCGCTCCGCGCTCGGCGGCTGGCGTGTACGGGCCGAGTGGAGCGAACGTGTCGCCGGCGCCCGCAGGAGCTGGCGGGGCGAGCGCGAGCGGCTCGTGGCCGACACCGGCGTGAGGCCGCCCTCCCAGCCGGAGATCATCGGCGCCGTCAACGAGGCGGCCGCCGACGACGGCGTGGTCGTCTGCGCGGCGGGTTCCATGCCCGGGGAGCTGCACCGGCTCTGGGACGCCACCGGCCCGGGCTCCTACCACGTCGAGTACGGCTACTCGTGCATGGGCTACGAGCTGCCGGGCGGGATCGGCACCAAGCTCGCCGACCCCGACCGGCGGGTGTTCGTGCTGGTCGGCGACGGCTCCTGGCTGATGATGCACGGTGAGCTTCTGACCGCGGTTCTGCGCGGCATCGCGATCACCGTGGTCCTCGTCGACAATGGCGGCTACTCGTCGATCGGAGCGCTCTCCCGCTCGCTCGGCCAGGGCGGTTTCGGGACGATCCTCGCCGGGCCCCGTGACGACGGCGCCGAACCCGTCGACGGCGACGACATCACCCCGGCTCCCGTCGACCTCGCCGCCTCCGCCGAGGCGCTCGGCGCGAGGGCGATACGGGTCGCCGACGCCGCCGAGCTGCGCGAGGCGCTGCGAGAGAGCGAGGGCGCCCCCGGACCGGTGGTCATCCGCGTCCCCTCGGACCGCTTCGCGGAGACGCCCTCCTTCGGCTGGTGGGACGTGCCGGTCGCCGAGGTGTCGGAGTCCGAGCACGTCGACCGCGCCCGCGCGCTGCATGGAGCCGCGCTCGCGAGCCGGCGGACCTCGTTGCGGAGAACCGGATGAGCTCTCTGCACGTGCGCGGCGCCCGCGGGTGTCAGCGGATCGTCTCGGTGACCCCCGAGAGCGCCGGCTGGGATCACGTCGGCTTCGAGGTCCTCGAGCTGCGGGCACCGCTGGAGCTGCCGGAGCTGCGGGACCGCGAGGCGTGCGTGGTCGTCGTCGAGGGATCGTGCGAGGTCGTCGTGGCCGGCTCGTGCGGCTGCCTGCTGAGTCGTCGCGACCCGTTCGCCGACCTACCCGACGCGTTGTTCGTCCCGGCCGGCGCCGCGCTGACCCTGATCCCCCACGACGGAGCCGTGGAGGTGGCCATCTGCACCGCTCCGGCCGCCGCGGGCGAGGCGTCCCCACGGCGTATCGGCCCGGCCGACGTGGAGGTCGAGATCCGCGGACGGGGCGAGTTCGAACGCGAGATCAGGCCGATCCTGATGGGAGACGACCCCGGCGTGCAATCGCTCCTCGTCTGCGAGGTGCTGACGCCTGCCGGTCACTGGTCGAGCTTCCCACCCCACAAGCACGACCGCGACGACCCCCCGGAGGAGACCGAGTTGGAGGAGACCTACTACCACCGCGTCGACCCGCCCGAGGGCTTCGGCCTGCAGCGCGTCTACACCGACGACCGCAGCCTCGACGAGTCGATCGCCTTCGCAGACGGCGACACGATCCTCGTGCCGCGCGGCTACCACACCGTCTCGGCGCCACCGGGCTGCCGCCTGTACTACCTGAACGTGATGGCCGGCCCGGTGCGGAGCTGGGCCGTGAGCGAGGACCGCGAGATCGCCGCTGCGGTCGAGGCCGGGGGAGGGGTGCTGTGAGTCGGGCAATCGGCCACGTGGGCCCGCTGCTGATGCTGGCCTTCGACCACCGCTCGAGCTTCGCCCGCGAGGTGACCGGCGCCGACGAGGTCGAGGGTCCCGAGGCGGCCTCCGTCGAGGCCGCCAAGCGGATGGTCTACGACGGCCTGGCGTCCGCCGCCGGGCGTACCTCGGCAGACGATCTCGGCCTGCTCGTCGACGAGCAGTACGGCTCCGCGGTGGTGCCGCTGGCCCGGCGTCAGGGGATCACGGTGGCGGTGCCCGTCGAGCGCTCCGGGCGCGATGTGTTCGAGCTCGAGTACGGCGACGACTTCATGGCTCACCTGCAGGCGCTGGATCCGGACATGGCGAAGGTGCTCGTCCGGCTCAACCCCGAGGGATCCGCGAGCGACAACGAGCTGCAGCTCGCACGGCTGCGCGAGCTGGCCGACGAGCTTCGCCCGGCCGGCTTCGGCTTCCTCTTCGAGCTGCTCGTGCCACCGACCGAGGTGCAGCTGGAGCGCTGCGACGGGGACCGGCTGCGCTACGAACGAGAGGTCCGTCCCGGCCTGATCCTGCGGGCGATGGCGATGGTGCAGGCGGCCGGCATCGAGCCCGACGTCTGGAAGGTCGAGGGGGTGGATGACGTGGAGGACGCTCGCGCGATCGTCGAGCTCGCCCGCGACGAGCCGCGCTGGGAGGACGTCGCCTGCACCGTCCTCGGCGCCGGAGCCGGCGCCGAGCGCGTCGAGCACTGGCTGCGTGTGGCCGCGACCGCGGGGTTCTCGGGCTTCGCGATCGGCCGCTCGATCTGGCGCGATCCCGTCCGCCGGCACCTCGACGGTGAGCTCGACCGGGGCGCCGCCGTGGAGCTCGTACGCGACCGTTTCCTGCACTTCGCCGAGGTCTTCAGCTCGGCGACGGCCCAGCGCCGGTAGCCGGGTAGCCGGGTAGCCCGGCCGAAACGGCTGAGTGAGCGTCCGGGGGGCCGGGGTGCCGGCTAGTCCTGCGGCGCCGGCTCGTAGTCCAGCGACGGGTCCCAGTCGGCGCGCTCGGCGGCGGCGCGGTGGGTGTCGCGGAGGAAGGCGAGCAGCGTCGCGTCCGGATCGTCGGCGGTGCGCACCGCCTCGTACGGCAGCAGGTACTGGCCGGCGTCGGCGTAGTAGTAGGCGGCGTCCGGCCTGATCTTCGCGTCGCGGTAGCCGTCCGGCTCCGGGTAGGCGTAGGCGTAGAAGGCGCCCTCCTCGCCGCCTCCCGGCCAGAAGCCGCAGCTCGTCAGCTCGTGGGAGTAGCCCTCGACCATCACCCAGTCCGCGCAGTTGGGCGCGCCGCCGGGATGGGTCGGCGCGCCGCGCCCGGAGAAGCGGGTCACCGCCATGTCGAAGGAACCCCAGAAGAAGTGGACGGGGCTGACCTTGCCGGTGAACTCGCTGCGAAACCGCTTGAGGACGCGGTCGGCGGCGACGAGCTGACGCCAGAAGAGGTGCGCGTGCTCCGGCGAGTACTCGCGCTCGGCGGTGTCCTCGAGGAAGGGCGTGGCGACCTCGACCTCGACCGGGACCGGCCAGACCGCGACCGCGTGGTCGAGCGCCTCGAGCGCGGCCATCACGTCCTCGTAGAAGCCGGCGACGGACCCGGTCTTCAACGCGATCGACTGCGTCGGGTGCTCGGGGCTGCGGATCAGGAGCTCGTGGCTGACGAGGTCGAACTCGAGCTCGAAGACGCTCCCCCGATCGTGGATCACCCCCGTTGTCAGTCCGCGCGCAGAGACGTAGGAGGTGACCTGCCACCAGTGGTTGACCATGGGCTCGCGGGCCATCCGGACCTTGCCGACGACCTGCGTCCACATGTGCATCAGCTCCTTCGTCGACTCCCATGAGTCGACGCGGAGGGAGGGATACGGATCGGACTTGGGGGCAGCGCTCATGTTGAAGACCCTCTACCCACGGACGCCGCCTTTCAGTCGCGGCGCCCGCCGCCGGACGCCGCCGTCACCAGGTGATCTCGATCTCCAGCTCGTTGTCGTCGTCGTCGAGCTCGAGCTCCACCTTGAACTCGATCTCCTCCGGCATCTCGACGCTGAACTCCATACCGGCGCGCTCGAACTCGAGCTCGTCGCCCTCGGCGCTGAGGATCGTCGCGATGCGTCGCAGGCGGGTCGCCGCCTCGTGCCGCGTGATCTTCTCCTTCTTCTCGACCTCGAACTTGCTCATCTGAGCTCCTCCTCGTTGTGTGTCTGGTCGTCGATTCCCGCGGCGATCATCGCCAGCGAACGTAGTCCCTCCTCGAGCCCCTGCGGGAATCGCGCGGAGGGGGATGTCCCCGGATGGCGGTGTGCGATCCGCACGCGTAGGGCCCGTGGCCGGATCCGGAACTCGAGCGGTGGATCGAGGACGGCCGCCTCGCCGTCGATCCCGGCGACCACCGGGCCGTCCGCCTCGACCCGGAGGGTGGGAGCGGACCACTCCTCCCATCCGGCCCGCAAGCGCCGGTCGCCGTCGACCTCCGTCACCGGCGCGATCGCGACGAGCCCCAGCGTGCCGAGGTCGATCCGTGGCCGGGTGCCCGCCCCGATCAGGGCACCGAGTCGATACGCGTTGTTGGAGACGAGCATCGCCGCCGCGGCGTGACGCTCCTCGCCGTCGGGACCGATCCAGCGCAGCTGCATGCTCTCGGTGTCATCGGCCAGCACGTCGGGCATGACGTCGATGAGCGTCCGGATCTTCGCCTCCCGGTAGCCGGAGCGCTGCACGGCGTCGGCGTAGAGGCCGAGCGAGACGTTGTTGACGAAGACGCGGCCGTTCACCTCGGCGAGGTCGATGAAGCGCTCGCCGCCGTCCACGAAGGCATCGAGCGCCCCGACGACGTCGTTGCGGTCGACGCCGAGGTCGAGCGCGAAGTGGTTGCGGGTGCCCGCGGGAATGCACGCGTAGGGGAGGCCGAGCTCGGCGGCCATCTCGGCGACGATCGCCTGCGAGCCGTCGCCCCCGGCCATCGACAGGGCGTCGGCGCCGCGGTCCACCGCCGCGCGAGCGAGCTGGCGCAGGTCGTCCCCGGGCTGGAGCTCGACGACGTCGTACCCGCGCGCCCGGGCCTCCTCCGGCAGCGACGCCCGCTCCGCCTTGCCGCCGCCCGAGAGCGGGTTGTAGATCAGGGCCGGATGCTGTGGCGCGGGGCCGGGCGGGAGAGCCGCGCGCGCCGTGAACGTGCGCCTTGCCGCCGCGAGGGCGATGACGGCGCAGACGACCATGACGGCGTTCTCCAGCAGTCGGCTCTCCGACAGGATGAACGCGACCAGGGCGATCACCGCGACGACGGCCACGCTCAGGCCGATGAGGCGGCGAAGCCCCCGGTGAAGCAGCCCCGATCCGAGTCCGCCGACGGCGAGCACGAGCAGGATCGGCACGAGAACGCCGTGCGGGAACTCGGCGACCGCGAGGCTGATCGCGATCGCGGCGGCGAGCACGGTGAACGCGAGCGAGATGATGGCGCTCGCTCGCTTCATGCTCCTGCCAGAATCGGCTCGTGGAGCAGAGGACGCCAACGCGCCCCGAGGAGATCGAGCGGCTCGACGTCGCCGTCTACGCGGCGATCGCGAGCACGCCCACCCCAACCCTGGACGCGGGGATGGCGCGCCTCTCGGAGGCGGCGAACTTCTCCCGCCTCTCGATCGGCGCCGCGGCGGTGATGGCGATCGCAGGCGGCGAGCGCGGCCGCCGCGCCGCCGTCTCCGGGCTGGCCTCCGTCGCCGTCACCTCGGCAGTCGTGAACCTCGGCCTCAAGCGCGTGTGGCGTCGCCCCCGGCCGGACCGGGTCGCCCACGAGGTGCCCGAGCTCCGCCACGTGCCGATGCCGTCGACGCGCTCGTTTCCCTCCGGCCACTCGGCCGCGGCGTTCGCCTTCGCCGGCGGCGCGGGAAAGGAGATGACGGTCGCATCGCTGCCGCTGCACGCGCTCGCCGCCGTGGTCGCCTACTCGCGCGTCCACACCGGGGTGCATTACCCGCTCGATGCGCTCGTCGGGGCGGTGCTCGGGTCTGTCGTCAGTCAGATCAGCTCGCATGAGCTCGACCGCATCCGCCGCGTCAGGTCCGTCACCTAGCTCGCCCGCTCGTCGCTCAGCCAGGTCTTGGCAGCTTCGAGATCGACCACCTTGAAGCCCTTCGCCTTGCCGGGCAGCAGGAACGAAAGCGTCGCCAGCGCCGGCCGGATCCAGTCCTCGTCGCTGACCACCGCCACGCGCTCGAAGGAGCTGGCGTGGCGGGCGCGGAAGCTCACGTCCTTGCCCATCGCGTCGCCCTCGACCTCGTGGGCCCGGGCCCCGATCAGATACAGGAGACGCAGCTTCTCTCCGGCGGCCATCTCCTGGCGGAGCACCGGCTCGACGACACGCTCCCAGTCGTCGTCGTCGACCTCGCCGACCACCTCGAGACCGAGCGTTCCGGCGGGCATGGCGGTGATCCGTTCGAGCATGGCGGGCCTCCGAGGGTCGGGTGCTTGTCGACCCTCACACCCTAGATCGCCCCGCGCCCGACCGGAAGGGTGCGGGCACCATCCGTCACGGGTGGTGGGCGAAGCCGGAGCCGGCGGGAGTCCCTCCCAACCGGCTCCGGGCGACCGACCGACTGGGTCGGCCTAGTTCAGGTCGAAGCGATCGAGCTCCATCACCTTCGCCCACGCGGCGACGAAGTCGTCGACGAACTTGTCGCCGGCGTCGTCGCTCGCGTAGACCTCGGCGACCGCGCGCAGCTCCGAGTTCGAGCCGAACACGAGGTCGGCGCGGGTCCCGGTCCAGCGCAGGTCGCCGGAGGCGGCGTCGCGGCCCTCGAACATGTTGTCGTCGTCGGCGACGCCCTTCCACACCGTGCCGAGGTCGAGCAGGTTCACGAAGAAGTCGTTCGTGAGCGAGCCCGGCTCGTCGGTGAGGACGCCGTGGGCCGAGTTGCCGGCGTTGGCGCCGAGGACCCGGAGGCCGCCTACGAGCACCGTCATCTCGGGAGCCGTCAGCGTCAGCAGGTTGGCGCGGTCGACCAGCAGGTACTCGGCCGGCAGCCGGTGCCCGGCCCGGAGGTAGTTCCGGAAACCGTCGGCGGTCGGCTCGAGGTAGGCGAACGACTCGACGTCGGTCTGCTCCTGGGTGGAGTCGCCGCGGCCCGGGCTGAACGGGACCTCGACATCGCGGCCACCCTTCTTCGCGGCCGCCTCGACCGCCGCGCAGCCCCCGAGCACGACGATGTCGGCGAAGGAGATCTCCTTGCCGTCACCGCTGAACTCGGAGCGGATCTCATCCAGCTTCGCCAGCGTCGATCCGAGCTCGTCGGGGTCGTTCGCCTCCCAGCCGGCCTGCGGCTCGAGGCGGATGCGGCCGCCGTTGGCGCCGCCGCGCTTGTCGCTGCCACGGAACGAGGCCGCCGATGCCCACGCCGCCTTGACGAGCTGCGAGAGGGAGAGCCCCGAGTCGAGGATCTTCGCCTTCAGCGCGGCGACGTCCTCGGCGCCGACGAGGTCGTGGTCGGGCTTGGGAACCGGGTCCTGCCAGAGGAGCTCCTCGTCCGGGACCTCCGGGCCGAGGTAGCGGTCGATCGGCCCCATGTCTCGGTGGGTGAGCTTGTACCAGGCGCGCGCGAACGCGTCCTTGAGCTCGTTGGGGTGCTCGAGCCAGCGACGGGTGATCTTCTCGTAGGCGGGGTCCATCCGCATCGAGAGGTCGGTCGTCAGCATCGTCGGCGTGTGCTTGGTCTCCGTGTCGGAGGGGTCGGGATCCGGCACGGTCGCCTCGGCGCCCTTCGGCTTCCACTGATTCGCGCCGGCCGGGCTCTTGTCGAGCTCCCACTCGTAGCCGTAGAGGATCCACAGGAACGAGTTGTCCCAAGCGATCGGCGACGTGGTCCAGGCTCCCTCGAGTCCGCTCGTGATCGTCGCGGTGCCGTTGCCCGACTCATACGAGTTGCTCCAGCCGAGACCCTGCTCGGCGAGCCCGGCCGCCTCCGGCTCGGGGCCGACGTACTTCTCGGGATCGGCGGCGCCGTGAGTCTTGCCGAAGGTGTGGCCGCCGACGATCAGCGCCGCGGTCTCCTCGTCGTTCATCGCCATGCGCGCGAAGGTCTCGCGGATGTCGATGGCCGCGGCGACGGGATCGGGGTTGCCGTTGGGGCCCTCCGGGTTGACGTAGATCAGGCCCATCTGGACCGCCGCGAGTGGGTTCTCGAGGTCGCGGTCTCCGGTGTAGCGCTCGTCGCCGAGCCACTCGGTCTCGGGGCCCCAGTAGACGGCCTCGTCCGACTCCCACACGTCCTCGCGGCCGCCGGCGAACCCGAAGGTCTCGAAGCCCATCGACTCGAGCGCGACGTTGCCGGTGAGCACCATCAGGTCGGCCCAGGAGAGCTTGCGGCCGTACTTCTGCTTGACCGGCCAGAGCAGGCGGCGCGCCTTGTCGAGGTTGGCGTTGTCGGGCCAGGAGTTGAGCGGCGCGAAGCGCTGCTGGCCGGCCCCGGCGCCGCCGCGGCCGTCGTTGACGCGATAGGTGCCGGCGCTGTGCCAGGCCATCCGGATCATCAGCGGGCCGTAGTGGCCGTAGTCGGCGGGCCACCAGTCCTGGGAGGTGGTCAGGACCTCCTCGATGTCCTTCTTGACCGCGGCGAGGTCGAGTGACTCGAACTCCTTCGCGTAGTCGAAGCCCTCGTCCATCGGATCCGTCTCGGCGGGGTTGGTGGCGAGGATCTTCAGGTTCAGCCGCTCAGGCCACCAGCCGCGGTTGCCGCCGCCCTCGACGGGCTCGGGGGCGCGATCGGGGTGGAACGGGCAGCCGCCGTCCTCCTCCTCGTTCATCTCTCCGACTACGGCATCGGGCTGATCAGACATGGGTTCCTTTCGGGCCTTTGGGGCTGGTGTTCGGTGGGGTGCTGGAGCAGTCGGGGCAGGTGCCCCAGTAGACGACCTCGGCCTCGTCGATCGAGAAGCCGTGGTCCTCGGACGCCGCCAGGCACGGCGTGTCGCCGACGGCGCAAGCGACGTCGGCGATCGAGCCGCAGCTGCGGCAGACGATGTGGTGGTGGTTGTCGCCGGTTCGCGTCTCGTAGCGCGCGACCGAGCCGGCGGGCTGGATTCGCCGGACGAGGCCGGCGTCGGTGAGCGCGTCGAGGACGTCGTAGACGGCCTGTCCGGAGACGTCGCCGAAGCCGTCGCGAACGGCGGCGATGATCGAGGTCGTGTCGGCGTGCGGGTGCTCGCCGACGGTCGCTAGGACCGCGAGCCGGGGGCGCGTCACGCGGAGCTTCGCCCCGCGCAGCATCTCCTCAGCTTCGGTGGTCTCGGGCACGCGCCGGAGTATTGCGCATTCTGGATCGATTCAAGTTTGGGATGAGCCGATTCCCTCGGCAATGGGGAGGAGGCGAGCGGGTGAGCGACCGTCGGGGCCGCGGTGCGCCGGATCGGTGAGGCCCTCGAGCACGATCCGCCGGGCCTGCGCGACGGCGTTGGCGACACCCTCCTCGTCGAGCCCGAGCCGGTCGTCGCGCTCGCTCAGGGCCACGATCCCGTTCCAGGCGCCGAAGAGGAAGCGCGCGGTCAGAGCCGGATCGATCGCGGCGTCGATCTCGCCCCCCGCGATGGCGGAGGCGATCAGCTCCTCGAAGGTGGCCATCACCCGCTCGGCGCGATCGCGCAGCGCCGCTGCCGCCGGCGTTCCCTCGATGCCGGTCGCAGCGATCAGGCGGAACGCTCCCGGCTGGTCGATGTGGAAGCGCAGGTAGGCGTCGCCTCCCGCCATCACCTGCTCCAGCGGCGAATCGCTGACCTCGTAGGCGCGCTGCAGGTACTCGTCGAAGAGCCGTGTGGCGCGGTCGGCGACGGCCAGGTAGAGGCCGGCCTTGCCGTCGAACTGGTTGTAGACGGAGCCGACCGACACGTCGGCCTCCGCCGCGAGGTCCTCGACCCTGACCTCGTGGAAGGCGCGGGTCGTGAAGGCGCGCTCGGCGGCGTCGAGCAGCGCTTCCCTCGTGCGGGTGCGGCGGCGCTCGATACGGCCAGCGGCGACGGTGCTCATGGCGGGAAGGTTGCCATGCCCAGCGGCGATTGCAAGTGCGTTCAAGAATGAATGCCTTTACAAATAAGCGGCGAGGTGCAAGGATCACCAGCGTTCGTTTCCCTTGGAGGAGGGCCGAAGATGAGTGAGAGTGCAGACGTAGTCGTCATCGGGGCGCGCCTGGCCGGGTGCGCAGCCGCCGCGCCGCTGGCCCGGGCGGGCCGCCGGGTCGTCGTCCTCGACCGGATGTCGTTCCCCTCCGACCAGCTGTCGACACACGTGCTCTTCTCCAACGGCGTCGCCGAGCTCGCCAGCCTCGGCGCCCTGCCGCGCATCCTCGCGCTCGACCCGACTCGCGTCCACCGGGTGGCGCTCCACGCCGGAGGCGCCCACATGATCGAGCCGATGCGGCCCTTCGACGGGATCGACTTCGGCGTCTGCGTCCCTCGCGACCAGCAGGACATCTGCCTGGTCGAGGCCGCGCGGGAGCAGGGAGCCGACGTCCGCGAACGCTGCACCTTCGAGTCGCTGCTGTGGCGCAGCGGTCGGGTCAGCGGCGTCCGTTACCGGGACCCCGACGGCGACGCGCACGAGATCGACTCGAGCCTCGTCATCGGCGCCGACGGTCGTCGCTCCAGCGTCGCCGCCGCGGTCGGCGTCTACCAGCCCTACCGCCGTTCGCGCAACGGCCGGGGCCTCGTCTTCCGCTACATGGACGACCCGAGCGACGATCCCGCCGATCGCGACACCTACGTCCAGTGGCGCGACGGCACCTCCTTCGCCTACGCCTTCCCCTGCACGCCGGCCGGCCGCCTGCTCGTCCTCTTCATGGGCCATCGCGACGAGGTCAGCGAGGCGCGCCGTGACCCGGAGGGTCACTGGCGCCGCAAGGTCGCCGAGCATCCGGCGCTCGCGCGCCGGCTCGCCGGCGTCGACGAGAGCAGCTTCTCGAAGGTCCGCTCGACCGCCTCGACCCCGGCCTTCTTCCGCGCCTCCTCCGGCCCCGGCTGGGCGCTCGCCGGCGACGCCGGCCACTTCAAGGACCCGGTGACCGGCCAGGGGATGAGGGACTCGCTGTGGATGGGGAGGAGCCTCGCGGAGGCCGTCCAACCGGTTCTCGACGACCCCGCCGCGCTCGACCGCGCGACCCGCGCCTGCGAGGCCGCCCGTGATCGCCACTGCCTGCCCGCCTACCACCTCGCCAATGCCGACACGCGGGTGGAGACCCCGCAGCCGGTGCTGGTTGAGGTGCTGCGAAGGGGCGGCGAACGCTCCGAGCCGGACCTCGCTGATCTCTTCTGCCGCGGCCGCGAGCCCGCCGAGGTGCTGCGGATGCCGCGCCTCCTGCGGGCGTTCGCCGACGCGATGGCGAGGGGCGAGCAGCCCCGCTCCCAGGTGCTGCGGCGCTCGCTCGCCGACATGCGGACCGAGCTTGCGATCCGCCGCGAGGCCGATCGCGACGAGTTCCGCCCGGCGACCCCGATCGCGGGCTCCGATCATCCGGGCGCCGAGTTCCCGGATCCGCCGGCGCCGCGCGTCCGGCGGGACACCCCGGCCGACTCCCCGTCCCTTCAGGAGGTGCCCGCGTGACCCGCATCGCCGTCGTCCAGCCGGCGCTCGAGCTCGGTGCCGTAGAGCGCAACCTCACGCGGATCGAGGAGCTGATCCGCGACGCCCACCGCGAGCATTCCCCCGATGTGATCGTCGTCCCCGAGGCGTGCACGTCGCCGAACGTCTTCGCGCGGATCCTCAAGGGGGCACCGCGGCCGGTGGACGGGCAGCCGCTGCAGCTGCTCACCGGCCTCGCCCGCGAGCTCGACTGCGTGATCACCGGTGGGTTCCTCGCCGTCCGCGGCCGCCACGCCTATGGCACCTACGTGCTAGCCGAGCCCTCCGGCGCGGTCCACCTCCACGACAAGGACATCCCCACCGCCTGGGAGCACAGCTACTACCGGGGCGGTGACGACGACGGGGTGGTCGGCTGCGAGACCCTCGGCGTCACCGTCGGCCTGATGTCGGGCTGGGAGTGGGAGCGCAACCGGACCTCGCGCCGGGTTCGCGACGGCGGCGCGCGCCTCGTGCTCGGCGGCATGTGCTGGCCGTCGGTCCCCGGCAACTGGCGCGGCCCCGCGGCGAAGCTCTTCGCGAAGGAGAACGAGGGCTGGAAGCGGCAGTGCCGCGACCTCCCCGGACTCGTCGCCCGCCGGGTCGGCGCGCCGGTCGCCCACGCCTCCCACGTCGGGCCGGTCCGGGGCGAGACGCCGCTCGGCCCCGGGATCGCCTGGGCGACGACGATGCTCGGCGAGTCGCAGGTCTGCGACCGCGACGGCACGGTGCTGGCGCGATTGAGCGAGGAGGATGGCGAAGGCCACGTCGCCGCGGACGTCGAGCTCGCCGCACCGGTGCCGCTCGACCCGATCCCCGACGACTTCTGGGTCCAGGACCTCTCGGCGATGAGCAAGCTCGCCTGGCACTCCCTGAACCTACACGGCGATCTCAGCTACCGGCTCAACCACGCCCGCAAGCGCTTCCCGTGGCAGCAGCTCCCGGCGGCCGACCTCCCCGACGAGATCCCGGCGGGCGCGGGGATCGTGGCCTCGACGCGCTAGCGGCGCCGCACCCGGCGCCTACTTCTTGCGGTCCGTGTCCCGCGAGGGCTGCACCCGCTTCGGCTCGCCCGGCATCTTCGGGTAGTCGGGCGGATAGGGCATGTCGCCGCCGACGCCCTCGGCCTCGTCCCGCTCGTACATCTCGAGCAGCCGCTCGAGCGAGTGGTGGACGTCGTCGATCTCGGCGAAGCGGTCGCCGATGTCGGCGAACCGGGCCGGCATCGACTCGACGGTGAAGTCCTCGGGCTGGACCTCGGTCACCTCCTCCCAGAGCAGCGGCGCCGAGACCGGCGCCCCCGGCTTCGGGCGGACGCTGTAGGGCGAGGCGATCGTGCGGTCCCGCGCGTTCTGGTTGTAGTCGACGAACACGCGCTCCCCGCGCTCCTCCTTCCACCACTTGGTCGTCACCCGCTCGGGCATGCGCCGCTCGAGCTCGCGCCCGAAGGCGATCGCCGCGTGGCGGACGTCGGTGAACGTCCACCGCGGCTCGATCCGCACGTATATGTGCAGGCCGCGGCCGCCCGACGTCTTCGGGAAGCCGCGCAGGCCGAGCTCGCCGAGCAGCTCACGGGCGGCTTCGGCCACCTCGACGGCGTCGTCGAAGTCAGTCCCGGGCTGGGGGTCGAGGTCGATCCGGAGCTCGTCGGGATGGTCGACGTCGTCACGCCGGACCGGCCACGGGTGGAAGGTCAGGGTGCCCATGTGCGCACACCAGGCCACGACCGCCAGCTCGGTCGGGGCGATCTCGTCCGCGTGCCGTCCTGAGGGGAACTCGATCCGGGCCGTCTCGACGTATTCAGGGGCGCCCTTGGGAACTCGCTTCTGGTAGAAGGCGTCGCCGCCACGGCTCTCGCGGGTGGCGACGACGACGTCCTCGTGGACTCCCTTCGGCCAGCGCTCCAGCGTCGTCGGCCGGTCGCGCAGCGCCCGCATGATCCCGTCGCCGACCGAGACGTAGTACTCGGCGATCTGAAGCTTCGTCACCTCGCCGGTGCGCTCGGTGGCCGCGAAGATGACCCGGTCGGGGCTCGACACGCGCACCTCGCGCCCGCCCGCGTCGATCATCACCGCCTCCGCCTTGCTCGCCATCGCACAGACGAGGATCGCACTTGCGGGTCGCGATCGGCGCATGCGCCACCATCTGATGATAAGAATTCCCGGTCCGCAGCGGGCGGGCGTCGGGGATCCACGGGAGAGAGGAATCGAGTGCGCCGTACCTTCAGTCTGCTTGTCGTCTTGATCGCGGCTGCGGTCGCTTTGCTGTCCGCCGCGAGCGCCAACGCGTTCGAGGCGCGCGGGAGCGTCGAGCAGGTCTACGTGACCGGAGCTGCCGCTGGGCAGAAGCTCAAGCTCGTCGACAAGAAGGGCAAGAAGGTCGAGAAGCGCGCCGCCACGGACCTCGGCGGGGTCGTCTTCCGTCAGGTGAAGCCGGGGGGTGGCTACCGCGTCAAGGGGGGCGGGGTGACCTCACCCCCGGTGACGGTGATGAAGATCCAGGGCGCGCCGCCGAGCACCGACATCTACAACCAGAACATCCCTTCGTCGGGCTACGGCTACCTGACCACCCGCGACGGCACCAAGCTCGCCTACACGGTCCATCCCGCCACCGACATCTCGAGCATCCTCCCGATCGACCTGCCGTCGCTTCCGCAGACGGGACAGAGCCCGACCCTGATCGAGTACTCCGGCTACGGGACCGCTGACCCGGCCGGGCCGGAGAGCGGCATCTCGGTCATCGCGAACCTGCTCGGGTTCACGGTCGTCGACGTCAACATCCGCGGCACCGGCTGCTCCGGCGGCTCCTACGACTTCTTCGAGCCCCTGCAGGGCCTCGACGGCTACGACGTGATCGAGACGATCGCGCGCCAGCCCTGGGTCCTGCACGGCAAGGTCGGGATGATGGGCATCTCCTACGGCGGCATCAGCCAGCTCTTCACCGCCCAGTACAGGCCGCCGAGCCTGGCCGCGATCACGCCGCTGTCGGTGATCGACAACACGCAGACGACGCTCTACCCGGGCGGTGTCCTCAACACCGGCTTCGCCTACGAGTGGGCCGTCGACCGCGTCTTCGACGCCCTGCCCGCCGGCCCCGACGCCGGTCAGCCCTGGGCCTGGGAGCGGATCCAGAACGGCGACACGCAGTGCGCCGAGAACCAGGAGCTGCACGGCGAGGCGGTCAACCTGCTGAAGAAGGTCCGCGAGAACGACCACTACGTCAAGAAGGTGGCCGACCCGCTCGCGCCGGTGACGTTCGTGGACAAGATCCACGCGCCGACGTTCATGGCCTGCCAGTTCCAGGACGAGCAGACCGGCGGGCACTGCCCGACGCTTGCGAGCCGCATGACCGGAACCGACAAGAAGTGGTTCACGTTCACCAACGGCCTGCACATCGACTCGCTCGATCCGGAGACGTTCAACCGCTGGCTCGACTTCCTCTACCTGTACGTGGCCAAGCAGTCCCCGGCCACGGCGGGAGCGATCGCTCATGCGGCGGCCCCGCTCCTGTTCAACCAGATCATGGGGATCAACGGCGTCACGCTGCCGGTGGACCCGATCCAGGCGCAGCCGACTTACGAGGGGGCGCTCGCCGCCTTCGAGGCGCTGAAGCCGGTCCGGATCCTCTACGACAACGGCGCCGGGGCCTCGCCGGGCGTGCCGCAGCCGGGCTACGAGCGCTCCTATGACTCGTTCCCCGTTGAGGGGACGACCGGGCGCTCCTGGTACCTGGGGACCGGCGGCCAGCTCGCCGACGCCAAGACCGGCGGCAAGCACGCCGACGGGTTCACCTGGGACAACGACGCGGTGCCGCCGACGAACTTCAGCGGCAACACCGGCAGCGGCAGCGGCGGCCTGTGGACGGCGCTACCGGCCTACAACTGGGTGCAGAACCCCGAGGGAACCGCGGTCTCCTACGTGACGGCCCCGCTCACCTCCGACACCACGGTGGCGGGTGCGGGTTACGTCAAGGTCTGGGTGCGCTCATCGAAGCGGAACGTCGACCTGCAGGCGACGGTCTCGGAGGTCCGTCCCGACGGCAAGGAGTCGTTCGTGCAGTCCGGCTGGGTCCGCGCAGCGGCTCGCAAGCTCGACAAGAAGAAGAGCACGCCGCTGGAGCCGGTCCTGAGTCTGCGCGAGAAGGACTTCTCGCCGATGCCGAAGGGCGGGTTCGTCCCGGTGACCATCCCCCTCTACTACCAGGGACACGGCTACCGCAAGGGCTCCCGGATCAAGGTCTCGATCTCGGCGACCGGCGGTTCGCAGCCGGTCTGGGCGTTCGCGAAGGCCCAGCCGAAGAACGGCACCGCGAAGATCGCGGTCGCCTACGGCAAGAAGCGCCCGTCGAAGCTGACGCTGCCGGTGATCGACGAGAGCATCCCGACGGCGCTGCCGCCCTGCCCGGGCCTGCGTGGCGAGCCCTGCCGCGACTACGTGCAGACGCCGAACGCCTCAGCGAAGCCCTAGGCGCCCCCGCCGAACGTCACTGAGTGCCCCCTGGAGGGGGTACGGTGACGTTCGGCAACGTGTCGCGGTGAGGCCGGCGCCGGGTGTCGCGCCCCGCCGCTAAGTGGCGCGGGCGCATCGCCGACCGCCGTCGGCTCGCGGTTCGAGGCGCCGCATCGCCGCCCTGTACAGCGGCGGGCAGTAGCGCTGCATCCAGAACGCAAGGCGGATCTCGCGTGACGTGAAGACGAGGTAGGTGCCGTTCTCGATGCCGTCGAGGATCAGCTCGCCGACCCGCTCGGGGCTCACGGCGCGCGTGCGGAAGCGCTCGAGCTTCCGCGCCGCCGGGTGCTCACGGTCGATCCCGACGATCTCGACGGTGCCGACCAACGTCGACCGCGCCCGGGCAGACGAGCGTGACGCCGATGCCGTATGGCTCGAGGTCGAACCGCAGAACCTCGGAGACCCCCCGGAGCCCGAACTTCATGGCGCTGTAGGCCGCGTGCCACGGCAGTCCCAAGAGCCCCGCCGCCGATGAGACGTTGACGAGGTGGCCGCCGCGGCCGGCGCTCATCATCGGCGGCACGAACGTCTCGATGATCCCGATCGGGCCCATCAGGTCGACCTCCACCATCTTGCGCCAGTGCTCATGCGTGAGGCGGTCGACGGTGCCCCAGGTCGGTGCCCGCCACGTTCATGACCCATCCATCGACCCGTGCTCGGCGTGGACGCGATCGGCGAACGCGCCGACCGCCTCGCGGTCGGTCAGATCGAGCGGCTCCGCGAGCAGAACCGTCCCGCCGCGGGCGCTGATCGATTCGGCGGTCGCCGCGAGCGGCGCCGCCTGGATGTCGGTGATGACCACCGCGGCGCCGCGGGCGCTCGCCTCGATCGCCGTTGCCCGGCCGATGCCTCCGGCGGCACCGGTGACGAGGGCGACCTTCCCGGCGACGGAACCGCTCAACGGTGCTCGTCGTGCTCGATGCGGAGCGAGTTGATCAGCCCGGCGACCATCGAGTAGTGGCCCGCGAGCATGCAGAGCTCGATGAAGTCCTCGTCGCTGAGCTCGGGCCGCAGGGCCGCGAACGTCTCCTCGCTGATCGAGCGCTCGTCATGCAGCTCGTCGACCGCCGTCAGCAGCAGCCGGCGCCGGTCGCTCCAGGGACCGAGGGAGAGGTCGTCCTCGGCCACCGCCTCGATCTCCTCCTCCGTGAGGCCGACGCGCCTGCCGATGCCGCGGTGGTGTGTCGCCTCGTACTCGGCGCTCGTGCGGTGGGAGACGCGGAGGATGACGAGCTCCGTGTCCGCACGTGGCAGCTTGCCTCCGGGCATCAGCGCGCCCGCGAAGATCAGCCAGCGCCGGAAGAGCGACCGGTTGCGGCCGACGGTCGTGAACAGGTTGAGCGGCTTCTTCGTTCCCGCCGCGCGGGCCGAGATACCGGTCAGGACCGAGTTGACGAACCCGAGCTCGGCGCGCTTGGCGGGAGGGATGCGGGGTGCGGGGGAGCCCGAGGCCACGAACCGATCCTCTCACGACGAAGGGCCCGCCGGAGCGGGCCCTTCGTTCAGGTCGTCTTCGAGTTCAGGTCTCAGCGGACGATCACCTTGCTGAGGGCGCCCTCGCAGCCCCCCGACTTCTTCACCTTCGCGTAGAAGTAGCCGTCCTTGTAGCCGGAGTTCCCGATCGACCACTCACCGTTGCTCTCGGTGGTGTCGCTGCCGATCTTCTGATCGGTCTTCGGGTTCTGGGCGGTCGAGTCGCTCTTGTAGACCACGACCTGGCGGTCGGCGAGGCAGTCGCTGTCGCTGCTCTTGACCTTGCCGTAGTAGTCGCCGTTGGTGCCCTTGATCGTCACCTTGGACTGGACACCGGCCTGGGCGACGCCGCTGAGGCCGTCACGGTCACGATCGCGGTGGTCGCCAGAATCATCTTGAGTCGCATGTTCATCACTCCTTGGGTGGTTGGTCGGTTGATGAACCGATCTTCGGCCCGCGCGGAGCCCGCTCCCAGGGGCCGGAGCGTGGCCTCGGGGGGCCGTGGGTGTGGTCTCCTTCACCCCCGGGGAGAGAGCACCGGCCGGGACCGCCCCCTCCCGCTGGGCCTGTCACCCGAGAACAGAGAAGAAGTCCCGCCAAGGTGACAGGTCCGGGCAAGCCCCAGATCGGGCTGCCCGGTGCAGCGCCCCGCGCCGACCGGAGGGCCTGGCTGAGCGATTCCACGGATTCCCGCCGCGGAACCGCCGTGGGCTCCAGCTCCACCAGGGGTGACAGAGACCACGATCCTGGTCTGAGTCACCCCACGTCCCGTTTGGGTCGCGTCGCCACGCCACCTGGGGTGACAGAGACCAGCATGCTGGTCTGAGTCACCCCACGTCCCGTTTGGTTAGCTGCGCCGACGATGGGCTGACGGGGGCTCCACTGCTTCAAGCGTCGCCCGAGCGCTTGGAACAGGGCGCCGCTGCCACTAGTGGGCGTCGATCGAGCTCATGTCGGCGTAGCGATCGCCCTGCGCCGCGGGCAGCCCGGACAGGCGCTCCAGCTGCTCCCTGGTGAGCTCGAGCGCGTCGGCGGCGGCGTTCTCCTCGAGCCTGGACACCCGCTTGGTGCCCGGGATCGGCGCGATGTCCTCACCCTGGGCGAGCAGCCATGCGAGCGCGACCTGGGCGGGCGTCGCCCCCGCCTCATCCGCGACCGCCCGCACCTCGTCGACGATCCGCATGTTGGCGTCGAAGTTCTCCTGCGCGAACCTCGGGTTCGCGGCCCGGAAGTCCCCGTCGTCGAGGTCGGCCGGCGAGGTGATCTTCCCGGTCAGGAAACCGCGCCCGAGCGGCGAGTAGGGAACGAAGCCGATCCCGAGCTCGCGCACCAGCGGCAGGATCTCCTCCTCCGGGTCGCGCGTCCACAGCGAGTACTCGGTCTGCAGCGCCGTGATCGGGTGCGTCGCGTGTGCCCGGCGGATCGTCTCCGGTGACGCCTCCGAGAGGCCGATGTGACGGACGTTTCCGGCGTCGACGAACTCGGAGACCGTGCCGACGACCTCCTCGATCGGGACCTTCGGATCGACGCGGTGCTGATAGAGCAGGTCGATCTCGGTGCCGAGGCGCCGCAGCGATCCTTCGACCGCGATGCGGATGTTGTCGGGATGGCTGTTGATCCCGCGCTCGCCGGTGTCGTGGTCGTAGATCCCGAACTTCGTCGCCAGCACGACCTCGTCGCGGCGGCCGGCGATCGCACGGCCGACGAGCTCCTCGTTGATGAACGGGCCGTACATCTCGGCCGTGTCGATCAGGTTCACGCCGAGGTCGAGGGCGCGGTGGACCGTCCGGATCGACTCCTCGTCGTCGCTGCCGGCGCCGCCGTAGAAGGCCGACATGCCCATCGCGCCGAGCCCGATGCGCGACACCTCCAGATCGCCGAGTCTGATCCGCTTCATCGTCCACTCCTCCTGGTTGCCTGCGAGACCTCACGTTCCCGCGGATGGCTGCGTCTACACACATGATCATGCGACACACGCGAATCGAGACGATGCTCGGCGAGCTCATCCTCGTCGCCGACGGCGGCGCGATCGTCGGGCTCTACTTCCCCGATCACTGGTACGGCTCGGCCGAGGGCGACTTCGGCCCGCGCCTCGACGGGGACGATCTGCTCGCCCGGGCGGCCGCGCAGATCGCCGAGTACCTCGACGGGGAGCGCGAGGGGTTCGAGGTGCCGCTCGAGGGGCGCGGCGACGACTTCGAGCGCAGCGTGTGGAGGCTGATCGACTCCATCCCCTACGGATCGACGACGACCTATGGCGCGCTCGCGACCGAGCTCGGTGATCCGTCGCTGGCGCGCCGGGTGGGACAGGCCGTCGGCCACAACCCGCTGAGCATCCTCGTCCCCTGCCATCGCGTCCTCGGCGCCGACGGCGGCCTCACCGGCTACGCGGGAGGGCTCGAGCGCAAGCGCCTCCTGCTCGAGCTCGAGCAGCCCGAGCCGGAGCAGCGCGGGCAGCTCTTCTAGCCGCGGGTGGGCGCTGCAGCAGCGCGGACCTGCCCGGAACGACCAGCGGCGGCCCGGAGGCCGCCGCTGGTGCTCAGTGGGTTCGCTCGCCCGCGGCTAAGCGGGTGGCGGGGGCGGGGGCGGGCTCCCGCCCGGCGGCGGCGCCACCGGCGTCCCGGGCCGGTTCACCTCCTGCAGCCTCATCACCGCGCCGACGGCGAGGCCGATCGCCGCGAGCAGCATGATCCAGAAGCCGATCTTCCGGCTCACGTCGTCGCCCTCGACGGTGATCCTCCCGATCAGCAGGCAGATCATCGTCAGCGCCGCCCAGCCCCCGAGGGCGATGTGGATCTGGTTCCAGCTCAACCCGAGGATCGAGCCGGGTAGGTCGGCTCCCGCGAGCTTCGTGACGACGATGTGGATCGCCATCACCACGCCGAGGATCGCCGGGATCGCGTAGATCGGGAACGCGGCCTCACCCCAGGCGCTGGTCTCCTCGATGACGTTGAGGAACGAACCGATCAGGATCACCACGCCCGCTCCGACGATCACCCAGTCACCCGGGGATGGCGGCCCGCCGGAATCGGTGTCGTCGGCGGTGTTCAGACCCGCCTCGGAGCGTTCCATCACCGCGCCGGCGATCAGGCCGATCCCGGCGAGGGTGCAGATGTAGAGGCCGATGCCCTTGTCGATCCCACCGGATCGGAACATGAAGCTGAGCAACGTGATCGTCCCGAGCACCCCGACGAGCAGCCGCAGGTCGGACCACGAGTAGAGCCCGACCCGTTCCGGCAGCCCAGCGCTGGCGAAGCGGTTGACGGCCACCACCACGGCGAGCCCGACCGTCGCGATGACGACGATCGTGGTCAGCGGGAAGAGGCTGAGCGCGTTGGACCAGGCGCTCCACTTCTGGCTCTCGAAGAGGCCGCCCCCATCGACCTTGTAGAAGGCGAGGAAGGAGAAGATCAGCATCAGCACGCCGCTCGCCATGACGACGATCTCCCAAGGCGATGGCGAGCTCGCCGCCGGCCGTGGCGATGCTGCTCCCCCTCCGTACTGAGGCGGCGGCGGGGGCGGTGGCGCCCCGGCTCCCTGGTCTGCGGTCACAGTCTGTCTCCTTCCCTCCGGTTTCTGGCTCGCTGCACCCTATTCCGAGTGCCGACGCCTTGCGCGCATAGAATCCACCCGGTGCCGGACGTCAGGGACAGAGCGACCGACCAGCAGACGATCTCGCGGGGGATGGTCGCGATCTACAAGGACTTCCTCGGGCGCGGGCCGACCACCGCGCAGACCACGGTCACCGATGCCTTCGTGACCACGATCTGCCGGGACACCCTGACCCGCGCCGAGCGCACGCTCGTCGACAGCGGCGACGGAGACGTCGTCCGCGGCATGCGCCGCAAGTTCCAGGCAGCGATGAGCAAGGAGATGATCCGCCTCGTCGAGCAGACGACGGGACGCCACGCCGCCGCCTTCCTGAGCGACCACGACGTCGAGCAGGACATCGCGATCGAGACGATCGTCCTCGAGGACTTCTGAAGGACCGCATCGCCCGCCGGTCGCTCGTGTTGGGAGGAGCATGCAGGCGTGGTTGAAGATAGTCGCCGTGGTGGCAGGCGCCGTCCTCGCGACGCTCGCCATGGCCGCTCCGGCCGGCGCGGCGAAGTCCTACAAGAACATCGTCTACGACCTCGACGGGACGCCGGTCCCGAACCCGCCGCGGCTCAACCAGCTCGACCTCTACGCCCCCGACGACGTCAGCGCCGGGGCGTCGCGCCCCGTCGTCGTCTACGTGCACGGCGGCGGCTGGGCCAACGGCGACAAGAGCAACAAGCTCACCGACAAGATCAACCTCTTCACCGGTGCCGGCTACGTCTTCGCGAGCGTCAACTACCGGCTCGCCAACAGCCCGGTCGACCTCAGCTACCCGCCGAGCCGCGTGCGCTTCCCGACGATCCCCTCCGACGTCGCCGAGGCCGTCGGCTGGCTCGACCGGAACGTCGCCTCCTATGGCGGTGACCCGCGCCGGATCCTCCTCATCGGTCACTCCGCCGGCGCCCAGCTCGTCTCCCTGCTCTCAACCGATCCGAGCTACGTGGCCGGCTGGGGTGTCGATCCCGCCCATCTGATCGGGACGGTCTCGCTCGACACCGACACCTACGACATCACCCAGCGGGCGACGACCGGCACCGCCAGCGCCAAGACGATGATCTACAACGCGGTCGCGACCCCCGAGGAGAACGCCGCCGATGGGTCGTGGGCCAGGTACTCGGCGACGAACTACGCCGACCCGGGCGACCCGGACTTCCTGCTCGTCACCCAGTCGAAGGCGCCGGGAAGGATCGCGAGCACCGAGCGGATGGCGACGCTGCTCGGCCAGGATCCCGCGACCTCGGTCTTCAGGGCTCCCTACGACCACGAGGGGATCAACGCGGCGGTCGGCTCGCCGACCGATCAGTCCGGTGAGACGGCCGCGATCATGGCCTTCCTCGCGGCGAAGGCGGGCCCGCTGCAGCCGCCGACCTCGCGAGTCTCGATCCTGAAGCGGCCGAAGAGCCTGATCAAGCTGCGCCACGGCAAGCGCGCACGCGTGCGTTTCCGCTTCGCGGCGGAGAGCGCGGCCTCCTCGTTCGCCTGTCGGATCGACAGGAAGAAGGAGCGGCGCTGCGGATCGCCCAGGAGCTACGAGGTGAAGCCCGGGCGCCACACGTTCCGGGTCGTTGCACTCGGCGCTGCCGGCGAGCGCGGACCGGTCAGGAAGATCGGCTTCCGGGTGGTCGACAGGCGCCGCTGACCTCGCGGATGCGAAGGTTCCCCGATGCGGGGGCCACTGAGCATCTATCGCGGGACCGGGGCCGACCTTCCTTTCGGCGACGTGCTGCGAGCGCATCCGGGCGTTCGCATGGAGGGCTACTTCTGGCGCTTCACGGCTCCGCGCGGGGACGGTCGCGTCCTCATCGCGCTCTGCGGCATCAACCAGGCCGACGACGGTTCCTGGTCGACGCTCGGGCTCGCCGCCCATCCGAACGGCTTCCTGCGGGCCATCGAGCACGCCGAGGGCCGCGCTGACCGCGATCGCCTCGGCGCGTTCGCCGGAGCCGCGTTCGCCGGGATGGAGGCGAGCCTGCGGGTGGATCTGGGGCCCGACGCGCACCTCGACGTCGACGTCGCCCAGCCGATGCCGTGGGGGCGGCGGGCCTTCGGGGGCTCGAGCTACTTCCAGTCGGTGCCGGCGCTCAACCAGTACTGGCATCCGTGGCTGCTCGGCGGGCGGGCGAGCGGGACGGCGGTCCTCGGGGACGAGCGGTGGGAGCTCGACGGCTGGCAGGTCTACGGGGAGAAGAACTGGGGGCGGGGCGGCTTCCCGGACGCCTGGTGGTGGGGCCAGGCGCAGGGCTTCGCCGAGCCCGGCGCCTGCGTGGCCTTCGCCGGTGGGCAGATCAACTCAGGACCGTTTCGCACCGAGGTCACCGGCCTCGTGGTCAGGCTCCCCGACGGGCGCCTGCTGCGGCTCGGCAACCCGCTCACGTCGCCGGTCGTGGCGGAGGTGAGCGACGAGCGCTGGCTCCTGCGCGGGCGCAGCGGCCGCTGGCGCGTCGAGGTCGAGGGGACGGCGCCTCGCGGCGCCTCCCACGTCCTGCCGGTGCCGCTGCCGCGCGAGCGCCGCAACGTCGCCGGGGCGCTCGAGCATCTCGGGGGAGGTTGCGGGCGAGCGTCCGCACCCGCGGCGGCGCGCTCGTCTGGGAGGAGGCGGCGAGCGCCGCGCTCGAGCACGGCGGCCTCGAGCGCGCGCGGCGGAGGCCGCTCGGCGTGGCGCACCCGGTTCTGCCGCGGTGCGCCCGGAGGGCGTCTGATCCGCTTGTGAACCTTCATCCCGGGCGGAAGCCGTCCGGGATGTGATGGAGCGAGCAGACAACAGACATCCGAGCTGGCGCCTGCGTCTGTATGCCCCCCTACCGGACGGCGCGGGCCGGCGCTTCCGCCGCCCTCTCGGGCTCTCGGAGAGCCGGGTGCCGGACTCGCTGGCCGCCCGCGCCGCCTGGGCGCGGGCGCGCGAGCTGCTCCCCGCGTTGGCCGCCGCGGTGGTCGGGATCTTGGCCTCCGGATTGGGATCGGGGCTCCTGCTCGGCGCCGTCGTCGGGCTCGTGGCGGCGCCGCTTCGCCGCTTCCCGATGCCGCTGCACCTGATGCCGGCCACGCGGATCGCCCTGGCCCTGATCCCACCGGTGCTCGGCTGCGGCATCTTCGCGCTCGCCGATCTTCTCGGGCCGCGCTCGTTCTCGGTCGGCTCGATCGACGCGCTGCTCGCAGGTGCGGCGGCGGCCCTGACGGCCCTCGTCATCGAGGCGGCGATGCCGTGGGCGCTGCGGAGGCGGCCGGTCCGGATCGCGACGCTCGCCGCTCCCGACTTCGCGATCGCGCTGGAGCGCGAGCTCGCCGAGACCGGGATCGAGGAGGCGATGGTGATCGGCTGGATCGACGCCGCGGACCCCGAGGAGCTGCGGGAGATCGTCGTCGCCAACGACATCGACCTGATCGCCCGCGTCGGCGGATCCTTCGCGCCGGGCGCGGTCGCGGGCAAGCCGGCGGGCGGCGTCGAGGTCCTGGTCGATCTGCCGGTGCGGACGATCGGCGCCGACCAGCTCTACGAGGCGCTGTTCGGCCATGTGCCGCTCGGCGCGATCGACGAGCGTTGGTTCCTCTACCTGATGCATCCGGAGTTCAACACCACCCGCCCGCTCACCGACCGCGTCCTCGAGATCCTCGAGGCGATCCCGCTGGCGATCCTGCTGAGTCCGTTCATGCTGCTCTCGGCGCTGGCGGTGAGGCTGACCAGCCGCGGGCCGGTCCTCTACCGGCAGAAGCGGGTCGGCGAGGGCGGTCGCGAGTTCGACGTCCTCAAGTTCCGGACGATGCGCACCGACTCCGAGGCCGAGGGCGCGCAGTGGTCCACCGCCGCCGACCCGCGCGTGACGCCGGTCGGCCGGGTGCTGCGGCGGCTCCATCTCGACGAGCTGCCGCAGCTCCTCAACGTGATCCGCGGCGACATGACGTTCGTCGGGCCGCGGCCGGAGCGGCCCGAGATGGTCGCCGAGCTCGAGCGGACGCTGCCCAACTACCGGCGCCGACACCTGATCAAGCCCGGGGTCACCGGCTGGGCGCAGGTGCGGTGCGGATACGCCGGCTCCACGCTGGGGACCGCCTGGAAGCTCTCCCACGACCTCTACTACCTGAAGCGCCGCTCGCGCCTGGTCAACCTGATGATCGTGCTCGAGACCCTGCGGATCGCCGGTCTCGACTCGCACCGCCCGCTGCACGTGCCCGCGAGCCAGTTCCTCTTCGGGCGCGACCTCGGCTTCGACCTGAGCGCCGACGCCGTCGCCGGCTTGCCGCCCGAGGTGAGCTCGGTGGCCTGAACGGGCTCGGCGTCCGCTCAGGAGCGGGCCGGCAGCTTCGCCAGCGCTTGCTTCAGGTCCTCGACGTCGTCATAGGTCATCGACATGAAGTTCGCGTGCCGGTGGGCGATCCTGCCGTCCTCGTCGATGATGAAGACGGTGCGCTTGGCCATGCTCAGGCGCTTCGCGTAGACGCCATAGGCGTCGGAGACCGCGTGGTCGGGGTCGGCGAGAAGCTGTGTGGTCAGGTTGTGCTTGGACGTGAAGGCGCGGTGGGAATCCATGTCCTGGGTCGAGATCCCGACGATCGTCGCGTCAAGGTCCGCGATGTCGTCGGTGGCGTCCCGATAGGAGCAGAACTGCTTCGTGCAGACCGTCGTGTCGTCCCCCGGGTAGAAGAGCAGCACGACGCGCTCGCCGCGGTGCTCACTGAGCGTGAACTCGCCCTTGGTCCCTTCGAGCGTGAAGTCGGGGGCTTCGTCCCCCGTGTCCAGCTTCGCCATGTCCTGATCCTACGGGGCCGAAGCGGGAACGGATGCGCGCTCGAGCAGATAGTGGCTGACGAGCCACCGGTTCCCGCCCCTGTAGCCCCAGATCTCGCGGGTTGAGAGGAGGAAGAGCCGCCAGGTCGCGATGAGCGTCCGCGCATCGGAGGCGCTGAGCCCGGAACCGCGGATGACCGCCTCGGCCTCGGCCCGGTTGGAGTCGAGGTTGTGGAGCCAGGCGGCGAGCGTCCGCGCGTAGTGCGTTCCCGGAACCGCCCAGCGGTCGACGACCCGCATGTCCTCGGGGAATCGCGGCAGCAGCTCGTGCGAGGGCATCAGCCCGGCGGTGAAGAACCGCTCGGCCGCCCAGGTCGACTGGAAGCGGTAGGGGAGCGTGCGGTGGCTGAAGACGTGGACGAAGAGGCGGCCGTCGGGCTCCAGCCAGGTGGAGATGCGACGCAGTAGCTCGCGCCAGTTGCGCATGTGCTCGAACATCTCGACGGAGACGACGCGGTCGAAGCCGCCCGCCCCCTCCGGCTCGAAGTCGTTGACGTCGGCGGTGACGATCGTGAGGTTCGTCAGGCCGAGCTCCTCGGCGCGCGCCTCGATGTGGCGGCGTTGGCCGTTGGAGTTGGAGACGCCGATGATCTCGGCGCCCGGGTAGCGCTCCGCGAGCCACAGCGAGAGCGAGCCCCAGCCGCAGCCGAGGTCGAGCACGCGCTGGCCGTCGGCGATCCCTGCGCGCTCGCAGGTGAGGGCGAGCATCGCGTCCTCGGCCGCCGCGAGCGAGCGGACGCCCTCGCTCCACAGACAGCCCGAGTACTTGCGCCGCGGGCCGAGGATCAAACCCAGGAACTCAGCCGGGAGCTCGTAGTGCTGCTCGTTGGCGGCGGCGACCTGCTCGGCGATCGGCCCGCTGGACATCCGCTCGACCAGCGCCCGCAGCCGCGCCTCCTGGGCCTCGACGCCGCCCCGCGCCTCCCGGCGCTCTCGTGTCCAGGCTCCCCAGCGGGAGCCGGCGCGCAGGGCCGGATCCGGGATCAGCCCGCGGCCGAGAGCCGCGTCGAGCAGTCGGTATTGGAGTGCACTCATCTCACCCGCAGGCTACGAGTGGTCCCGAGGGTTCGGATCAGCCGGCTCAGGGGCAGGAGGCCTGCGGATTGGCAACCGATCCGTCCGGCATCACCGTGTTGCAGAGCGTCGCCCCGCGGGGGAAGTCCCCACCGAGCCTGGCTCCGGCCAGGATCGCCCCGCTCAGGTTTGCGCGCCCGAGGCGAGCGCCCCGCAGGTCGGCGCCGGTCATCGCGGCATCGGCGAGGTCGGCGCCGCGTAGGTCAGCGCCCACGAACCGCGCGTCGGTGAAGTTGGCTTCGCGGGCATCGGCGCCGCGCAGGTCGCTTCCCGCGAACCGCGAGCCCACCATGTCGGCGACGGTCATGTTCACCCCCCTGAGCCGAGCCCGGCTGAACTGCGTCCGCACCGAGGCCGAGCCGGCGATCACGGCGCCGCCGAGGTCGACCGTTGCGAGGTTCGCCGCCGTCAGGTTCGCGAAGGTGAGGTTCGAGCGGCTCAGGTTCGAGCCCATCAGGTTCGAGTAGCTGAGAAATGCCCCCTGGATGGTCTCCCCGGCCAGGTGAGCCCGCAGGCAGGTCGTCGAGGGCTCGATGACGCAGTTGCCGAAGCGCTCGCCGGGAGGGGTGGGCGGCTTCCCGACCGCCTTGACGACCGTGTAGATCGGAAGCGACGGCGGGATCTCGATCGCTGGTCCCGTCGCCTTGCCCTTCGGGACCTTGCAGTGCTCCCGCTGCTTGCGGATCCGGCCGCTCGGCATGATCGTGTTGCAGAAGGTGGCGCCGGCGAGCTTCGCGCCGCGGAGTTTGGCGCGGTGGAGATCGGCGATCGTCAGGTTCGCGCCGCGAAGGTCGGCGCCGCGAAGGTCAGCCCCCGCCGCGAGGCCACCGGCGAAGTTCGCACCGCGGAGATCCGCACCGCGAAGGTCGGCGTCGCTGATGTCGGCGATGAACATGGTCGCGGCGGAGAGGTCGGCGCCGCGCGCCTTCATCCCGGCGAGTCCTCCAAGGGTCAAGTCCGCGCGGCTGAGATCGGCGCCCCGGAGATTCGCGTAGCTCGCGATCAGCGCGGCAGCGTCGGTCCTGCTCAGGTTCGCCTTGCGCAGATCGGCGTGTGCGAGCGTCGCGCCCGCGAGCCCGGCGCGCGCGGCGTCGACCTCGTGCAGATCGGCGTAGGGAACGACGGCCCCGCCCAGCTCGGCTCCCGTGAAGCTCTGGCTGGGGCAATGGGTGTAGGGCCGGAACGCGCATCCGCGAACGGTCTGGCCGACGTCGATTCCCCCGGCCGAGAAGGCCTCGATCACGGTGTAGAAGGCGCTGCCGGGTTTGACCTTCACGGGGTGCGGGGCGGCGCTCGCCGGGGACGCGGCGAGGAGGGCAATCGCGCAGGTGGCGAGTGTCTTCAGCCCAGCTCTCACGCTCCCGAGTTCTACTCGGACGGTCGGCTCTTGATCGACAGCCGCGCTGGACCCGCGTCCTGGCGCGGCGATCGCGGTGGACCGCCGAAACCGGTCGAACCTCGTCCGAAAACGGAGGTCGAGCCCGGGTGAGCCCGCGTGCGCGAGGCCTGGACGGCCGTCCAGGCACCCCGCGCGCAGCTCAGCACGAGCGCCCGCAGGACGAGTGGTGGAGGGATGGCCCGTCCCCTGCAGCGCCCGGACCTCGCCGTGGTCCTCGCCTTCGCCGTGTTCGCGGTGGCGGTGCTGTGGATGGTGCTCGAGATCAGCGGCAAGTCCGGCGCCGGGGTTCCCGACCTGGCGGCACCGGCCGCCGCGGCCGAGCCCGCGCCGAGCTCACCCGCGCCCCCGGAGCGCCAGCCCGCCCCCGAGCCCACCGGCCGCGAGAACCCGCTGGTGCCGCTGCCCAGCAACGGCACCCCGGTCCTCGAGGTGCGGCAGGGAGAGCAGGTCGCACTGAGCGCGAAGCCCGGCGGCGACCCGGTCGTGACGCTCGGCGACACCACCGAGTTCGGCTCCCCGACGGTGCTGACGGTTCTGGAGCGCGAGGGCAACTGGGTCGGGGTCCCCACCGAGAAGCTCGACAACGGCGAGCTCGGCTGGCTCAAGCTGAAGGCCGGAACCGACGCCTACGACGTCGACTCGGTCGACGAGGAGATCGTCGTCGACGTCTCCTCGATGACGGCGGAGTTCCGCCGCGACGGCGAGGTGAAGCGCAGCTGGACGGTCAGCGTCGGGGCGGCGGAGTCGCCGACCCCGACCGGGCACTTCGCCGTCACCGACACGCTCGAGAACACCTTCAGCGCCTCTTACGGCTGCTGCGTCCTGCCGATCACCGCGACGCAGCCGAACACGCCGCCGGGCTGGTCCGGCGGCAACCGCATGGCGATCCACGGCACGACCTCGCCGCTCGGGCTCGCCAACTCCAACGGCTGCGTCCGCAACGGCGAGAGCGACATGCGGTTCCTGATGGCGCAGGCGCCGCTCGGCACCCCGGTCACGATCAGGAACTAGCGGTTGAACTCGGAGCTGTCGCAGCGGCTCCAAACACCGGAGGCGGGAGGGCCCAAAGCACCGTCGCGCAGCCACGGCTGCCCGCCGCGCGCCGGGGGCGGACCTGTCACCCGGGAGTGGACTTCTTCTCTGTTCTCCGGTGACAGGTCCAGCGGCGGGGTGAGATGAACGGTCGTGTCCCGTCCCGCGGATGGAAGGGCTAGGAGGTGGTGCCCGGCGGCGGCGCCGGCAGCGACCGCGCGCGGCGCCCGATCCCCCGCCACGCGTCGCCCTCCGCCTCGAGTCGCCGCGCCGCGTTGCGGACCGTCCAGCGGTCGGGACGCAGCTTCGCGTCGTCGAGCTCGTCCCAGTTGATCGGCATCGCGACCGGAGCCCGCGGCTTCGCCCGCACCGCGTACGGAGCGACGACGTGCTGCGCGTAGGCGATCCGGTTGACGTCGAGGTAGATGCGGCGGCCACGGTCCTCGCGCTTCCACTCCAGCGTCAGCCGCTTCGGATCGTCGGCCACCATCGCCTCGGCGAGCGCCCGCGCCCAGCCGTGGACCTCCTCGTAGCGGTGTCCGCGGCGCAGGGGGCAGACGACGTGGACGCCGCGTGATCCGGTCACCATCGCGAAGGGAACGAGGCCGGCGTCGCGGAGCCGCCGCCCCGCCTCACGAGCCGCGGCGCGGATCGCGGTGAAGCTCACCCCCGGGGAGGGGTCGAGGTCGACGATCAGCCTGTCGGGCTCGTATGCGCCGCCGGGCCGGTCCACCCGCGACAGCCAGATATGCGGCGTGATCACGTTCTGGCCGGCGAGGTAGACAGGCGTGGCCGCCTTCTCGATCGTCAGCTGGACGTTGGTGCCGCCGCGCTTGGCCACCTCGACCCGGTCGATCCAGGCGGGGAAGTGATCCGGAACCGACTTCATGTAGAAGCCCTTGCCCCCGATCCCGCCGGGGTAGGACTCCATCGCGACGGGACGGCTGCGGACGTGGGGGAGCATCGTCTCGCCGACGCGCTCGTAGTGGCGGGCCAGGTCCAGCTTGCTCGTCGGTGGCTTCGGGAAGAGCAGCTTCGCCGGGTGCGAGATCTCGATCTCCCTGCGGCCGACCCGGATGAGCTCCCTGGCAGCGATGCGCTCATCGTAGGTCTGATTGCATCGGCCCGATGGCGGTGACGATCACGCAGGCGCAGGCGCGGCGGCTGGCGCTCCACGCGCAGGGGCTGGCGGCGCCGCCGGAGCCCGGCGCGGGGATCGCCGAGATCGTCGAGCGGATCGGCTGCCTGCAACTCGATCCGGTCGGGGTCGTCGCTCGCTCGCCGCTGCTCGTCCTGCGGGCGCGCATGCGTGGCGGCACCCACGAGTCGCACTCCCGCGCCCTCGACCGCGCCGCCTACCGCGACCGCGTCCTGTTCGACTACTGGTGTCACGAGGCGAGCCTCTGCCACGTCGCCGACCTGCCCCTGCACCGCTGGGCGATGCGCACCTACCTGGAGCGGCTCAGCCCGGCGCGGGCGGTCGTCCGCGAGTGGCTCGAGGTCAACGAGGAGTTCGCGCGCAGCACCGTCGCCGCGCTTCGCGCCGACGGCCCGCTCCGCGCCAACGAGCTCGAGGACCGTTCAGCCGAGGCATGGGTCCACGGCCACTGGACCGACGAGGTCTCCTCGCGGCAGACGATCGCCCGCATGCTCGATCGGCTCTGGATGCAGGGCGAGATCGGGGTGGCAGAACGGCACGCGACGGCGCGGCGCTGGGACCTGATGGAGCGTTGCCTGCCGCCGGGCGCGTTGGCGGCGGCCGACGCCGAACCGATCGAGGGGGCGGAGGCGACGCGGCGCGCGGCGTTGCGCGCGGTGGCGATGCTCGGGGTTGCTCGCGCCCCGCAGATCAACGCCCACTTCACGCGGCGGCGCTACCCGGGGCTCGAG
Organism: Solirubrobacterales bacterium; assembly: GCA_046330415.1. Lineage (GTDB taxonomy): Bacteria > Actinomycetota > Thermoleophilia > Solirubrobacterales > 70-9 > RHKX01. The sequence continues at coordinate 108,286 of JAXLSW010000009.1, read as the reverse complement.
GGAGCGCTGAGCGAGCTGGAGCTCCGTGGCGAGCTCGTGCGGGTGGGGGTCAAGGGGCTGCGAGGCGAGTGGTGGATCCGCTCCGCCGACCTCGAGAGCGTCGCCGACCTCGAGCCCGCCCGCCGCACGCTCGCCCTCTCGCCCTTCGACAACCTGATCTGCGACCGCGCGCGAACCGCGGAGCTCTTCGGCTTCGACCATCGGCTCGAGATCTACGTCCCCGCCGGCAAGCGCCGCTGGGGCTACTACGTGCTGCCGATCCTGCACGGGGAGCGGCTCATCGCCAGGGCGGACCTGCGGGTCGACCGCGAGGGGGAGGTGCCGGTCCTGCGTCTGCTCGCCCTCCACCGCGAGCCGGGCCGCCGCGCGGACGGCGCGATCCGCCGGGCGCTCGAGTCCCTGGCTGCTTGGCGAGGAGCGGAGCTCTGGGAGTGAGGGGGCGGACGCGGGTGGAGCGACCGGCCGCCCTCCCGAGCGAAGCGAGGCGCCGTAGGCCGGGCGGTCCACCCGCGGCCGCCCGCCGCCCAGCTACTCGACCAGGATCGTCTTCGTCTCGCCGCCGCGCATGTGCGACTCCAGAGCGCTGACCGCGTCGTCGATCGGGGCGAGCTGGGTGGTGACGAGCTCGGGCCGCAGCTTCCCCGAGGACATCAGCTCGAGGACGGCCGGGATCTCGGCGCGGGCGTCGGAGCGGGAGACGCGCAGGCTCACGTTGCGCCCGAACATCGCCGAGAGCGGAACCTTCACGTTGGCGTGGAGGCCGCCGGCGCTGCTGCAGAACCCGTCCGGGGCCGTCTTCTGGACCGCGAGCCGGGTCCCGCGCCGGTGCCCGGAGACGTCGGTGACCAGTGGCGCGGTCGTCCCGCCGAGCTCCGACGGGTCGGCAGCGTCGAGTCCCAGCGCCTCGATCTGGCGCCTGATGGCGGGGCGCGCGTCGACGACGGTGACCCGGCTCGCGCCGAGCGCCTTGGCGATCAGCGCCGTGTACTGAGGGACGCTGGCGGTGAAGACCGTGCGGCGGCTGACGGCGCCGAAGACGATGACCTCGGGATCGCGCCCCTCCTCGATCAACCCGGGGAGGTAGGGGGCGATGTGGCGGTGGGCGTCGCTGACGTTGTCGGCGACGCTCGCGGCCGCGGCGGGATCGATGCCGTCGGGAAGCGGCACGAGCATCCCGTCGGCGAACGGAACGGCGAGCTCGTCGGCGACCGCTCCTCCCCAATGCCCGCCCGCCAGTCCGAAGCCGTACATCGAGATCGGCGGCACGCTGAGGCAGTTGGAGGTGTGGCCGCCGCGGCACATCACGCACTCGCCGCAGGAGATCTGGAAGGGGACGACGACACGATCGCCCGGCTTCACCGTCTCGACGCGCTCGCCGACCGTCAGCACCTCGGCGACGCACTCGTGACCGAAGCAGAGCGGCATCGGGAAGGGCGTGTGCCCGAGCCCGATCGGCCGGTCCATGTCGCAGGTCGCGATCGCGATCGGGTGGACCACAGCGGCATCGGGGCCGGGCGGGGGAGGAGTCGGGAGGGAGCGCCACCGCATCCGGCCGCCGGGGCTCGCGACGAGCGAGCGCATCTTCGGCCGCGTCGGGCGGCGGCGTTCGTTGATCCGGTCGCGGGCGGCGTCGCTGAGACGGCGGCGGCGGACGTCGAGGTCACGCTCGATCGCGATCTTCGCGGCCGGCCTACCGGCCGGCCTGGCGATGTTGAAGCCGCTGCGCAGCCACGGGCCGATCGCTGCCATCGATGACCAGGGTAGGGCCGCCGTGGCGGCGGCGCTTTCGCGGGCGGGCGCGGGCGGTCAGCGCTTGCCGACGCCGACCGTGATCCCGACCTGGTTGTTGCCGCCGTTGGGATCGGTGATGCCCGAGGAGTAGACGCGCGCGTTGCTGACCCAGGTGCCGCGTTGGGTCCCCTTCACCTTGATCACCACCACGGCGAGTTGCTGGTTGGCGAAGTCGCCGAGGTTGCAACGGACCCAGGTTCCCTGAACGGCGCAACCCCAGCCGCCGTAGTTGCGGACGCTGACGATCTTGAGCTGGCTCGGCACGTCGACCTGCAGGTCGATCCCGTAGGCCGAGCCCGGTCCGTCGTTCTTCGGGGTGATCTTGAGCTCGCTGGTGCGTCCGCGTTTGATGGGCTGTGGCGTCGAGTACCCGGAGATCGAGACGTCGGCGCAGCCGTCACTCGCGCTGCAGCGGGCCTGGGCTCCGGTGGAGCCTGCGCCGGCGGCCTGGGGCCCGAGGGCCAGCAGCGCACAGGCGCCGGCGAACGCGGCTACGGCGCCGCGCAGGAGTGCTCTTGGCCGCCTAGAATTCATGCTCTCGAGGTTGCAATCGGTCGCACCGCTCAAGTTCTTGAACGGACCGCCGATTAAGCGTCCGCCGGGGGCGACATCGTTCACCAGGGAAGAAGCCCGCAGTTTGCGGCTGAAGCCCGAACGCGACCACGTGCGAGTACACGCAAAGCACCCAGAAAACGGAAGAGGGATGGATCACTTGAAGACGATGGCCGTGCGCCGCACGCTCCCGCTTGTCGCGATGATCGCGGCGATGCTGATCGCTCCGGCGGTGGCGTCGGCCGACCGCTCCTTCACGACCCGTTTCTCGACCAACGACACGGGCGACATCGCGTTCGTCGGCAACACGCTGATGACCTGCCCCGACAGCGCTCTCTGCACGCAGGCCCGCAACGGCACCGCGACCCCGATCTCGAACCTGCAGAACAACTCCTACGCGATGACCTACGTGGACGTCGACTCCGACTCCTCGACGTTCAACTCCTCGACGGCCGGCATGAGCCTGCCCAGCGGGAGCCAGGTGCTGTGGGCCGGCCTCTACTGGGGCGGCGACTACAGCGGCTCCGGCAGCAACGCCGCTCCCAACTCCTCGAACCGCAACAAGGCGCTCTTCAAGGTCCCCGGCGACTCCGCCTACCGGACGATCACCGCCAGCACACTCGACGATTCGACCGCGAGCACGGGCCGCTACCAGGCCTTCGCGGACGTCACCCAGATCGTCGCGGCGGCCGGCAACGGTACGTACACGACCGCCAACGTCCAGGCCGCCAAGGGCGCCGACCGCTACGCGATCTGGCAGCTCGTCGTCGCCTACCGCGACACGACGCAGCCAGCGCGCAACCTGACCGTCTTCGACGGCTTGGTGACCATCAACGGCTCGGCCGGGGCGACGATCCCGGTCAGCGGGTTCCGCACCCCGCCCGCCGGCGCGGTCAAGACGACGCTCGGCTTCATCACCTACGAGGGCGACCTAGGCATCGAGGGCGACGGCGCAAGTCTCAACGGCACGCCCCTGCAGGACGCGCTCAACCCGCAGACCAACTTCTTCAACTCGACGATCTCGAACCGCGGCAGCCGGGTGACGACGAAGAACCCCGACTACGTCAACCAGCTCGGGATCGACGCCGACCTCTTCAACGCCGACGGCATCCTCGGCAACAACGCGACCTCGGCGAACATCCAGGTGACGACGTCGGGTGACGTGTATCTGCCCGGGGTCCTGACCTTCGCGACGGAGCTCTACGCGCCGAAGATCGACCAGACGAAGACCTTCACCGATGTCAACGGCGGCTCGATCGAGGAGGGCGACATCCTCGAGTACAAGATCGCCGCGACCAACAACGGTCAGGACGGCGCGGTCGGCTTCACGCTGCGCGATCCGATCCCGGCCAACACGACCTACGTGCCCGGGTCGCTGCGCGTCGTCAACGGCGCCGGGGCTGCGACCGGGACCCGCACCGACGCCTCCGGCGACGACAACGGCGAGTTCGATTCGGCGAACAACCGCGTCGTCACGCGCCTCGGCACGGGCGCGAACGCCACAACCGGCGGCAAGGTCGCCGTCGGCGGCAGCTACGACGTCCGCTTCCAGGTCCGCGTGTCCAACCGCCTCGCCCCCGACACCCGGATCACGAACACGGCGACGGCCAGCTTCTTCAGCGAGTCGCTGAACACGCCGCTGACCGCGGCGAGCACCCCGGACCTGCCGACGGTCGTCAAGGCGCCGGACCTCGCGATCACGAAGTCGCACTCCGGTCCGGTGACGCCGGGAGGCTCCGCCACCTACAAGCTCGACGTCAAGAACGACGGCAACGCGTCGGTCCGTGGCACCACCACCACGGTCACCGACACCCTCCCCGCCGACCTGACGCCGACGAGCGCAACCGGCAGCGGGTGGAGCTGCTCGATCTCCGGCCAGACGGTGACCTGCACCCGCTCCGACGATCTCGCCGTGGGCGCCTCCTTCCCGACGATCCAGCTCGGGGTGAACGTCGCCGACAACGCCGGCACGCCGATCCGCAACACGGCGAGGGTCGCCAACCCCTCCGACGCCAACCCGGCCAACGACTCCTCCGAGGATCCGGCGCCGACGTCGCCCTCGGCCGATCTCAGCATCCGCAAGAGCGCGTCGCCGGGCACGGTCAACGTCGGTGATCAGGTGACGTTCACGCTCGACGTGACCAACAACGGCCCCTCGGCGGCCGCCAACGTCTCGGTGCTCGACTCGCTTCCGTCCGGCCTGGAGCTGGTCAGCGCGAACCCGAGCCAGGGGACCTGCAACGCCACGATCGCCTGCAGCCTCGGGACGCTCGCCCGCAACGGCACCGCCCAGGTGACCGTTGTCGCCAAGGCGCTGAGCAGCGCCAGCGGGAGCACGCTTCGCAACACCGCCTCGGTGTCCGGCGGCCAGCCCGATCCCAACCCCGGCAACGACAGCTCCTCCGCCGACGTCAGCGTCGCCGGCGCCGACCTCGAGGTCGAGAAGACGATCTCCAACGACCACCCGAGCGCCGGTCAGCCGGTTCGCTACACGCTGCTCGTCAGCAATCACGGACCCTCCTCGGCGACCCCGGTGGTCGTCCGCGACGCGCTCCCGGCGAAGCTCGGCTCGATCAGCACCGATCGCGGCGAATGCTCGGTGAGCGGCCGCGACGTCGTCTGCACCTTCGCGACGATGGCGAGCGGCGCGACCGAGACGATCCACATCGACGCGACGGTCCTTCCCGGCGCCGCCGACGGCGCGCTCGACAACACCGCATCGGTGAGCGGGCCCGGCGTCGATCCAGATCCGTCCAACAACAGCTCGACGGCGAAGGCGTCGGTCGGCAGCTCCGCTGATCTCTCGCTGACGAAGACCGCCGACGTCCCCGACGGCTCGGCCGGCGATCAGGTCACCTACACGCTGGCCGCCCACAACGACGGGCCCAGCAACGCCGCCGGCGCGAAGATCGTCGACACGCTGCCCGCCGGCGTCTCGTTCGTCTCCGCCGGCCCCGGCTGCACGAACAACTCCGGGGTCGTCACCTGCCAGCTCGGCACGTTGGCCGCCGGTGGGGATGCGGCGCGGACGATCACCGTCCGCATCGACCCGGGCGCGCTCGGCACGATCAGCAACTCGGCGCGCGTCAGCTCCGACACCGCCGACCCCGATCACGGCAACGACGAGGACTTCGCGACGACGCAGATCAACTCGCAGGCGGACCTCTCGCTGACGAAGTCGGTCTCGCCCGCCAACGCGCTTCCCGGCGATGTCGTCACCTACACGATGACCGTGACCAACGACGGTCCCGGCACGGCTCGCGACGTCGTCGTCAGCGACACGATGCCCGGTGGCGTCACGTACGTCGACTCCGATCCGGCCGCGCCGACCTGCGACTTCTCCGGCGGAACCATCTCCTGCGACCTGGGGAACCTCGCCTCCGGCGCGACCCGCACGATCACGGTCCGGGCGAGCGTCGACGCCCTCTCCTACGCCGACGACCACCGGCACCTGATGCCGGTTGAGAAGGTCGAGCAGCAGGTCGACCTCGAGGCGGGCCAGGTGCGCACCGTGACCCTGAGCTGCCCGACCCCCGGGGAGGTGATGGCCGACGGCAGCGTCCGCGTCGACGCCGTCGACCAGGGCACCGGCACGCTGGGCTCGGTCGAGACTCGCCGCCAGCGCTCGACCGCCCCGGGCACGTACGAGTTCACGGTCGCCAACAACGCCGGCGGACGGGCCCAGGCGAAGGTCTTCGGCACCTGCATCCCCTCGGTGACCCAGCCCGAGGCAGGCCACACCCACCGCGTGCTCGTCAGCGACCCGGTCACGGTGACCGAGACGCTGCCGCAGGGACGCTCCGACATCGAGGTGCCCTGTGGTCCCGGCAGCGTCGCGATCGCACCCGGCATCGACGCGAGCGGCGGCGAGGCGCGGCTCGTCGGCTCCGAGCCGAGCGGCAACGGCCGCCGGTTCACCGTCGATGCGCCGGTCGACGCCACGACCGTGGAGCTGTCGGTTCGCTGCATGGCGATCCGCCTCGACACGGCCGATGGTCACACCCACGACCTGGCGCTCAGGGAGGTCCACAGGACCGTGACCGTCCCCGCCAACTCGACGGTCTCCGAGAGCGTCATCTGCGGTGATCTCGAGAAGGGCATCGTCGCCTCCTACGACATCCCGGCGGGCATGCTGCTGGCGGGTCACGACCCGCAGCCCAAGTCGCGCGTCTTCAAGCTCGTCAACACGACAAACGCGCCGCTCGACGCCACGATCGACCTGATGTGCATGGGCGACCGCACCGGCGGGCCGGTGGTGACGACGCAGATCCTCAACTCGGCGAGCGTCGCGTCGCCGACGAGCGACCCCGACACCGACGACCGGGTCGCCGGCGCGACACTCCGGGTCGACTCCGCTCCGGATCCGACGCCGCCGCAGCCGCCGACGCCGGATCAGTCCCCGCAGGCGAATGTCTCCGGTGATCGCGCGCGCCTCGGCGACAAGAGCGTGACCGTCCCGGTCTCCTGCTCGGGATCCGATTGCGCGGGCACCATCGAGCTCCGCTCCGTCGCCGGCTCCGGCGTCAAGGCGGGTCGGGTGCTCGGCGGCGCGAGCTTCTCGCTCGCCGCCGGGGAGCAGGGCACGGCGAAGGTCAAGCTGAAGCGGTTCGCCGCCAAGCTGGCCCGCCGCGGCAAGCTCAAGCGGGCGAAGGTGGTCCTCACCGTCGGCGGTGAGAGCAGCTCGAAGCTCGTGCGCCTGAAGCACCGCTGACGGTACTCTCCGATGCCCTCACCAGGGGGCTCGGCGGCTTCAGCTCTTGCCGTCACCGGCCCCGGTATGACCGCGCCCGGCGGGGAGACCATCCGACTTGCCCGTGAACACGACAGATCGACCGCAGGAGATCCTGATCACCGGCGGGGCCGGCTTCGTCGGCTCGAACATCGCGCTCGCGCTGGCTGAGCGCCACCCCGCCTGGTCGGTGACGGCGCTCGACAACCTCTACCGGCGCGGGTCCGAGCTCAACGTCCCCCGCCTCGGCGACGGCGGCGTGCGCTTCGTCGAGGGTGACGTTCGCGAGCCCTCCGACCTCGGCTCGGTCCCGGCTCCCGACGTCATCGTCGAGTGCTCGGCCGAGCCCTCGGTGATGAGCGGAGCGGACGGTGACAGCTCCTACCTGCTGCACACGAACCTGACCGGCGCCTACAACTGCCTCGAGCTCGCCCGCCGCTCGGGGGCATCCCTCGTCTTCCTCTCGACCAGTCGCGTCTACCCGCTGGCCACCCTTCGCGGCCTCGCCCTCGAGGAGACCGAGACGAGGTTCGAGCTGGCCGCCGAGCAGCCGGTCGCCGGGGTCTCTCCCGCGGGAATCTCCGAGGCGACCCCGCTGCGTGGCGCGCGCACGCTTTACGGGGCGACGAAGCTCGCCGCCGAGCTGCTGATCGAGGAGTTCCGCGACGCCTTCGGGGTCCGCGCGGTGGTCGACCGCTGCGGGGTCATCGCCGGGCCCTGGCAGATGGGGAAGGTGGACCAGGGTGTGTTCACGCATTGGATGCTCAGCCACCACTTCGGGCTGCCGATCGACTACATCGGCTTCGGCGGCGGCGGCAAGCAGGTCCGGGATCTCCTCCATGTCGAGGACCTCGTCGATCTCGTCGAGGAGCAGATCGTCGACGTCGAGGGTTGGGATGGGGTGAGCGTGAACGTCGGCGGCGGTCGCGAGTGCAGCCTCTCCCTGCTCGAGACGACGGAGCTCTGCCGACGGATCTCCGGCCGCGAGGTGCCGATCGGCGCGGTCGAGGAGACTCGAGCCGGCGACGTTCCCGTCTACATCTCCGACTGCGCGGCGCTCTTCGAGCGCACGGCTTGGCGGCCCCGGCGCAACGCCGAGCGGATCCTCACCGACATCCATGGGTGGATCGCCGCCGACGAGGAGCGCCTCGCCGCGGCCCTCGGCATCGACGCCGACGCGGGAGCCCGAGCGCGGTCGTGAAGTTCTCGGTCGTCATCCCCGCCCGCAACGAGGAGGGCTCGATCGGCTCGACCATCGAGAGCGTGACCGCTGCCCTCGGCCGTGCGGGCATCGACTACGAGGTGCTGGTAGTCGACGACGGCAGCACGGATCGCACCCGTGAGATCGTCGTCGCGGCCGCCGAGCGCGACCCCGGGGTCCTCTACCTGCGCTCCCCGAACCCGCCCGGATTCGGCATGGTCGTGCGGGCCGGTCTCGACGCCTTCACCGGCGATGCTGTCGCGATCTTCATGGCGGATTCCTCCGACGATCCCGAGGACCTGTGCCGCTACTACGCGATCCTCGAGGAGGGCTGGGACTGCGCCTTCGGATCGCGCTTCGTGGCCGGCGGCAAGGTCTACGACTACCCCCGCATCAAGCTGATCGTGAACCGGCTCGCGAACCTCTTCATCCGCGCGATCTTCCTGCACGGCTACAACGACACGACCAACGCCTTCAAGGCGTATCGGCGGGAGGTCATCGACGCCGTCAACCCGCTGCTTTCCAAGCACTTCAACCTCACCGTCGAGCTGCCGTTGAAGGCGATCGTCCGCGGCTTCAGCTACCGGGTGATCCCGATCTCGTGGACGAACCGGACCGCGGGCACGTCGAAGCTCGCGATGAGCGAGATGGGGAGCAGGTACATGTTCATCGTGCTCTACGTGTGGCTCGAGCACCACCTGAGCCGCGGCGACTACCACCGTGACCTCAGCTGAAGCTGCGCCATCGCCGCTCGCACGCCGAGCCGATGGCGGTGATGGCATCGGCGAGACGCTGCGCCGGGCGGAGGAGCGCGCCGACCGCTTCCCGGTCGCGGCGGTGGGGCTCGTTCTCTCGATCCTGACCTGGTTCGTGACGATCGCCCATCCCGGCACCGGCCTCGATCAAGGCTGGATCGCCGGCATGTACATGGGGATCGAGCACGGGATCCGCTTCGGCCCCGACTTCGTCTTCACCTACGGGCCGCTTGGGTTCCTCAACTTCGCGACGGACTGGTACGTCGGGCTCGCCAACCTCGCCTACCTCTGGCTGGCGGCGCTCCACGTCGTCTTCACGATCCTGCTGGTCGCGGCGCTGCGGCGGAGCCTGGGCATGCTCGCCGCCATCGCCATCGCCTTCCTCGTCCTCTGCCTGCTGCCGGCGATCGAGGTGCCCTTCGCGATCGGTGCGCTCGCCTGCTTCTTCGCGCTCCGCCTCGACCGCCCTCGCTTCGCCCTCGACGCGGTGGTCTTCGGGGGTGCGGCGTTCGCGGCCGCGGAGACCCTGGTCAAGCTCTCCGTAGGCCCGGTTCTCTTTCTGATGTTCGCCGTCGCCCTCGTCGGCGCGCGCGCCCGCCCGTGGCAGCTCGGCGCCTACCTGCTCGCCTTCGCGGGCACGTTCGTCGGCCTCTGGCTCGCCTCCGGTCAGGTGCTGGGAGACCTGCCCGACTTCGTCGTCAACGGCCGCCAGATCATCTCCGGCTACAGCGAGGCGATGTCCACGTCGGAGGGCTCGGAGCTCGGCTACACCTTCGGCGTCCTCGGCGCCGTCGTGATCCTGATCGGCCTCGTCGCCTCCTCGTCGTTCGCCGGCTACCGGGAAAGGCTCGCTCGGTGGAGTGGGGTGCTCGTCGCCGCCCTGGTGGGCTTCGCCCTGTTCAAGGAGGGCGTGGTCCGTTTCGACATCCCGCACATGGGCGCGTACGCCTCGACCATCGCTGTGGTCTGGGTGGCGCTGCCGTGGGCGCGCGCGCAATGGGTGGTCTCGCTCACCGGGGCCCTGGTCCTGCTGCTCGCGGGCGCCGCGTTGCAGCACCACGAGCAGCCCAGCCGGATCTGGACCCTGCTCAACCCCATCGACAACGTCCAGAGGGCGTGGAACGAGACGAGGTCGCTGACCCAGGGGGACGAGCGCCGCGAGGACGCCGACAAGATCCGCTTCCTCTTCGCCAACGGCTTCTCCGTCGACAAGTCGATCCTCGACGACATCGAAGGCAAGCGGGTTTCCGTCGAGCCCTGGGAGATCGCCGCGGCCTGGACCTTCGACCTGCAATGGGATCCGACGCCGGTGATCCAGGGCTACCAGGCCAACACGCAGGCGCTCGATGAGCTCAACGCCGAGGCGATCAGCTCACCGGACGGGATGGAGCGCATCCTCCGCCACAGCCCCGATCAGATCACCCGCGACTGGTCGACGCGCAGCATCGACGACCGCTGGCCGGGATGGGATCCTCCGGCGCAGACGCTCGCGACCCTGTGCAACTTCGAGATCACCACGACGACGCCCGGCTGGCAGCTGCTCAGCAGGGTTCCCGACCGTTGCGGTGAGCCCGAGCTGATCTCCTCGGTCGACTCGGCCTTCGGGGAGACCGTCGAGGTGCCGCAGCCGGGCCGTGACGAGGTCGTGTACGCGAAGGTCGAGGGCGCCGGCGTCAGCGGGGCGGAGTCGATCCTCTCGCTGCTCTACAAGGCGAGGTTCCGCCACGCGGTCGTCAACGGCACCGACACCTACCGGCTCGTGCCGGGTACCGCCGCCGACGGTCTGCTTCTCGCCGGGCCGCCGGAGCTCGTCGGCGAGGGGATCTTCGCTCAGGCCCCGCAGGCCTCCACGCTCGAGCTCACGGGGCCGGGAGGCGATCTGCGCTACGACTTCTACTCGATGAAGGTGGAGCCGACAGCGAACGAGCGCGCCGCAGCCCGCGCCGACGGTGGCGACGAGGGCTGACGTGGCCACCGCGATCGTCACCGGATCGGGCGGGCTGATCGGCTCGGAGTCAGTGCGTGCTCTGGTCGAGTCGGGCTGGGACGTGATCGGCCTCGAGAACGACATGCGTGCGCGCTTCTTCGGTCCCGAGGCCTCCACGTCGGCGACGACCGAGCGGCTGGAGCGCGACTACGGCGAGTTCCGCTCGCTCGAGGTCGACATCCGTGATGCCGACGCGGTCGAGCGCGCGTTTCGCGACGCGCCGGGCGGGGTCGGCGTGGTCATCCACACCGCCGCGCAGCCGTCGCACGACTGGGCGGCGCGCGACCCGCAGACGGACTTCGGCGTGAACGCGGTCGGCACCCTGAATCTGCTCGAGGCTGCCCGCGCGCACGCCATCGACGCCCCGTTCGTCTTCTGCTCGACCAACAAGGTCTACGGCGACACCCCGAACCACCTTCCGCTCGAGGAGCACGAGCTGCGGCTCGAGCTGCCCGAGGGCCACCGCTACTACGGCGGCATCGACACGTCGATGTCGATCGACTCCTCGACGCACTCGCTGTTCGGTGTGTCCAAGGCCGCCGCCGACCTGATGGTGCAGGAGTACGGGCGCTACTTCGACATGCCGACGGTCTGCTTCCGCGGCGGTTGCCTGACCGGCCCCCAGCACGCCGGCGCGCAGCTTCACGGCTTCCTCGCCTACCTCGCCAAGTGCGCGGTGACCGGCACCCACTACACCGTCTTCGGCTACGGCGGCAAGCAGGTCCGCGACAACATCCACTGCGCCGACCTCGTGGCCTGCTTCGAGCAGTTCCAGCACGAACCGCGCGCGGCCGCCGTCTACAACATCGGCGGCGGCAGGTTCAGCAACTGCTCGATGCTCGAGGCGATCGCCGCGTGCGAGCGGATCGGTGGCCGGGAGCTGAGCTGGGAGCTCAGCGACGAGAACCGGGTCGGCGACCATCGCTGGTGGATCTCCGACGTCTCTGACTTCCGCGCCGATTACCCCGGCTGGGAGCCGCGTTACGGGATCGAGGAGATCCTGACCGAGATGATCGAGCAGAACGCGGAGCGCTGGGCCGCGGAAGCGACCGCGTGACCCGCCACCACCGAGGCTGATGCCGGCGCGCTGGATCCGCATCGACCCGGCCGAGCGCATGGCCGACGGGCTGCGCGCGATCAGGGCGGAGGCGGGAGTTCCGGAGTCGTTCCCGCCCGACGTCGTACGGGCGGCGGAGGAGGCTGCAGCGCGTCCGCCTGCGGGGGAACGGGTCGATCTGCCGTTCGTGACGATCGACCCGCCGGGATCGCGTGATCTCGACCAGGCGATGCACATCGAGCGCCGCGGCGACGGCCACCGGGTCAGCTACGCGATCGCCGATGTCGGGTCGTTCGTGGCGGCGGGCTCGCCCCTGGATACCGAGGCGCACGCGCGCGGGGTGACCGTCTACGCGCCCGATGAGCGGGCGCCGCTGCACCCGCCCGCGCTCTCGGAGGGGGCCGCGAGCCTCCTGCCGGAGCAGTGGCGCCCCGCTGTTCTGTGGACGATCGACCTCGACGACCGCGGCGAGCCGACATCGACCCGGTCGCCCGCGCTGAGGTGCGGAGCGTCGCCCAGCACACCTACGACGACGTTCCCGCCGAGCTCGCGTCGCTGCTGCGCGAGGTGGGCGCCCGGCGGCTGGCGCTCGAGGAGGCGCGCGGCGGGGTCCGGCTTGGCCGTTCCGGAGCAGGAGGTCGAGCGCGAGGGGGACGGGTGGACGGTGCGCTACCGGGTGACGCGTCAGGTCGAGGACGACAACGCGCAGATCTCCCTGCTGACCGGGATGGAGGCCGCCAAGCTCATGCTCGGAGCGGGCGTCGGCATCCTCCACCCAGCCGCCTCCCGACGAGCGATCTCTGCGGCGCTTCCGCCTCCAGGTCCGGGCGCTCGGGGTGCCATGGGTCGACGGCATGAGCTACCCGGAGCTGATCCGTTCGCTCGATCCGTCCGTCCCGGCGCAGGCGGCGCTGATGCACGAGGCGACCGGCGTCGGCCGTGGCGCGGGCTATGTGGCCTTCGACGGCGAGGTGCCTACAGAGCACGAGCACTTCTCGATCGCCGCCGACTACGCGCACGCGACAGGCCCCGCTGCGGCGGCTGCAGGACCGCTACGTCAGCGAGTGCTGCCCGCGGCCGCGGCGGGCGCGGCGCCGCCGGACTGGGTGCGGGCCAGTCTCGCCGCGCTGCCGGATGCGATGGGAGCGGGAGCGCGCCGGGCCGGTGCCGTCGAGCGCGGGGTCGTCGACCTCGTCGAGGCCATGCTGCTCGAGGGCCGGGTGGGGGAGAGCTTCGAAGCGCTCGTCATCGACGACGGCATGGTCCAGGTGCGCGAACCCGCGGTTCGCGCGCACGTCGAGGGCGCCGCCCCCGAGCTCGGCAGCGAGGTGGCGGTCAAGCTGCTCGCCGCCGACGCCGCGACCCGGCGCGTCGAGTTCGCCCTCGCCTAGCGGCTGGAACCGTCGGGCGCCCGCCGTCGCAGGGAGTTCCGCGCCGCACCGAATCGCAATCGCACGTCTGTGGGACCTGCGATTGCGAGTTGAACGCGGCCGCGGCCGTCCAACGCGCCGGGCACCCGCGCAGCGCACCTGCGACGCGTATTGCCCTGCCATAGGTGGGTCGATACGCAGCGCAGAGCGCGTGCGAGCCGAGATCCGGCGAGGCCGGCCGTCGCGGTGAGCTCCCCACCTCCCTTCGCTGCCGACCGTGTGACGCGGGGCGCGGGAACCACGTACAGCGTGGTCCATACGCCCCGCGCTCGCAGCGGCGGCGTTCAACCATCGACGCTGGGCGCGTTGACCACGTCATAGGTGGTCGAGGCGCCCCGCGTTGGGCGATGGGCGGCGAGGGGAGCATGGGAGATCCTGGTGAGGCCGGCTCGCCGGAAGCTCCCCACCTCCCTTCGCTGCCTATCGTGCGGACGCGGGGCGATGGCCCCCGCGTCGCGGCACCTCCGCCGCGAGCGGACGTGTCACCGAAAAGCGGGGAATAGCCCGGCTTCCCGGTGACAGGTCCCGCGGGCTGGAGCGCCCGGCCGACCTGTCACCCGAAAGCGGGGAATAGGCCTGTTTCCCGGTGACAGGTCCACGACCCATCCGCCACGGCTGGCGCCGGGGGCGATGGGCAGCGAGGGAGCAGGGGAGATCCCGGTGGGGCCGGCCACCGCGGTGAGCTCCCCACCTCCCTTCGCTGCCAATCGTGCGATGCGGGGCGCGTAAACCACGTACAGCGTGGTCGAGGCGCCCCGCGCTCGCAGCGGGAGCGCTCAACCACCGACGCGGGGCGCGCAAACCACGCCAGTCGCGGTCCATGCGCCCGGCGCCGGAGCACTGGGCACCGAGGACGTCGGCTAGCGCTAGATCGTCGACGGCGCGGGGCCGCCGCCGCCGGTGCGCTTGACGGCGGACTCGAGCTCCGCCGTCGTGAACGGGCCGATCGTGGCCCCTTCGCCGGCGTAGTGGTAGAGCGCGACACCGAAGATCCCGTTCAGGGCGCTCGCGATGAGCGCCGAGATGGCGAACAGGATGATGCCCACGATCACCAGCAGCGCACCGAGGAAGCCGCTCGCCCCCCACAGCCCGATGCCGAGGACGATCAGCAGGATCGCGGGCAGGAACCCGGCGAGTGCGACCAGACCGCCGATCGCGATGTTGCCGGTGATCTGCTGGCCCCAGCGCTCCCTGAACAGGCTCCCGGAGCGCTTCAGCGTCTCGATCGGCCCGGTTCCCTCGATCGCGATCACCGGCACCGCCAGGAACGTGATCAGCGACCAGGCGACGTTGAGGAGCCGACCGACGATCTGGCCGATGATCCCCTGGTTCTCGAGCAGGCTGAAGATCAGGCCAACGGTGGCCGAGAGGATCGCCCAGCCGAAGATCGGTCCGATGTTGGCGCGGCTGACTGCCAGGCCGTCGGCGACGGTGGCTTCCTCGCCGCGGAAGATCCGGTCGGCGGCCGCCGCGAGCGCCACCGCGAAGTAGGTGCCGATGAAGGACAGCAGCAGGAATCCGATGACGACCAGTGGTGCCCCGGGGGCGAGCTTGCCGTCATCGATCAGGTAGAGCCCCGGTCCGACGACGACGATGGCCATGAGCAGCGTCAGCGCGCCGCCGTAGAGCGGGAAGCGGATCAGCGTCGGGTGCTCCCTGAGCACCGACCAGCTCTTCTTCGCAAGCGCCCATCCTCGCTTCATCCGGCTCATGCATCCACCTTTCCGTTCTGCTCGGACAACTCCTCCAGCAGCGCCTCGACGACAGTCGGATCGAACTGGGTTCCGGCCCCGGCCCGCAGCTCGGCTCGGGCCTCCTCCGGCGCCATCGCCGCCCTGTAAGGACGATCCGACGTCATCGCGTGGAAGGCGTCGCAGGCGAGCGTGATCCGGCTCGAGATCGGGATCTGCTCCCCGCTCAGCCCATCCGGGTAGCCGGTGCCGTCCCAGCGCTCGTGCTCGGCGCGGATCGGGGCGGCCAGGTGGGCGAGCGTTCGGGTCGAGGCGACGATGCGCTCGCCCACCGCCGGGTGCTGTCGCATGAGCTCCCATTCGGAGGCGGTCAGCGGGCCGCGCTTCTGCAGGATCGCGTCGGGGACCGCGACCTTGCCGACGTCGTGCAGCGCCGCAACCCGCTCGACACTGGACACGGTCGCCTCGTCGAGGGCCAGGCGCCTGGCGACTCCCCCGGCGAGCTCGACGACGCTTCGCGAGTGCTCGGCGGTGTAGAGGTCGCGCGCTTCCAGCGCCGCAACCAGGGCGGCGACCCCGGAGACCTCCATGTCGGCGGTCCCCTGATGGGTGCTCCCGGCGCGCTGCAGCGCCAGGTCGAGCTCGCGATCGATCCCCGAGCCGTCCGGCCCCTCCGCTCGTTGGGGTCGGGTCAGCCCGCGGAGCTTGCCGGCGAGTAGCTGCAGGTCGAGGTCCTGCTGCTTCCGCGTGTCGATGTCCATGATCTGGGAGACGAAGTGGTGCGGCTCGCCGGCCTCGTCGCGAATGAGCGACACGCAGAGGAGTCCCCAGACGGCGGTGCCGTCGGGGCGCAGGTATCGCTTCTCGATCTCGTAGCGGGGGATGTCGCCGGCGACGAGCATCTCGAGCAGGTTCAGGTCGCGTTGCAGATCCAAGGGGTGGGTGAGCTCCTGGAAGGTGAGGCCGCCGCAGAGGTCCTCCTCGGAGCGACCGAGGAAAGCGCAGAGCGACTGGTTCGCCTCGATGAAACGGCCGCTGAGGGAGACGATCGCGAATCCGATGGGAGCGTTCTCGAAGGCGCCGGAGAAGCGCTGCTCCGCCTCCCGCCGGTGTGACTCGAGGGTGCGGCGACGACGGATGTCGCGAGCGATGACGACGGCCCCGGCGAGCTCGCCCCTCTCGTTGGCCATCGGCGAGATCGACAGCGACACCTCGATCGTGGCCCCGTCCTTGCGGATCGCGAGGGTGTCGATCTCGGGGACCGGAGGACCCCCTTCGGCGACGGTGGCGTGAAGGGCCCTCGAGCGGGGCAGGTCCTCTCGCCGCACGAGTCGCAGGAAGGACCTGCCGACGATCTCCTCGGCGGTGTAGCCGAAGAGGCGCTCGGCGCCCTTGTTCCACGTGCGGATCGTCCCGTCGACGTCTCCGGAGATGATCGCGTCGCTCGCGCTGGCGACGATCTCGCCGAACTCGTGCTCGCTCATCGCGCGCGCGACCCCACGCCGGCGTCGCCGGACTGCCGGGTCCTCCGTGTACCCCGCGCGCATACGCCCCTATCGGCAGCGCGCTCCCGCGCCTGTAGCCGCTTCCGGCGTGATTCGACCCCGTAGCCTGAGGGCGGCAATGGCAATCGCGATCGCATCAGGCCTCGGAATCCACGTCGGCGGCAGGCCGCTCTTCGAGGACGTCTCCTTCAAGCTCGAGCCGCGAGACCGCATGACCCTCTCGGGCCGCAACGGCGCCGGCAAGTCGACGCTGCTGCGGATCCTCGCCGGGGAGCTCACCCCGGACGCGGGCGGGCTGACGCTGGGCAAGGGCCGCCGCGTCGCCCTGCACGACCAGCGACCTCCCCGCGACGTCGCGATGACGCTCGGCGAGTACGTCTACACCGGCCGCACCGAGATGCTCGAGACCGAGGCCGAGCTCGAGCGGCTCGAGCGCCGGATGTCGGAGGGCGACGGCGAGGAGGGGACGCTGGCCGCATACGCGGCGGCGCAGCAGCGGCTCGAGCTCGCCGGGGGCTACCGCTGGCGGGACGAGGTGCAGGCGGTGCTGAACGGCCTCGGCTTCGTCCCCGAGCAGTCCGAGCGGGCGCTCGCGACCTTCTCCGGCGGGGAGCTGACCCGGGCGTCGCTCGCTCGTGCGCTCGCTACGCGACCCGATCTCCTTCTCCTCGACGAGCCCACCAACCATCTGGACATCCTATCTCTCGAGTGGCTCGAGGGGTACCTGACCGGTCTCGACGCAGCGATCGTACTCGTCGCTCATGACCGCTGGTTCCTGGAGGCGGTCGGCACCTCGGTGCTGGAGCTGGAGGCCGGTCGCGCCCGGTTCTTCTCCGGCCCCTGGCACGCCTGGCGCAAGGAGCAGGCCGCGCGGGAGATCGCGCTCGGCAAGGCGATCGAGCGCCAACAGGCAGAGATCGAGCGCATGGAGAAGTTCGTCGAACGCTTCCGCTACAAGGCCACCAAGGCGCGCCAGGCGCAGTCGAAGCTGAAGGCGATCGAGCGCGTCAAGCGCGACGCCGCCATCCGCGACCCCCGGGATCAGACGAAGCTTCGCTTCTCCTTCAAGCCGCCGGAGCGGCCGGGCCGGTTCGTGCTGAAGATGGAGGGGGCGCGGATCGAGGTCCCCGGGCGAACGCTGATTGACGAGGCTTCGCTGCGGGTGGAGCGCGGCGAGCACGTCGTCCTCGTCGGCCCCAACGGAGCCGGCAAGACGACGCTGATCGACACCATCTCCGGCCTGCGCCCGCCCGCGGCGGGCAAGTTCTCGATCGGCCACAACGTCAAGCTCGGTTACCTCTCCCAGCACGCCGACTCAGCCGCCGGCGACGGCACCGTGCTCGAGGCTGCGCAGCGCGAGACCGGTCTGACCGGGCAGAAGGTGCGCGACCTGCTCGGCGGTTTCCTCTTCTCCGGCACCGATGTCGACAAGCGCCTCGCGGACATCTCCGGCGGCGAGCAACGGCGGCTGTCCCTGGCGATCCTCGTCGCCTCGGGGGCCAATCTGCTGATCCTCGACGAGCCGACCAACCACCTCGACATCGAGAGCCGGGAGGCGCTCGAAGACGCGCTCCTCGCCTACGAGGGCGCCGTCGTGCTCGTCTCGCACGACAGAGCGCTGCTCGAGGCGGTCGGGACGCGGACGCTGGTGTGCGAGGGCGGGCATCTGGAGAGCCACCTGAGCGGCTGGGCCGAATACCAGCGCGACCGCGACGATCGCGAGGCCGCCGAGCGGGAAGCGGCGTCGGTCGCTTCGCCGGGCGCCGGCTCCGGCGGCCGCGGGAAGCCGCGGCGCAAGGGACCCTCGAAGAACGCGATCCGCGACGTCGGTCGCATCGAGGAGCGAATCGAGCGAGCCGAGGCCGAGCTGCGCTCAGTCGAGGACGAGCTCGCCGATCCCGCCGCCTGGGCGAGCCCCGGGCGGACGAAGCGCGCGACCGCAAGGCACGAGGATGCCAAGCGCGCCGTCGAGGAGCTCTACGAGGAGCTCGAGCGAGCCGAGGCGAAGGTCGCCGAGGCGAGCGTCTGACGCGAGGTCGCGGGCTCCCTCACGCGGGCCGCAGGTGCGCGACCTCGACCGTGCCGTCCGCCGCCGCCAGGCGCTCGGCGACGAGCGAGCGGTGGCAGGCCTCGGGGTCGCGCTCCACGCAGAGCAGCGCCGCGGCCCCGTCCTCGGGGAGCAGGCTGCGGACGGCACCGAGGTCCGCGGCGTCGAGGATCTCGGCGGTGTAGGCCTCCCTGAACTCGGCGGAGAGCTCCTGGCGGTTGCGCTTGCCGACGCCAAGTTGGTCGTCGCGGGCGTACTGGAGCTGCCGCAGCTCGGTTGTCGGCGCCAGCTCGGGCCGGTGCTCATAGCCGATCCCCGCCTCCGCGAGCGCCGCCTGCAGGCGCTTCGAGTTGGCCCAGGCGTACTCGGCTCCGCGCACGCCGCGCCGCTGGCGGACATCGATGAGCAGCGTCACACCGGCGCCCTCGAGCGCGGCCAGGAACGAATCCCGGTTGAACCCGTAGACGCCGATCGTGAGCAGCCTCGCCATCGGCTCGGCAGCGCTAATCGCCGGCCGGCAGTCGCTGCTCGAAGAACGCCTCGACCTGATCCTCCGCCGCGGCCACCACCTGGCCATGGTCGACATCGGGGTAGGTCTGGTAGTCGACCGTGTTGCCCTTGGCGACGAGCTCGTCGTTGAGCGAGTTCGTCAGGAAGGGGAACACCGTCGTGTCGGCGAGTCCCTGGGCGAGGAGGATCGGAGCCTTCGTGACGATCGCGGGGTTTTGGTCCTGCAGGACCTCGCGGAGCTTGGTCAGGTCCGCTCCCGGGCGCTCGAGCTGCGACGGCGGGATGCCGCCGAGGCTGTCGCTCTGGGAGAGCTGCGCGAGGCAGGTCTTCTCGAGCTGCGGGTAGAACTGGAGCACTTGGTCGGAGAGGAGCTGATCCGGCTGGATCTCGTCGCTGACCGTCGTCGCGCCGGAGATGATCATCGTCGCCAACGCGGTCGACCCGTTCGGCGAGGTGAGCGCCGGCAGCAGCGACTCCTGCTCCGCCAGGTGGGAGGCAGGCGCGTAGGCGACCGTCCCGCGCAGCTTCAGGCCCTTCCCGAGGTCGGAGCCTCGGCGGCCGCGAAGAGCGCCGACTGACCGCCCTGCGAGTGCCCGGCGATCAGGAACTTCTTGCCGATGTCGGGGTTGAGCGCCCGCGCTGCGTGACGATGTCGAGCACCGCGTGGCCCTCGTCGATCCCGATCAGGTAGCCGTGCGGCCCGGGCGTCCCGAGTCCGGCGTAGTCGGTGCGGACGATCGCGTAGCCGTCATCGATCCATTCCTGGAGCTCGGGGTTGACGTAGGTGACGTAAGGCTCCTGCAGGCTGCCGGAGGGCATGCGGGTGGGAGCGCAGACATCGGCGACGCCGGTCGTGCCGTGCGCGTAGGTGATCACGGGCCAGCCGCCCTTCGGCGCCTTGCCCTTGGGCACGCTGACGATCCCCGACGAGACGACCTTGCCGCCGCCCAGCGTGCGCGTCGTGTAGAGGACGAGGCTGTTCTTCGCGCCGGGGAGCGGCGTGATCCCGCCCGCCTTGCGCTGCCAGATCAGGGAGCCGTGCTTGGACGGGTAGCCCTTCGGCGGCGTGTAGAACTTCGCGCCGTTGGGACCCTTGACGGGCTTCGGCGGCTTCTTCGCCGCGGCCGATCCTGCGAGCAGGGCGAGCAGCGCCGCCACGCAGACCAGCGCGAGGGCGACGATGGATGCGCGCGAGCGCGGGGCAACGGGGTTCAAAGTTCTCTCCTCTGACTCACTTCTCTCCGGAACGGCGGACCACTCTAGCCCGAACCCGCGGCGGCCCTTCCGGTTCCGTTCCTGGGAGAACCCTGAGAGATCGCCCCGAACCCGTGATCTCGGAGGCGATCCGGTGTCTACTCCTTGACAGCGCTCACGAACTGAAGGGAACGAGACATGTGCGAGACCGATCACTACGCCGGCGTATCGAAGGGGGTCACCCCCGCCGAGCCGGGGGTGCGGCTGACGCGGAGGCAGAGCATCGGAGCGGCCGGAGCGGCCGGCGTCGCCTATGCGCTGAGCCGTGGGCCACTCGCCCTCTTCAGCGGGTCGACGCCGAAGGCGGTGGCCGCGGCGTGCGTGCTCAGCCCGGCGATGACCGAGGGTCCCTACTTCGTCGACGAGCTGCTCGAACGCAGCAACATCAAGTCCGACTCCGACGGGACGAACACCCAGACCGGAGTGCCGCTGGAGCTGACGATCAACGTCGTCAACCAGGACGACGACTGCTCCGTCGGCTCCGGCGTGATCGTCGACGTCTGGCACTGCAACGCGGGTGGTGACTACTCCGACATCGCCGGCGGCACCCAGAACAACACCAGCGGCCACGACTACCTGCGCGGCTATCAGGTGACCGACAGCAACGGCCAGGTCACCTTCCAGACGATCTATCCCGGCTGGTACGAGGGACGGACCGTCCACATCCACTTCAAGGTCCGGGCCTTCGACGGCGACACGACCACCTACGAGTTCACGTCCCAGCTGTTCTTCGACCAGACGATCAACGGCACCGTCAACGCGCAGACGGCGCTCGGCTACGAGGGCACCAAGTCGGTGACCAACAGCAACGACAACATCTACAACAACCAGACCGAGGCCCTGGTGCCCCTGAGCGGTAGCGTCGGCGCCGGTTACGCGGGCGAGATCACCGTCGGCCTGACGGGGCTCCCGGCGACCTCTGACGACCCCACCGGCGGCGGAGGCGGTGGCGAAGGTGGCGGCTCCGAGACCGACGAGGTCGAGGCGGAGCTCGTCAGCGCCAGGGTCAAGTCCGACCAGGATGGCCGCCGTGTCCTCGTCGCGAAGCTGAAGGCCGACGAGAAGGTCGACGTGAAGCTGCGGCTGGTCCGCGACGGCAAGGCGATCCTGCGCGGCAAGGGGACGGTTCGCACCGGCCGCCACGAGGTCGAGCTGCGGGTCCCGAAGCGGATCGACGCCGGCAAGGCGACGCTGAAGGCGGTGCTCGAGGACGCGGCGGGCAACGTCTCGACCAGCACCAAGGACGTTCGAGTGCCGCGCGGCAGGTAGGCGCGCTCCCGCACGGGTCAGGCCTCGCTCGCGCTCCTAGCGTCCAGGGCGGGGTCTGGCCCGGTTCTTCCCGGGCCGGCGCCCGTGGCCATGTAGGAGCCGAGGAGGATCAGGACGAGGCCGGCAATCGCGCCGGGGCCCGGCTCCTCGCCGAGGACGACGATCCCCGCGACCACCGCGACGAGCGGGTTCACGTAGGTGATGACGAGCGCCCGGCCCGGTCCGATGGCGGCGATCAGCTTGCCGAAGGCGATGAACGCCGCCGCGGTGCAGACAGCGCCGAGCACCGCCAGCGACGCCACCGCCTCACCGGTCAGCGCCGAGCTCTCCGGAAGGTCGGCGGCGGCGAGCGGGGCGAGCGCGAGCGAGGCGACGACGAGCGCGCCCGGCATCGTCGCGAGCGGCTCGATCCCGGTGAACTTGTGCTTGAGCAGCATCGGACCGATCGCGTAGCCGAGCCCGGCGAGGAGGATCGCGGCGGCTCCGAGCAGCTCGTCACCGTTGCCGGCGATGTCGATCCCGACAAGGCAGACGACACCGGCCAGCCCAACGAAGAGGCCGATGAGACGCCTGCCCTCGGCGCGCTCCTCGGCGTCGAAGCGGATCGCCAGGGTCGCGATCATCAGCGGCGTCGCCGCGATCAGGATCGCCGCGATCGAGGAGCTGACGTACTGCTCGCCGGCGGCGATCAGGGGGAACGGGATGACGATCTCGGCGACCGCGAAGGCGACCAGCCAGCGCCCGCGGCCGCGCAGGGACCCGAGGACGCCGGCGTGCCACGCGATCGGGAGCAGGATGCAGGCGCCGAGCACGACGCGGACCCAGGCGAGGAACGCGGGCGGGATCCCGTCGTCCACCGCGATCGAGATGAACAGGTAGGGAATCCCCCAGAGGAAGGAGACGATCCCGAAGAGCGTCCAGGCGCGCGCGTTCAAGAGGCTTCGGGTTCGGCCTCGGGCTCCGTTTCAGACTCGGGATCGTCGTCCCGCTCGACGATCGGGCCGAGCACCGGCCGCAGCAGCAGGTAGGAGAGCCAGAGGCCGAGCGCGAAGAGCGGCAGGCCGGTGATCACGCGCGCGACCGCCAGCGGACCGACGGCGCCGCTGAGGTACAGGGGAAGCTGGATCGAGAGGCGGAAGCAGAACAGGCCAACCCAGATCCAGCTCGCCTTCGTGTACAGGCGGCGCTCCTCGGGATCCTGGTACCAGCTGCGGCCGCCGCCGGTCAGGGTCGAGACGATCAGGCCGAGCAGCGGCTTGCGGATCAGGATCGAGATCAGGTAGACGATCGCGGAGCCGGTGTTGATCAGGATCCCGGGCAGGAAGAAGTCCTCGGCGCGGCCGGTGCGGTTGGCGACGAACGCGCCGAAGGCGACGCCGAGCACCCCGGAAAGCGCGTACTGCACCGTCTGGCGGCGGGCGATCCGGATCGCCGCAAGGACTGCGGTGAGGCCGACGGCGGCGATCCCGCCGACGAGGATGTCCCTTCCCGACGCCGCCCACACCCCGGTGAAGACGAGAAAGGGGAGCGTCGACTCGGCGATCCCCAGCCAACCGCCCACCGCCTCCTGCATCGAGGTCGGGACCCTGCGCTCCGGCAACCTGTCCATCGGGCGAGTGTAGGTGGGCCGGGCGTAGGCTTGGATCGATGGCGGAGCCGAACGCGTTCACGGGAGCCGAGCTCGATCGCGCCGGGGACGGGCGCCGCGCCGACGCCGCCTGGGTCGAGGCGCAGCGCGCCGATCCCCGTGCGCGGGTCGTCCTCGCCGGTGACCCCGGCCTACGCGCGAGCGGCGCGAGGCTCTACCGGCCGCCGCTCGGAGAGGTGGACGACGCCTCCGAGGCCGTCCTCCTCGGCGACGACGGCGACGGACCGCTGTGGGCGCTCGACGTCGATCCACCGCCGGAGGCGAAGCGGCCGCGGCTCATCGGCGCCGCCGGGCCGCGCGACATCTCAGCGGCCGACGGTCCGGCGGGGTGGATCGGGATGCGCGAGGCCGCCGCCGTGCTCCCCGCGGCCGAGGGCGGACTCGCCGCATACGCGACCGCGCTCCTGAACTGGCATCGGGCCCATCGCCACTGCGCCAACTGCGGGGCTCCTTCGGAGCTGGCCGAGGCGGGGATGGTGCGGTCCTGTCCGCGCTGCCGAACGCAGCACCATCCGCGCACCGACCCGGTTGTGATCATGCTCGTCGTCGGGCCCGAGGGCGCGCTGCTGGGTCGTCAGGCGAGCTGGCCCAGGCGCCGCTACTCCGCGCTCGCCGGTTTCGTCTCACCGGGCGAGAGCCTCGAGGAGGCGGTGGTGCGCGAGGTCGCCGAGGAGGCTGGAGTGGAGATCGAGCGCCCCGAGTACGTGAGCTCGCAGCCGTGGCCGTTCCCGGCTTCGCTGATGCTCGGTTTCATCGCGCCCTGGCGCTCGGGCGAAGTCGGCGGCAGCGATCCCGAGCTCGAGGACGTGCGCTGGTTCCCGCGGGAGGAGGTCGCCGAGGGAGCCCGCCATGAGGACGACTGGATGACGGACGCGCCCGGCGACGGGCTGCTGCTGCCGCCGCGAACGGCGATCGCGCGCCAGCTCATCGAGGAGTGGCTCGAGCGAGGCTGAGGGCTCGCGACGCGGTCGCCCATCGTCGCCGAACGTCGCTCACTACCCCCTATAGGGCGCACTCAGTGACGTTCGGCGTCAACGATGCTCGCGAACGTCGCCTCGATTGCCGAGTGGTCGCTCAGACCGGCCTCCCGCCAGCCGTGGATGTAGTCGCACCCGGCGACGCGCAGGCTCGTGGAGGCGAGGACGTGGTCGAGCCGATGGGCGTGCTTGCGGCGGGCGCGGGTGTGCATCACCCAGCTCACGTCGCGGCGGTCGTAGCCGTGGACGGCGCGGAAGGCATCGACCAACCCGTCCTCACCCCCGTCCGCGAGGCCGAGGAGAAGGCCACGCTCGGCCCGGTCCCAGCGCGCCTCGACTGCGGGATGCTCCGGCGCGAACGTCTCGACGACCGATCCGTCCTCGCTCTCGTAGCGGGGAGTGTTCAGGTCGCCGCAGAGGACGCGGTGGCCGCCCGGTCTCGGGTCCGGTCGGCCGAGCGCGAGCAGCAGCGCCTCGCACGTCTCGATCTTGGTGATGCCGGCCGTGGCGCGGTCGGCGGGCGGTACGTGGGCGTTGTGAAGCTCGAGCGGGCCGAGCGGGGAATCGACCAGCGCCGAGAGGACGCGCTCGGGCTGCGGCGCGCCGATCGGCGCGAGCTCGTGCAGCGGCCGGCGCGAGGCGGTCAGGCTGAAGAGGCGCCGCCCGTCGCTGACGCCGCTGGAGTCGAGGGCGTGGGGGAGGCCGGCGTCGGCGAGGGCCCGCCGCCAGCGCGGGGCCGTGCTCGCCCGCACCTCCTGCAGGCAGACGACGTCGGGCTCCCGGCGAGCGACCGCGGCCGCCTGCTCGGGGTGCAGCGCGACCCGGCCGGCGACGTTCCAGCTCAGCAGCGAGATGGTCGTCGGAGTGCCGGGGTCCACAGCGGGTAGGTATATGACCCCCCATGGCGGAGGCGCGCAATCTCGCGAGGATCGAGCCGATGAAGGCGAAGCTCGCGGAGCTCCCGGTCGACGACGACGGCTGGGGCTTCGAGATCAAGTGGGACGGGGTGCGCGCGATCGCGTACTGCGCGGCGGACTCGGTCCGGCTCGTCTCGCGGACCGCCAGGGACATCACCGCGGCGTATCCGGAGCTCGTGGCGCTCTCGGACGCGCTCGACGGCGCCAAGGCGGTGCTCGACGGTGAGGTGGTCGCCTTCGACGATGCCGGCCGCCCCAGCTTCCAGCGCCTGCAGCGGCGGATGCACGTCCGCGAGGCCGACCAGGTCCGGCGGCTTCGTGACGAGGTGCCGGTGACGTACGTCGCCTTCGACCTGCTCGTCGTCGACGGCGAGCCGCTGCTCGGGCTGCCCTACGCCGAGCGGCGCGCGCGGCTGGAGGCGCTGGGCCTCGAGGGCGATCACTGGCGGACGCCCGCCTACCACCGCGGCGACGGCGCCTCCCTGCTGGAGCTGACGAGCGCGCAGGGGCTCGAGGGGATAGTCGGCAAGCGCCTCGACTCCCTCTACCGGCCCGGCAAGCGTGGACGCGACTGGATCAAGGTCAAGAACGTCGTCGGCCAGGAGGTCGTGATCGGCGGCTGGCTGCCGGGCAAGGGGCGGCGTGCCGAGACGCTCGGGGCGCTGCTGCTCGGCTACTGGGAGGGGGAGGAGCTGCGCTTCGCGGGCAAGGTCGGGACCGGCTTCGACGATCCCGAGCTGCGGATGCTGCTGGAGCGCCTCGAGCCGCTGCGACGCGACAGCAGCCCGTTCTCCGCCGATTCCGGTCGCCAGCCCGAGCGCGCCGCGATCTTCGCCGAGCCCGAGCTGGTGGCCGAAGTCGGGTTCACCGAGTGGACCGATGCGGGGACGCTGCGGCACCCGGTCTACCGGGGGCTGCGCGACGACAAGGTGGCGAGCGAGGTCGTCCGCGAGCGGCCGGCGCCGTAGCGGCAGCGCGCGGGGTGGCATGATCGGTCCCGCGATGGCGACCCTGACGATCCTCACCTACGAGTACGTCGACGACATCCTCGAGCTGCGCAAGCCGCACCGGGAGGCTCACCTCGAGCACATCTCGCGCTGGAGCGAGGAGCGTGGCCTGGTGCTCGGCGGCGCGGTCGGCGACCCGCCCACCGGGGGGCTGTTCGTGTTCGAGGGTGAGCTCGCGGAGGCGGAGGCGTTCGCCGCCGCCGATCCCTACGGGGCGGCCGGCCTGATCGCCTCCTCGAGGGTGGAGCCCTGGAACGTCGTCGCCCACCGCCCATTCGACGAACTGCGCTGAGGAGCCGCCGTCATGCCACTCGATCCCGCACTCGAACCGCTGCTGCAGCAGGTCAACGCGCTGCCGCCGATGTCGCAGGGCACCCCGCAGCAGGCGCGCGAGGCGTTCGCGCAGCTCACCTCCCTGGCCGCGTCCTTCGCCCCTCCGCCGGAGGTCGCCTCGGTGAGCGATCTGAAGGTCGGCGGCGCCGCCGGCGAGCTTCCCGCCCGTCTCTACCTTCCCGCGGGGGTCGAGCGCCCGATGCCCACGCTCGTCTTCTTCCACGGGGGCGGCTTCACGATCGGCGACGTCGCCAGCTACGACGGTCAGTGCCGGATCATCAGCGCCGGGGCGAAGGTGGCCGTCCTCAGCGTCGAGTACCGCCTCGGTCCCGAGAACCACTTCCCGGCGGCCGCCGACGATGCGATCGCGGCCACCGGCTGGGCGCTCGCGCACGCCGAGGAGCTCGGCGGTGACCCCGCCGCGATCGGGGTCGGCGGCGACAGCGCGGGCGGCAACCTGGCGGCCGTCGCAGCGCAGGCCCACCGCGATGCCTCGCCACCGTTGAAGGGTCAACTCCTGATCTACCCGGTCACCGACTTCACAGCCGAGCACCCCTCCCTGGAGCGCAACGGAGAGGGCCTGTTCCTCACCCGCGACGACATGGAGTGGTTCCGCGACAACTACATCGCCGACGAGGCCGACGGGGCCGACCCGAAGGCGTCGCCGCGGCTGGGAGAGCTTGCCGGGTTGGCGCCGGCGGTCGTCGTCACCGCTGAGATGGACCCGCTTCTCGACGACGGCGAGGCGTACGCGGACGCCCTCGAGGAGGCCGGTGTGCCGGTCCTCCGCAGGCAGTTCGACAGCCTCATCCACGGGTTCCTCGCACTCGGCGCCGTCAGCCCGAAGGCATCCGCGGCGGTCGATTCCGTCTGCGCGGATCTGCGCGATTTGCTGGGCTGAAGCGCTCCCCTCGCCTTCCCGGCCCCGGTGACGGGTAGCGTTTCGGGTGTGAGCACAGCCACGGCAGCGCCGTTCGTAGTCCACGGCGCCCTGCAGGACCTCGCTGATCGGTTCGCCCCAGAGGACATCGACGTCCCCGGCGGCGAGGCGCTGATCCGCCTCGAGGTGAGCGATGGCGAGGACGTCGACGCCGTCATTTCCCTGCCGGACCTGCGTCTCGAGCCTGCCTCCGGCCGCCGTCCCGATGCGCGCGTGCGCGCCGACCTCGCGACCTGGGAGGCCCTTGCCGCCGATCTCGAGGGCGGGATGGCCGCCTTCGGTCAGGGGCGCCTGTCGGTCCGCGACAACCTTCACCTGGGCATCGGCTTCCTCGCCGCGACGGGCGGTGATGCCACCCCCGGCCACCTTCGGTTCCACCGGGTGGAGGCGGGCGATCACGAGATCGCGATCACGGAGGCGGGGGAGGGGCCGCCGCTGATCTGCATCCACGGCCTCGGCGGGACCAAGGCCTCCTTCATGACCACGGTCAGCCTCCTCGCGCCGCTGGGCCACCGGGTCATCGCCATCGACCTGCCCGGCTTCGGCGACTCGTCCAAGCCCTCCACGGGCGGCTTCGACGCGATCTGGTACGCCGAGATCATCGTCTCCCTGATGGACGAGCTCGGCCTCGAGACCGCAAGCTTCGCCGGCAACAGCATGGGCGGGCGGATCGCCCTGGAGATGGGGTTCAGCGCTCCCGAGCGCGTCAACCGCCTGGTCCTGCTCGCGCCGTCGCTGGCCTGGCTCAAGGAGCGCCCATGGAAGTGGCTGCTGCAGATGCCGCTGCCCCGCCTCGGCTACCTGCAGCCGACCCCGCGCTGGGCCGTCGAGCCGGTCGTCCGCAAGCTCGTCCCCGGGGGCGAGCAGGGATGGACGGCGGCGGGCGTCGACGAGTTCCTACGCGCCTACCTGACGCCCTCAGGCCGCTTCGCCTTCTATGAGTGCGCCCGCAACATCTACCTCGAGGAGCCCTACGGCGGGGAGGGCTTCTGGACCCGGCTGAAGAAGCTCGAGCCCGCCGGCCTGTTCGTCTGGGGCGATGAGGACACGCTCGTGCCGAAGTCGTTCAT
This sequence comes from Solirubrobacterales bacterium, assembly GCA_046330415.1. Lineage (GTDB taxonomy): Bacteria > Actinomycetota > Thermoleophilia > Solirubrobacterales > 70-9 > RHKX01. Next base: position 79,616 of record JAXLSW010000009.1, on the reverse strand, counting down.
GCGTCACGTCGAGCGCGCGTTGCCGCGTTCCTCCGCCCACCTCGAGCTCGACTGCGGCCACGTCCCGCAGATGGAGCGGCCGGTCGAGACCCACGACGCGATGCACGCGTTCCTGACGTCCTGAGCCTCCGAGCGCGCGTCGGCGACGGCTCAGCCCGCGGCCTTCTCCAGCCTGTCCGCCAGCCCACTCATGCCGTAGTCGCGCGCGGCTTGGGCGGCGGCGGAGAAGTCCGTCTCGCCGTCGGGTGGGCGCTTGACCTTCGCGTCCTGCAGGCGTGCGATCTCGCGGAACTCGAGCAGCTCCTCGCGCTGCTCGGTCAGCGTTCCGCGCAGGCGCGGCGTCGCCTCGCGGATCGCGTTGTCGAGGACGGCGTCGAGCGAGCCGTGGCGCTTGAGCAGGTCGGCGGCCGTCTTCTCCCCGATCCCCTTGCCGCCGGGGATCCCGTCGGAGGGATCGCCGCGCAGGGCGATGAAGTCGGGGACCAGCTCAGGCCCCACCCCATAGCGCTTCTTGACCTCGGCGGGGTCGACGAGCTGGCCGCCCTGCTTGCCGGTGGAGACGTAGAGCACGGTGACCGTGTCGCTCGCGGTCTGGAACATGTCGCGGTCGCCGGTCATCACCAGGGTGGTGCCGCCGGCCTCGGTCTCGACATCGGCGAGCGAGCCGAGGATGTCGTCGGCCTCGAGGTTCTCGCTCTCGGCGATCTCCCACCCGAAGCGCGGGAAGAGGTCACGGCAGGCGGCGAACTGGGGCCCGAGCTCGTCCGGCATCGGCGGGCGGTCGGCGTGGTATGCGGGCAGCAGCTCGACGCGGTAGTCGGCGGCGTCAGGCCCGAAGCAGAGGACGACCGCGCGTGGGTCGTGCGCCTCGATCTCGCGCAGGACCAGGTTCGCGGTCCCCAGCAGCGCGTTGACGGACGCCTTCTTCCCGTCGATGAACCCCTTGATCGTCTTCGGGAGCGCGAAGAAGGCGCGGTAGAGCATCGAGGGCGTGTCGACGACGAGCAGCGGTTTGGCCATGGGGAGACCGTATCGAGGGCTCACGCGAACGCGGCCGGGCCCCGTGCTCGCCGAACGTCCACCGAACCCCCGCTAGGGCGTGGTTGCGTGGCCGTTCGGTGGGACCGCACCGCACGGAGGTGGACGGGTGGCGGGCTAAGCGCTGAGCTCGAGCTGCTCGGGGTGGACGCCCTGGGAGGCGAGCGCGGCCTCGCGCGCGTGGATGCGCTCCAGCGCTTCGGCATAGGCGCCGTGGTAGGTGTTCGACGGCCCCACACCTCGGACGCCGTAGGCCTCCGCCATCGCCGTCCGCAGCGCCTCGGTGAACTCGCGCCCGTGCCAGCGCCGGCCGCCGGGAGCGGCGCCCACGGCGAGGTGGACGAGCTCGTGCAGCAAGGTCTCCTCGAGATCGCCGCGCCGGATGCCCGGATAGACGGTGACCGAGAGGCGGTTCTCCTCGGGGATCGCGAAGCCCATGCGGCTGCGCGGGCGCTTGGAGGCGCGCCGCACCGTCAGCTCCGGCGGCCGCCGCACGAGTAACCCCTCGGCGCCGCCGAGCGCGTCGAGCCGGCAGAGCCGCGCCATCTCGGCGCGAAGGTCGATCCCCGCGGCCAGGTAGTAGCGCGCCGGCCGGGTCGACGGCCGGCGCTCGCCGCTGGGCCGTCCGTCGGGGGGCAGGTTTGCGAGTGCGGGGCGGGTGCGGGTGAGCTTGAAGTGGCGCATCGGTTCGATCGGCGGGCTGGACGCGTCCCGCGGTTTCGGGGAGGATGAAGTACGGCCCAGAGCGAACCCGACGACTCAACCCTGGACTTGGCAGCGATCGAGGTGGGGCTGCGGGAGCAACTCGCCGACCTGGAGGGTCGCGAGGAGGAACTCAAGCGACCTCCTGAGGAGGGCGCCGACATCGGCTTCGGCAAGCGCATCGGCGACGGGACCAACCAGGCGATCGGCCGCCTCACGGACGTCGGCGTCGCCGACTCCCTCGACCACATCGAGGCGCGGATCACTCGCGCGCTCGAGAAGCTCGACGAGGGGACCTACGGGATCTGCGACGGCTGCGGCGAGCGGATCCCCGCGGGTCGCCTGCGCGCGGCGCCCGAGAGCGCGCTGTGCGTGAGCTGCGCGGCGTCACCGCGCCGCTGAGGCTGAGCGGTGGAGCGCGGAGGTCGTGGGAGTCCCTCCCCGCGTCCATGCCATCGATCCGACCGGGATCCCGGTGAGATCGACCTTTTTTGGGACGCGGAGTGGCCGAAATGTCGATCTCACGCAAACGGGTGCTTGATGCCATCGATGGCGACCGCCCGGCCACCTGGACAGCACCGGCGATCGCGGTGGAGGGTCAGTCGATCAGCCGCTTGCGCAGCTGAACGATCGCGATTCGCCAGGTCACGAACGAGAAGACGAGCAGGAAGGCGACCCGCAGCAGGTCGTTCCACTCGAACCCGAAGCAGGCGGCGCGCACGAGCTCGACGAGCTGATGCAGCGGGTTGAACTGCGCGGCGACCTGCGCCCACTCGGGGAGCCCGGAGATCGGGAAGAAGGTGCCGGCGACGAGGAAGAGCGGCGTGATGACCAGCGTCGTCACGTAGTTGAACTGGTCGATCTTCGCGACCGTCCCGGCCACCGCGATCCCGAAGCCCGCGAACCCGAGCGAGGTGATCAGGCAGAAGAACGGGACGAGCAGCATCCCCCACGCGGGCTGCAGCCCGAAGAAGAACGTGACGATCAGCGGGAAGCAGCCGAAGACGGCGGCGCGGCAGCCGATCCACAGCATCTCCGCGGTGACGAGCTCCTCGGTGTCGACGGGTGCGGCGAGGATCGCGTCGTAGGTGTTCTGGAAACGGTGCTTGACGAACGTCCCGAACATCGCCGGGAACACCGAGGAGAAGATCACGGCCGTCGCGACCATCCCGGTGCCGACGAACTGCACGTACTCGAGCCCGTCGACGTCGGCGACCACGGTGGCGCCGAGCCCGAGCCCGAACGCGAGCAGGTAGACGATCGGCTCGACCGTGCTCGAGAACGCGGTGCTCTTCCAGAAGGTCCGGAAGTTGGCGACCTCGCGGCTCATCACCCCGGCGATGGCAGCCGGCTCGAGCCTGCGCATCCGCCCCTTGCGCGTCGCCGCTCCGCTCACTCCACTCATTCCAGCTCCTCCCCGGTGAGCAGGACGAAGACGTCCTCGAGCGAGGCCGGGCGCATCACCGCGTCGTCGGGAACGACGCCGTTGGTCGCCCGCTCGGCGCCGACGATCGCGATCGCCGGCCCGGCCGCGCGGACGTCGAGCCCGGCCTCCTCAGCGGCGCGACGCACCTCGGCGCGACGCTCCGGGGGCGCGTAGACCTCGGCGGTGTCGCGGCCGGCGTACTCGGCGATGAGCTCGGCCGGGGTGCCGCGGGCGATCACCTTGCCCTTCGCCATCAGCGCCACCTCGTCGGCGAGCCGCTCGGCCTCCTCGATGTAGTGGGTCGACATCAGGATCGTCGTCCCCCCTGAGCGCAGCTCCTCGATGAGGTCCCAGACCTCGGTGCGGATCTGCGGATCGAGCCCGACGGTCGGCTCGTCGAGCAGGAAGAGCTTGGGGCTGTGGACGAGCCCGCGCGCGACCAGCAGGCGCCGCCGCATGCCCCCGGAGAGCTCGTCGACGGCGTCCTTGCGACGGTCCTGCAGCCGGGCGATGTCGAGCGCCCGGTCGACGGCGGCGTCGATGTCCTTGACCCGGTACAGCCGGGAGAAGATGCGCAGGTTGTCCTCGACCGTGACGTCGATGTCGAGGTTGTCGAGCTGGGGCACGACTCCCATCTCCGCCCGCGCCTCCTTCGAGCGCTCCGGCAGCTCGTAGCCGAGCACCCGCAGGGAGCCGGAGTCGGCGATCGCCTGCGCCGTCAGCAGCTTCATCGTCGTCGACTTGCCGGCCCCGTTGGGGCCGAGGAGGCCCAGGCAGATCCCCTCGCGGACCTCCAGGTCGAGACCGTCGACAGCCCGGATCTCCCCGAACGTCTTCACCACCTGCTTGAGCTCGATCGCCGCCATCGCCGAGTCGGACACGATCGCAGAGATCGAGGCCACGCCCCGACCGCGACTCGGAAGCCGGTCCGGGTTAGGCTGGCGCGCATGGCTGCGGCGATCGGATGGGGAGCACTCGCAGCCTCCTCGCTCGTGATCGGAGCGCTGCTCGCCTTCGCGCGCGACTGGTCCAAGCGGCAGACGGGGACCGTCCTCGCCTTCGGAGCGGGTGCGCTGATCAGCGCCGTCAGCTACGAGCTCGTCGAGGAGGGGACCGAGGTCGCGGGCCTGAGCTGGGTCGCGCTCGGCCTCGCGATCGGTGCGGTCACCTACTTCGCCGCCGACGGCGCCGTCTCCAATCGCGGCAAGCACGGCGGCAGGGGCCGCGCCGGCAGGACTCCTGGCGCTGTTGGCGAGGGGACCTCCGGAGCCTCGGGAGCGGGGACCGCGCTGGCGCTCGGCGCCTTCCTCGACGGCATCCCCGAGCAGATGGTGCTCGGGATCGGGCTGGCGGCGGGGGAGGGGATCGGCATCGGCCTGATCGTCGCGATCTTCGTCTCCAACCTGCCGGAAGCGATCGGCTCGGCGAACGAGATGCGAGGCGCCGGGACCGCCCGCAAGCACATCCTCCGGCTGTGGGTTGCGGTCGCGGTGATCTGCATGCTCGCAACGGTCGCGGGCTACGCGATTGCCGACGTCGCCTCCGCCGAGATGCGGGCGGTGATCGACGGCTTCGCCGGTGGGGCGCTGCTGGTGATGATGATCGACTCGATGATCCCCGACGCGACTCGGGACGCGGGGCGGATCGCCGGCCTGGTGACCGTGCTCGGCTTCGCGGTGGCCTTCGCGCTCTCCAGCCTCACCTGAGGCTCCCTGCTCGCACGCGGCGCCGGTCGCCGGAAGCCGTCCTCTAACTTGGAGGCATGCCGAAGGTCTCCGTCCTCGACCTCTCCCCGGTCGCCGCCGGCTCCTCCGAGGGGCAGGCGCTGCGCGACACGATCGAGCATGCGCGTCACGCCGACCGGCTCGGCTTCACCCGCTTCTGGCTCGCCGAGCACCACGGCGGCGCGATGGTCGCGAGCTCCTCGCCGGAGCTGATGATCGGACAGGTCGCCGCCGCGACCGAGCGCATCCGGGTCGGCTCCGGTGGGGTGATGCTCCCCAATCACAGCCCACTTCGCGTGGCTGAGCAGTTCAAGGTGCTCTCGGCGCTCTTCCCGGACCGGATCGATCTCGGGATCGGCCGCGCCCCCGGCACCGACCAGATGACGGCGATGGCGCTCCGCCGCAGCCGCGAGGCGATGACCGCCAACGACCTCCCCGAGCAGCTCGGCGAGCTGCGCGCCTTCGCCGGGGTGCGGCCCTGGCCCGAGAACCACCCGTTCCGCCACGTCCGCGCGGCGCCGTTCGAGGCGCCGTTGCCGCCGATCACCCTGCTCGGCTCCAGCGACTACTCCGCCCAGCTCGCGGCCAAGGCCGGCCTCGGCTTCGCCTTCGCCGCCCACATCAGCCCCGAGTTCGCGATCGACGCGCTGCGCATGTATCGCGAGAGCTTCGAGCCCTCCGAGCTGCTGGATGAGCCGTCGGCCATCCTCGCCCACGCGGTGATCGTGGCCGACAGCGACGAGCGCGCCTGGGAGCTCGCGGCGCCCGCCCGCGTCGCCTTCCGGCGGCTCCGCTCGGGCGCCCCGACGCCGCTGCCGAGCGTCGAGGACGCCCTCGCGGAGGAGGCTCAGCGCGCCGAGGGACCGCCGCGGCGCAGCGACCGGATGATCATCGGGGCGCCCGAGACGGTCCGCGAGAGCCTCGATGAGCTGCTCAACTTGAGCGGTGCCGACGAGGTGATGGCGATGACCAACGTGCACGCCCTCGAGGACCGCCTGCGCTCGCTCGAGCTGCTCGCGGGCGCCTTCCACCTGGAGGCACCGGCCCCGGAGGCGGCGACGGGTGCTGCAGCGGCCGGTCGGCCGAGTTGAGCATCCTCGTCCCGCTGGAGCGGCTCCGCGAGCGCCGCAGCGCGAAATGGACGCTGTATGAGCCCGACGTCCTGCCGGCGTTCGTCGCCGAGTCCGACTTCGAGCTGGCGACGCCGATCAGGGCGGCCCTCGCCGCGGCCGTCGCACGCGACGACACGGGCTACGCCAATCCGGCCGCCACCGGGCTCGGCGCCGAGCTCGCCGGGTTCGTGCAGCGGCGGATGGGCTGGTCGATCGACCCTGACGCGGTGATCACCTGCAACGACGTCGTCGCCGGCCTCACCGACCTGCTGCGGACGATCACCGCGCCCGGGGACGGCGTCGTCGTCACACCTCCCGTCTACCATCCGTTCTTCAGCCTCGTCCCGGAGGCGGGGCGCTCTTTGGTGGAGGTGCCGCTGCTCGGTGGCCGCGAGCTCGACCTCGAGGGAATCGAGCGCGCCCTCGGCGGCGGCGCCCGCGCCGTGCTGCTCTGCAACCCGCACAACCCGACCGGGAGGGTCGTCCCGCGCGAGCAGCTCGAGCGCCTTGCGGCGATGGCCGCGGCGCATGACGCCTGGATCCTCGCCGACGAGATCCACGCCCCGCTGACGCTTCCCGGCGCCGAGCATGTCCCCTTCACGTCGGTCTCCGACGAGGCTGCCGCCCGCGGGATCGTTCTCGTCTCCGCTTCGAAGGCCTTCAACCTCGCCGGCCTCGGCTGCGCTCAGATCATCACCGCGCCCGGTCCGGCGCGCGAAGCGGCCGAGGGTCTCTCGTTCTTCGCTCGCCACTGCGGCCACCTGGGTGCGATCGCCTCCGAGGCGGCCTACGCCGCCGGGGACGCGTGGCTCGACGAGGTGATCGCGACGATCGACGGCAACCGCCGACTCCTCGGCGAGCTCCTGGCCGAGAGGCTTCCCGAGGCGCGCCACGTCGAGCCCGAGGCCGGCTATCTGACCTGGGTCGACCTCGGCGCGTATGACCTCGGCCCCGATCCGGCCGCGGCCATCCTCGAGCGCGGGCGCTTGGCGCTCAGCCCGGGAGTGCAGTTCGGCAAGGGAGGGGAGGGGTTCGTCCGCTACAACGCCGGCACCTCGCCGGAGCTCCTGACCGAGGCCGTCGAGCGGCTCGTGCGCGGGGTTCGCGGGTAGCGTGCGGGGAGTGAACGGGGCAGGCGGGAACGGCGGCGACGGGGCGATCGACGCGATCGACGCCGAGCTCGAGCCGTGGTGGCGCCCGATCGCCGAGCTGCTCGCCGCGGGGAGCTCCGGCGCGGCCGACGTGTTCGACGCGCACACCCACATCGGCCAGAACGATCCCGACGAGCAGGCGCAGACCCTCGCCGAGCTGCTCGCGGCGCTGGCGCCGCTGTGTGCCCGGGCCGCCGTCTTCCCGATGCACGAGCCCGGCGGCTACAGGTCCGCCAACGACGAGGTGATGGCCGCCGCCGCCGACAACCCCGACACGCTCGTCGCCTACTGCCGCGTCGACCCTCGCGAGCCCGACGACGGCGCCGTCGCCGAGGCCCGGCGTTGCCTCGACTCCGGCGCCCGCGGGATCAAGCTGCACCCGCGCGCCGAGCAGTTCGGCCTCGACGAGCCCGCCGTCGAGGGGCTCGTCGAGCTCGCGCACGAGCGCCGGGCTCCGGTCCTGATCCACGCCGGGCGCGGCATCCCGGCGCTCGGCCGCAACGCGCTGCGCCTCGCGGGCGAGTACCCGGAGGCGCGCCTGATCCTCGCCCACGCGGCGGTCTCCGACCTCGCCTGGCTGTGGCGTGAGATGCCCGCGCACCCGAACCTGCTGATCGATACGTCCTGGTGGAGCCCCGGGGACATGATCGAGCTCTTCACGCTCGTCCCCGCCGGGCAGATCGTCTGGGCGAGTGACTCACCCTACGGGCGCCCGCTCACCTCCGCCGTCATGCACCTGCGCTACGCGCTGCAGGCCGGGCTCGGGGTGGAGGCCCTGCGCTCGATCGCCGGCGGTCAGATGGAGCGGTTGCTTGCGGGGGAGGAGCTCCTCATCATCGACCGCGCCCCCGGCGAGGCCGATCGCCTGCACCCGCATCTCGAGCGCATCGTCTCCCACCTGACCGCGGCGATGGGTGCGGCGCTGTATGAGGGCGACAAGTCGGAGCTGCTGTCGCTGGCGCTCCTCGCCTGTGACGTCGAGGCCGACGACGAGAACGCCGAGCTGATCCGCCTGATCGAGGCGCAGCTTCGGCTCGCCGCCGATCTCGCCGCGGATGAGGACCCGGCGGTCCGCTTCCCACCTTCGCTGCGGCTCAACATCGCGACTTTGACGATCGCGCGGACACCCGCGGCACCTCTCCCGACCTGAGCCGCGCCGTTAGCTGCGCTTCGCATCGGGCAGCCGGAGGGGTGCAAGCGAATCGAAGGAGTGATCTGCGAGATGGCAGAGGATCTGAGCGGCAAGAAGGTCGCGTTCATCGCGTCGGAGGGTGTCGAGGAAGTCGAGCTCACTGCGCCGCGCAAGGCGGTCGAGGACGCTGGCGGGACCGTGGAGCTGCTCTCCATCGAGGAGGGCGAGATCCAGGCGATGAACCACATCGACAAGTCGGCGACCTACGCGGTCGACGGCCTCGTGGCCGACGCCTCTCCTGAGGATTACGACGGCGTCGTTCTCCCGGGCGGGGTCGTGAACCCCGACAACCTGCGTGCCGACGAGAGCGTGATCACGTTCCTGCAGGAGTTCGCCAAGACCGGCAAGCCGATCGCCGCGATCTGCCACGGTCCGTGGACGCTGGTCGAGGCCGACCTCGTGCGCGACCGGACACTGACCTCATACCCGAGCATCAAGACCGACATCGCCAACGCCGGGGGCAACTGGGTCGACGAGGAGGTCGTCTGCGACCAGGCTCTGGTCACCAGCCGCAACCCCGATGACCTCCCGGCGTTCAACGCCAAGTTGATCGAGGAGATCGCCGAGGGCGCACACGAGGTCGCCGACGCGGGGGCGACCGCCGCGTAGGCCCGTCGCCGGCGCTCAGCCGGCCGGCGCCCAAGCGATCGGGAACTCCATGTTCTTCGTTGCGCCGGGCACCGGCCGGGGGTGTCGGCCGTCGGCATCCATGACCCAGAGCTCGTCGTCCTTGCTGTAGACGATTTGCTCGCCATCGGGCGAGTAGAAGGGAGTGGTTCGGGATCCCTTCTTCGAGTACGGCGAGATCCTCGTCTTGTCGCGGCCGTTCAGGCGCACGGTGTAGATCGCCGTTCTGAACATGTCGTTGTCCCAATCCTCGCCCGGGATCGACTTGCGGTTCTGCCCCACGTAGACGATTCGCCGACCGTCCGGCGACCAAGATGGCTGCATCTCCTTCTTGACCGTGGCGATGACCGGCCTCATCATCGATCCGTCTGATCGAATCGTGAATACATCCGGATTCATGTCGGTTAAGCCCAGGTGTGGGATGTAGTGAGGGGCGGCCTGCTGGATCACCATTCGGTCGCCTTCGGGTGAGAAGTGCGCCAGCGTCGCGCCCTTGCTGGCCAGCAGGGGCGTTAGCCCGGTCCCGTCCCGATCGATCGAGTGCAGCGCGAAGTCGAGCGGAGTGGCGATGCTGGCCACACCGTCGAAGACGACGCGGGATCCATCGGGCGAGATAGTGCTCCTCGTGGCAAAGGGACCTCCGAACTGGGTGACCTGGTGCTCGCCGCCTCCCTCGATGGACGCCGTGAAGATCGAGCGTCGAATCGGAGCGCTGGGATCCTCTCGAACGAAGACAACGGTGCGACCATCGGCAGTCACGTCTCCGAAGTCCGCGATGTCCTCGGCGACGGTCCACGATTGTCCGCTCTCTGGATCGACCGCTGTCAGATCGCCGAACGGCTTGCCTGCGAGGATCGGGCCGTTCCGTCCCGGGTAGGTCGCGAGCGCATCAGGCGGGCTGAGCAACGGAAGCACGCAGAGGCCGACGAGTATCGCCCAGCGACGCGTCCAATTCCCCTCAACCCCGCCCATGCCTATGGAGAGGTTAGCGGCTAGGTCCCGGATCATTTCCCAGAGGAGGGAGCCGCCGCGATCGCCTCGTCCACTTCCTCGTCGGAGACCGGCGTCTGGCGCTTGCGTGGCGCTTGGATCCCTTCGCGCACGAGCGTCTTCTCCGGGTCGGGGCAGATGAGCCCGGCGGCGTAGGGCGGCACCTCGTAGTAGTTGCCGTCGGCGCCGAGCTCGACGTTTCCGTGGCCGATCAGCCGGGCGCGGTCGTCGACCTTCATGTAGTAGGCGTACTGCCAGATCGTCCGCGACCAGTTCCTCAGGCTCCGCTCCTGCAGGACCGGCCAATCGCGGGAGGTGGTCATCGCATCGATCGCCTCCTGCTTGGCGGTGTCGTCGCCCGACTCGACCGCGGCCGCCCACTGATCGAGCCATCCGCAGGCGGCCGCGCCGCTCACGGTGATGGCCAGCTGATCGCGATTGGACGGCGCCGGCTGTGACTTCAGCCCGTCGATGTCGAGGCTGGGGGGCAGCGGCACCCCGCGCAGCATCTCGTCGACCACCTCGGGCCGCTCGATCGGCTTGACGATCTCGGGCGGCAGGGCGGCGAGCCAGGTCTCGACGTCGGTTTCGTACAGCGTCTCGACGATCGGCATGAAGGCATCCGGCGGCAGGTTCGTCGCCGAGATGTAGAGGTAGGTGCCGTCCTGCGGTGCAAGGGTCAGGTCGGAGCTGACCCGTGCCCCGCGTTCCGGCTCGACCGTGAGGAACTCGAAGAGATCACCCTCCCGGCCGAGGACCGTCGGGTGGCTGGAGCGGGTGAACGACCGGCAGCCGTCGCCGTTGCAGATCGGGTTGTCCTGGGAGTACCACCGGTCGTTCTCCGGGTTGTCGGTCGAGTACTGCGGGAACTCGCTCGCCGGATCCCACGTGACCCGGATTCGCTGCCCGTGACCGTCGCTGAAGGTGATCTCACCCTCGTCGACCTCGCGGTGCACCGCGTCGGTCACCTCCCAGCCCTCGGCTCCGATGAGGACGCGCGGGCTCGCTTCCGCGGCGCGGACGGCGGCCAACGCGTACTTGCCGCTGAGATCCGGCGTGGCGGTGGGCGCGCTCTCCTTGCCCCCGCCGACGGCGAGCACCACGACGGCCGCGATCGCGCATGCCACCACGACCGCGAGAGCGGCGGGAGCCCACCGCCGGCTCCTCGGGGTGGGCTCCGGCGCTCGGGCGCTCTCCGCGAGCTCCCGCGCCCGCGCCCGCGCTTCGTCGATCTCCTGGGCAGTCATCTCCCGGCGAAGCTCGTCGGCATCGACGGGGTTCCGCTGCCGCAGGCCCTCCAGCGAGTCGCTCGTCCGTTCGTTCATCGCGTTTCCTCCGTTGGCGTCGCAGGGGGCAGGGGCTCGAGGCCCCGGGTCATCTCCTCCTCGAAGGCCTTACGCGCTCGATGGAGGCGGATCCGAAAGGCGCCGGGGCTGCACCCGAGGGCTTCGCTTCCGACCCGGGCGTCGGCGCCCTCCCAGGCGACCAGCATCAGCACCTCGCGCTGGCTCTCCTTCAGCCGCGCCAGCGCGCGCAGGCTCGCGTCGCTCTCGCCGACCGCCGTCGCCGGGTCGGCGCCGGATCCCTCACCCGACCGCTCCGCCGAGAGGCGTCGGAGCAGCCGCCCGCGGCGACGCTCCGAACGCCGTTGGTTGGAGATCAGGTTCCGCGCAACCGCATATAGCCAGCCGAGCGGTTCACCCGGAACGTCGTCGATCTTGCGCCAGGCGACGGCGAAGGTCTCGGCGGCCACGTCCTCCGCCGCCTCCCGGTCCCCCGTCCGGCGGATCGCGAACGCGAGCACCTCCACGTAGGTTGCTGCGAACAGGTCGTCGAACCTGCCCTCCCTCGGTCGGTCATCCATCTGCCTGGATATGTCCGCATCCGAGCAGCTGTTTCAAGTCGAACGTCACTCGTCACCCCCCATAGGGCGCACTCAGTGACGTTCGATGGGAGGTCGTCCCCTCAGACGCCGATGTTGTTCTGGAAGAGCGTGTAGCCGATACCCGCGAAGACGGCCGCGACGATCCAGAAGCGGAGCATGATCTTGGTCTCCGACCAGGCGAGCATCTCGAAGTGGTGGTGGATCGGCGCCATCAGGAAGACGCGGCGGCGGAAGCTCTTGAAGGCGAAGACCTGGATGGCCACGGAGAGGGCCTCGATGACGAAGACGCCGCCGATGATGATCAGCAGCACCTCGGTCTGGGTCATGATCGCGAGCGCGCCGATCGCGCCGCCGAGGCCGAGGGAGCCGGTGTCCCCCATGAAGACCTGCGCCGGGAAGGCGTTGAACCAGAGGAACCCGATGCAGGCGCCGACGAAGCACGCCGAGAGCAGCGCCAGGTCTTCCTGGCCGGTGGTGATCGTGATCGCCAGATAGGCGAGGAAGACGATTGAGCAGCAGCCTGCGGCGAGCCCGTCGAGCCCGTCGGTGAGGTTGACGCCGTTGCTGGCGCCGGCGAGCACGAGGAAGCTCAGCACCATGTAGACGACCGGGCCGAAGTAGATGTCCGCGTCGAAGACCCGGATCTGCAGGCGGGCGTCGAGCCCGACCTGCTCGAAGGCGAGCCACCAGAGGGCGACTGCAAGCGCGATCTGGACGGAGATCTTCCAGCGCGCCGAGAGCCCGAGCGAACGCCGCTTGATGATCTTGATGTAGTCGTCGGCGAACCCGAGGGCGGCGCTTCCAAGCGCGATGCCGAAGACGGCGAGGCTCTCGGTGTCGCGGTCTGAGAGCACCAGGTAGGGGACCGAGATCGCGGCGAAGATGATGAGCCCGCCCATCGTCGGCGTCCCCGCCTTGGAGTGGTGACCCTCCGGGCCCTCCTCGCGGATCTGCTGGCCGAACTCGCGCTCGCGGATCTTCTCGATGAACTTCGGGCCGAGGAAGATCGTGATCAACATCGCGGCCATCCCCGCGATCAGGATCGCTCCGCGGTCGACGGGGACGGTGCTGAGCCCGTCGGTCTGCGCGAGCAGGGGCGCGATCACTCCTCGACCTCCCCGAGCCGGGCCCGCAGCGCGTCGGTGAGCGCCTCGAGGCCCACGGAGCGGGAGCCCTTGACCAACGCGACGTCCCCGGGTCCGAGGATGCGCTCGGCGAGGGTGGCCCCGGCGAGCGGATCGGGAGCCCACTCGTCTGGCTCGTAGTCGCGCGCGAGCTCGCCGACGCCGATCAGCGGCTCGATCCCGAGGTTGCGGGCGTGGGCGGCGATCTCCGCGTGGAAGCTGGGTGCGTCGGGGCCGAGCTCGGCCATGCCGCCGAGGATGCCGACGCGGCGGCGGCGCGCCGGCATCGACGCGAGATGGTCGATCGCGGCGCGCATCGAGATCGGGTTGGCGTTGTAGCAGTCGTTGAGCAGGAGAATCTCCCCTTGCAGCTGCACCCGTTCGCCCCTGAGGCGGGAGAACTGTATCCGCGGGGCCAGGGGCGCCATCTCGCGCGGGTCGATCTCCAGCGCCGTGCCGATCCCAACCGCGCAGAGCGCGTTGGCGAGGTTGTGCGCCTCCTCGAAGGGGAAGGTGAACTCAGCCTCGCCGAGCGGGGTCGATATGAGCGCATCGGTGCGCTCGGTTGAGACGCGCTCATTCGCCGCGTGCACGTCCCCGCCCGACCCGAAGGTCGTCGTCTGCAGCCAGTCGCTGAGGTGCGGCGTCAGCTCCTCCGCACCCACAGGGATCACCGCCCGGCCGGAGCGCTTCAGTCCTTGCAGGATCTCGGCCTTCGCCTCGGCGATCGCCTCCACGGTCCCGAGCAACTCGAGGTGGACGGGACCGATGTTCGTGATCGCGGCGATGTCGGGCTCGGCGATCTCGCAGAGCTCGGCGATCTGCCCCTTGCCGCGCATCGCCATCTCCATCACCAGGACCTCGGTCTCCAGCGGCGCCGACAGCAGTGCCAGCGGCATGCCGATCTCGGTGTTGAAGTTCTCGGGGCTCGCGTGGACACGCCGCGGCAGGATCGAGCGGGTGATGTCCTTGGCGGTCGTCTTCCCCGTGGAGCCGGTGATGCCGACCAGTGGGCAGCCGATCCGCCGGCGCCAGGCGCGCGCGAGCTTCTGCAACGCCGCCAGCGGATCGTCGGCGGCGTAGATCCAGCCGGAGTGCCCCCCGGAGGACGCCAGCTCAGCCGCCCAGGCGGGCCCTGCCACGACGCCCCACGCGCCACCGGCGAGAACGGCCTCAGCGAAGCGGCCGCCGTCGGTGTTCTCGCCCGTGAGGCCGAAGAAGAGGTCACCTGCCGCAGCCTCGCGGGAGTCGATGACCGCGCGCTCGGGCCGACCCCCCTCCCCGCGCTGCAGGATGGTCGCGCCGGACTCGGCCGCGATCCGATCGGGATCGAGCTCGATCACGCGGGCGCTCCTCCCGCCTCGCGCAGCCGCCCGAGCTCCTCGCGGGCGACGTCGCGGTCGTCGAAGGGCTCCTTGCGGCCGCCCTCGAACTCCTGCCCCTGCTCGTGGCCCTTGCCGGCGATCACGACGAGATCGCCGGGCTCGGCGGTCCCGAGCGCCGTGGCGATCGCGCGGCGCCGATCGGCGTCGACGATCACGTCCTCGCGGCGCGCGGCCGCTATCCCCTCGAGCATCTGAGCGATGATCGCATCGGGATCCTCAGAACGCGGGTTGTCGGAGGTGACGACCGGCACGTCTGAGAGCTCGGCACCGGCGGCGACCATCAGCTGGCGCTTGCCCGCGTCGCGGTCGCCGCCGCATCCGTAGACGCAGATCAGCCGGCCGGCGGTCAGCCGCCTCGCCGCGCGCAGCACGTTCTCCAGCGAATCGGGAGTGTGCGCGTAGTCGACGAGCACGCCGAAACCCTGCCCCTCGTCGACGGGCTCCATCCGCCCCGGGACCGGCTCCGCGTCCGCGAGGGCGCCGATAGCCGTGGCGAGGTCTACGTCCAGGCCCCGCGCGCAGCCGAGGGCCGCGAGCGCGTTCTCGACGTTGAAGTGGCCCGGGATCCCGAGCCGCACCTGCCGTGGCTCGGCCCCGTCGCCCCGGCGAAGCTCGAAGCGGGTGCCCGTCGCATCGAAGGAGACGTCCGTGGCGGACAGGTCCGCCTCCCCACCCGCCGCCGAGAACGAGACGACCGCGGGCCCGTCGGCGGCGAGCAGCTCCGCGCGGAGCTTCGCCCCATAGCCGTCGTCGACGTTGACCACGGCGACGTCCGGTGCGACGAGCGCGCCTCCGGGGGGCGGCAGGAACAGCAAGCGCTTCGCCGCGAAGTAGTCCTCCATGTCGCTGTGGAAGTCGAGGTGGTCCTGGGTGAGGTTGGTGAAGGCCGCGACGTCGAAGTCGATCGCGTCCGCCCGCCCGAGCACGAGCGCGTGGGAGGAGACCTCCATGACGCAGGCGCGATCGCCGGAATCGAGCATGCGCCGGAATGTCCGCTGCAGGTCGATCGCCTCCGGCGTCGTCCGCACGACCTCCTCCTCGACGCCGCCCACCACCTGCTTGACCGTGCCAAGCAGGCCGCAGCTCAGACCGGCCTCCTCGAGGATCGAGCGGGTCAGGAACGCCGTGGTCGTCTTGCCGTTCGTCCCGGTGATGCCCACCATCCTCAGCTCCCGGCTCGGATCGCCGAAGAAGCGCGCCGCAAGCGGCGCCATCGCGCGGCGCGTGTCCTCGACGAGCACCTGCGGCACGTCGAGGTCGCCGAGCTCATGGTCGACGACCAGCGCCGCGGCGCCCGCGGCGACCGCGTCGGGCGCGAAGCGATGGCCGTCGGAGGTCATCCCGCGCACGCAGAAGAACAGCGTCCCCGGCTCGACGCGAGAGCTGTCGAAGGCGAGATCGGTGATCTCCGTCGAGCCGTCGCCGCGGTGCAGGCGCGCGGGCAGGCCGCCGCCGAGGAGCTGGTCGAGCCTCATCGCCCGCGATTCTAGGTTCGCGGGTGGCGGCTTCCCCGTCAGCGTCAGCCGCTCGGCGCGATCCCCAGGTAGGGAAGCGCGAAGCTGGCGATCTCACCGAAGGCCGGGGCGGCCACCGTGCCGCCGTAGTAGTCGCCGCCCTTGGGGTCGTCGACGATCACCGAGACGAGGAGCTTCGGGTCGTCGGCGGGAGCGAACCCGACGAACGAAGCGACGAACTGGGTGTCGGAGTAGGTGCCGTCGATGACCTTCTGCGCGGTACCGGTCTTGCCCGCGAGCACGTAGCCGGGCACCTCGACTTCGGGCGCGGTGCCGAACGGGCCCAGCACGCCCTCGAGCATCTTGCGCAGCTCCGAGGAGGTCTGCTCGCTGATCACGCGGTGGCCGTCGGGCTCCTCCACGGGCTGCCCGTCGACCGACTCGAGCAGCCGCGGCGGTCGCAGGATGCCGCCGTTGGCGATCGCCGCGTAGCCCTCCATCATCTGCATCGGGGTCACCGAGAGGCCCTGGCCGATTGGCAGGTTGCCGATCGATGAGCCCGAGTAGTCCGAGTAGGGAGGCACGATCCCCTGCTCGTCGGGCGAGTACTGGATCCCGGTCGGGTGGCCGAAGCCGAACTTGTCCACCCACTCGCTGAAGCGCTTGGCACCGACCTCGAGGCCGATCTTCACCGCTCCCACGTTCGAGGACTGAGCGAGGATGTCGGCGGTGCTCAGGGTGCGGTAGCCGAGGCCCTCGTGCGCCTCCTCGATCGTCCGGTCGGCGACCTGGATGGATGGGCCGACGTCGAAGGTCGTGTTCGGCTTCACCGTCCCGTCCTCGAGCGCGCCGGCGACGGTGAAGGCCTTGAACGTCGAGCCCGGCTCGTAGGTGTAGCCCGTCGGCATGTTGACCGTCTGCTCCGCGGTGGCGTCGCTGAGGTCGGAGGGGTCGATCGGCGGCCAGCTCGCCATCGCCAGGACGTCCCCGTTCTGCGGGTTCATGACGACCGCTGTCGCACCCTCGGGGTCGTAGGTGTCGCCCACGTCCTTGAGGACCTTCTCCGTGTATGCCTGGATGCGGCTGTCGACGGTCAGGCGCACGTCGTGGCCGGCCTCGGCGCCGGTGACGGTGTCGCGAGCGATCTCTTGGCCCAGCGCATCCCGGGTGACGGCGATCTCGCCGTCGGTGCCGGCGAGCACGCCGTTCTCGTTCGCCTCGATCCCGAAGAGACCCTGCCCCTCGTCGCCGATGGCGCCGATCATGCGCCCGCCGTCGCTTCCCTGCGGGTACACCCGGCGGGAGTCGGGAAGCTGGCCGATGCCGTCGAGATCGAGCTTCTCCACCCGCTTGGCGGTGACCAGGTCGACCTGCTTGGCGAGGTACTCGAAGCCCGTCTGCGCCGTCAGATGCTTCAGCAGCTCGTCCTCGGGGATGTTCAGCACCTCGGAGAGCTTGTGGGCGGCCTTCGGCGGATCGACGACCTGATACGGCGTCGCGTAGATGGTGGCCGCCTCCTCGGAGACGGCGAGCGCGCTGCCGTTGCGGTCCAGGATCGACCCACGGATACCGGGGATGGTCGCGGTGGCGACCTGCTGGCTGCGGGCATCGGCGCTGAACTCCCCGCCCTTGACCGCCTGCAGCCAGGCCGCGCGCACGAAGATGACGAGGAACGCGAGCGCGAAGGCGGCGAAGAGCAGCCCCGATCGCCTCTCGATCAGCCTCATCGCGATCGCACCGTCCCGCGATCTGCGACGCGGGCTCATCCGGTGATCGCGGCGCCGGTCACGGGATCGACGGCGATGATCGGGGCTCCCGTCGCGGGATCGACGGCGGGCTGGCCGGTGTTCGGGTCGATGATCGGCTCCGACGGAGTCGTCGCCGCGGCGGCGGGATCCGTGGTGGTGGTCGCCGCCGGATCGACTGTGGTCGCGACATCGTCCGCCGCATCGGCGACCGCACCGTCCTCAGCGGCGGGGGTCCCGGCGGTGATCTCGCCGGCGGCGAGGCGCTTGGCGGCAACGGCGGCGTCGTCGCCCCCGGAGCGCAGGTACTTGATGGCGTCGGGAGCCGGAACGAAGAGGCCGAGCGCCGCCGCCTTCTGCTGAATCTCCTCGGTGGAGAGCCGCTTGGCCTCCCGCATGCGAAGCACGCCGTTGTCGCTCTGCAGGGAGTCGATCCGCGACTCGGTCGTGCTCGATGAAGCGCTGAGACCGAGCCCGAGCACGTTGATCGCGACGATGCCGCCGAGCAGGAGACCGAGAACGCCGATCCAGAGCCGGCTTCGCGTCATCCTCGTGACCAGGCCGCTGTCGGCGATGCCGCTGACCGCCGAGACGGGCAGCATCACGACGTTGCCGGCGCCCGCCACCGCCCCCGATCCGGTCCGGGTGCGCGGCTGCGCGGCCGGCCGAGCCGCGGCACGTGCCTTGGGCCTGGCGGTGGCGCGGGGCTTCGGCTGCGCGGTGGCGGCGCGCGAGCGGGGCTTCGCGGCCGCGGCGCGAGGCTTCGGCTTCGGCTTCGCCGCGCGACGAGGAGCGCTGACCGCGGGCGCGCCCATCAGATCTCCTCCTCGCCGGTGCCGTCGAGCTTGCGGGCCACCCGGAGGTGAGCCGAGGCTGCACGCGGGTTCTGCGCGACCTCACCCGCGCTGGGGGCGACGCCCTTGCGGGTGATCAGCTCGGCCTCCGGCTCGAGCCCGCACTGGCAGACGGGCAGCTCCGGCGGGCAAATGCATCCGCGTGCGCGCTCGGCCAGGAACCGCTTGACGCGGCGATCCTCGAGGGAGTGGAAGGAGATGGCTGCGAGGCGGCCACCGGGCGCGAGCAGGTCCCACGCCTGCGGCAGCGCCGCGTCGAGCTGGCCGAGCTCCTCGTTGACGGCGATCCGGATCGCCTGGAACGTGCGCTTGGCCGGGTTGCCACGCCCGAAGCGGACCTTGGGCGGCACCCCGGCGCGGACCGCGTCGACGAGCTCGGACGTGGTCTCGAGCGGGCGCGCGGCGACGATCTCGCGGGCGATTGAACGCGCGTGGCGCTCGTCGGAGTAGTTGCGGAGGATCTCGGCGATCCTGCTTTCCGGCCACTCGTTGACGACCTCGGCCGCGGTCAGCTCCGAGTCGGGGTCCATGCGCATGTCGAGCGGCGCGTCGAAGGAGTAGGAGAAGCCGCGCTCCCAGGCGTCGATCTGCATCGAGGAGACGCCGAGGTCGAAGAGGATCACGTCGGGGTGCACCCCCTCGGCGGCGAGCTCGGCGAGCGCGTCGGCGAAGTCGCTGCCGATGAAGCGGGTCTCGCAGGGGGCCTCGTGGGCGATCTGCTCGAAGCGCTCGCGCGCGGCAGGATCCCGATCGATGCAGATCAACGTCCCCTCCGGCCCGAGCCGGTCGGCGATCAGGCGGGAGTGGCCGCCACCGCCGAACGTGCAGTCGACGACGGTGTCACCGGGTTGAGGGGCGGCGTCGCGGATGACCTCGGCGGCCAGGACGGGGACGTGCTCGATGGGCATGTAGCTCAGTGTCACCATGTCAGGCACCGCCCCCCGGCACCGCGCCTCGTGCGGCGTCGTGCTTGGCGGCGAGGCTCTCTGCAAGCTCTTCGGCCTTCTTCTCGTTCTCCGTCGACTCCGAGTCCCATTCCTCGGGGCTCCAGATCTCCAGGTGAGTGCCGGCGCCCGCGACCACGCACTTGCCCTCGAGGCCGGCGCTCTCGATCAGCTCCTTGCTCAGCAGGACGCGCCCCGCGGAATCGAGCTTTCCGTTGACCGACATCGAGAAGATCCGGCGCTGCATCCGGCGCGAATCGCGGCTGAAGGGGTTGAGCTCGCCGAGGGTCGCGGCCTCCATCTCCTCGGCCGAATCCTCCGGCCAGAGCTCGATGCAGTTCTCGACGCTTGGCCGCAGCACGAGCCCGTTGGCGAACGCCGGCCGGTAGGTCGCAGGGATGTTGACCCGGTTCTTCGGATCGAGGGAGAGCTCTTGTAGGCCGCGAAAGGTCATGCAACGGAAGGTGGGAAGCCGGTGACGGTCGAACTTGTCCCTGGTGGATGTCCCTCTCAGAAGCGGTCTCGGGTGGCGCGGTGAGAAAGCTGGGCCGGAGAGGTGAGGTGGGAGGAACCTCGCCCCTCCGGCCCGCTGATCTCAACTGGAGCGCCACAGTAGCCCACCAGGACCCACTGTGCAACACATCAGCACACCGCGCATTGGATCGAACGCGTCGGACGGCATTGCTAGGCGCCCGCCAGATCGCTTGAATACCGCTTGAGCAAGCCATTAGCCGCCATTTCCGTACGGCGGTGGGGCGATGTGGGGCGCTCCCCGCCCTGCAACGGCCGTTGCACGAACGCCCCACCGCCGGGGTCGATAGCCTGCCCGCGATGGAGTCCGGATCGCAGCCGCCGCCTCCCCCTGAGGGCGTCGCCCCGCCCTCCCAGCCCGCACCGCTCGACGCCGACGACACCCGCGGCCTTCACTTCAAGCGCCTCAGCGGCCGCCCGCTGACGCTGAGCATCGGCGGCGTCTTCCTGATCGGCGCCTTCGTCGGCGGCACCATCGGCGGCGGCGCCCTGATCGGGGCCATCGCGGCGGTCGCGATCTTCCTGCTGATCCTGCTGATCGTCTGGGTGCTCGCCTCCAACGCCGCCAAGGAGGACTTCTTCTCCGCCTACGCGAGCGCCCGCGGCCTCAACCGCGCCTCGGGCAAGTCGAGCCTGCCGCCGAGCACGCCGCTCCTTCGCAAGGGAGACCGTCGCTACGCCGAGCAGGTCATGAACGGCACGCTTCCCGGTGGCGCCCCCGGCGCGCTCGCCCTCTACACCTTCGAGGTCGAGACGACCGACAGCGACGGCAACCGCGACACCGACTACTACCGCTTCACCGTCGTCATGCACGACATCCCCTCCGTCGCGGCGAAGGTGGCCGACATCAACTGCCAGCGCCGTTCGGGGTTCCGGTTCATGGACAGCGCTGAGGACGTCTTCCGGCGCATGAAGCGCCTCGAGCTCGAGAGCGAGGTACTCGACAAGAACTTCGAGATCTTCTACGGACCCAACGACGACGAGGTCTGGATGAAGCAGCTCTTCTCCCCGACCTTCATCGTCTGGATGAGCGAGCACACCCCGGAGAAGTTCGCCTGGGAGCTCTCCGCCGGGAGCCTCTGCTGCTATGTCCGCGGCCACTACGACAACGCTCAGGAGCTCGACACGATGTGCAAGGCCGCCGGCGACGTCGCCTCGCGCCTCGTCACCGAGGCGGGCGAGTAGGGCCCGGCCGGAGCCACTCGCCGTCAGAACGACGGCAGCAGCGATCCCGAGTTGGCGAGGATCGCCGCGGCGACGATCAGCAGCACCGAGGGCACGAGCAGCAGGGCGACGACGAGCTGCATCTTCGGCGCGGCTCGCGCGGCGCCCTCGCCGATCGCGCGCCGGTGCTCCTCGCGCAGCGATCCCGCCTGCTCGTGAAGCGCCCGCGAGAGCGGCGCCCCATGGCGGCGCGAGCGCTCCAAGGCGGTCGCCAGCGCCGCGAGGTTCTCACCGCGCGAGCGCTCCCGCATCGCGCGCAGCGCGCGCTCCTGCGAATCGCCGCACTCGATCGCCGCGATCGTCCGCGCCAGCTCCTCGCGCAGGGGACCGGCGGCGCCGCGCATGGCGTCGGCGAGGAGCGCCCCCGCCCCACGGCCGGTTGCGGCACCCGTCGCCATCAGGTCCAGCGCATCCGGAAGCGCGGCAGCGATGCGGCCGCGGCGTCTCCGCGCTCGATGCTCGAGCAGCAGGTCCGGAAGGACGAACGCCGCGACGGGAACGCCGACGAGCACGAGCGAGCCGAGCCGGCCCGGAGCCACAGGTGCTGCGACCAGCGCGAAGGGA
The DNA here is from genome assembly GCA_046330415.1 of Solirubrobacterales bacterium. Lineage (GTDB taxonomy): Bacteria > Actinomycetota > Thermoleophilia > Solirubrobacterales > 70-9 > RHKX01. The sequence goes on along the minus strand of JAXLSW010000009.1, from coordinate 57,944 downwards.
ACGGCCAGCGCCGCGCACCCCGCCTTGACGGCGAGCAGCGCGGCGGGAGTGAGCCGCGTGCCCATGGCCGCCGCCTCGATCCGCGCCTCCAGCCCGCCGACGAAGCTCCCGGAGCTGAGTACGCCGCTGCTGCGAGCCGAGCGGCGAAGCAGACGGCGCCGGATGGCCGCGCCGGCGTCCTCGCCTCGCTCGGCCGCGAGCTGCCACAGGGCCGCTGCGATCAAGAGGGCGCAGACTGCGGCGAGCAGCGCGCTCACTGACGCACGCCTCCGAGCCGGCGGATCGCCAGGAAGCCGACCACCTGCAAGGCGGCGGCGAGCGCCAGCAGGAGGACCGCGGCGGGGTCGGCGAGCATCGAGCCGGTGAAACCGGGCGAGACGAGCTCGATGATCGCCCCCATCAGGAGCGGCATCGCCACGACCATGCCGCCGGTGAGGCGCGCCTGCGCGGTGGCCGAGCGGGCTTCGCGCTCGGCGCGCTGCTGCTGAGAGGCAGCGGCGGCGTGGCGGCGCAGGAGCGCGGCGAGGTCGCCCCCGGCGCGCTCCTGTGAGAGCACGGCGACCACCAGCGCCTCGATCCGCACCGAGGGCACCCGCCGGGTCAGCCCGGCGAGCGCCTCCCGAGCCGGCATCCCGAGCTCGAGGTCGGCTCCGACGCGGGCGAGCTCGACGGCGGTCGGCCCCTCCATCGCCGCCCCCGCTCCCAGCAGCGCCATGCGCAGCGAGCCACCGCCGGCAACCGCGTCCGCGATCCCGCTCGCGATCGCGGGGACGTCTCGCTCCACCCGCAGCCGGTAGCGGCGCTGACGGCTCGCCACCGCCCACCCGGCCACCGCCGGTCCGGCGACGGCGACTCCGGCAAGCGGTCCGATCCCGGCGACGAGGATGGCGACGATCCCCAGCGCGGCGCCCGCCAGTGCTCCGAGCCGGCGCCGCTCGGGCTCGGTCGGCGAACGGTTCTCGCGACCCGCAAGCGACAGGGTCCGGGCCGCGGCCTCGAGCTGACGCACCAGCGCCGGCATCGTCGCGAGCCCCTCGCGCAGGGCGACCGCCACAGCGGCGCCGCCGACCGCGGCCAGCAGAATCGGAAGAGCGGGGGCGGCGCTCACCCCGACCCTCCGCCGCGAACCCAGACCTCGCGCACCGCCGGCGCGCCGGCGACGACCAGGACCTCGGCCAGCGCCGTCGCGAACCGGGCTCCGCCGGGGCCTCGTTCGAGATGCAGAACCAGATCGATCGCGCCCGCGAGCTGCGCCCGGACGACGTCGTGGGGAACGCCGAGGCCGGCCATCATCGCCAGCGTCTCGATCCTGCGCAGAGCATCGGCCGGCCCATTGGCGTGCACCGTCGAGAGCGCACCCCGGTGGCCGGTGTTGAGCGCCACCAGAAGGTCCATCGCCTCAGCGCCGCGGACCTCGCCGATGATGATCCGGTCGGGGCGCATCCGCAACGCGTTGCGGACGAGGTCTCGGATCGAGACCTCGCCGGAGCCCTCGATCCCCGGGGGCCGGCTCTCGAGGCGGACGACATGGGGTTGCTGGAGGCTGAGCTCGGCCGCGTCCTCGATGGTGATGATCCGCTCGCCGGGTTCGATGAAGGACGAGAGCGCGTTGAGCACCGTCGTCTTGCCCGACCCGGTCCCGCCACTGACCAGCAGATTGCGGTGACCGGCGATCGCCTCCCGCAGCAGCTCAAGCAGATCGCCGTCCAGCGACCCTCTGCGCAGCAGCTCCTCGGGGCTCGGGCGGATGCCAGCGAAGCGGCGGATCGAGACTGCCGGGCCGCCGACCGAGAGCGGCGGGATGATCACGTTGACCCGCGATCCGTCGGCGAGGCGGCCGTCGGCCATCGGGCTGAGCTCGTCCACGCGGCGGCCGATCGGGCCGAGGACCCGCTCGATCACGTCGCGGAGCTGCGCCTCGTCGGTGAACGCGACGTCCACACGCTCGAGCCGGCCCCGGCGTTCGACCCAGACCTCCTCGTGGCCGTTGACCATCACCTCCTCGACGTCCGGTTGCCGAAGCAGCTCCTCGAGAGGACCGAGCCCGACCGTGTCACGCAGCACACGGTCGGCGAGAGCCTCGCGGCGCTCCGGCGAGAGGAGCGCCGCGTGCCGGTCCACCACCTCGCGGACGGCGACCGGGAGCTCCACCGGGTCACCTTCGCGGGCGACCGCCGCCGCGCGGCGACGCTCGACCAGCCGGGCGCGCAGCTCGGCCGAGAGGGCCTCGACGTGGTCGACGGGGCTCATGCCCCTGGCATCCCGACGCTCGAAGCAGCGCCCCCGCGACCCCGCTGGACGACCCCCGCCGCGGCGGGGGCGCTCCGCCGTAAGCTCGTGTCGTGACGCGCGTCGAGGTGCTCGAGACCGACATCACCGCCCTCGCCGTGGATGCGATCGCGAACGCGGCCAACACCGAGCTGCTCCATGGCGGCGGCGTCGCCGCGGCGATCTCGCGGGCCGGCGGCGAAGTGCTCGATCGCGAGAGCCGCGAGCGGGCGCCGATCGGGCTGGGAGAGGCGGCCGAGACGAGCGCCGGCGAGATGCCGTCGCGCTGGGTGATCCACGCGGCGACGATGGTCCTCGGTGGGCCGACGTCCGCGGATGTGATCAGGCGGGCGACGGCGGCGACGCTGCGGCGGGCCGACGAGCTCGGAGCCCGGTCGCTGGCCCTGGTCGCGTTCGGGACCGGCGTCGGCGGCTTCCCGCTCGATGAGGCGGCGCGGATCGAGGTCGAGGAGGTCGTGCGGCATCTCGGCGAGGACTCGGGCCTCGAGCGGATCGTCTTCGCGGTGCGCGGCTCCGGCGCGGTGGATGCGTTCGAGAACGCGGTTGCGGACGCAGGGCTCTGAGCGCTCCCGCCGTGAACCTCGCGTCGTCATCGTCGCGACCTCCATCAGCCGGCCGGGATGAGGCGAACCTCGCGCGCGAAGTTCTCGGCCTCGATCAGCTTCAGCGCCTGCGGGCGCGACAGGGCCAGGGTCGCGTTCCAGCTGTCCCCGCCGGTGCTCGTCGCCTCCTCGGGAGAGGCGGGCTCGAGGGCGATCAGCCGCACGCCCGAGGCGGCGACGCGAACCCGGGCGCGGCCGCCGGTCACCGGCTCGCCCGCGACGACGACGTCGACGCGCATGCCCGGGGACCCGGCGGCGCTCGCGAGCGCTCCCGCGCCGGTGACCGTGATCTCGACCGGGCTGAGGTCCGAGCCGAGGCTGGGTGAATCGGGCTCCCTCCCCGCCCCGGGTGTGCGGAGCTGGGAGGCGAGCAGGTAGGAGCCCGCGGGGACGGGGGCGAACGGCTTTCTCCCGAGCGCCTCACCGGGATCGACGAGAGCGTCGGGCGGGGCGAAGCGCACGGGCACCTCACGCAACTCCAGTGAGCGCTCGAGATCGCGGCGGCTCAGCGCCTCGCCCGGCGAGAGCGGCTCCGAGACGACGACGACCGTCCGCAACTCGCCGAGCTGCGCGTCGACGCTCTCCCGATAGCCCGACGCGATGCTCGCCGAAGCGACCGCGCAGAGGACCGCCAGGACGGTGAACCCGACCGCCTTCGAGCGGCGCGTCACGCCGGGCCTGCGCCTGCGGGCGGTGCGGGAAGGGAGAGAGCGGTGACGGTGCCGCCCGAGGAGACCGGCAGCGGCGGAATCAGCGTGCCGCCGATACCGGCGGCGGTCGCCGCCGCGAGGGCCAGGCCATGTCCGTGGCGCGGGTCGGCGGACCGGCGGCGCGAGGAATCGAGCAAGCCCCCGATCGCATCCGAGGAGTCGGTGCCGTCGTCGCGCACCTCGAAGCGGACCGCGCCGGCCGAGGAGAGGGCGCGGACGCGCACCTCCCCGCCCCCATGCTCGATCGCGTTGGCGACCAGGTTGTCGAGAGCCGCCCCGAGCGCCACCGGGTCGGCCACGACCTCGGCCGCGCCCACCGGCGCCGAGACGTCTACCCCGGCGAAGCGCCAGCGATCCTCGAGCGCCGCTGCCACCCCCGCAGCCGCGGTGCGAATGAGCGGCCGGCTGAGAACCCGGCGATTGACGGCGGCGTCGAGCTCCTCGAGGGCTCCGCGCACCTGCTCTAGACAGGCCCCGGCGCAGACGAGATCGGGATGCTCGCCGTCGATCGACAGCGAGATGGCCTGCAGCGGCCTGCGCAGCTCGTGCAGTGCGCGGTTGAGCCGGACCGCCCGCCTGAATCCGAGGAGCACTCGCGCGATCTCCATCGCGACCACGGCCAGCCCGAGCAGGATGAGCGCTCCGGCGATCACGCCGACCCGCCCTCCACGAGCCTGTACCCGACGCCCCAGCAATTCACAACGAACCGGCCACCCGGATCGAGCTTGCGGCGCAGGCGGCTGGCGTGCGAGTCGAGGGTGCGCGTGCGGCTGCTCGAGCGGTACCCCCAGACCTCCTGCAGGAGCTCATCCTTGGTGAAGACGCGTTGCGGCTCTCGCGCGAGAACGCGCAGCAGCTCGAACTCCTTGTTGGCCAGCTCGACCGGGCGCCCGGCCACCTCAACCGTCCTCGTCGCCAGGTCGAGTCGGAGCTCCCCGATCCGGGTCGGACCCTGACGCGTCCCCTCGCGGCCGGCGAGGAGCCGGCGCAGCCGCGCGAGGAGCTCCGGGTAGAAGAAGGGCTTCACCAGGTAGTCGTCGGCGCCCTCCGTGAGTCCTCTCACGCGCTCCCCGTCCGCCCCGCGACCTGAGACCACCATGATCGGCAACGCGGCATCGAACAGCGGCGCCGGGCCATCGGCCCCTCGGATCTCCCGCAGGACGTCGAGCCCGGACGCGTCCGGAAGCGTGAGGTCGAGCAGCATCGCGTCCGGCGCGTCGTATCGGCAGAGGCGAAGCGCCTCGGCCGCGTCGGCCGCCGGCAGCGCCGTGAAGCGATCCTCGCCGAGGTTGCGGCAGAGCTGCTCGCGGGTGACGTCGTCGTCCTCGCAGACGACGACGACGGCGATCCTGGGGACGGTGGGCAGCATGTCCCTCACACCCCGCCGCCGCTCGCAGCGCCCCCCGGGCGGGCCGGAAGCTCGAGCACCGCTCGGGCACGGCGCTCGCGGGCGAACCGGCACGGCCCGATCCGGGCGCGCCGGATCTCCTCGCCGCCGTCGTCGAGGAAGACCACGTCGAGGGCGAAGCGCATTCCGAACGTGTGGACGCTGCGGCAGCGCGGGATCAGCAGGCCGGGCCCGGCCCGCTCCCGGGGGAGCAGCGCCAGGCCGAGTAGCCGCGACCCGAAGCGGGTGGCGGCGGGCACGTTGATACCGAGCGCCCAGACCATCGGCAGTGACCTGAGCCGGCGCGGGGTCAGCGATATGTTCATGCCCCTTCCACCCCGGTCCACCCCGCCGCGCCCCACCTAGCCGTCGACGCCGCGCCGCGCTTTCCTCCCCGGGCCGACTGGGTGCAAGCCTGCGTTCACGGAAGGGTTCTGCGCGGCCCCCGCGACGGGCCTTCGGACAACATGCTCCTCCCGCCCACCCCACAGGCACTCAAGGGCAGCGGCGGGAGTTTCGTCCTATGGAAAGAGCAACACGCAGAGGCAACTACGAGTCGGGCTCCGACTACGTTCTCGAGTACGGCGAGTTGCGCTTCGCATTCAACGAGAACGACTTCAGCCAGCGGGTCGAGCAGGCCGCGGTGAAGCTCGACTTCACCCACCCCGGCCTCGACCCCGAAGAGCTCCAGGACCTCGTCGAGCTCGCCGTCAACGGCGAGATCCGCGAGCCCGCCTCCGAGCTCGGAGAGCACGTCAACGAGAACTGGGGTGAGCTCGTGGACGGCTCCCAGCGCAGCCTCGTCCACTGGATCCGCCGCCTCGTCTTCCGCGGCGCCTGGCTCGACCAGCGAGTCAAGGAGGGCGAGCTCGACATCGTCTTCGACGACCGCACCAACACCTTCGGCTACGTCCAGCCGGATCGCGACTGCGAGCCGATCGAGCTCTCCCGCGAACCGTCCTGGGGCGGGCTCGCCTACCGCCCGTAGAGGGCCTGCGCCACCTACCGCGGTGGCGCGTCTGGAAGCGGCTTCACCGTCAACGTGAGGTTGTCGACCGCCACGACCTCGACGGCTTCCCCCTCCGTCGCCCCCTCCGGGCAGACGGCATGCCAGAACTCCCCCATGATCCTGACGCGACCGCGCGGCTCACACGCCTCGACCACGTCGGCGCGCTGGCCGACGAGACCTTCCGCGCCTGTCGTCACCCGGAAACGCTTCAGGTAGCGGACCCAGAGGACGGCCTCGCCGACCTCCAGTAGGGCGCCCGCGGCAAGTGCGACGACGTTGAGCGGCGGGTCGAGGAAGATGAACCCGACGAACCCGACGACGAGCGCCATGACCCGGGCCTCAGCTCAGCTCAGCGAGGCAAGCAGCGCCGCGTTGTCGGGCGTGTCGGCGATCCGCTCGCGCAAGCGCGCCGCGGCTTCCGCCGCGGTCAGCCCCGCCAGCTCAGCGCGCAGCGCCCGCGCCGCGGTCAGCTCAGCCTCGTCGCGGACGTGCTCCTCGCCGGCGACGCGCGCGGCGCCGGCGTCGATCGCCGGGTAGACGCCGGCGACGGCGAGCTCACGATCGAGGACGATCCGGGAGCTCTCCGTCGTGTCGAGCGCACGCAGCACGTCGCCCTCGTCGGAGTCGTCGTCGAGCGTCGTGGCGATGACCGTGAGCGAGCCCACGCCCTCCTCCTCCGTCTCGCGACCGGCGCCGAAGATCGGCTTGACGCGATCGGGGTCGTCGGCGGCGACGGCGATGCGCGAAAGCGAGTCGACGAGGAGGACGACGTCCGCCCCGCGCTCGGCTTGGCGCGAGGCGCGGCCGAAGGCGAGCTCGACGAGGCGAAGCTGCTCGCCGGAGCGCATGTCGGCGGTGGCGATCGCAACCGCGTCCTCACCGACGCGCTCGGTCCAATCCGCAACCTCCTCGGGGCGCTCGTCGATCAGCAGCACGACGAGCTCGAGCTCCTCGACGCCGCCGAGTGACGCGGCAAGCGCGCGCAGCAGCGTCGTGCGACCGGTTCCCGCCCCCGCCTCGATCAGCACCCGCTGACCGCGGGCGAGCGGGTTGAGCAGGTCGATCGAGCGAATCAAGACGGCCTCGTCCTCGCTCGCGCCCGCGGCGGGCACCAGCGGGATCCGGCGGCTGGGATGCACCGGCGTCGCGTCGGTCAGCCGCTTCGCGTCGGCGCCGGGCTCGACGCCGTTGATCGTGTCGACGTGGATCAGGGCCGGGTAGCGCTCGCCTCGCCGCGGCTTGCGGGCCGGGCCCGAGACCTCGTCGCCGCGGCGCATCTCGCAGCGCCTGATCTGCGACGGGGAGACGTAGACGTCGTCCTCGTCGGATCCGAGGCCCGAGATCCGGATGAATCCATGACCGCGCGGGGTGATGTCGAGGATGCCCGTGACCGGCTCGCCGGTCTCCTGCTCCGCCTCGGCGGAGTCCTCGCCATCGCCGTCCCCGTCGCCATCGCGGTCGCGGTCGCGATCGTCTCGCGAACCCTCACCACCGCGGCGGCCACGGCCACCACGGCGTCCGCGGCGGCGGGCTCCCGAGCGCTCAGAGAGTCCGCTCTCCTCGGCATCGGAGCCGACATCGTCCCCGTCGCGTTCGGGCTCGGGCTCGCGCTCGGGGACGCTCGCATCGGGATCGCGTTCGAGGATGGCGGCGGCGAGCTCGTCGCGGGGAAGCATGCGGAAGCGCTCCACACCGAGCTCCGCGGCGAGCGCGTGCAGGTCGGCGAGATGCGCGTTTTCAAGTTGTGCTGGCATGAGGCGGGGAAGGATATCGGCGCCCCGGCGAAGCGCCCGCGCGGTGGGACGCGGCGCTCAGGCGCTCGCGGCGGGGTCGGCGCCCTCGGCGTCGAGCTGGCCGGGCCACGCCTCGGCTGCGGCGCGGATGTCGTCCTCGCTCCATCCGAGCTCACCGCCGAGCGCTGCCGCGACCGCCGCGACCGACTCGGCGGTCCGCAGCTGCGGCGCTGCGAGGATCCCGAGGCGCGTCCGTCGCAGCAGGACATCGGCAAGCGAGCGGGCCTGCTCGCGGCGCGCAGCGATGACGACCTCCGCGAGGAGATCCGGGCGACCCTCGACGATGGGGGCTGCCAGCTCCGGGCGCTCGGCGGCGACGGCCAGGACCGCGCGCGACGCGTGTCCATAACGGAAGGCGAGCTGCTCGGCATAGCCCTCCGGGAGGGCTCCGGCATCGACGCCGTCGGGCGGCGCGAGATCCTCCTCGCGGGCCGCCATCCCCACTGGCACCTCGGTGGTCCGGCAGGGCTGCTCGCTGCCGTCCCTCATCGCGACCCGGTCGACGACCAGCTTCGCCATGCGACGCCAGGTGGTCAGCTTGCCGCCGGTGATCGTCAGCAGGCCCGAGGAGGTCTCGTAGAGCTCCGCCTTGCGCGAGATGTCCACCGACTTCTTCGGATCGCCGGTCGAGATCAGCGGCCTGACCCCGGCGTAGGCGCCGGTCAGATCGCCGCGCCCCAACTCGGTCTCGAAGTAGGAGTTGACCGCGTCGAGCAGGTAGTCGATGTCGTCGCCTCCGGGCCGGACGTGATCGATGTCGCCGTCGTAGTCGTTGTCGGTGGTACCGACCAGGACCCGTCCGTACCAGGGCAGAACGAAGATCGTGCGGCCGCTCCCCGCCGGGACGATGCACGCAGCGTGCTCGAGCGGCAGCTTCTCCAGCGGCAGCGTCAGGTGGGTGCCGCGGCTCGGCGCGATCCTCGGCACCTCGGTCTCGTCGAGGATCTCGTCGGGACGGATCCGGTCGGCCCAGACCCCCGTCGCGTTGATCACGTTGTCGGCCTGGATCTCCACCGTCGCGCCGCTCTCGCCGCACCGGCAGACGACCCCGTCGGCCTTGCCGTTGCGCTCGAGCAACGAGGTGACCTCGAGTCGGTTCGCCATCACGGCTCCGTAGCGCTCCGCCTCGCCGAGGATCGTCAGGACGAGGCGGACGTCGTCGGTCTGGCAGTCGTAGAAGAGGTAGGCCGACCTGGGCTCGCGCGATGCGAGCGCGGGGATCATCTCGACGACCTCCTCGCCGGGGATCGTCCGGTGGCGGTCCGGCGCCCAGGACTCGGGCGGGACATCGCCCCCTGCGAGGTCCGCGACTCGCTCGCGCTCACGGCGCCCGCCGCCGCGCTGGCGCCGTCCCTGGCCGACCCGCGTGGTCGCCATCACGTCGTACATGTTGAGCCCGATCCCGACCCTGACGTCGCGGCGATCGTCACCGAGCTGAGGGACGAGGTAGGGCGTCGGGTAGACGAGGTGCGGTGCGAGGTGGACCATGAGCTGCCGCTCCAGCAGCGCCTCTCGCACCAGCCCGAGATCGAAGTTCTGCAGGTAACGAAGCCCTCCGTGGACCATCTTCGAGGAGCGGCTCGAGGTCCCGATGGCCCAGTCGTCGCGCTCGACGATCGCGGTCGAGTAGCCGCGCGATGCGGCATCGAGCGCGACGCCGGCGCCCGTCACCCCGCCGCCGATCACGACGACGTCGAAGCGCTCTCCGCTGAGGGCGGCAAGCGCTGAGTCCCGGGTGATCATCGCCTCGTGCCCCGAGCCCTAGAGCTGGCGGCGGCGGTAGTGGAGGAACCCCGCACCGAGACCGGCCGCCAGCAGCCCGATACCGGCCAGGAAGACCATCGTCCCCGGCAGCGGGGAGTCCTGCGAGGGGAGCTCCGGCAGCGGCGTCGCGGCGCTCTGCGCGAAGGTGTCCAGCGGGGCGTCTTCGCCGTCGTCGGGACCGGTCGGAAGTTCGCCCTCCGGCAGGCCGTCGGGCAGCCCAGATCCGGGGCTGGAGCCGCCGGGACCCGGGTTGCCGCCGCCGTTGGAGCCACCGGAGTCGGCGCCGCCGAGGCCACCGAGGTCGAGTCCGCCGCCGGGCAGGCTCGGGCTCGGCGAGGTCGGATAGGTGGGCGGCGAGCTGCTCGGGGGCGTTGACGTCCCGCCGGTGGAGTCGTTGTCGGCGCCGTTGTCGTCGGGCTTCTCACGAGGCACGGCGGCGATCGGGAAGGGCACCTTCATGACGCCCATCAGTGCCTGGGAGGTCACCCACACGGGCGTCTGGTCGCTCGAGCCGGAGTAGGCGAAGTAGCCGCTCGACGACTGACGCGAGTAGAGGAAGTCGATGCCGCTGTTGCCGTCGTTGCGGATCGTCCCGGCGCTGATCCCGGCCGCGGTGAGCCCCTGGATCGCCCACGCGGTGGATTGCGAGTTGGAGGTCCCACCCTCCGTCAGCGACCAGCCACCGTCCTTGTGCTGGTTGCGCTCCAGCCACTTCGCCCCGTCCTGGATCGGGCCGTGCGCGCCCGGCGCGACCTTCAGCGCCTGCATCACGGAACCGGTGGAATCAGGCTCGCTCTCCCCCTTCGGCACCGACGCCCAGCCGCCGTTGCGGATCTGGACGGAGCGCAGCCAGCTGGCGGGCTTGCCGACGTTGGCTCCCTCCACCCCGGCGGAGCGCTGGGCGAGGATCGCGAAGGCGGTCAGGTTCACCTGACCCTGGTAGGAGCCGTCGTCGCGCTCCTTGCTGCGCAGCTCGGCGACGAGGTCGCGCCCCTGGAAGGCGCGCGAATCGAGCCCCGAGGCCTCGAGCCCGAGGATCGTAAGCTCGAGGTCGCCGATGGAGGAGATGTCGTCGATGCTCTTGCGCAGGTACTCGACTGGGGTGTTGCCGCCGGTCGCAACGTCGCGCGGGTTGACGCCGGCGGCGGCGAGGCCGACCATCGCCCACCCGGTCATGTCGGTGGCGGAGTCGACGTCGGGGCCGGTGCCGTAGCCGCCGTCGTCGTTCTGGGCGGAGATCAGCCAGCTTCGGGCGCCGTCGCGACCCTGGGCCGCGGCGCCGCGGTCAGGGGAGAGCAGCGGGGTCAGCAGGCAGGCGACGAGCGCGAGGGAGGCGACAGAACGGCCGAGCGGAGAATCGCTCCAGCGGTACGCGAACCGATCGCGATAGCGATCGAGCATGCGGACGAGGGCGGGTCCCGCGGCGAGCATGAGAACGAAGTTACCGGCCGCGTGCGCGATGTTGAAGGGGAGACCGCGTGCGCTGAGCGCCAGATACCGGTCCAGCGACTGCTCCCCGCCGAACTCGATCATCACCGAGAGATCGAGGAGCGCTCCGTACGCGAAACCCGCGAGCGCGCCGACGCAGGCCAGCCCGAGCCTGCTCATCCGCCTCCCGCTGGCCCGCGCGAGCACCGCGCCGGCGATCCCGACCATCCCCCACCCCGCCATCTGCCACGGGGTCCAGGGCCCCTGCCCGAGCCAGAAGTTGGAGACGAGCCCCGACAGCGCCCCGACCGCGACGCCGGGGGCTCCGCCAAGCGCGTAGCCGGCCAGGAGCGCCACGTCGGTGGTGGCGACGACGTTGGGGATCGGCGCGAGCGCGAGCCGCCCGGCGACCCCGAGCGCCGCCATCGCCGCCACCGCGGCGACCAGGCGAGCGGGGGGTCGCGAGCGCTCGAACCAGACGAAGCCGCCCAGCAGGGCAAGCCCGAGGATCGTGAAGGACGCAGCCTGCCAGCTCACAGCTCCGCCCCCTCGCGGGCGGGGAGCAGCAGGGCCGCCCCCTGCTCCGGCGTGACCGCTCGGCCACCGGTGATCCGCGCCGTCTCCGTCGCGAAGTACCAGCCGCCCCCCAGGGCCTCGCGGGGATCGGCGTCCGCGATCACGCGGCCGCGGGCGAGGAGGACGACGCGGGTCGCGAACCGGGCGGCGAACTCGACGTCGTGGGTGGCGACGACGACCGCCGAGCCCGCCGCTGCGAGCTCCTCGATCCAGGCCGCGAGCGCGTCCTTGCGGGCGCGGTCAAGCCCGCGCGTCGGCTCGTCCAGGCAGACGAGCCCGGGCGCCGAGCCACCGGCCCCACGGCCCGCCATCGCGATGGCGAGCGCGCGTCGCTGACGCTCACCGCCGGAGAGATCGCGCGGGTCGGCGTCGGCGGAGACGTCGAGCCCGACCGCGGCGAGCGCCGCGCGGCCCGCCTCGCCCGGCAGCTCGTCGCCGACGCGCTCGCGGACGAGGTAGTCGTCGGGACGCTGTGAGAGAAGCGCGCAACCGCTCGGGACCTCGATCGAGCCGAAGCTCGCCGGGAGCAGACCGGCGGCGGTGCGAAGCAGCGTGCTCTTGCCGGCCCCGTTGGGACCCATCAGCGCAACCCGCTCCCCGGCGCTGACCTCGACGTCGACGCCCCGCAGCACCGGCCTCACCATCTCGGCCGCCTCGAGCTCGACCTGCAGGTTGCGAGCGCGCAGCGCCGCTGTGCCGTCGCGGCGCTGCGGTGGAAGCCCGGGCGCGGTGTGGGTTCCCGCCGCCGCTTCGTCCAGCCGACCCAGAGCCACTAGCTTCTCGCGCGCGCCCTTGACCGTCGCCGGGCTGGAATCGATCCCCGCGAGCTCGAAGAGCCGCATGACCGGCGTCGCGAGAGCGGGCGCCGCGCGACGCGCGTAGCCGCCGAACTCATCCGTCGGCCCGTCGAAGACCTTCTCCCCGGCGTCGAGCGCCACAACCCGGTCGGCGGCGGCGAGGCAGCGTTCGAGCCGGTGCTCACCAAGCAGCACGGCCACCCCCCACTCCTCGTTGAGCCGCCGCAGGAGCGCGATCAGCTCGTCACCGGCGACGGGGTCGAGCTGCGATGTGGGCTCGTCGAGCAGCAGGAGCGAGGGACCGGTGACCAGCGCCGCGCCGAGCGCGACACGCTGCAGCTCGCCGCCGGAGAGGGTGTCCGTGGTGCGTTCGAGCAGCCCCTCGATACCGAGGGCCAGCGCAGCCTCCTCGACCGCCCTTGCGGTCTCGACGGCACCCGCCCCGCGCAGCTCCATCGGCAGCTCGAGCTCGGCGCCGACGGTGGTCGAGACAACCTGCGTCTCGGGCTCCTGGGCGACGAAACCGACGGCGCTCGCGAGCTCGGCCGGCCCGATCTCGCGCGTCGTGCGGCCGCCGACCCTGACGTCTCCGGCGATCTCGCCGCCGTGGAAGTGAGGGACCAGCCCGCAGGCGGCGCGAAGGAGCGTGCTCTTGCCCGAGCCCGACGAGCCCGCCAAGACGACGAACTCACCGCGGGTGATCTCGAGGTCGATCCCGCGAAGGGCGAGGCTCGGCGAACCCGGATAGCGGTAGTCGAGGCCGCTGCAGCTGAGCGCGACATCAGCCAACGCGGACCACCTCCCCAACGCTCACCCGCGGGCGCCTGCGCAGGCGCAGGGTCTCGAGCGCGAAGGGCAGCCAGGCGAGCGCGACGATCGCTCCGGCCAGTGCGAACGTGGCGAGGTCGGTGTCGATATCGATTCGCGGATAGGCGTCGAAGGCCGCCGCGCCGCTGAGCCCGGCGGCGATCAGGATCCCCAGCGAGAGCAAGCCGCAGACGAGCAACGGGATCTCGCCGGCGACGCGCCGGTGTCTCGGCATCCGCGACCGCGTGCCGAGGCCGTAGCCGCGGAGCTCGAGCGTGGCGGCGACGTCGACGGAGCGATCGAGGGCCCCGGCGACGAGCCGGCGCGCGATCGCGGCTTTGCCGACCGGAGTCGCCGCGGGACCGCGCAGCGCGCTCGCCTCGCCGAGCCGCGCGGCGTCGGCGGCCGCGAGGGGGACGAGCCGCGCGATCAGGGTCGCGGTGAGCGCCGAGCGGGCGGCGATCGGGCGGATCGCACGCAGGATCCGGTCGGGGTCCACGCACGCCGACCAGACCGAGAAGACGAGCAGCGCGACGATGATCCGCAGCGCCAGCACCGCACCCTCGACGAGCGCCTCGAGGCTGACATCGATCTGGCCGAGGACCGGCATCTCCCAGCCGCGAAGCAGGATCGTCGCGCCGCGCTGGGAAGCGATCGCGTTGACGGCGATGACCATCACCCCGAGGCCGATCGTCCAGCGCAGCGGCGCCCGCACGCTGGCACCGGCCCCGGAGAGGACCCCGGCGAGAAGGGCGGCGGCGCCCGCAGCCAGCAGCACGATCGGGTTGGCGAATGTGAAAGCGGCAACCGCGAGGGGCAGTAGGAAGACCGCGGCGATCCATGGGCGCGCGGTGCCGAGCGGGCCCCGGCGGGGCGCGTAGGCCAGCGGGCTCGTCAGCCGCATGGGGCCGACTCCTTCTCCGGGATGTCGAGCTCGTCGGGAGCCGGCATCGGGACCGGCTCTCCCGAGGGCCCGGCCGCGACGGCATAGCGGTCCTGAAGCGTGTCCTCGCCGAGCAGCGCCGCGGCCCTCTGCACGGAGTCGGGACCGGTGCCGGCGACGACCCAGGTGGGCGGATCCTCGCGATGGCGAACCGCCGCCACGAACCCCGCGTCGGCGAGCTGCAGCCGCGGCTTCGCGTCGGAGCCGAGCACCTCGAGCCGGTAGCCGCCATCGCCGCCATCGCCACCCTGATCACCGCAGGATGCGACCGTCGCGTAGACGCCGCTGGCGGAGGGCCCGTCCTCGAGCTGGGCGGCGGCGGGATCGTCGCTGAGGTCGGACCACTCGCCGACCAGGATCCGCAACGCGTCGCCGCTCGCCTCAGGCCGATCGAGGTCGCGTTCCTCCGCATCGATCCCGGCATGGTCGAGAGCGTCGGCGACCGTGGCGCAAGCATCGCCCTGCCCGGCCCCGCCGACGCACTCGAGGGTCACCTCCGGCGCCTCCCCGCCGCTCTCACCGTGCAGGAACGGCTCCGGGAAGGAACCGACCACGGCCGGAACGCGGTAGGCCTGCTGCCAGTCGCGGTAGTCCCACCAGATCCGGTCGCCCGCGTGGACCCGGGCCTCGCCGGCGCCGATCTCGGAGTAGTAGCCGTTGACGAAGAAGAACCAGTCGTCGTCACCACCCTGAACGGTGCTCCCGGCGACGCCGTTGATCGCGTCGACGAAGTTGCCGCCGTAGGAGGTCTCGACCTCGGCGTTGTCGTCGAGAAAGCGGACGACCGAGTCGGACTCGGTTGGATCGGTGAGCGTGGCGTCGACCATCAGCTCGGAGCCGAAGTCTCGCGTGACCCGCAGATTCGCCTCCCCCGGCTCCGACTCGCCCGGCCCGAACCCGCAGCCGCCCGCCGCGACGATGCCGATCAGCATCGTCGCGGCGAGGGCGACTGCGGGCGGGCGGACGGGAGCCCCCTACTTCGACTCTTGGACCTGCTCGCAGCCCTTGGCCTTGAACCGGACGCCGCCCTTGACCTTGACGACGTCCTTGCCGCCGGCGCACAGGACCGTGACCGGGGTGTCGATCGTGATCTTGTCGTCGCCCTTGGTCCCGGCGACGATCCCCGCGTAGCCCGACGGGCACTGCTTGGCCTTGACCGTGCAGACGGACGCCTCGTTGGACGGAAGCGCGCCGTCGAGAGTCGCGACGATGTCGACGACCTTGCCGTCGGCGGCGACGACCGTCTTGCCCTTCTTGTCGGTGACGTCGTCGGCGCCGGTGACGCCCGCTCCGACCGCGGGAGTCTTCTTGCCGTCGGCGCCGTAGGCGAAGACCTGAACCGGGATCTCACCGTTCTTGGCCGGCTTCGCCTTCAGGACCAGCTCCGCCGGAGACGGGTCGTTGAAGTCCTTGACGAGGTACCAGAGGACCGTGCGGAGTCGTCGCCGGAGCTGACCGTCGTCGAGTCACCGCCGGACTCCGCCTGAGCGTGGTTGACGTTCAGTGCCCAGCGCCCGTGGACGGCGCGACGGTCTTGCCGATCCCGCAGAGGCCGAGACCGAAGCTGAACGCGTCGGTGATCGACAGGGGCTTGATGGCGCTGTCGGTTGCGCCACCGTCGGCCAGCAGGCTCATCGCGGTCGGCGCCGGGATCTCGACCTTGTCGCCTGAGCCGCCGTCATCGGGGCCGAAGCAGGTCGCCTTCGGGTCGGTCTTGATGGTCGACGGGTTGCCCGTGTACTGGGTCTGCTCGGCGAGCACGCGGCCCTTGCCGTCGACGACCCGGAGCTCGGCCGGAACCGCCTTGGTCTTCGCCGCCGCGGCGATCGAAGCGAACGAGAGCGCGACGAGCAGCGAGCCCATCAGGGCTGCGGCGATCGCGCGGGAACGTGAGTGATTGAGAGGCATCGATGCCACCCTTTCCTCGAGGGTTTACATGGCTGCGGCCGGAGGTAGGTCTCCTGGCTTCCGGGTCCTGATGCCGCGCCTTCCCGGGGCCTCGTCGGCTCCCAGTGGCTGACTCGCGTCGTGCGACGTCCTCACCCGGTCACAGTGGCGGGACCGCGCCGGTTTCTCACCGGACTTCCCTGGCCCACCGGCCGTATGTACTTGTACTGGTGCGGCAGCGTACCGCCCGCGACGGGAGCTCGCGCTAGGAGCTTCGCTCCTCGACCGTGCGCTGGAGCTGCTCCAGCACCTCGGGCATCGCGCGGCGCATGCGCGGGATCTCCCAGTGCTCGATCTTCAGCGCGCGCAGCGGCGAGGTCGCGATCACCGAGGCTGAGCGCTCCTGCTTCTCGAGCAGACCCTGCTCGCCGAAGACGTCGCCGGGACCGAGCGTCGCGATCTCCTCACCGGAGCGCTCCACCCTGGCCGTTCCCTCGTCGATCGCGTAGAAGTCGTTGGAGAAGCCGCCCTCCTGGATGATCGTCTTGCCCTCGGCGAACTCGACCAGCATCGTGTAGGGCGCGATCTTGCCCAAGGCGCTCTCTTCTACGTCCTTGAACAGGGCGAATCGCTTCAGGTTGCTGGCGTCCACTTGGCTCCCTCCGGGTCGAGTCGAAGGGGAAGCTATCCGATCCGTCCACGGATTTTGACGCGACCTCCCGAGGCGACGTCAGCGATCCAGCGGGTGAGCGCCGCAGCGGATGAAGAACGGCAGACGCGAGAGCGGCGCCGCGACGGTGACGTCGGAGGGTCCGGAGTAGCGCTCACCACCGCGGGTCCGCCAGCAGCCGCGGGGGAAGTGAACCCGCCGCGTGCTCGCCCCCTGCTCGACGACCGGTGCCACCAGGAGGTCGGGCCCGAGCAGCCATTCCTGATCCTGCGAAGCGGCGGCCGGGTCCTTCGGATAGCTGAGCCACAGCGGCCGGGCGATCGGGATCCCGGTCCTCCGCGCGCGCTTCCACAGCCGCTGGATCAGCGGGATCGCCCGCTCGTGCAGCCGAGCGAGAGCGCGGTAGCGGTCGAGCGTCTCCTCGTCGAAGGTCCACGGCATGTGAACGCCGGCGCCGACTGAGCCGTGAAGACGGAACATCGGCGAGAGCGCCGCCCACTGCGCCCAGCGGATGAACAGCTCCTTGGTGGTCGGCTGGTAGAGCGCGACGTCGAAGTACCCACCGATGTCGGTCGAGAACCCATAGGCCCCGCCGATGCCGCGGTTGAGCATGTCCGGCGTCAGGGAGGCGAGGCCGGAGGAGCGGGTCCAGTCCGTGGTCTCGTCGCCGGGGAAGTTGGCGAACTCCCAGCGCGCCGAACCGGGGCTGCCCGAGTAGCCGGCGCGGGTGAAGTAGAAGATGTGACGCCCCGGATGCGAGCGCTCGAAGCGGCGCACGGCCTCGAACGTGGCCCGGTGGAAGAGCACCGGCAACCGGTTGTGCATCGTCGCGCCCGTGGAGCCGTCGGCGAAATGCATGTCGCTGAGGACCTGCTCGCCGAAGTCCTGCATGAACCCGTCGGCGCCGAGCTGGAGGGCGCGGCGGACGCGATCCTGCCACCAGGCGACGGCGTCCGGATCGGTGAAGTCGATCTGCGCTCCATCAGCGTTGAAGTTGGAGGTGAACGTGTACGGCGTGCCGTCTGCATGGGTGGCGACGTAGCCCTTGGCGAGCGCCTCGTCGTATGCGCTCGGATCGTCCGTCCCGATCTCGTCCTTGCCGACGAAGGCGCGGAAGTAGACCATGGGATGGATGCCCCGCCGGCGTAGCTCGGCGATGATCTCGGCGAGGACGTCGTCGGGCAGGAACTGCCAGCCCTCGATCCGGTAGGCGCTGGGATGGATGCCGTAGCGGTCGAAGTCGGCGAGGTCCTGGCGCACCTCCGCCTCGTACTTCGACGGTGAGTCGTTCTCGTAGATCACCTCGCGGTCGAGGATCTGCCCAAGCGCCCACCTCGGGGGAACACGCTGGCGACCGCTGATCGACGTGATCTTGCCGATGGCCTCCGGCGCGGTGCCGGGCGCGACCACGTAGTCGAGCCGCGAGCCGAAGGATTGGACCTGCCAGGCATCGGGGCGATCGGAGGCCAACCGCCAGTGGGAGAGCTCGTCGCGGTCGAGCAGGAAGCCGTAACCGGAGGAGGAGATGAACGAGGACTGGACGTAGTAGGCGGCGTGGGGCCCATTGGGGAAGAGGTGATCCTCGCCGCCCGGGACGACCGGCGTGAACGCGCTCGCCGAGCCGGAGCTCAGGTTCTCCTGCTGCGTCCAGTTGTAGAACTCGGTGCCGCGCTGATCGAGCCGGTCGTGGCGACCACCGAAGCCCCGGAATGCCTCCGACCCGGCTGAGGAGAAGGAGTCGCCGATCGCGGCGACTCCCTCGGGGTCATTGGGGGCCGCCGACAGCGCGATGGTCCCTGGCGAAGGCCCCGGCGCGAGGCGAACGACGAGCCTGCGTCCACTCGGGTCGGACGTCGCAAGCACGAGACGGACACCGGGTCCGCTGCGCCTCGCGGCCCTGACCGCGGTGGCGCCGTACTCCGTCCCGCCCTCGGTGACCGAGCGCAGGGTGCCCTCCCAGATGTTGCCCGGAGTCTGCTCGATGCCGGTGGAGCCGACCAGGAAGGTGAGCGGCGCGTAGAGCGTGGGCGGAGGCGAATCGGCGATCGCGAACTGGGAGCGCGGGACCGGCGGGACGAGCCGAGACGCCCTGCGGGTGCCCTGCAGCTCGCTGAGGACCGGACGGCCGCGGCCGTCCGTGAAGGTGATGCGCAGCGGGTCGCGCCGGACTTCGACACCGGCGCCCCGCGTGGTCAGCTCGATTCGCTCGGCGCCGATGCGGACGGCGGCCTCGCTCCGGACGGCGGTCCCGAGGGACACCGCCATCACGATGGCGAGAACCAGCGCGCCCGCCTTGATCCATCCGCTGGTCTCCATCGGCGGATGAGCCTACGAGGGTGCCGCGCCCCATGGCGCAGTTGCAGTTGTAGACTCCGCGATCGTTGATGCGAACGATTATCAGTTTCATCTTGGCCGCGGGACTCACAGGTGTCCTCATCTCCGGCTGCAGGGAGGCGGATGACGGTTCAGGCGCCGCGGTGCGCGTGGCCGCGACGACGCCGCAGGTGGCCGACTTCGTCCGCGAGGTCGGCGGCGACCGGGTCGCGGTGACGCAGATCCTCTCCCCCAGCTCGGACCCCCACGACTACGAGCCTCGCCCCAGCGACGCCGAGTCGCTCGTCGACGCCGATCTGATCGTGCGCTCAGGGGGCGACGTCGACGCCTGGCTCGATCAGCTTGTCGAGGCCTCTGGAAGCGATGCTCCCGAGCTGACGCTGATCGACGACGTCGAGACCCGGGAGGAGGACGGCGAGATCGATCCACACTGGTGGCAGGACCCCCGCAATGCCCAGCTGGCCGTTGAGGCGATCGCGGCCGGGCTCGCCGAGGTCGACCCCGATGGCGTCGACGTGTACGAGCGCAACTCCAGGCTCTACCTCGCGGAGCTCCGCCGCCTCGACCGTTCGATCGCCGCCTGCATGGGCTCGATCCCCGCCGACGAGCGGCTGCTCGTGACCAGCCACGACGCGCTCGGCTACTACGCCGACCGCTTCGGCATCGAGGTGGTCGGGGCGGCGATCCCGTCGCTGAGCACGCAGGCGCAGGCGTCCGCCGGCGAGACCGCGGACCTCGTCGAGACGATCCGCCGCACCGGCGTCAACGCGGTCTTCCCCGAGGAGGGCACGACGGCGGAGCTCGAGCGGACGATCGCGGAGGAGGCCGGTGCGAGCGTCGGCGGCGAGCTCTGGGCCGACACACTGGGGCCCGAGGACTCCGACGGGGCCACGTACCTGGCGGCGATGCGATCGAACACGGAGGCGCTCGCCGCCGGGTTCACGGGCGGGAACGCCGGGGCTGCCTGCGCGCTCGGCTCCGGCTGAGAGCTGCGCTCAGGCGGAGCAGCGCGGGCAGATGCCGCGCATGACGACGTCGTGACCCGCCACGCGGTAGTCGAGGCGCTCACCGAGATCGTGGATCGCCCGCTCGAGGCGGTCGTCGGAGAACGGGGTGACGCGCCCACAGGAGTCGCAGACGAGGTGGTGGTGATGGTGCTCGCCGTCGGGCATCGCCGGCTCGTAGCGGGCGGAGCCGCCACCGGTGTCGAGTCGCTGCACGAGCCGCATCTCCTCCAGCAGCTCGAGCGTCCTGTAGACGGTGGCGACGCCGACCTCTCGGCCGCCGGCGCGCAGCTCATCGGCGATCTCGCGCGCCGTGAGCACGCACTCCTGATCGCCGATCAGCTCGAGCACGGCGCGGCGCGGGGCGCTCGCGCGATGGCCGGCCTGGCGGAGCTGATCCTCGGCCCGCTCGACCCACGCCGCCGCGGGAGGTGTCTCGACGCTCGCTGAGCTTCTCGCCTTCGTGGCCATGTCGATAACGATAGCCGTTCTCAACTTCGTGGCATAATCGAGATTCGATCTCAACTTCGGGCCGCCGCAGCGACCCTCAACCGCGCCATGTTCGACCCCTTCCAGCTCCCCTTCATGCAGCGCGCCGCGCTCGAGATCGCGCTGCTCGCGCCCCTCGCCGGCCTGCTCGGCGCGCAGATCGTCCTCCGCCGGCTCGCCTTCTTCACCCACAGCGTCGGCGCGGCCGCCTTCCCCGGACTGGTGATCGCGGGGCCGGCGGGCATCCCGCCCGCCATCGCCGCCCTCGGCGTCGGTGGCGGCTTCGCCGCACTGCTCGAGCGCCTCTCCAAGCGGGCCGGGGTCGCGACGGACGCGGCCACCGCACTGCTGCTCGTCCTCGCGCTGGCCGTCGGAATCGTGCTCGCGAGCGACGTCTTCGAATCGGGAGCGGGTGTCGATGCGGCGCTATTCGGCTCGCTGCTCGGCATCGGGGCCGGGGAGCTGCGATTCACCGCCGCGGCGCTCGCCGTCGCACTCGTTGCTGCGCTGCTCTTCCGCGACACCTGGATCGCATCGGGGTTCGACGCCGCCGGCTCGCGCGCGCTCGGGCTCCGCGCCGCGAGCGCCGACCTCGCGCTCGTCGTCACCATCGCCATCGCGGTGGTCGCATCGCTCGACGCGGTCGGCTCGCTTCTCGTTGCGGCGATCTTCGTCGTCCCCGCCGCGACCGTCCGCCTCTTCGCGCGCAGCGTTCCCCGGCTCGAGCTCGGGGCGGCGGCGCTGGCGCTGGCCGAGGGGGTCGGCGGGTTGCTCCTCGCCTACGAGCTCGACGCGCCCCCGGGAGCGGCGATCGCCGTGCTCGGGGGCGTGGTGTTCGCGGTCGCGGCAGTCGGCCGCGCCGTCGCCCTCCAGGCCACCGAGCCCAAGGCAGCGGAGGCGGCCCGGTGAGCGCGAGCACGGGTGAGACGCTGCTCGAGGTCGAGGGTCTTGTGGCGGGGTACCGGCCCGGCGTTGCCGCCCTCAGCGATGTCTCCTTCGATGCGCCCGCCGGAAGCATCACGGCCGTCCTCGGACCGAACGGGGGTGGCAAGACGACGCTCTTCCGCGCGCTGCTCGGAGAGACCCCGCAGCGCTCCGGGACGGTTCGGGTCAACGCCGCCGTGGCATACGTCCCGCAGACCGAGCGGGCGCGCCTCGATTTCCCCGTGAGCGCGCTCGATGTCGCGCGGATGGGTACGTACGCGACGACCCCCTGGTGGCGGCCGAGCGGCCGCGCCGACAGGGAGCGCGCGGAGGCTGCGCTCGAACGGGTCGGGCTGGCCGAACGCGCCGGGGTGCGGTTCGGCGAGCTCTCCGGTGGGCAGCGGCAGCGCGTCTTGATCGCTCGCGCCCTCGCCCAGGACGCCCGGGTGCTGCTGCTCGACGAGCCGCTGAGCGGGGTCGACGGCCCCTCCGCCGAGCGCATCCTCGGGGTCTTGGCCGAGCTGCGTGAGGACGGCCACGCGATGCTCGTCTCCACCCACGACATCCACCAGGCACGGGCGTTCGACGCCGTCGTCTGCCTGCACGGGACGCAGGTCGGCTTCGTCCGGCCCGAGGACCTCACACCGGAGCTCCTGGCCCGCACCTACGGCGGCGAGATGATCGTGCTCGACGGCGGTGAGCGCGCCGTCGTCGTCCAGCACCACGAGCACTGAGGGGCGGCGGCCATCTTGGATTTCCTGCTCGACCCGCTGCGCGACGGCATCACCCAGAAGGCGCTGCTCGACCTACTCGTGCTCGGCGTCGTCTGCGGACCGCTCGGCGTCTGGGTCGTGCTCTTCCGCCAGAGCTACTCGGCGGAGTCGATGGCCCACTCGATGCTTCCCGGGCTGGTGGTCGCGGCGCTGATCGGCGCTCCGCTCGGCATCGGTGCGGCGGTCGGGCTCGCCGTCGCCGCGGCGGCGATCGTGCTCGCGAGCCGGCAACAGCTCGTCGGCCCGGACGCCGCCGTCGCGGTCGCCGTGACGACGCTCTTCGGGCTCGGCACCCTGCTCGCCCTCTCGCCGGACGCGCCACTTCGCCTCGGTGAGCTTCTGTTCGGCGACCCGCTCTCGGTCTCCAACACCGATCTCCTCGCCTCCGCCGCGCTGGCCCTCGCCGGCCTCGCCGCGCTCGCCGCCGGACACCGGACGCTCACGCTCGGCGGCTTCGACCCGCAGTCGGCGAGGAGCCTCGGCTCGGGACCGGGTGCGGCCACCTGGCTGCTGTTGGCGCTGCTGGCACTGACGACGCTGATCGCGGTGCAGGCCCTCGGCAACCTGCTCGTCGTCGCGATCGTGATCGGCCCCGCCGCCGCGGCCCTGCAGCTCTGCGACCGGCTCGTCCCAGCCCTGATCGCAGCGGCAGCGCTCGCCGTCGCGGCCGGGGCCGCCGGGATCTACCTCAGCTACTGGGCCGATCTCGCGGCGGGCGCCTCGATCGCGCTGTGCGCTGTGGCGACGTTCGGGGCCGGTGCCGGGGTGGGCGGCCTCCGTCGAAGCCGAGCTGCCCGCCCCGCTTCGATCTGAGGGACCGCAGGGGTCCGATCACGTCCGAGCTCCATGCGAACATGTGTTTGCATGCTTGGACAAGTCGTCAGACCCTCTGAAACGGCTAGATTGTTGCCTCCGCGCGGCCGTGGCGGAACTGGCAGACGCGATGCGTTCAGGTCGCATTGGGCTAACGCCCGTGGAGGTTCGAGTCCTCTCGGCCGCATGGAATCGACCTCGGCGCTCCGATGAGATCGGAAGCCGAGGTCGATCTCGTTCTGGAGCTGGCAGCGGCTGGCCGGAACCCGAGTGAAATCGCGGCGATGACCGGCATCTCCCGCAGCACGATTAGAGATTGGGTCGCGGGGAGACTGCCGCGCAACGTGCACCGATTCGAGCGAGGACTGTGCCTCGCTTGCGGGGGCGCCGCTCACGACTTCGGGAACCCTCCGGCGGCCTACCCCTACCTACTTGGCATGTATCTGGGGGATGGGTCGATCTCGCTTCACCCTCGGAACGTGGCACGGCTGCGCATCTTTCTCGATGCGAAGTACCCGGGCATCGTGGAGGAGACCCGGCGAGCGATCTCGGAGATGGTCCCTCGCAATCGCGTTCATGTCGGCGGAAAGCGCAGCAGGTTCACCGACTCCGAGGAGCTGACCACCGTGATCGTCTCCGCTTACTCGAAGTCATGGGTGTGCTGGTTCCCGCAGCACGGGCCGGGGGTGAAGCACGGGCGACCCATCGAGCTGCGTGACTGGCAGTGGGAGGTCGTGATGAATGCACCAGACAAGCTGCTTCGCGGGCTGATCCACTCTGATGGATGCAGGTTCATCAATACCGGAACCAACTGGAAAAATCCCCGGTACAGCTTCTCCAACCAATCACCTGACATCCGGTCGATCTTCGTGGCTGCCTGCAACCGCATGGGCCTTCACACGACCCACGCACCCCACACCGTGTATGTCTCGCGCAAGGCCGACGTAGAGAGGCTCGACAGCTTCGTGGGCCCGAAGTCCTGAACCGCCCGCCCCAGCTGACATCATCGACCTCCGCATGCGCGTCGGACTCGTACTCGGTGCCGGGGGTGTTCAGGGAGGCGCCTGGCTCACCGGCGCGCTCGAGGCGATCGCCGAGGAGACCGGGTGGGATCCGGCCACCGCCGACTACATCGTCGGGACCTCCGCCGGCTCGATGCTGGCAACGCTCATCGCCGCCGGTCTGCCGCCGTGGTTCATGGTCGCCCACTCGGCGGGCGAGACGTTCGCCGGGATGACCGACGCACAGGGTGGCTTCGCCGGCGACGCAGACCGCTCCGCCGGTGCTCGCTACCACCTCGAGCGCGGCGCGATCCCCTGGTTCCCGGGCTCTCCCGAGCTGATCGTCCGCAGTGCGATCCGGCCTCATCGCCACACGCCCGCGGCCCTGATCAGCGGCTGGGCGCCGCGCGGGATCATCAGCAACGAACCGCTGCGCGACATCGTCCGCAGCGCCGTAGCCGGAACCTGGACCTCCCACCCCAACCACTGGGTCGTCGCCTGCGATTACGCGACCGGTCGCCGGGTGACCTTCGGCCGCGAGGGCGCACCCGAGGCTCACATCGAGGACGCCGTGGTCGCCTCCTGCTCGATCCCCGGCTTCTACCGCCCCGTCCGCATCGGCGATCGCTCCTACGTCGACGGCGGCATCTGGTCAGCCTCCAACCTCGACGTGCTGCGCGGTCTCGACCTCGACCTCGTCATCTGCTTCAACCCGACCTCGAGCCTGCACCCGATCCGCGCGATCAACCCCCTCGCCGCCTTCGGCCTGATCTTCAACCGGGCGAGCGGCCGGCGGCTCGGTTCGGAGGCGAAGCGCCTGCGGGCGGAGGGCACGAACGTCGTGCTCGTGCAGCCGACCCACCACGACCTCGAGGCGATGGGGATCAACCTGATGCGCGCCGGCAACCGCAACAGGGTCATCGGCATCGCGCGCGAGACGGTGGCCGCGCAGCTGTGGGAACCGGCGACCGCGAACCTGCTTGCGGATCTCCCGCAGGGTGACCCCGACATGATCCGCCGCCCCGACCGCCCGTCCTACCAGTGGCCCGGGATCGAGGAGCTCGCCGCACGCGTCGGACCGGCCTGAGCGCGGCCTCCCGCACGAGCGTCGCCCGGCCGACCCCCAGCTAGGCTGACGCTGCGATGAGCACCGCCTCCCTCCCCCCGCTGATCCTCCAGCACGAGGCCTCCACGCCCGCCGATCTCCTCGGCGAGTGGCTGCGCGAGCGCGGCATCGCCGTCGAGACCGTCCCCGTCTGGGAGCGAGGAGCGCCTCCCGATCCAACCGGACGACCGTGGATCTGCTCGCTCGGCTCCGACCAGACCCCCGGGCTGCCCGGCCCTGCCTGGGTCGAGGGGGAGATCGCGTTCCTGCGTGCCGCCCTGGCGGCCGATGTGCCGGTCCTCGGCCTCTGCTTCGGCGGGCAGGCGCTCGCCGTCGCCGCGGGCGGCAGCGTCCACCGCGCCGACCCTCCGGCCGCCGGATGGGCCGAGGTCGAGACCGCGGCGCCGGATCTGATCGCCCCCGGTCCGTGGCTCCACTTCCACTACAGCCAGCTCGAACCGCCCCCGCAGGCGATCGAGCTCGCACGCTCGCCGGCGGGTGTCGCGGCCTTCCGACTCGGCCGCAACCTCGGCCTGCAGTTCCACCCCGAGACGGGGCCGGAGGTCGCGGCGAGCTGGGCGGTCAGCGAGCGGGACGACCTCGTCGCACTGGGCATAGAGCCCGATTCCGTCACGAGCGGCGGCGACGCGCTCGGACCCCGTACCCGCGAGCTCGCTTTCGACCTCTTCGACACCTGGCATCGCGACGTCCTCGGCGCCTGACGCCGGGCGACCGCAACGTTCCCCCCGATTCCTGGTTCCCTAGGGGGAGTGCGCGACTCCGCCGAGCAGCGATTCCGCCCGACCGCGCGGCGGACCGTCGCAGCGTCCCTGCTGGCGCTGCTCTCCTGCCTGCTCGCGCCGGCGCCGCAGGGCGAGGCCGCGACCTTCAAGCCCCTCGACTCCTCCCAGATCCAGGGTGTGAAGCTCTATGAGCTCGGCGTCGCCGACGCCAACGACGACGGCCTGCTCGACGTCTTCACCGCCAACCACAAGTTCGACTCCTCGCTGCTCGCAGGCGACAGCATGGGGGGCTTCACAGACGTCTTCACGCAGTCCGGCCTCAGCCCGACGCCGGAGTTCCCCGGCTACGAGGACCTCCACCGTGAACCGGACCGCTCCGCCCCCGGCCTCTACCTCTACGCAACCGACCGCGATCAACCCCGCGACCCGTTCCACGTCGCGACCACGGCGGTCGGCGCGAGCGGCAGCCTCACCTTCTTCGCCGAGGATCTCCAGGTCCAAAACGCGAGTAACGCCACCGTCAGCACCAGCCCCGTCGCCGACGGCGGTACCCGGCTCGACTTCGACGCGCTGCCCGGGGCGCAGATCGACCTCACCGTCGAGCACATCGACCTGCCGATCGCCGTCGACATCGACCCGGCGACGGAGCCGGGGCAGGTCCGGGTCGGCGCCGACGCCGTCCCGGCGACGACGCGCCAGTTCACCCTCACCCTGCGCGACCGCCACGGCTTCGGCTTCGGCGACTACGACGGCGATCTCACCACCGACCTCTTCGTCGCCACGGGCGGCCTCGGCGGGGAGATCGTCGACCCGTTCTTCACCGGCCGTCAGAACGACGAGCTCCTCCTCAACCGCGCCGGCACCTACGCGGACACGACGGCCGCGAGCGGGCTCGTCAAGGGCGTCTGCCGCGGACGCGCCGCGCGGATCGCCGACGTCGACGCCGACGGCGACCTCGACATCCTCGAGACCTGCGACGGCGCCACGCCTCAGCTCTACCTCGGCGACGGAGCGGGGCACTTCACGTCGGGACCCGCTCCGCCCGTCGTCGGCTCGGTCTACCGGTTCGTCGACCTCGGCCGTCGCGGCAAGCTGACGCTTCTCGCCGCCGTCGGCTCGGAGCTGCAGTCGTGGCGGTTCGAGACAGGCGCCTGGCGGCAGACCGGAAGCGTCCGCACCCTCAACGGGACCTCCACCCCCCAGACGCTGTCCACCGCCGACATCGACGGAGACGGCGACCTCGACCTGCTCGCCACCGCTCGCGCCGGCAACACCGTGCTCCGCAACGAAGGCGGGGTCCTGAAGCGCCGCGCACCCGCGAAGCTCGGCATCCCCGAGCGCGGCAGCTTCGCCGCGGCCTTCGCCGACTTCGACAACGACGGCGACGTCGATGTCGACCTGCTCCCGCAAGGCCTCTACGAGTCCGACGGGCGCGACTTCAAGCGCACCGGGAGGCTCGCCTACGGGCAGCTCCCCAACGGCCGCATCGGCTACGGGATCGTCACCTGGCCGGACCTCGACGGAGACGGGCGCCGCGACGTGCTCTCGGCGCGGGGCCGCGGCGAGTTCGCCGCCTCGCAGGTGATCGACCTGCGCCGCAACACCAGCGGGCGCACCGGCCACTGGCTGGAGGTCGACCTGCTCGGCCCGATCGGCAACGCTCAGTCGATCGGTGGGACCGTCAAGGTCAGGACGGACCAGGGTTGGCAGTACGGCTGGGTGGGCCAGGGCGAGGACTCCCGCTACTCGAGCGGCCACTACCGGATCTACCTGGGACTCGGCGAGCAGGAGCGCGTCCACAAGCTCGTCGCCCGCTGGCCCGACGGGAGCAAGGTCGTGCGCCGCGACGTCCGGGCCGACCGCCTGCTTCGGATCCCCGCTCCCGGCCGCTGATGAGGCCGGCCGCGGGGCGCACGCACTTGATCAAGAGGATGGCGCTCGGTGCTTCGGGGGATCAGCACCGAGCGCCGAAAACCGAACACTACTATCCCACTTGGCGTTACGCTGTCTCAATGCAGATCCCGGTGGACACCAGGGGTACGCGAATCGACGCCCAGCGCAATCGCGAGGCGGTGATCGACGCGGCGCTGGAGCTGCTCGCCCGCAATCCGACGGCGAGCATGAAGACCGTCGCGGAACGATCAGGGGTCGGGCGCACGACCGTCTATCGCCACTTCCCGACGCGGATCGATCTGGTGCACGCCCTCTTCGAGCGCGTCGTCGAGGAGTCGAAGACCGCGACGAGCGAGGTCATCGACCAGGATGCCCCGGCCGCCGACGTGCTGCGCGCCCTCGGCCCCGCGCTGATCGGGGTCGGCCAGCGCTTCCAGTACCTGCACGAGCTCCGGCAGATGGGCAACGAGGTGATCGCGGAGAGCACGTTCGACCCTGACGACCCCGTCCGTCTCTACGTGATGGCGGCGATGGAGCGTGGCGAGATCCGCGGCGACCTGCCACTGCAATGGATCCTGACGATGATCAGCGCCACCGCGTCGGCGACGCTGATCGAGTTTCACGCCGGGCGGATGGACGCCGAGCGCGCCGGCGAGATCCTCGGCGAGACGTTCGTCAGGACCTTCGCCACGAACCGGGCCTGAGCTTCGCGCTCAGGCGGCCGCGGCCTCGCGCCCGCGCACCTTGGACGAGAACCGCATCGCGTCATCGACCGGGCAGTCGCGCAGGTACTTGGCGTCACGCTGGTAGTTCATCGTCAGAAACCAGGGTGCCTCGGTGCCCTGCTTCGGCAGGTCGCCGATGGAGCGCGTCACGTAGCCGGCCTTGAAGTCGAGGATCGGCCGCAGTTCCATGCCCGGGTCCTGGACCTCGGGAGTGGCGGCGTCCACGCCGGTCCGGTCGACGTAGTCGATCAGGCGGCACATGTACTCGCAGACGAGGTCCACCTTCAGCGTCCACGACGAGTTGGTGTAGCCGATCGCGAACAGGAAGTTCGGGACGCCGCTGAGCATCATCCCCTTGTAGGAGACGGTGTCGGGCAGCGAGACTGCCTCGCCGTCAACCGACAGATCGATCCCGCCGAACGCGAGCAGGTTGAGGCCGGTCGCGGTGACGATGATGTCGGCTTCGAGCTCACGGCCCGAGGCGAGGCGGATGCCGCCGGGCGTGAACCGGTCGATCGTCTCCGTGACGACCTCGGCCTGGCCGTGACGGATCACGCGATAGAGGTCGCCGTCCGGGACGGCGCAGAGCCGCTGGTCCCACGGCCCGTACTCGGGCTTGAAGTGGACGTCGACGTCGCAGTCGCTGCCCTCGAGCGCCTTCGCATTGACCTTTCGGATCAGGGCGCGAGCGGCGTTCGGGAAGCGCTGGCTGAGCCCGTAGACGACGCGCTGGCGGAAGATGTTCTTGCGCCGGGTGAGCGCGTACGCGCGCTCGTCGCCGAGCAGCTTCCGCAGCCGGATCGCAAGCCGATCCTTCTCCGGCACCGGCAGCACGTAGGTGGGCGAGCGCTGCAGCATCGTCACCTTGCCGGCGCCGCTGTCCGCAAGAGCAGGGATGAGCGTCACGGCGGTCGCTCCGGAGCCGATCACGACCACCCGCTTGCCCGCGTAGTCGAGATCCTCGGGCCAGTGCTGGGGGTGGACGATCGTGCCCTCGAAGTCGCCGAGGCCGTCGAAATGGGGCATGTACCCCTGGTCGTAGCGGTAGTAGCCGCTGCCGCAGTAGAGCCATTGGGCGGTCATCTCGAACGGGCCGGCGTCGTCGTCGCCGAGCCTCTCCCCCTTGATCGTCCAGAGCCCGCGTTCGGTCGAGAACTCGGCCGATTCGACGCGGTGCTGATAGCGGATGTGAGCGTCGATCCCGTTCTCCTCCGCGGTCTCGCGGATGTAGGCCTTGATCGACGGACCATCGGCGATTGCCTTCTCGTTGGTCCACGGCTTGAACGCGTAGCCGAAGGTGTGCAGGTCGGAGTCGGAGCGGATCCCGGGATAGCGGAAGAGGTCCCAGGTGCCGCCCAGGTCCTCGCGCGCATCGAGGACCGCGTAGGTCTTCTGCGGCAGCTTGTCCTGCAGGTGGTAGGCGGCACCGATCCCGGAGACGCCGGCGCCGACGATGAGAACATCGACGTGGTCGGTTGCGGTGATGGTGTCCTCGATCATGGCTTCGCTCTCCTCCTGGTGGCCGTGTAGGGGAAACATCCCCGCAGTGGGGCGCCCCGACAACGTCGCTTGCACCGAAAATGCAACGGTCGACTGTGCAGCTTGCACAGCAGTCTTCCCCTCTCGCGCCGTCACTGCAACCCCAAATGAGCGTGATGCACATCACACGGACTATGCTCTGTCCATGTGGCAGCGCCCCTCCCCTGCGGTCGCCGAGCTCTTCGAGAGCGGGGCCAAGCGCCTCATGGACACCGGGAGCGAGACCTTCTTCGAGCGCATCGACGAGGCGAGCCTCGCCCAGCACTCCCCCGCCGTCTCCGAGGATCCCGCCCTGCTCGGGACGTTCCGGAGAGCGAACCGCGCGCTCGTCACCCACTGGGTCATCTCGAACCTGCGCGATCCCGGGGCCGAGGTCTCACCGTTCACTGGCCCTGAGCTCGAGGCGCTGGTGCGCGACCTCGTCCGCCGCGGGCTCGACCTGCACGCGCTGGAGCCGTTCCGCAGCGGGCAGAACGCCGCCTGGGAGGCGTGGATGGCCACCGCCTTCGAGCTCACCGACGACGTCTCCGAGCTCCGCGAGCTGCTTGCCGTCTCCGCCCGTTCGATCTTCACGTACGTCGAAGCGACGATGGCGACCACCCTCGAGATGCTCACCCGCGAACGCGACGAGCTGGCGCTCGGGACCAGCGCCGAGCGGCTCGAGACCCTGACGCTGATCCTCGACGGCGAGCCGATCGACGTCGCCCGGGCCGAACGGCGGCTCGGCTACGCGCTCGAGCAGCCGCATCCGCATCTCGCCGCGATCGTCTGGAGCGACGACCTCGAAGCGGCCGATGGCGCCCTTCGGGAGACGGCCACGGCTCTCGCCGCCGCCTGCGGCGCCGAGCGCGCGCTCAGCGTCACGGCGACCTCCCATTCCCTGTGGAGCTGGATCCCCGCGCGCCGCGAGCCCACCGCCGAGGAGCTGGAGAGGCTGCTCGCCGCCCACCCGGCCGTGCGGGTGGCGATCGGCTCGCCGGAGCCGGGCGTAAGCGGCTTCCGGCGCAGCTACGAGGAGGCGTTCACCGCCCAACGTCTCATCGGCCGCCTCGACTCCCCCCTCCGCGTCGCCCGCTACGAGGACCTGCGTCTCGTCGCCCTGGTGAGCCGCGACGAGGAGCAGGCGCAGCACTTCGTGGACGAGGTCCTCGGCGATCTAGCCGACGCCCCGGATGCCCTGCGGGAAACCCTCCGCACCTACCTGCGCCTGCAGTCGAACGCCTCACGCACGGCCGAGACCCTGTTCGCCCACCGCAACACGGTGATCGCCCGCGTCGCCAAGGCGGAGGAGATGCTGCCGCGCCCTCTCGCCGATTCCTCGCTGGAAGTCGGCGTGGCGCTCGAGGTGGTCTACGTGCAGGAGGGTGGCGACTGAGCGGCGGACCTGACGGGCCCGCCGACGCCGTACGCGTCCCCGTATCCGCCCGGCGAGGCCCCATATCTCCCCGAGGCCCCCACACCCCAACCCCCCTCGGGGAGAACTGAGCACCAGGAGCCGCACTTCTCCCCGAGGGTCGCCCCGGCCAGGGGTTCGGCGAGTTCTGGGGGCTTCGCCCGCTCAGCTTCTCCCCTGCGAGCTGCAACTTCGCGCTCAAGAATGGCGGCGGTAACGGGGAAGTCAAGAAACCTCGTCGACCTCAAGCTCAAGGGCCCCAAGAAGGCCAAGCGAGGGAAGGTCGTGAAGGTCAAGGCGACGATCACCAACCCTGGCAAACGCCGCCGTCGATGACGTGGTGCTGCGTGCCTCGGCGCCGCGGAAGATCGCGAAGAAGCCCATATGGCAACCCGCCGGTTTGGCTATCCGTAACCGGATTGTCGAAGCTTCTGTTTCGGTTAGTTTGGTGACTCTTCACCCGGGGGCAGGAGAGACTTCATGAGACGGCCGCGAATACTGATTGCTCTGGGCATCGCTTTGGCTGGACTGGGAACGGCCCAGGCTCAGGCCGCCACGTACTGCGCCGAGCTGCCCACGGACACGAGCTGCGACCAGAACTTCACGGGTACGACCACCGCGATTCAGGCCGCCGTCGACGCCGCCGACACGCACCCGGGAGCGGACACGGTCAAAGTCGGTCCGGGCAACTTCGTGATGCCGAGTCCGGTCTACCTGAGCAACTTCGGTGACGGCAGCAGGCTGACGCTGGTCGGATCCGGGGACGCCACCGTCCTTTCCGGCTCCGACCCGACGAGCCCGGACATCAATTTCAGCGGTGGCCAGGGCTCGAGCATCAGCGACCTCACGATCCTCATTCCCGACGACGCGAGCAACGCCGGCAAGACGGGCCTGGTCGTCAGCGGCGACGCGACCGCCGACCACCTGCATGTCAGCTTCGCCACCGGAACCACCGGCACGAAGACGACGGGGGTCCAGCTCCGCGACGAGGCGACTCTGAGCAACTCGACGGTCAGGCTCTACAACTCGAACGTGAACAACGCCGTGACGACGCTCGGAAGCGCGAACACGGTGCGGAATTCGACGCTCACCGCCTACAGGGACGTCCACAAGCTCAACACGAGCGGCACCACGGAGGTGGAGAGGTCGGCCCTCGTCGTCATCGGCGCCGGCGCTGTGAACACCGGCGGAACCCTGAACATCCGGGATTCGGTGATCGTCACCCCCTTCGGCGGCGGCTATGGGGTGTACCTGAGCAGCACGGGCGCAAGCGCCGACACCCTGATCGAGGGGACGACGATGGTGGGAGCTCCCGGCACTGGAGGCGGAACCTCGGTCGGCATCGTCGCCACCGCTTCGGCGGGTGCGCCGACTCCCGCCAACACCCATCTCCGCCTCAACAGCTCGGTCATCTACGGATACGACTACGCCATCGCCCACCAGAGGTACTTCCCGGCGGACACCCTCAACATCGACGTGGACTCGTCCGCCTACGATCCGGCGCTGGTGGGTGCCGGTGGCGCCGAAACCACGACCTTCGACGTCAAAGACCTCGTCGATCTCGACAACGTCGATCCCAAGTTCCTCGACCCCGGCAACGGTGACTACTCGCTGGCCCCCGGATCACCCCTGATCGACGGCGGCCAGGCGGCCGCCCCGCCGACGGGCTCGAAGGACTGGCAAGGCAACCCCCGGGCCTGCGATGGAAACGACGACGGCGCCATCCGCCGGGACATCGGCGCCTACGAGCTCCGGACGGACCCCAACGACGACTGCGTCGCCCCGGAGACCACGATCACCGCTGGACCGGGTGCGACGGCGACCTTCCCCTACAGCCTCTCGGTGGGCTCCGACGACGGCTCGGCGACGTGGCGCTGCTCGTTCGACGGTGCTGCCAAGTCCACCTGCGGCCCGCTCGTGAACGCACCCGACCTCGGTCTCGGGCCTCGTACCTTCTCAGTCCAAGCCGTCGATCAATACGGGAACGTCGATCAGACGCCGGCCACCAGGCAGTACACGGTCGTCGGCGGTGGAGAGCCGGGCGACACGACTCCGCCCGAGATCACGAAGCTCAAGGCACCGAAGACGACGAAGAAGAAGCGAGCCAAGGTCACCTTCAGCGCGGACGAAGCCGGCGCGGAGTTCACCTGCCAGCTGAACAAGTCGAAGCCGAAGAGCTGCAAGTCGCCCTGGAAGACCCCGAAGCTGAAGAGGGGCAAGAACACGATTCAGGTCTGGGCGACGGACAAGGCCGGCAACCGCTCCGCGGCCGTGCGGCGGACCATCACCCTCCGCTAGGCCCTCGCGGCCTGCCGATCCATCCCCCGGAACGAAGAAACCCGCCTCACGGGCGGGCTTCGTCAGTACCGCTACGGGGATTCGAACCCCGGTTTCCGGACTGAGAATCCGGCGTCCTAGACCCCTGGACGATAGCGGCGCGGCCCGCGAGTCTAGCGAAGGATCGGGGGCGGGCCAAACGGGGGCGCTTCAGCTGCTGGGGCGGATCTTGACCGCATGCGGATGGAAGTCTCCCCAGCGGCTCGAGCGGAGCGGTGCGGAGGCGCGGGTGTCTCAGGAAGGCACGCCGGCCCCTGAAGTTCGGGGGCTTCGCTGCGGCTTCGCGCGGGCCGCGCTGCGCCTAGGCGTTGGCGATGCGGCGCAGGCGACTCAGGGCGCTCGGCCTCGCGGGGTCGCCATCGTCGAGGCGCTTGACCAGCTCGCGGCAGGCGGCGATGTCGTCGCTTCCTGAGGGGGTGTCGAGCCACTTCGTCAGCGCGCTGGAGCCGTGCGACGCGAGAGCCGCCTCGCGCAAGCGGTTGTCGAGGGCCTCGCGGCGCTCGGCGATCTCAGGCACGCGGCTGGTGGGCAGCAGCGGACCCGGATAGGAGTCGAGCGCCTCCCCGAGGCGGCCGACGCCGGCGAGCCTCTCGACCTCGCGGTAGTCGCTGCGGACCTCCCCGACCAGCGCCGCGGTCCCGCTCGTCAGCCGGTCACCGAGGCGGCCGCGCAGACGCGACAGCTCGACGCGGACCGAGCCTGCCTTGCCCTCGTCGCCGTAGAGGCGGGCGGCGAGCTCGCGGGCGTCGGCGGCGTGCCCAGACGAGGAGCCGAGCGCGAGGAGCGCGACGATCTCGCTGTGGCGAGGGCTGAGCCGCTCGCTGCGACCACCGAGGGATACGCCTGCTCGGTCGTCGCCGAGCAGCGACAGCCGCAGCGTCCGATCCGGCGAGGGACGGCCGTCGCTGGCGCGCCAGAGCAGGAACCCGTCGGCGGCCGGGAGCGGCTCGGCGATCACCGAGATCCCCTCCCCCAACTCGATCATGCCGCCACCCTCCGGCACCTCGAGCCGTAGGCCGCTCCAACCGGGCGCGGTGGAGCCGACCACCCGCCCGCTCGGCGTGAGCAGCGCGCTCGCCTTGCCGAGCCCCGGGCCGATCCGACCACCGAAGCGCTCGAGCAGAACCGCGTCGCGGCGGGCGCCGAGCTGGCCGAGCTTCGCCTCGATCACCCGCGCGGCGGCCTCGATCAGCGCCAGCGAGTGCGGATGGGCGGTCTTGAGCTCGCCGGAGAGGTCGATCACCCCGAGTACGTCGCCGCTGTCGGGATCGTGGACCGGCGCGGCGCTGCAGGTCCACTCGTGGACGCCCCTGGAGAAGTGCTCGGCCGAGAAGACCTGGATCGAGTGCCCGACCTCGAGCGCCGTGCCCATCGCGTTCGTCCCCGCGTGCGCCTCGCCCCAATCGGCGCCGGGCTGCAGGTTCACCCCCTGAGCCGCGTCGAGGAGCGCCGGCTCGCCGTCGATCCACAGGAGCTTGCCGTCGGCGTCGCAGACGAGCACCACCTGATCGTCGTCGGAGCGGACGTCTGCGAGCAGCTCGCGGAGGATCGGCTCGGCCATCGAAAGCGGGTGGCTCGCCCACCGCGACGACGCCTCCTCGCTGGAGATCGCCTGCGGTGGGCCGGAGCCGTCGGGATCGACCCCGGCGTCGGCGCTGCGGTCCCAGGAGCTCGAGATGGCGTCGCGCACCACCTCTCCCCCGGCTCCCCCCGCGAGCACGTCGGAGTGCGCCCTCGCCAGCGTCCTCGCCAGGCGGCGGGGGTCGGTCGACGCATCGATTGCAACCCAACGGTCGCGTTCTGCCATCGCACTCTCCTCCGGGGTCGATGCTACGCCACCGTCGTTCTCGGCAAGCGGCCGCGAGACCCCTTCGTCATGCCGATTCCCAGTTGCAACGCACTTGTAACGCCCCCGTTCCTACGGTCGTGATCGGTGCTCCACACACGGAGCGTGCCCACCGGAAGCGAACGAGGAGAGAGATACAGATGGCAACCGAGATCCAGATCGACGAGCGCGCACGCGAGTTCGTCGGCAGCGAAAGGCCGATGCTGATCGGCGGCGATTGGGTCAGCTCCGCATCGGGGAAGACCTTCGAGGTCTACAACCCGGCCACCGGCGAGGTGCTCGCGAACGTCGCCGAGGGCGACTCCGAGGACATCGACCGTGCGGTCAAGACCGCCCGTGCCGCCTTCGAGTCCGGCCCCTGGGCGAGCATGAGCACCTCCGAGCGCGGGCGCATCATCCACCGGATCGGCGACCTGATCCTCGAGCACGGCGACGAGCTCGCAGCGCTCGAGACGCTCGACAACGGCAAGCCCTTCGCGATCGCGCAGGCAGCCGACGTGCCGCTCGCCGCCGACCTCTTCCACTACATGTCGGGGTTCGCGACGAAGCTCGACGGGCGCACGATCGCGCCGAGCGTCCCCTACATGCCCGACGCCCAGTGGCACGCCTACACGCTGCGCGAGCCGATCGGCGTCGTCGGCCAGATCATCCCGTGGAACTTCCCGCTGCTGATGGCCGCGTGGAAGCTGGGTCCGGCGCTCACCACCGGCTGCACGATCGTGCTCAAGCCGGCCGAGCAGACGCCGCTCTCGGCGCTGCGGCTCGCCGAGTTGATCCTCGAGGCCGGCGTTCCCGAGGGCGTGCTCAACGTCGTCACCGGCTTCGGTGAGACCGCCGGAGCGGCCCTCGCCGCCCACGACGACGTCAACAAGGTGGCCTTCACGGGCTCGACCGAGGTCGGCAAGCTGATCGTCAAGGCGGCCGCGGGCAACCTCAAGAAGCTCACGCTCGAGCTCGGCGGGAAGTCCCCGAACGTCGTCTACAGCGACGCCGACATGGAGGACGCGATCCCGGGAGCGGCGAACGCGATCTTCTTCAACCACGGCCAGTGCTGTGCGGCCGGCTCCCGGCTGTTCGTGGAGCAGGAGCACTACGACGAGGTGCTCGAGGGCGTCTCCCGGCACGCCGAGGGGATCAAGGTCGGCTCGGGGCTCGATCCCGACACCGACATGGGCCCGCTCGTCTCCCAGGAGCAGCAGGACCGCGTCACCGGGTTCCTCGACCAGGGGAAGTCCGACGGCGCCAAGGCGGTCACCGGCGGCAGCGCCGTCGACGGCCCCGGCTACTTCGTGCAGCCGACGGTCCTCAGCGACACCAACGCGGACATGTCCGTGGAGGCCGAGGAGATCTTCGGCCCGGTGGTGACGGTGAAGCCGTTCAAGGACACCGACGAGCTGATCGGCGCCGGCAACGGCACCGCCTACGGTCTCGCCGCCGGTGTGTGGACGAAGGACATCTCGAAGGCGCACCGGACCGCGAAGGCGCTGCGCGCCGGAACGGTGTGGGTCAATTGCTACAACGTCTTCGACGCCTCCCTGCCGTTCGGCGGCTACAAGGAGTCCGGCTGGGGACGCGAGATGGGCAGCGAGGTCCTCGAGTGCTACACCGAGACCAAGAGCGTCTGCGTGCAGATCTGATCTGACGCGCATACGGGTGGGACAGGCGCGCCGCCGCTCCCCCAGGTGGCGCGCCGCCCATCGCGGCCCCGTCCGGTTCCCCGCCGGGCGGGGCCGCGGCGTTTCAGGACATCGAACGGGCTGGGCAGCTCAGGCGACGCCGAGGCTGCGGCGCAGGAACGCCGACTGATCGGCGACGGCGCGCTCGAAAGGTTCACCCGTGTAGATCGCGAAGTGGCCGAGGCCCGGCCCGTAGTCGATCAGCTCGCCCTGAGGCGCTCGCTCGGCCATGCGGCGAGCGGGCTCGGGCGGGGTGACGTCGTCGTCGGCGAGCACGCAGACGAGCAGCGGACAGCGGACGTCACCCGCGTGGCGTGAGGGCGCGTAGGCACCGAGAAGCAGCCCGGCGCGGGCGCAGAACTCGTTGCGGAAGTCGGCGTCGGGATCGTCGAAGAGCGAGCGATAGCCCTCGTAGGCGCCCGGCTGGACCATCGCGCCGCCGCAGCCGGGCCGCTCCACCGCGGGGATCCTGACGGGCTCGCCGCGGCCGACGATCGAGAGGACGTCGAGCAGGCCGGCGACGGTGAGCC
Organism: Solirubrobacterales bacterium; assembly: GCA_046330415.1. Lineage (GTDB taxonomy): Bacteria > Actinomycetota > Thermoleophilia > Solirubrobacterales > 70-9 > RHKX01. The sequence goes on along the minus strand of JAXLSW010000009.1, from coordinate 20,157 downwards.
GAGCCGATTCCTTCGGCCCGGCGGCGCCGAGCGCGGAGAGCCCGTTGCTGAAGGGAGCCTGGGAGACGACCGCGGCAATCCGCTCGTCCTCGGCGGCGAGGGCGACGACGTGGCCGCCCGAGAACGAGGTGCCCCAGAGCGCGATCCGCTCGGGGTCGACGCCGTCGAGGCCGCGGGCGAAGGCGATCGCCGCGCGCCAGTCCTCGAGCTGGCGCCCGATCGAGAGGAGCTGCCGCGGCTCACCGCCGCTGTCGCCGAAGCACCGGTAGTCGAAGACGAGTGCGGCGATCCCCGCGTCGCGGAAGCGCTCGGCGAATGCCCACAGGCGCGCCGCCCGCACCCCGGCGAAGCCGTGGGCGAGGATCACGCAGGGATGCGGCCCGGCACCGGTGGGGCGATAGAGCCAGGCGGCGCAGCGCTCCCCGCCGGATTCAAAGGTCAGGTCCTCGCGCTCGCTCACGCCTTGAACCTACCGCCGCTGCCGCTGCGACCGCGGCGTCCCGACGTCGTCAGTTGGGCGCGTGAACCCCGTTGCCGGCCCCGTAGTCGTCGTCGCGGCCGAACAGCCGTCGCTTCAGCACCGGCTGATCGGAGTTGTCGGTCGGGCTGACGAGCTGGCAGATCGCCCCGGGGAACGGCTCGGCCGAGGCGCTGCCGCCGTAAGGATCGGTCCACACCCGCTCCGGCCCGCCCTCGTTGCGCACCTCGACGTCCTGGATGTAGAAGTCGCGCTGGGAGCCGTCGAAGGGCGAGCGCGGATCGCGGTACTCGAACGGCGCCGATGCCTGCACGTCGCCCCACGGGGTCGCGTTGGCGACGCCGCCGTCGGCCGTCTCGGTCTCCCAGGCGGCGTCGAGAGTGCGCCCGATCCCGGTCCCCGGCCACGCGTAGCGGGACGGGTTGCGGACCGCGAACCACGGGTCGAAGGAGGCGACGGTCTCGCCGTCGGCGGTGGTCAGCTCCTCCTCGAGCTGCCAGTTCTCGTACAGCGCCCAGATGTCGCTGCGCCGGTTCGTCTGCGCGGGAGGGATCAGCACGTACTCCTCGATGCAGCCGCGATCGGGAAGCAGCCGGATGCCTCCCCCGGCCGGATAGGGGCTGCTCGTGCCGGTCTGGACCGCGGTCGCCGGTGAGCACGAGCGGCTGTACGTGTTGGGGGCGCCGAAGCGGGCCATCGTCGTCGTCAGCAGGTCGGTGCCGTCGCTGCAGCGGGCCGCGAAGATCAGCTCGTGGACGTTGTTGGTCGTCGCGTCCGGCGAGTGGCTTCCCTGGTGGACCTTGAAGAGGTAGTCGCAGCTCACCCGCTCCCCCGCGTCATCGCGGACGTAGCGGCCGTCGGTGTCGAGCAGGGTGACGTCGTTGACGTAGTCGACCTTGTGCCCGACGTGATCCTCGTATCGGGTCGCCACGCCGGCGTTCGCAGCGGCGTACTCGGTCAGCTCCTCGTTGCCGAAACCGAACGGGATCCCCGCGCGGTCCTCGTACCCCTCGGCCGTGAAGTGCTCGACGACCCAGCCGTAGATGTCGGAGCCGGCCGGGTCGGCGCCATGCTCGTGGCCGAACGTGCACATCTGCCCGGTCGCCGGGTTCACGACCTCAGCCGGATGCCAGGTCGGATACAGCTTGCCGTCGGGGCCGACGACCGAGTAGCTGTCGTGGAGCACCTTCGGGCAGGTGTCAAAGACGGTCGGCGTCCAGTTCCGGTTCACGTAGGCGTCCGAGGGCTGGGGATCGGGGCGCGCGGGCTCCTCGGGGTCGACCGGGTCCTCGGGATCCCCGGGGTCCCCGGGCGGATCTTCGGGGCCAACGGGGTCGTCAGGACCGTTCCCGCGAATCACCTCGCAGCCGCGGGCGCGGTCGGCCTCGCCCCGATCGACCACGCAGACGTCACGGCCGGGACCACCCGCGACGAGAGCGTCTCGACGGCCGTCGCGGGCGAGCAGCTTGTCAGCGCCCGGACCGCCGCGAAGGCTGTCGCGACCACCGCCGCCGACGAGCCGGTCGTCGCCCGCTCCGCCGGCGAGCCTGTCGGCTCCGCCCTCGCCTCGAACTCGATCGTCGCCGCCGCGGGCCTTGAAGCGATCGGGACCGCCGGTTAGAACCACCCTGTCGTCACCGGCGGTCCCGCGCTCCTCCCCCTCGGGCGCTGCCTGGGCGGGGCAGGCCGCGGCGGCCGTCGCGCACGCGATGGTGGCGGCGACCGCCGCGGCCCGGGCGCGCGTCATCCGCGCTCCGGCTTCAGGGTCACGGGTCCGGACGCGCCCGCGTCGCCGACGGCGACGCGAATCCGGAGCGTCGCCTTGCCGCGGTTGCGCAGCGCCTTCGCCGCACGATCCGTCAGCGTCACCGATACCGAAGCCGCCTCACCGGCCGGGATGCTCGCCGGCGCATCGAGCGCGGCCGCGTAGCGGCGCTTGCCGATCCGCAGGCGGTTGATGTCGGCGACGACCGCGCAGCTGGCCGGGGTCCCGCAGGTGAGCTCGGCGACCTCGGCCGATCCACGGCGCGGCACCTTGACGACGGGGCCGGCGAGCGCCGCCCGGGCCGGGGTCGCGGCCGGGGATCGATCGGCGGCGCCTCGACCCGCACCGACAGCGGATCGGAGCTCGAGGCACGGAGCGTGTCGGTGCCGACGTAGGAGGCGGTCACCTCGACCGCTCCGACGTCGGCGAACGACGCGGCGCAGGTACCGGACCCGGAGCCGTCGAGCGCGATCGACTCGCAGCCGGCGAGCGGTCCCGCGGCCGTAGTCAGGCTCACGGCCCCGGCCTCGGCCGGGCTCGCGGAGGCCTCTGACTCGACCCCGACGGTGAAGATGACGGAGTCGCCAACCTGCACGGCCGCCGCCGAAGCGGAGAGGGTCGTGACCGAATCCTCGACGACGGACTGATCGAGCGCGTCGGAGCTCGAGTCGAGGTAGTCCTCGCCGCCCTCGTAGGTGGCGGTCAGCTCGAAGTCACCGAAGCGGTCGAAGCGGACGTCGTCGCAGCTCGCGGTGCCGTCGACCGCGTTGACGGGGACGGCTGCGCAGCCGGGGATCGCCGCCCCGTCGACGGCGAAGCCGACGGTTCCGCTCTGCGGCGCCCCGCCACCCGCGACGGGCGCATCGACGGTGGCGGTCAGATCGGCGGTGTCGCCGGCCTCGAGATCACCGGTGCTGCTGCTCGCGAGCGCGGTCGACGTCAGCGGCTTGCCGAGCAGGGCGACCGCTACCTCACCGGCCTGCGTGCGCGGTGTCGCCGGAGCCAGCGGGCGGGCGGCGAAATCGGCTCCCACAGTGAAGTCGGCTACGCCGTTGTCGTCGACGTCGCCGAGCCCGGCGACCTGGCGTCCGAAGCGATCACCGGCCGCGAGCCCGTCGATGCGGAATCCCTGGACGGGGGTGAGCGTCGCGAGATCCTGGGTGGTGGCGTCGGCCTTGCCGTGAACGACCCAGACCGCGCCGGCGCCGCTCATCCGCGTGCCGGGGTTGGCCGGGTTCTCGGGGTCGTAGCCGTAGGCACCGATCGCGAAGTCGGGGATCGAGTCGTCGTTGATGTCGCCGATGTCGCTGAGCGAGAAGCCGGTTCCCTCCGAGGCGGTCCCGGGGTCGGAGTCGGCGCCCTGGATCCAGTAGCCGCGCGCCTCCTTCTCACCGGCCTCGCAGGTTCCGCTCGAGTCGTCGTCGACGCAGTCGTAGACCGCAGGGCCGACGCCGGAGGTGTCGGTGCGAACGACCTCGCCCGAAGCGGCGCCGTGGATCACCCAGGCGCTGCCGGGACGCTGACCGGTCGCGGCGTTGTAGACGCCGTCGCCCCCGACGATGACGTCGTCGAGGCCGTCGCCGTTGACGTCGCCCGCTCCCGAAACCGAGATCCCGAGCCGGTCGCGGCCGCGGGTCGGACCGAGGATCGTGAAGCCGTTGGTGCCGATGGAGGCGAGGTCAACGGACGCCGACCCGCCGCCGAGGAGCACCCACGCCTGGCCGGGAACGGCGACACCGGTGCCGTGCGGGGTGGCCGTGTAGGCGCCGAGGACCACGTCGTCGGTGCCGTCACCGTCGACGTCGCCGGCCGGCGCGATCTGCCCGAGCCGGGCCTCGCTCTGGGGTCCGTCGATCGTCTGGATCACCTCGCCCGGCTGCGGAGCGGCGAGGCTCACGTTGGCGACGTCCTCCTTGCCGGCGACGATCCACACGCGGCCGTTGTTGGTGCGTCCCTGGGTGTCGGCGACGACACCTGCGAGGGCGAAGTCGTCGAAACCGTCGTCGTTGACGTCTCCCGCCGGAGCCATCGAGTAGCCGACGTTGGCCGCGCCGGCCGGATCGCCGGCGATCTCGTAGCCGCGCTCGCCGAGGTTGGAGAGATCCGGCGAGCCGAACTCCTCCGCGCCGAGCACGATGTAGGCCTTCTCCGCGGTGTAGTGGGAGATCGCGATGTCGTCGAAGCCGTCCCCGTTGACGTCGCCGGCGCATCCCACCGAGAAGCCGACGAAGGAGCTGTTGACGCTGGGCCCGTCGATCCGCGCGGCGCCGGCGGCCGACGGCGTCGCGAGGTCGCCGCCCTCGATCGCGTGGTCGCCGAAGATCACGTAGGCGGCGCCGACGTTGGAGTTCGCGCCCTTGTCCCAGAACCAAGCGCCGACCACGGCATCGTCGAGATCGTCGCCGTCGACGTCGCAGCTCCCCTGCGCGAGGGCTGCGCCCGTGGCGCTGGAGGCATCGCCGTACCAGCGTTGAAGCGAGGTCGGCTCATCGGCCTCGGCGCTCGGGACGAGCAGGCTGAGCATGGCGGCCGCGATGGCGGCGGGCAGGGATCGTGGCAGGACGTGGTGCAAGCGAGTTACCTCTCTGCGAGGGGATGACGAGACGGGAGAAGTGTTCTTAGGGTTACCTAATTAGGTGACCCTAACTACAGATATCAGATCCGTGTTCGCCACGGACTCGGCGCCCACGGCGGACGCGGCCGAAACTGGCCTGAGAACGCGAGAGGCCCCCGCTCGTCGAGCGGAGGCCTCAGCGCAAGTAGTAGGCGCCCGACGCCGCGGGGGAACGGTGCCGAGCGCCTGAAGTGGAACATAGCATCCCGTTTGGACCGGCGGCGCAGCAGGACCGAACTTGCGGCCATAGACTCGTCGTCAATGGGGGCAACGGCGATCGGGAAGATCGCAGCACAGGAGGGTTGAGCGCTTGCCGCGGCAGGACGCTATGCGCAACCGGGAGGCCGTCATCGAGGCGGCCATGAAGCTGCTCGGCGAGGAGCCCGGGGCGAGCATGCAGGAGATCGCGGACCGCTCGGGCCTGGGGCGCAGCACCGTCTACCGCCACTTCCCCAACCGCGAGGCGCTGATCACCGCGATGTACTTCCACGCCGTCGAGGACTCGTGGCGGCGCGCCGAGGTCATCTTCGCTCGCGGCCTGCCGGTCACCGACGCGCTGCGCGAGCTCTGCGACATGATCGTCGAGGTCGGCATCCGCAACCGCTTCCTCCTCGGCCACCTGGCGACGGCAGCCGACGAGATGCGACAGACCCGTACGGCGACCGAGAGCCCGATCCGCGCCTACCTGATCGGCTGCCTGGAACGCGGTGAGATCCGCACCGACATGACGATCGAGTGGATCATGAACGTCTACCAGACGCTCTCCATGGCAGCGATGCAGGAGGTCGCGATCGGCCGCCACGATGTCGCCGACACCCAGCGCATGCTCGGCGAGACCATCGTCGGGTTCTTGCAGCCGAAGACCCCCGGAGCGTAAGCTCGAAGCCGATGGCCGAGTGCACCCACACCGACGCGATCGGCGATTTCACGCCCTCGAGCACCGAGGGCTGCAGCGAGTGCCTGAAGAGCGGCGGGCGCTGGCTCCATCTTCGCGTCTGCCTCACCTGCGGCGAGGTCGGCTGCTGTGACTCCTCGCCCAACCGGCACGCCTCCAAGCATGCGGCGGCGGCGGGCCATCCGCTCGCCGGCTCCTTCGAGCCCGGCGAGGACTGGGCGTGGTGCTACGTCGACGAGGTCATGCTCGACGCCAGCGCCCTCGACCTACCGAGCCACGACTAGCGACTAGCCGCCGGCCTCAGGCTCGATCGCCCAGGCGCGGGCGAGGTTCGCGGCGGCCATCGCGTTGATCGCGTCGTCGAAGCTCGGGTCCGGCGGCGGCAGGAGCGGCCCGCCGTCGGCCGTCGCGGCGGCGATCACCCGCTCGGCGCTCTCCTCGCCGAGACGGCGGGCGCGGTCGAGGTCGACGCCGACGAGCTCGCCATCGCGCTTGACGAAGCTGCCGTCGACGAGGACGTGGACGACGTTCGAGGCGTTCGCCTGCGCGACCAGGGTGCCGACCGGGTTGGCGCTCATCGGCGTCATGTTCAGACGCCCGGGTCCGACCACGACCAGGTCGGCACGCTTCCCGGGCGTCAGCGAACCGATCCGATCCTCGATGCCCATCGCGTGGGCGCCGTTGGCGGTTCCCCAGCGGAGGGCGTCGCGAACCCCCAGGTCGAGCTGCTCGATCATCCGGTTGGCGGCGATCTCGCGGTCGTTGCGCATCGCTCGCTCGAACTGAAGCCCGAGCCGCATCTGGGCGAACATGTCGCCCGAGTTCGAGGAGATCACGTCGCAGCTCAGGCTCGGACGCATCCCCCGCTCCAGCGCCCTCCCGATCACCGGATGCCCCATTCCCATCTGCAGCTCGGTCTCGGGACTCGCCGAGACCTTGCAGTCGGCCTCCGCCAGCCGATCGAAGTCGCGCTCGTCGAGCGTGTTGCAGTGCACGTGGACCTGCTCGGGGCCGAGCAGACCGTGGTGTGCGAGCTCCGGGATGCCCTCGGTGACCGGCGAGCCCCACGAGCAGCCGGTGTGGAGCACGACCGGCACCTCCATCTCCCCCGCCGAGGTGATCTCGGCGAGCGTCAGGTCGAAGGGCAGCAGGCCGGTCTCCGTCAGCGCCACCCCCATGGTCACCAGAGCGTCGTCGGAGGCGAGCTCGCCCTCGCGAAGCCGGCGCGCGTCGGCGATCCGGTCTGTGTGCTCGGCGAAGGGTGAGTCCGCGGTCGGCGCCGGGAAGTAGCCGTAGGCGAACGTCGCCCGGATCCCGGCGTCGCGGAGGCCGGCGAGCGCTGCGTCGGCGTGCTCGGGGGTGTTGTTGCAATGCGAGAAGTCGAGGATCGTCGTGACGCCGGCATCGAGCGCCTCGAGCGCGCCGATCCAGTTGCCCGCGTAGACGTCGTCGGCGCCGCAGTTGGGCGAGATCCGCTGGCGGATCCCACGGAAGTAGTCGCGCAGCGTCCAGTCGGCGCACACTCCGCGAAAGCACGTCTGCCAGGTGTGGCGGTGCGTGTCGACGAAGCCCGGCATCACGACCGAGCCGGCGACGTCGAGCCGCTCCGCATCAACGACGTCCAGCGACTCGCCGACCGCGACGATCACCCCGTCCTCGACGAGGACCTCGCCGCGCTCGATCTCGCCGATCTCCTCGTCCATCGAAAGGACGTAGCCGCCGCTGATCAGGAGCCGCCCGGGCACCCGCGCATCACATCACACGCGAAGCGGGCGGCACCGCGCTCAGCGCGATGCCGAGATCGTGCCGCCGGCGGGCACCTTCGCCTGCACCTCGAGCACGCCGGTGCGGCGCTCGTAGCTCCATCCCGACCGCGCGAGGCGGATCCCATCGAGTTCGACGCTTCGCGGCCGGAACGGGTGCCGCAGCGTCCGCATCGAGGCCTCGAGATCGAGCTTGGTCACCCGGCCGTTCCCCGGATCGACCCGCAGCGCCCAGCGGCCGCGCCCCTCTCGAGAGGTGAGCTTCCCGCGTCGGCCGAAGCCCGCGGTCGAGCGCTTCCGCGGGAGCGCGATCACCTTCATCTTTCCGCGGCTGTCGTCGAGGCCGACGTGATCGCTCGCCGCGTAGGGAGCGAGCGTCTCGGTATCGGCCGGAAGCAGGGGCAGAAGCATCCCCGCCCGAGCCATCAGCGGCATCCGCTCGAGCGGCGCCGACACATCGACCGCGCGACCGCCACCGATCGTCGCCGCACGCTGCAGCCGCAGGGAGCCGTCGCCTTCACGGTAGGAGATCGCCTTCCAGAAGTCGATCCAGCGACCCTGCGGCAGATAGAGGCCCCGCGAGGTGGCGCCCGGCTCCAGCACCGGGGCGACCATCAGGTCGTCGCCGAACATGAACTGGTCGTCGAGACCGGTGGCGCGGCGGTCGTCGGGGGCGATCAGCGAGAGCTGGCGCATGATCGGCATGCCGCTGCGCCGGTACTCGGCGTCAGCCGCCTGCAGGTAGGGATACAGCTGGGTGCGGAGCTTCGCGTACCGGCGCCAGATCGGCAGCGTCGGCTGCTCCCAGATCTGCGGGCGCGACGCGAGGGGAACGCCGATCCCCTCCGCCTTCGAGCGCATGACGCCGGAGAAGGCGCCGAACTCGATCCAGCGGGCGAGCAGCTCCGGGGTCAGCTTCTGGTCGGAGAGGGTGAAGAAACCGCCGATGTCCGAGCCCCACAACGAGACCCCGGAGAGGCCCATCGTCAACGCCTCCTTCACCGCGGAGGCGAGCCCGTCGAAGCCCCAGCCGGTTGTCGGGTCCCCTCCCCAGACGATCTGCGAGTAGCGGGCCGCTCCGGTGAACCCCGAGCGGTTGAAGCGGATGATCGGGCGGTCCTTCGACTTCGAGTAGCGCCGTCCCTCCCGGTGATAGGCCACCGGGTAGTAGTTGTGCATCCGGTCGCCGCCCATGCCGTTGTGCGCGAGTGAATCCGGCGGGGCGTACTCGCCGTAGTCCTCCATCCAGCCGTCGTATCCGGCCGTGTAGGCGCGGTCGAGGATCGTCCCGTAGACGTCCGCGGCGGCGGGGTCGGTGAAGTCGAGCATCCCGACCTGGGTGACGCCGGATCCGACGAAGGTCTGCAGCGTGTAGGGCGTCCCGTCGGTGTGCTCGAGGAAGGCGCCGGTGGCCACTGCGGGATCGAAGGCAGCGGGGTAGGAGGCGCAGACCGCCTCGCGCGTGTAGGTGACCACGGCGAGGCCCTCGGCGTGCAGCGCGTCGGTGCGGCCGCGCTCGGCGGCCTCCTGGCTCTGGTCGGAGCCGCAGGGCATGTAGCGCATGTGCGTCTCGGCGGCCGAGATCGGCGCGTCGGCCTCGCGGAGGATGTCGACGTAGGAGAGCTCACCCGGCGCCGTGTTCTGATGCCCGGTCTGAAACCAGGGCCCGAAGAGCCACGGGGCGTCGGGCTTCGGCTGACGGCCGACGTCGGCGCTCATCCGCCTGACGACGTCGGCGGGCTCGGGGCCGGCGTAGACCTTCAGGTCGAGCCGCTGTGCGTCGGCCTCGACGCTCCACTCGGAGGCTTCCTCGCTGCCGAGGCGAAAGCGGCTCGTCTCGAGGTTCTCGGCGAGGACCCCATAGCCGCGCGTGGAGAGCAGCCAGGGCATCGGGAAGTAGGTCGCGTCGCTGCGCTCGTGGAATCCCCAGGGCGGGACGCTCGCGGCGGGCACGGCGTACTCCGTGGGCTGGTAGGGGCCCTCGCCGACGTAGTTCTCGACCGTGTTGCCGCGCTGGTCGACGTGGTCGGAGCGCTAGCCGAACCCGAGCATCCGCTCCCGCTTCGGGGCGTCGAAGCCGATGCCGATGGCGTCCGCGCTCCCCTCGTTCAAGGAGGCGCTGATCCCGGTGATCCCGTCGTCGAGGCCTTCGACGCCGAGCAGGATCCGCCGCTTCGACGGGTCACCGGTCTCGAGCACGTAGGTCCTCCTGCCGTCGGCCTCCTTGACCTTGACCAACGACCGTGCGTGGTACCAGCGCCCGTCGTCGAGGAAGCCGACCCTTCCGCCGGGCCCGGACCCACGGCGGGTGGACTCGCGAAGCACCGGCCCGCCGGGCTCGTCCGGTCTGATCGTGATCGCGCCGCTCCGGGGATCGACGGAGACGCCCGCCCTGACCGCATGCGCCGGCGCAGCGGCGGCGAGAAGGCTCGCCGAAGTGGCGAGAGCGGCCAGAACGACCGGAAGGCTTCTTGCTCCGGCGCTCTTCACCGGCACGATTATCGCAGCAGCATCCGCGTTGGATCGCAGGTGTGGAGGGGTGAGCGAGGGCCACGCGGCCGACGTGTCACCATCGCCAGCTTCGTGTTCGCCGCAGCCCTCACGACCGCCGCCGAGCGCGGCTTCTCGTTCGCCGACCTCTACCCCGTGGGCATCGTCTTCTGCGCGATCGCGATCTTCGCGGCGATCGGCGCCCTCTCACACCAGCGGGAGCGCGCCTTCTCGGCGAGCATGATCTACCTCGGGCTCGGGATCGTCGCCGCCGTCGCGATCGAGGTCCTCGGCCTGCACTGGATCAGGCCGATCGAGGACGCGGAGCTGCTCGAGCACGTCACCGAGCTCGCCGTGATCGTCGCCCTCTTCGCGACCGGCCTGAAGCTGGACCGGCCGTTCACCAGGCTCGCGTGGGCCGGCGTCGGTCGCCTCCTGATCGTCGCATTGCCGCTGACGATCGGCGCGATCACGCTGTTCGGACACGAGGCGATGGGCCTCTCGGTCGGAGCCGCGCTCATCCTCGGCGCGGTGCTCGCACCCACCGATCCTGTCCTCGCGGGCGACATCGGCGTCGGCCCCCCTGGCGATGAGGAGGAGCACGAGCCGAACTTCTCGATCACCGGCGAGGCGGGACTCAACGACGGCCTCGCCTTCCCCTTCCTGTTCGCGGGGCTGTTCATGATCGATCCGGGAGGGACGTCGTGGATCGGCGACTGGCTGCTCGCCGATGTCCTCTACGCGATCGCCGTCGGGATGGGGATCGGAGTCGCGGTCGGCTACCTGGCCGGGGCGGTTGCCCGCCGGCTCCGCGATCGGGGGCTGCTCGCGACGAGCTTCGACGCGTGCTGGCGATCCCGACCGTTCTGCTGATCTACGGGCTCGCGGAGGTCGCCGGTGCCTACGGCTTCCTGGCCGCGTTCGCGGGTGGTCTCGCGTTCCGCCGCTACGAGTCCTCTCACGAGCTCAACACCACTGTCCACGACGGCGCCGAGGTCGTCGAGAAGCTGGGCGAGCTGACGGTGATCCTGCTCTACGGGAGCATGATCAGCGTCGCCGGCATCCAGGTCCCCGGCCTCAGCGGCTGGGTGCTTGTGCCGTTGCTTCTGCTCCTGATCAGACCGGTCGCGGTCTGGATCTCACTGCTCGGCTCCTCGATCCCGGCGCGCGAGCGGCTGTTCGTCGGCTGGTTCGGGGTCAGAGGGATCAGCTCGATCTACTACGCCGCGATCGTGGCCGGCGCCGCCGAGCTGGCGCCGGCGGACGCGCGGCTGATCATCTGGACGACGTTCGTCTGCGTGACGATCTCGATCGTCGTCCACGGTGTGACCGCGGCGCCGCTGAGCCGGCGTTGGCTGCCGCCACCGGGATCGGAGCCCGGCTCCGCCTCGAGCCGGGCGAGCTCGAGCCGGCGGTAGGTGCGCCTCAGCCCTTGCCCCAGATCATCACGGCCTGGGGATCGTCGGGGTCGACCTTGACGGTGACGTCCTCTCCCGAGCTGAACGGCGCCGAGGGGTAGATGTACTGGTTCATCGTCACCGCGTACGGATCGCCGCCCGCGGGCTTGACCGTGAGCTCGATGACGTTCTCGGCGCCCCCGGGCGTGTCGGTCTTGCCGGTCGGGGTCATCGAGTCGATGTGGGCGGGGGTGTCGACACCGCTCTTCATCAGCTTCTGCGCGAGGTTGGCCAGTGCCATCTGATCGGCGCTCGCGCCGATGCCGACCTTGCTCGTCTGCGCCTGCGCGGACTCGGCCGCCTTCTTCATCTTGTCCATGAAACCCATCGTCAAGCTCTCCTTCGCGTAAGCCTTCTCGGAACGCCGAATCTATCCGCAATCGAGGGGCGTGAACAGGTGCGGACGCAGCTTCAGAGGATGCCCGCCTCGCGGGCGCCGGAGATGGTCTCCTGCAGGGTCGCCTCGGCGTCCCAGTGCGGATGCCAGCCGAGCTCCGTCCTCGCCTTCGTCGTGTCCATCAGCGTCGGCACCCGGAACGCGGTCAGCCAGGCGGCCTCCGGGGGCATCCCGGGCAGCCTGCGAAGCAGCTCGTCGAGCGAGACGACCGCGGCCCCCGGGACCGGGATCGAGAGCCAGCCCAACGCCCGCGCCATCCGCCCGATGGTCATCGCCCCCTGACCGGCGAGGTTGTAGCGGCCGGGCTCCCCCCTCCCCTCGACGGCGGCGAGCAGCGCCTGGGCGACGTCGTCGGTGTGGACGAGCTGGAAGGGAACGCCGGGGTCGGGAAGGACAGGGCCCAGGAACGGGACCTGGTCGGCGATTCGCCGAGCCAGCTTCAGCTGGCCGAAGATCGGCAGCGACCCGACCATGGTCTCGATCAGCATCGGAGCCCCGGCGCCGGCGACGATGCAGGGGCGGAACACCCAGGCACCGACGTCGGAGCCGGCGAGCGTCTCGTCGAGCACGCGCTCCATCTCGGCCTTGTGGGCGGAGTAGTAGAAGCTCTCGCTACCGCGCGGTTCGGTGTCCTCCGTCAGCGGCTGCGGGTTGTCGGAGTGGAACCCGTAGGCGGCGACCGACGAGGTGTAGACGAGACGACGCGCCCCCGCCGCCACCGTCGCCTCGAAGACGTTGCGGCTGCCCTCGAGGTTGATCGCGCGAGCCTCCTCCGGCTCGCCCATGATGATGAACGCGAGGTGGAGGACGACGTCGGCGCCGGCGACGAGAGCGTCAACCGAGTCACGATCGAGCACGTCCCCGCGCCGGTACTCGACCTTGTCGCTGAGCTCGTGATCGGAGGGGCGGAACGGACTGCGCGCCATGCCGATCACCCGGCCGACGCTCGGCGCGTGGTCGAGGGCGCGGAGAGCTGCGAGACCGATCTCCCCTGTCGGGCCCGTGACGGCGACGGTCAGCTTCGCGGCTTCCATCGCCGCGGAGACTACGGCTCGGGCGGCGCCTCGGGTCGGTCCGCGCCGGCGGCCGCATCGCCTTCGTCGTCCTCATCGCCGTCCGCGTCATCCGCGTCATCCGCGTCGTCCGCAGGGTCCGCGTCGTCCGCGTCCTGCGCGTCCTCCCCGCCCGCAGGCTCCGCGTCCTCCGGCCCGTCGTCCTCCTGGTGACCCTCGTCCGGCTCCTCACCCTGGCCGGCATCGAGCGCCGCGAAGAACTCCTCGCCCTCGATCCCGACGTGTGGGAGCCAGCCGAGCCAAGAGGGGAACCACCAGTTGGCATGCCCCAGCAGGACCATGACCGACGGCACCAGCAGACAGCGCACAACGGTGGCATCGATCGCCACCGCGACGGCGAGCCCGACCCCGAACTGCTTGACCGTCGGGTCGCCGTTGAGGACGAAGCTGGTGAAGACGGCGACCATGATGCAGGCCGCCGAGGTGATCACCCGCGCGGTTCCGGCCAGGCCCTCGACGACCGCGTCGTGGTTGCCGATCCCCTCCTTGTAGTGCTCCTGGATCTTGGTGAGCAGGAACACCTGGTAGTCCATCGAGAGACCGAAGAGGATCGCGAACATCAACAGCGGCACGAAGGAGACGATCGGCAACGTGTGGTCGAGGCCGATCAGGGACAGGCCGAAGCCCTTCTCGAACACCGCAACCAGCACCCCGTAGGAAGCCGCGACGGAGATCAGGTTCATCAGCCCCGCCGTCAGCGGCACCACGATTGAGCGGAAGGCGAGCATCAGCAGGATGAAGCTGAGGAGAAGGACGATTGCGATGACCAGCGGCAGCTTCTCGCCGATCTCGTCGGCGAGGTCGATGTAGGCGGCGGTCGAGCCACCGACGTAGGCGACAGTGCCCGACGAGCCCTTCAAAGCCGCGGGGATGACGTCGTCGCGCAGGCGGTTGACGAGGTCGACGGTGCGGTCGGAGACGGGTGAGGAATCGGAGGTGACGTTGAGGATCGCGGCCGTCCCCGACTTGTTGACCGACGGGAACGAGACGTCGGCGACGTCAGGGTCCTTGCCGATCTGGTTGCTCAGCTTGGTCAAACGCGGATCGCTCGCGGTCGACTTCAGGAACTGCTCCTGCTGCTTCTGCTCCTGCTGCTGCTTCTTGCTCGGCCCCGTCGGCTCGGGAGGCGGGGGCTCTCCCTCGGCCTCGGCCTGCTGCACCTGCTCCTCGTACTGCTGCTGAGCCTGCTCCTGCTGCTGCTGTTGCTGCTGCTGGACCTTCTTCAGCTTCTTCGTATCGGGCTGGGCGGGCGGGTTCAGCTTGACCGAGATGAGCAGAGGGCCGTTGGTGCCCGGGCCGAAGCCCTCGCTGAGGATGTCGTAGGAGCGGCGGGTCTGGGTGTCGGTCGGCAGCTGGCTGTTGTCGGGCTGGCCGAGCGACATGTCGAGCACCGGCAGCGCCAGCGCGACGAGGATCACCATGCCGAGGGTCGCGGCCGGGATCGGCCGCTTGCCGATTCCCCGCGCCCACCGCAGCCAGCCGTGAGGCTTGTCGTCGTGGGAGTGGCCGCCGAACGGCAACCTCCCGGCGTTGATCCGCTCGCCGAGGATCCCGAGCACCGCCGGCAGCAGCGTGATCGCGCCGATGACCGAGACGGCGACGACGATCGCCGCCGAGTAGCCCAGCGCCCGCACGATCGGGATGCCGCCGAAGTAGAGCGAGAGGAGGGCGACGACGACGGTGCTGCCCGCGAAGACGACCGCGCCGCCCGAGGTGGCGGTGGCGCGCGCAACCGACTCCTCGACGCTGAAGCCGCGATCGAGGAACTCCTTGTGCCTGGTGATCAGGAAGAGCGCGTAGTCGATCCCGACGCCGAGCCCGAGCATCGTCCCCAGGGTCGCCGCGATCGAGGGCACCGAGAGCACGTGGCCGAGTAGACCGATCAGGCTCAGCCCGGTGCCGAGGCTGAAGATCGCGGTCACTATCGGCAGCGGCATCGCCGCGGCGGTGCCGAACGCGAACAGGAGGACGATTATCGCCACCGCGATCCCGATCGCCTCGCTGGACTCGGTCGAGGACTTCGAGACCTCCTGGCCGAGGTAGGCGCCTGCGGCCACGTCGATCCCGGCGCGTTTCGCCGGGTCAGCGACCGCGATCAGGTCGTTGGCCTCGTCCTCCTCCAGCTCGGCCGGACCGGGGTCGAGCGTCAGCTCGATGTAGCCGATCTTCCCGCTCTTGCTGAGCTGATCCGCTCCCTCATCGCTCAGTGGGCTGACGACCGAGTTGACGTCGTCGCGCTGCTTGTAGGCCTTGACGGTCTCGTTGATCGCCTTCGCGTTGTCGCCCTGGTCGAGCTTCCCCTGACCCGCTTCAAGCGCGATCTGCACCGTGCCGTTGGCCTGCTCGGGGAACTTGTCGTCGAGCAGGTCGGTCGCGGCGGTGGTGTCGCTGCCGGGGATCGTCAGGTCGTCCTCGGTGGGTCGCCGGTGATCGCCGTCGCAACCGAGAGGCCGATCAGGACGACCGCCTCCACGCCGCAACCGCCGGCCAGCCGTGTTGCGGCGGCGAACTTCCTGGAGTGCGTAGAGCGGGCCCGTCACCGCGGTGAATCTATCCGGCCGCAGGACGACATCTCGCGGTGCTGTCTAATCCCCGGTGATGACGAAGGCAGACAGTCAGGCGACGGAGCGGGCGAAGCGCCTTCCCCCGGCCGAGCGGCGTCGTCATCTCGTCGCCGTCGCGCTCCAGGTATTCGCCGAGCACGGCTACGCGGCGACCGAGCTCGGCACCATCGCATCCGAGGCGGGGGTCGGCCGGCCGCTGATCTACCACTACTTCGAGGGGGGCAAGGAGGACCTCTACGTCGCCGTGCTCGAGCAGGCGTGGGGAGAGGTGATCGAACGCCTCGAGGTCGACCCCGAGCGCGGGCGCGGCATGCTCCCCGGCAACCTCGCGGGCTACCTCGACCTGGTCGAGGCGGGCGACCCGGCGATCACGGTGATCCGCGCCTCCCGGCACCTCGAGGGCAAGCGGATCGAGGCCGCGACGCGCGAATCCGGAATGCTGCTCGCCCGCGGCATCGCGATGAACCAGCTCGGCCTCGAGGATCCTCCCCCGCGCGTGCTCGTCGGCTTGCTCGGCTTCCTCGGGTTCTTCGAATCGCTGCTGCAGGGCTGGACCGAGGGGCTGATCACCCGCGACGACGTCGAGCGTCTGGTCGCCGGGACGCTGCCCGCGATCGCCGACGCCGGGTCGAGCTGACCTCCCCAGGAGCACCGCCATCGCGCGCGAGCGTATTCCCGTATCGACACCTTGTCAATAGGGACCGCCGTGCGCCGCCGGCCGGCTTCAGCCGGATCTCGGCTCGCAGGCGCTCTGCGTTGCGTATCGACCCACCTATGGCAGGGCAATACGCGTCGGACGGCCGCAGCCGCGCCCAACTCGCAATCGCAGGTCCTACAGACGTGCGATTGCGATTCCGTGCGGGGTGCGGCGCCATCGCCTCGCGTTTCACGATTGGCAGCGAAGGGAGCGTGGGAGCTCACCGCGGTGGCCGGCCTCACCGGGATCTCCGATGCTCCCCTCGCTGCCCATCGCCCCGGCGCCAGCCGCGGCGGATGGGTCTTGGACCTGTCACCCGGAAGCGGACCTATTCCCTGCTTGCCGGTGACAGGTTCGCTCGCGGCAGGGAGGTGCCGCGACGCGCGGGGCCCGGCGGTGGTGGTGGGGCGCTCAGGCTCGGCGGCGCGTCAGCTCGCGGCGATCGCCGCCGCCGTCCGACGCGCCAGCGACATCACCGTGAACATCGGGTTCGTGCCCGATGCGGTCGGGAAGGCACTCGCGTCGCCGATCCAGACGCCGGGGGTGTCGTGCAGTTGACCGAAGCCATCCGCCACCGACGTCGAGGGGTCGGCACCCATCCGGCAGGTCCCCATCTGGTGGGCGCTGAAGAGCCCGAGCTCACGGGGCGCCATCGAAAGGCCCATGACGTCGGCGATGAAGGCGTCGGGGTCGTCGCCGCGCCGCCACACGGGCGTGCGCTTGTTGAGCGCCTGCAGCTCGATCGCGCCGGCCGCCTCGTGGATGCGGATCAGCTCCTCGAACCCGCGCTGCAGGTGCCGCTTGTCGAGCTCGTCGCTGAGCAGGTAGTGCATGACCGGCCGGCCGGCGGCGTCGATGGTGACGCTGCCCGAGCCCCGGTCCCTGGTCAGGTTGATGATCCCGGCGCCGCGATCCCAGCGCGAGAGCTGCAGTTTGTGGTCGGCACCCGAGCGCCAAGGCGTCGCCGCCGCGGCGAGGCCGGTGCCGTGCTGGGCGCACTCGAGCAGGAAGCCGTAGCCGTCCTCGAGGTCCTCGAACTGATGTGAGAGGGCCGCCTGAGCGGGTCCCCACCACGCCTCCTGCGAGTCCTCGTAGAGGCCGAAGATGACGCTCGTCGGGTGCAGATGGAGGTTCTGCCCGACCGCCGGGCCGCCGATTCCCGACCTCAGCAGCAAGGCCGGGGACTCCACCGAGCCGCCCGCGACGACGACCTGCGGGGCGCGGACCACGACCCTCGCGACCCGGCCCTCCGGATCCGCGTACGTCGCCTCCACCCCGGCGGCGCGACCGCCGTCGACGAGGATCCGCTCGACGCGGCAGTGAGTGAGGAAGTCTGCGTCCCTGCCCGCGGCGTCGGCGAGGTAGGTCTTCAGCGTCGAGCGCTTCGAGCCCGACTGCTCGCCCCAGCCGAGGTAGCCGGCGGTGACGGGATCGTAGGTCTCGGGATCGGTGTTGCGGGTGATCAGCTGGAAGTCGTAGCCGAGCGCGTCGCAGCCCTCCTTGAGACGAAGGTGGGGTCCGCTCAGGTCGCTGCAGCGGTCGTTGACCCCGAGCCGCTCCCAGACCGCGTCCATGTGCTCGTCGTAGCCGGGCCCGTCGAGCCCCTCGAGCCCCGCCGCCGCCCACTCGGCGCGGACGTTGTCGGTCGTGCGCAGGCAGTTGGTCCAGTTGAGGACGGTGCCGCCGCCGAGCGCCGAGCCCGCCTGGATCGACACTTGGCCGTCCACCGTCGGGAACGGGCCCTGGTTGAGGAAGAGATTCTGATAGCCCCAGAGCTCCAGCCCGGGGAACTCGGACTCGTCGTGGTAGCCGCCCATCTCGAGGACGCAGACCTTCTTCCCGGCGGCGCTCAGCTCACCGGCGATGACGCCGCCTCCCGCGCCTGAGCCGACGATGACGACGTCGGCCTCGAGCGTCAGCTCGTCGGTCTCGGGGACGATCGGCGTGATCGGACGCTCGACCTCCGAAGGCGGCTTCG
The DNA here is from genome assembly GCA_046330415.1 of Solirubrobacterales bacterium. Taxonomy (GTDB): domain Bacteria; phylum Actinomycetota; class Thermoleophilia; order Solirubrobacterales; family 70-9; genus RHKX01. Next base: position 1,986 of record JAXLSW010000009.1, on the reverse strand, counting down.
GTAGAGCCTGCGGCCCCGGATACCCCATGCCCGGCCAGTTCGGGTTGATCCCGGTGCCGAGGTCGGGCAGCGCGTAGTGGAGCATCAGGCAGGCGCCGCGGAGGGCGTCGAGCCCCGGTCCCGCCTCCGGGTCCTCGCCGAAGCCGTTGACGATCGCCTCGCGCTGCTCCTGGGTCGCCGCGGCGCTCATGCCGTTGGCCGCAAGCGCGTCGAGGAGGCCGCGCATGCCCTCGACCTCCTCCGCGGCCAGGCCCGCCTGCAGCAGCGTCAGCTCGACCCCGGCGGGAACCGAGAAGTCACTCGCCGAACGTGCCCAGAAACCGGTCGCGTCGCTCTCGCCCTCGGGGGGTTCGAGCGAGGGGACCCAGGTGTCGCAGAGGGCGGCGAGCGTCGCCCGCTGCGCATCGTCGAAGAGGTCGCTGAGCGCGAGCGCGGTGAGCGTCTCGCCGATCTGCGTGGTCACCTCGCTCATGTAGGGGAACATGTGGAGCTCCCGCGGCGGCGACCAGGCGGGGGCGACGAGCACCGACTGCCGCCGCGTGTACTTGCGGATCCCGTCGGCGCCGTGACGAGAGCCGAGGCCGGACTCCTTCCAGCCGCCCATCGGGAGCTCCAGCGCGGCGTAGTTGAGCTGCGCGTCGTTGACGCAGGCGACGCCCGCCTCGATCCGTCGCGCGAGCTGCTCGCCGCGCACGGTGTCTCGGGTCCAGACGGAGGCCTGCAGCCCATAGCGGCCGTCGTTGGCGAGCGCGACCGCCTCCTCGGCGTCGGCCACCCGCATCACCGGCAGCGTCGGCCCGAACGTCTCGTCGATCATGCAGCGCATCGTGTGATCGACCCCCGTGATCACCGTCGGCTCGAAGAACAGACCGCCGCCGACATCGGTCGCGCGCTCCCCTCCCGTGACGATCGTGGCGCCGCGCTCGACGGCGTCTTTGACGTGTGCCTCGATCAGCTCGATCTGCGGCGGGAAGATGATCGCGCCGACGTCGACGCTGCCGGGCGCGCCGGGAGGTCCCTGCCGGAGCGCCTCGACCTTGCCGGTGAGCCGCTCGACGAACTCGTCGTGGACGGCGTCCTCGACGTAGATGCGCTCGACGGAGATGCAGACCTGGCCGGAGTTGTTGAGGCCGTAGGAGGCGGCGGCGTTGGCCGCGCGCTCGAGGTCGGCGTCGGCGAGGACGATCATCGGGTCCTTGCCGCCGAGCTCCAGCGAGACCGGCGTGAGCGTGTCGGCGGCCTGCTTCATCACCGCCTTGCCGGTCTTGACGGAGCCCGTGAACATCACGTAGTCGACGAGGTCGACGAGTGCGGCGCCCGTCTCACCGCGGCCGGTGGCGACGCTGAAGACCCCGTCGGGAAGGCCGGCCTCGGCGAGCATCTCGGCCATCAGCAGTGAGGTGAGCGGCGTGATCTCCGACGGTTTGAGGACGACCGCGTTGCCGGCGGCGAGCGCCGGGATGCAATCACCGAAGGAGTTGTTCAGCGGGAAGTTCCACGGGCCGATGACCCCGACGACCCCGACCGGCGCGTAGCGGACCTTGAGCTTGCGGCCACCGCGCACGAACGGCGAGGCGGTTTCGACGTTCTCGTCGGCAAGGTAGGCGGGGGCGCTCTTCGCCCAGAACTCGAGCGCGCTGATCCCGTATGAGAGCTCCGCGAACTGCGTCTCGTCCGCAGGGCGGCCGGTCTCCGCGCAGATCGTCTCGACGACGCGGTTGCCGTTGGCGACCATCCACGCGCGAGCGGCCATCAGGACCCGGGCTCGCTCCTCGAAGCCGGCCGCGGCCCAGCCGGGCTGCGCCGCGCGAGCGCGCTCGACGATCGCTGCGACATCGGCGGCGGCGAGCTCCGGGACGGTCGCGATCGTCTCCCCGGTGGCGGGGTTCTCGACCGGGATGCCGGTCCCGTTGCCGCCCGCGCTGGTCTGCGAGCCGCTTGACGTCGCGCTCTCCATCTCTCCGGTCGGCGAGTCTATTCCTCGCG
>JAXLSW010000008.1:0-293103 GCA_046330415.1 Solirubrobacterales bacterium | reverse complement strand
GAGGGCAGCGCCCCCGCAGGCGGGGAAGCTACCGCCCCGGGGCGTCCTTGACAGCGGTCATACGGTCAATGCGATGAGCGTCCCGCCACCGTCCCGCAGCAATCGCCGCCCGGAGGCGCTCGACCTTCCCGGCCCCTCGCGGCGGATCACCGTCGAGCCGTTGCGACGACCCGACCCGAGCCCCGCGCCGGAGCCGAGCGAACCCGCCCAGCCGCCCCTGCCGGTCCCGGCGCCGGGACCGAGCCCCGAGCGCGAGCCGGAGCGCGAACCGACGCCGGCGTGAGCGACGCGGGGGGAGGGGAGCGGCCGCCCGAACCGCCGGATCTGACCGAGGCGGTGCTCGGGTTCCGGCTCTGGTCGGTGAGCGCGGACGGGAAGCTCGGCGCTCTCGTCGCCGGTGGTTTCTGGACGCCAGGGGTGAACGAGGCCGTCTGCGATCCGACCGTCGCGCCGCAGCGCCGTCGCCACACGGCTCCTCAGCAGGGATGCAACTGCGGCTTCAACGCCTACTTCGCGCTGCGGCAGGAGATCCGTCGCCATCACCGCACGCTCGCGCTCGGGGCGATCGCGGCGTGGGGGTCGATGGATGTCTACGCCGACGGCTTCCGGGCGCAGTACGCCCAGGTGATCGCGCTGGCGGAGCCCACCCGCTCGGTCGGAGAGGACTCCCGCGTCGCGTTCCACCGAGAGCGCCTCGAGCGCGCCGGCGTCCGCTACGGGGTCCCCGTCGTCTCACTCGGGAAGCTGCGCGAGACTGCCCTCGCGCACGCCTCGCCGGTTTCGGAGGCGGTCCTTCCGCAGCGGCAGAAGCCGGCGAAGCAGGTGCCGCGGAAGCGCCCGGTCCCCCTGCCGCCGACCGGCACCGGCCTCGCGCCGGCGTCCGTTCCAAGCCCTCCCCCGGTTGCGGTGGCCACCTGGAAGCAGGCCCGTGGCCACGGGATCTGGATCCGCCGGCACGTCGCGGTGAACGCCCGCGAGAGTGGCGTCGAGGTGGGCCTCGCCCCCGGGGCCGCAGCGCTGGCGGGCGCCTCGCCGGAGGTGAGGGTGGCGCCGATCTCCCTGCAGGTCGGCGCCGGCGCCTGCATCGCCACGGTGAGCGGCGCCTACCCGGGAACGGAGCTCCACCTGCTGACGCCCCTCGCCGGTGTCGTGCGGGGCCACAACACCGCCTTCGCGGCGCAACTGCGTGACGGCGATCGCGCCGTCAGCTCGGCGCCGTGGCTCGTCGAGATCGATCCCTCCGACGCACCGCTCGAGGAATCACCGCTGCTCTGGGGCCGTCCCGCCGTCGAGATCTACCGCCGCGGCGTGGCTCGGCAGCGGGATGCCGCCGTCCTCGCCGAGCTCGGGCCGCCGCGCGACTTCGATCCCGGCTCGCTCGAGTCGCTGGCGGTGGCGCGGGTCACCGATCTCGCGTCGCACCAGGCCGAGACGACGTCGGTCGCACCCGAGCAGGGCCAGCGGGCGGCGATCATGGTCGCGCACCTGCGGCCGCTCCTGCAGGCGTGCGGTGAAGGCGGGGCGCTGCTGGCGGCCTGAGGCCGTCGCGCGCGACGGAACGCCGAGCCGTGCATATCCCTAAGGTTCGCGCCGGTGACCCGACTTGGGTGACCGAAGTAAGAGTATTTGTGTGCTTTGAGAGGACCATTGCCTTGGGCAGTGCTTTCTGGGGCCGCAGACATGACTGCATTGGAGGCAGTGACTAATGGCAAGTGGAACCGTCAAGTGGTTCAACGGTGAGAAGGGCTACGGGTTCATCGCTCCCGACGAGGGTGGCGACAAGGACGCGTTTGTCCACATCAGCAACATCAACGGCGGGGCTCGCATCGACGAGGGCGACCGCGTGACCTTCGACATGGAGGACTCGGCCAAGGGTCCCCAGGCGGTCAACGTCTCGAAGGCGTAGTTGAGCCACCAGGCCGTCCGCTCCTTCATTCACATGGGGAGCGGGTCCGGCTGAGCACCCTGCTTTCGACCCACGGGAGCCGGGAGAGCGCCACCGCAAGGTGGCGCTTCGCTTTTCAGGGGGCCTCAGCGGAGTGCCGGGGCAGGTTGCAGTCGGGCGACGCTCCGCGCTCGGGATAGGCTCACCGGGATGGCCGAGGAGATCCAGCCGCCCGAGCGGCCCCGCCCCGAGAGCGGCTCCGGCGACGACGAGAGCCGCACGGTCGAGCACTCCCTCTCCCTGCTGGTCCGCTGGATGTCGATCGCCGACGCCAACTCAGCCGGCTTCGTCCACGGCGGCACGGTCATGCGCCTCGTCGACGAGGCCGCCGGCCTGGCGGCGATCAAGCACAGCGGCCGCCGCGTCGTCACCGCGGGGATGGACCGGATGACGTTCCTGACGCCGGTCTTCGTCGGCGAGCTCCTGCGCTGTTCCGCGTCGGTCAACGCCGTCTGGCGGACCTCGATGGAGGTCGGCGTGCGGGTCGAGGCCGAGAACCCCTTCACCGGGGAGACCCGCCACACCTCGACCGCTTACCTGACCATGGTCGCGCTCGAGGACGGCAAGCCGGTCCCGGCACCGCACCTGATCGCCGAGAGCGAGGACGAGCTGAGGCGTCAGCGCGAGGCCGAGCTGCGGCGGGCGAACCGGCTCGCCGAGCGCGATCAGATCCGCGGCGGCCGCGCCTCCTAGCCCGTCGCCTCGAGCCCGCCGCCGCGCCACCACCCCACCCGCCGCCTGCCGCGTGCGGACGTGTCACCCGGGAGCGGGGAATAGCTCCGCTTCCCGGTGACAGGTCCAGCGATCCCGGGTGCCCGGCCGACGTGTCACCCGGGAGCGGGGAATAGGTCCGTTTCCCGGTGACAGGTCTAAGACCCATCCGCCACGGCTCACGCCAGGGCGATGGGCAGCGAGGGGAGCATGGGAGATCCCGGTGAGGCCTGGCCCTCGCGGTGAGCTCCCCACCTCCCTTCGCTGCCGGTCGTGAGACGCGGGGCGATGGCCCCGCATCCCGCACCGATTCGCAATCGCACGTCTGTGGGACCTGCGATTGCGAGTTGGTCGCGGCTGCCGAACCGTCCGAACCGCCAGGCGCCCTCGCAGCGCACCTGCGCTACGTATCCGGTCCGGTATGCGGACTCGATCCGCAGCGCAGGAGCCTCGCCAGCCGACTCCCGCCGGGCTCGGGACCCGTATCTGGGAAATAACGCCCCGTTTGCATTTTCTTAGCAAGTGCTAAGAAAGAGTTGCTATTGTCGAGCAAGTTAGTAAACAAAGGTGGCCGATGGGGAGGCATTGCCCGCCGTGTTGAACGAGGAGACAGACCAGATGCCGATCAGCTTCTTCGAGGGCCTTCCGGAGGACCAGCGCGACCGCATGAACCGCCGCAACATGGAGCGGCGCTTCTACGCGCTGGCCGCCGCGGTCCGCGATCACCAGGCCTCCTCCCGCCGCGCGACCCCGGCCAGCCGGGCGCGCGATGAGCGCCTCTACCTCCGCCTCCGCCAGATCGCCGGCGAGCCCGCCACCGGCGAGCTCCGCCTCGCGCAGCCGCAGGAACCTCCCACGACCGAGATCCCCGCCGCGTAGCGGGGATCAGCGCGCCGGGCAGGGACTCGCCGGGGCGGCGGGGGCAAGGACGCCAAGGATCAGAAGACGCCCCCTGACGAGGCTGAGGGCGGCGGTGGCAAGGACGCCGAAGGATCAGAAGACGTCCTGACGAGGCCAGGGGCGGCGGGGGCAAGGACGCAGGAGGCGCCGCGGCCCCCGGGCCGCAAGCCGACGAGGACGCCGCCCCCGTCGCCCCTGGCCCGTCAGCGGCCGAACTTGTCGGTGGAGAGGTGTATCTGCTCCGGCAGATGCGCCCGCGGCGGCGGCGCCGGATCAGCGATCACCGAGACCGTCTCGGCGACCGAGCGCGAGACGCGATGCTCGCCGTCGGGGAACCTGATCCCGATGCCCTCGTCGTCGGAGTCGGTGATCTCTCCCTCGAGGCCCGGGTCGAGCCCGTGTTCGCGCAGGTAGTGCAGAAGCTCTTCGGCCTCGTTCTCGAAGCGGAGGATCTTCACCTTCGCGCCGACCTCGCAGTCGGCCAGCAGCGAGCCCTTGATGCGCTCGCCGCGGAAGACGTGCCCGTGGGGGCAGGTGTTGGCGTCGCCGATCGCCGCGAGCATGCGCTCCTCGAGCACCGGCGACATCGCGTGCTCGAGCCGCTCGGCCTCCTCGTGGACCTCGTCCCAGGGAACCCCGAGGACGTCGGTGAGGAAGCGCTCGATCAGCCGGTGGCGCTTGACGATCGCCTCGGCGTGCTCGAGGCCGCTGTCCGTGAAGCGCAGCGACTTGTCCTCGTTGCGGGCGATGTAGCCGTCGTCGACCAGTCGCCGGACCATCTCGTGGACCGTCGGCGGGGAGAGCTGCATGGCGCGGGCGACGTTCGCCCCGGTCATCGGGAGCTCCGCCTCCTGCAGCCAGTAGATGATCTGGAGGTACTCCTCCTCCGCCACGGTTGCGTGTGCGCTGCTCATGCTCTGAGATTATCCGGCGGTGGACGTGGGCGACCAAACGCGAGCGCTGATCACCGGCGCATCACGGGGCATCGGGCGCGCGCTGGCGCTCGAGCTCGATCGGCGGGGCGCGAAGCTGGGCCTGATCGCACGCGAGCAGTCGGGACTGGAGGCGCTCGCCGCCCAGCTGCATGGCGACCCGCTGCTGCTCCCGGCCGACGTCTCCGTGCGCGCCGAGATCGAGCGCGCGGTCGCAGAGTTCACGACCGTGGCCGGTGGCATCGACCTGCTGATCGCCAACGCCGGCGTCGCCGACTACGGACCGTTCGCCGACATGCCGGTCGAGCGGGCCGAACGGATGGTTGCGGTGAACGTCCTCGGGACGATCCTGACCGTCAAAGCCGGGCTCGACCCGATGCTCGCCGCCGGCAGCGGCCACGTCGTGGTCCTCTCCTCGGGGGCCGGGCTGCGGGCCTTCCCCTCGGCGGCGGTCTATGGCGGCACCAAGGCGGCGGGCGCGGAGTTCGCGAGCGCGTTGCGCCACGAGCTCTCCGGGACCGGCGTGAGCGTCACCACGGTCTTCCCGGGCGAGGTCGCCACCGATTTGCACACCCACGAGCCCGACCGACTCCCGGACTGGCGGCGCGAGGACGAGGCGGTTGACCCCGCAGAGGTCGCCGACGCGATCCTGGTGGCGGTACGCGACGATCAGGCTGAGGTGTTCGTCCCGGCGGCGGTGCGGATGCTCGGCCTGAACGGGATCGCGCCGCGGCTCACCGACAAGCTGCTGCGGAGAATGCGCGGCCCGAGCGCCGCCCCGCGGCGGGATTGAGGCGCGGACGCCGCCGAGGCGATCCGCCCGCTCTCTACTCCAGCGCCTGTTTCTGCGCCAGCCGGTACAGCAGCGCCAGCGAGGGACCGACGATCGCCAGCGCGACGACGAAGACGATCATCACCGCGCTCAGCGTCGCATCGACCCCCGCGGCGTCGTCGACCGTCAGCGTCGTCGGCAGCATGTAGGGGTACTGGGCGACGGCGTATCCGGCGATCACCATCACGAAGGTGCCGATCGCCAGCGGGCGTAGCGACCGGCTCCAGCCGCGCAGGAGCCCCAGCAGCGTGACCGCGCCGAGGATGGCGGAGGCGATCACGAACGGAAGGCCCTCGCTGGTCAGGTGGTCGAACGTGTAGCGGCCGTCGGCGTGCAGGACGAGAAGCCCTCCAGCCGCGACGGCTCCGGCCACGATCGCCGCCGCGATCGAGCGGCGCTTGAAGTAGGCGGAGAGCTCCTCGTCGCCGGCGCGGCGGCAGTCGTCGAGCAGGAAGACCGCGGCGATGTAGGCGCAGGAGGCGACGAACAGCGCGCCGACGAGCAGCGGCAGCGGGCCGACCCAGCCGAGCGCGTCGCCGGAACCTCCCGCCTCGACGTCACCGGCGGCGATCGCCCCGACCACACAGCCCATGAAGAAGGGCGTGATCAGTGAGGCAGCCGCGAAGACCGCGCCGGAGACCCGCCCGGCGCCGCCGTCGAAGACGTGGCCGAAGGCGAACCCGGAACCGCGCAGGACGATGCCGACCGCCGCGAGCGCCAGCGGCACGTAGAGCGTCTCCATGATCGGCGCGAACGCGTGCGGGAAGCCGGTCCAGAGCACCACGAGGGCGAAGATCAGCCACACGTGGTTGGCCTCCCAGACGGGCCCGAGGGAATGGGCGATGCGGGTGTCGATCCGCTCGCGCTGCTCAGCCGGGGTGCTCAGCCCGAGGAGCTGCCAGACGCCCGCCCCGAAATCGGCACCGCCGAAAGTCGCATACAGCGTCACCCCCAGGCAGAGGATCACGAAGACGACGTCGGCCTTGCTCATGCCGCTGCATCCCCCTCAGGGTCCGGTGGCGAGTAGGGAAGCTCCCCGCCGCCCCCGGCTCCCCGCGCGACCCGCTTCAGCGCCAGGTAGGCGATGAAACCGATCGAGCAGTAGAGGACGATCGCGCCGGCGAAGACGAACCACAGACCTCCCGCGCTCGTCACCGCCTCGGAGACGCGCATGTTCTCGTAGACGATCCACGGCTGCCGACCGACCTCGGTGACGATCCAGCCCGCCTCGAGCGCGACCACGGACGCCACTCCGCTGATCCCGACGGCCCGCAGGAACCACCTCGTCTCGGGGATGTCTCGCCGCCGCCACCAGACGAAGGCGAACCAGGCGGCGAGCCCGAGCAGCGCCGTGCCGATCCCGACCATCGTGTCGAAGGCGAGGTGCAGGAGCGTGTGCGCGGGCGGCTCCTCGTCGTCGGGGATCTGGTCGAGGCCGGTGACGACGGTGTCGGTACTGAAGCCGACGAGGAAGGAGTCGAGGCCGGGGATCCCGATCCCGTAGCGGACCTCGTCGTCGGTGCAGATCCCCCCGAGCCACTCGGTCTGGTCCGGCCCCGTCTCGTACACGCACTCCATCGCCGCGAACTTGGCGGGCTGGTGGTCGGCGACGCCACGGGCGGCGATGTCGCCGACGTAGAGCTGGACGGGGGTGACGATCGCCGCGACCGTGAGCGGAATCAGCAGCCCGAGCCGGTGGCGGCGGTCGGTGCGCCGTCGCGGATGGCGGAGCATCCCGATCGCGTAGATGGAGGCGAGCCCGAAACCGACCACCATGTAGGCGGCGAGCAGCATGTGCGGGAACTCGTAGACGGTGGCGGGGTTGAAGAGGGCGTTCAGCGGTTCGACGTCGACGACGTTCCCTCGCGAGTCGAGCTCGAAGCCCTGCGGCTGGTTCATCCACGAGTTGACGGCGACGACGCTGAAGGCGCCGCCGATCCCGGCGATCACAATCGGCACCCCGGTCCAGAAGTGCTTCCAGCCCTCGATGCGCCTCCAGCCGTAGATGTAGATGGCGATGAAGATCGCCTCCGTGAAGAAGAAGATCCCCTCGATCGCGAAGCCGGTCCCGAAGACGTCGCCGTAACGCTCCATGAAGTGCGGCCACAGCAGGCCCATCTCGAAGGAGAGGACGGTGCCGGTGACGGCGCCGACGGCGAAGAGGACCGCCGCCGCCTTCGACCAGCGCTCGGCCAGGGAGAGCGCGACCTCGTCGCCATGCCTGCGGCCCTTGTACTCGGCGATCAGCATCATCGCCGGCAGCGCCACTCCCACGCACGCCAGGATGATGTGGAACCCAAGCGTGAACGCCATGAGCTGGCGCGCTGCGAGCAGGTTGTCCGCCAGAACCAACGGCGCCGTGAGGTTCACCTCGGTGGAGCCTAGCCAGGAGCAGGGTCGGCATCGAGGCAGATCGCTGTCGAGAGGCTCGCGCCTCCGGGCGCTCAGCTCATCGAGCGCCGGACCCTGATCTCGCAGAGGTCGACGGAAGCCCGGGATCCGGGCGTCTCGCCGGCGTCCATCGAGGAGAGCACCTCGTTGCCGGCCTCCATCCGCTCGACGTCCTCGAAGCGGACGACGACGACAGCGGTTCGCTGGGATTCGTCGTAGAGCATCTCGATGCTCTCAGCGTCGACCCCCGGCGGGGGACCATCCGACTCCTCGATCCGCGCCACAACTTCCGCGACGCGCTCCGGATCCACGTCGTTGAATCGGACGACTCGTGCGTGCATGGGACCTCCTCGGTCGGTTGGGCCGATCCTACGCCCGGAGCCCGCTTCCGGCAATGACTTTCTCGCGACGGCTAGGCGAGCAGGTCCGGGCCGAGCTCGGCGACGCTGCGCGCTCCACAGAGCGTCATCGCCTCGCGCGTCTCCGCCTCGAGCATGCGGATCGCGTCCTCGACCCCGCTCGCGCCACCCGAGGCCAGCGCCCACAAGACCGGCCGTCCGATCTGCACCGCGCTCGCTCCCAGGGCCAATGCCTTGACGACGTCGATGCCGCGGCGGACGCCGCCGTCGAGAAGCACGTCGCCACCGTCGCCGACGGCATCGGCGATCGCCGGGAGCATGTCGATCGTCGCCGGCGTCGTGTCGAGTTGGCGGCCGCCGTGGTTGGAGACGATCACCCCGGCGGCGCCTGCCGCGAGCGCGCGCTCGGCGTCGTCGGCGCGGTGGACCCCCTTGACTGCGACGGGCAGGCTGGTCAGCGAGACGAGCCACTCGAGGTCGTCCCAATCGAGGGAGGCGTCGAGCATCGTCGCGAAGTAGGCGGCGAGTCCGGACTCGCCCTCCGGCGCGTCGACGGCTCCCTCCGGAACGCAGGCGATCCCGAGGTGGGGTGGGAGGGCGAACTCGTTGCGCACGTCGCGCTCGCGGCGGCCGAGGATCGGCGCGTCGACGGTGAGGACGATCGCGCCGTAGCCGTTCGCCTCGGCGCGCTCGACGAGGTCGCGAGTGACCCCGCGGTCGCGGAAGACGTAGAGCTGGAACCAGCGCGAAGCCCCGTCGCATCCCGGGGCCGCGGCGACCCCCTCCATCGAGGTGTTCGAGAGCGAGGACAGGCACATGACCGCGCTCGCCGCCGCCGCTCCCCGCGCCGTCGCGACCTCTCCCTCGGGATCGGCGAGGCGGTGGAAGGCGGTCGGCGCGACGACGATCGGGTGCTCCATCCCGGTCGCGAGCGCGCTGGTGCTGAGGTCAACCTCCGAGACGTCGACGAGAACGCGAGGGAGGAGCTCGTGGTCGGCGAACGCTGCGCGGTTGCGCGCCAGCGTCAGCTCGTCCCCCGCGCCCGAGCGGTAGTAGTCGTAGGCGCTGGGCTCCAGCCGGCCCGCGGCGAGCGCCTCGAGCTCGAGCAGGTTGAGGGGCGGGGGTGTGGGGCTGGGCTCAGGGGTAGTCGGCATCCTTGGCCTCGCAGTCGGCGAGCACCTCGCCATCTTCGCCGAGAACCTCGCTGCCGGCATCGTCGCCGCCAGCGCGGACGATCGCGCCGCAGATCAGCCTCCCGGTCTGAGCGCCCTGCTCGTCGGCGGGGAAGTCAGTCTCCGCGACGACGACGCTGCCGTCGACGCGGAGCATGTGGACGCCTCCCGCCGCCTGCGGCAGGTTGTCGACGATCGGAGCGAGCTGGTCGGCCTGCTCAGCCGGCATCGACTCGAGGTCGAAGCCCTCCTCGTAGACGTGCAGCTCGTCCTTGACCTTCTGCGCGAGCCGCTCGGCCGCCGGGGTGGAGGCATCGACCTCGGTCGTGGGATCGGAGTCCTCGCCGCACGCGGTGAGCGCGATCCCGAGGCAGGCGAGCATCCCGACGACGGCAAGGCCTCGGCGCATCGGCTCAGCTCGCCCCGGCGAGGTGCCCGACGACGGCCTCGTACACGCCGTCACCCATCCGCCCCTCGGTGACCGTGACGTTGTCGAAGCTCGCCAAGGCCTCCCGCAGCGCCGGGTCCTTCTCGGGACCGTTGGCCACGCAGTAGAAGCGGCCCACGAACTCGGCGGTGTCGAGGTCCTCCATCGAGTCCCCGGCGGCGATGCACTCCTCGGGCCGGTAGCCGCGTGCACGCATGTGGGCTCCGACCGCCTTCGCCTTGCTCGCCCCGCCGGGGACCAGGTGGTAGGCGTGGGCGACATCGACCCCCTCCATGTGCCGGTTGATCGCCCCGTTGTCGAGGAAGCGCAGGTCCTCGTGACCCTCGGCCTCGATCAGCGCGTTGACCTCGTCGACGTCGACGTCCCCGCGGAACAGCAGTGAGAGCTCGCGGTCGGTGTGCCACGGCGCGTGGTACTCGAGCTTCGGCCCGAAGCGCTCGAAGAGCAGGTCGGGGAGGCCCGCGGCGATGATCCGCTCCGCCGGCGTGCCGTCCTCGTCGGGGACCCAGGAGCCGGTCAGGTAGGTGCGCTCGTCGTCGATCACCATCGCGCAGCCCGCCTCGTAGATGTAGGAGCGCTGGGCGAAGAGCCGGGCGTCGGGCCGGACCTGCGCCTCGCGGCGGCCGGACATGATCACGACCTCGACCCCGGCCCGGTGGCAGGCCTCGAGCGTCAGCGCCTGCATGCGGGAGAAGTTCCCGTCGGCGTCGCGGAAGAGGGAGCCCTGGAAGCCGAGCAGGGTCCCGTCGAGGTCGGTGTAGAGGCAGCGGAGGGCCAAGGTCAGATTCCTTGCCGGGGACGCTACCGTCCGCCGCATGCTGACCAACCCCTTCACCGGCCAGACGATCGAGTTCGTCACCGACGGCGAGGAGCTGCTCGTCATGGAGAGCACCTACAAGCCGGGTGGAGCGCCCGCTCCCGCGCACTTCCACCCCGACCAGGAGGAGACGTTCACGGTGCTCTCCGGAGCCGTCGAGACCGTGATCGACGGCGAGCCGCGGACGCTCCGCGAGGGCGACGTGCTCGTGATCCCCGCGGGGACTCCGCACGTCTTCGGCGGGCATGCGACCGAGCCGGGGACGGTGCGCTGGGAGACCCGCCCGGCGCTGCGCACGCGGGAGTTCTTCGAGCGGATGTTCGCGGCGCTCGAGGCGAACGCGAACCCCGACGCGCCGGGCGCGCAGGAGGCGATCGCGGCGTTCGACTTCGCCGACTATGAGGACGTCTTCCGCGCGGCCTGAGCGCGGCGGCCCCCGTGAGCCCGGCGCGCTCAGCCGCGGGGCAGGCCGGCGACGTCCGCGAACGCCGGGCGCTCGCGAACGATCCGCCCGAGCGCCTCGAGCTCGGCGGTGACATCAGCGATGCCGGGCGGCTCGTCCTCCATCCGCAGCGACAGCCCGGCGAGCACCTCGCGGGCCATCAGGCCGAGCGCATCGAGCGGCTGGTGGTCGTTCTGGCGGGAGCCGAGGTCGACCTCGGCGATCCGGTCGAGGCCGACGTGCTCGACGACGTCCACGAGCATCACCGCCTCCACCGCGTAGCCGGTTGCGTAGGGGAGCGACGCGAGCAGCTCGCGCCGCGCTGCAACCTCGCCCGAGAGCGGCTGGCGCAGGGTCGCGGCCTCCGGGAACCAGGCCTCGAGCATGGGCCGGGCGAGCAGCTCGGTCACGCGACCGCCCTCCCCGGCGAACGTCTCGGTCCCGACGGCGAGAGGACGGTGGTAGGTCGCCTTGACGAAGTCGGTGTCTGGGCCTGCGAGAAGCGGTCCGAAGAGGCCGGTGAGGAAGTGGACCCCGAAGTCCTCGAGGTCGGCGTCGCAGTAGGCGATCAGGTCATGGTCGAGCGCTGCGAGCGCGCGCCACATCGCGTCGCCCTTGCCGAGCACCGGGCCGGCGTCGGGGAGCAACGTGCTCTCGTCGCGCAGGGTCGCTCCCGCCTCCCTGACGACAAGCTCGAGACCCGCCGAGGCCTCCTTGCCGACGACGAGGACGTCGTCGATCAGTCCAGCGTCGCGGGCCGTCTCACAGGCGGCGAGGGTCCGCTCGATCGAACGCGCCGAGCGCCCGGCCATCACGCAGACGGCCGCCGACGTCGAGCCTCTCGTCTCCGCGAGAGCCGGCAGCGAGAAGTCTCGATGGATGAATCGCGAGATCAGGCAAGGCAGCGTAAGGGGTGCGGTCCGCGGTCGGCAGTCGGTAATGATGGGAGCGCATGGGCGCCGAGACCGCGGAGACGAGCTGGAGCACCGCCGCGGGGCCGATCGACCTCAGTGGTGCGCCGCTGATCGCCGCGGTCGTCAATGCGACGCCCGACTCGTTCTCCGACGCCGCAGCCGAGCGCAGCGCCGATGCCGCCGCGCGGGTCCACGAGAAGCTCGAGGCCGGGGCCGACCTGATCGAGGTCGGCGGCGAGTCGAACGTCTCCAACCGCCCGGCCGTCTCCGCCGAGGAGGAGATCGAGCGCGTGCTCCCAGTCGTCGAGGCGGCGGTCGAGGCCGGGGCGATCGTCTCCATCGACACCTACAAGCCCGCGGTCGCTCGCGCCGCGCTCGGGGCCGGTGCCGTGATCGTCAACGACATCAGCGGCTTCGCCGATCCGGCGATGCCCGAGGTCTGCGCGTCCACGGGCGCCGGCGTCGTGCTCATGCACACCTCGACGCCGCCGAAGCAGGTCAGGTGGGACGTGGGCGGCTACCCGGACGGCGTCGTCACCGAGGTGCGGCGCTGGTTCGAGATCCGCATGGAGGAGCTGGCATCGGCGGGCGTCGCCCCCGAGACGGTGATGCTCGACCCGGGCCTCGACTTCGGCAAGACCCCGGCGCAGAGCACCGAGCTGCTCGCGGGCTTCGCCGAGCTCGCGACGCTCGGCCGCCCGCTGTACGCGGCCGCCTCCCGCAAGGACTTCGTCGGCGCGATCACCCAACGGCGCCCACGCGAGCGCCTCGCCGGGACGCTGGCCGCCGTCGGCTGGGCGGTCGCCGCGGGCGCGAAGCTGATCCGCGCGCACGACATCGCTGAGACGCGCGACTACGTCGAGGTGCTCGCCGCGCTGAACGGCTGGCGCGAGGTCGACCCGGAGCTGCGAATCGGCGAGGACATCCGGCGCGAGGTCCAGGACTAGCGAGTGGAGACGCGGGGTAGATTGGCGTCCCTGGCAGACCGCGAGGAGCTCGCCCGCGCCTACTTCGACGGGTTCCGCAACGGTGACCGGGAGGCCATCCTGGCGCTGCTCAGCGACGACGTCGTCTGGGACATCTACGGTCACCGGCGCCTCAGCGGCAAGGAGGAGTTCGCGGGCGAGATCGTCAACGAGGCCTTCGAGGGTCGCCCAGAACTCGACGTCGAGTCGGTGATCGCGGGTCCCGATGCCGTGGCGGTCCCGCATCACGGGCGTGCGCGCATGGTGGGTGGCGCGGTATTCGAGTTCGATGCCGTCACGGTGCTGACCTTCAGTGGCGAGCTGATCACGCGGGTGCAGTCCTATGTGGTGCCCACCGCGGGCGAGGAGTAGATCGGGCCCAGGGGGTCAGACCCTTTAAGTTCGGTCGCGTGGAAGCGGCCTCCGACGACCTCGACCTCCCCTGGGGGGAGAGCGCCATCGACACCGCGTGGCGCAGCGCGATCGACCCCGGGCGCAAGAACGGCCGGCTCGTCGCCGAGAGCTTCGACGCCGCGGTCGCGGCCAACGAGGTGCCGCTGCCCGCGCAGCTCGACCCGAGTCTCACCAAAGCGCTGAAGGACGCCGGCGTCCGCACCCTCTACGCGCACCAGCTCGCGGCGCTGCGGGCGGTCGAGACGAGCGACGTCGTCGTCACCAGCGGCACCGCCTCCGGCAAGTCGCTCGCCTTCAACATGCCGGTGCTGGACGCGATCGCCCGCGACCCCGTCGGCGCCCGCGCCCTCTACCTCTATCCGACGAAGGCGCTCGCTCAGGACCAGGCCCGCAAGCTCTTCGAGATCGCCCCCGAGGGCCTGCGTCACGCGATCTACGACGGCGACACGCCCCGCGAGGAGCGCCCCGCGATCCGCCGCCGCTCGAACCTGGTCCTCACCAACCCGGACATGGTCCACGTGAGCGTGCTGCCCCACCACAAGCGCTGGGCGGAGTTCATCTCGAAGCTGCAGTTCGTGGTCGTCGACGAGGCGCACGTCTACCGCGGCGTCTTCGGCTCCCACGTCGCCAACGTGCTTCGGCGGCTGCGCCGGGTCGCCCGGATGTACGGCGCGGACCCGCGATTCATCCTCACCTCGGCGACGATCGCCAACCCGCTCGAGCTCGCCGAGCGGCTCGTCGGCACCGAGTTCGAGCTGATCGACTCCGACGGCGCCCCGAAGGCCTCCCGCCGGATCGCGATGTGGAACCCGCCGCTGACCGACCGCGCCACGGGCGCCCGCCGCTCCCTGCTCGCCGAGTCCGCCGACATGCTCGCCGACCTCGTCACCAGTGGCTCGCGGACGATCTGCTTCGTCGGGAGCCGCCGCGGCGTCGAGCTGATCCAGCGATTCAGCGGCGACGAGCTCGCCAAGCGCGGCCGCCAGGATCTCGCCGACCGCATCGCCCCCTACCGCGCCGGCTACACGCCGCAGCAGCGCCGTGAGATCGAGGCGCGGCTGGCCCGCGGCGACCTGCTCGCCGTCGTCGCGACCAACGCGCTCGAGCTCGGCATCGACATCGGCGAGCTCGACGCCGCGATCTGCGCCGGCTTCCCGGGGACGGTGGCGAGCCTGCGGCAGATGTGGGGGAGGGCGGGCCGCCGCCGCGACGGCCTCGCCGTCTACATGGCCGGGATCGACGGCCTCGACCAGTTCTTCTGCCGCCATCCCGAGGAGTTCCTCGACCGCCCAGTCGAGGCGGCGATCCTCGACCACCGCAACGAGCGCATCCAGTCCGCCCACCTCGTCGCCGCCTCCTTCGAGCGACCGCTCGGCGCCGACGGCGACGACGAGATCCTCGGCGACGGCTGGCGGGAGCGCGCCGACGCGCTCGTCGGCGCCGGTTATCTCCGGCCCGGCCCCTCCGGCTACGCGTTGCGCAACAAGGGCCTCCACGCCGGCGGCATCAGCCTCCGCTCAGCCTCCGCCGACTCGGTCACGGTCGTCGATTCCACCTCCGGTGAGCTGCTCGGGACCGTCGAGGCCGAGCGCGCCTTCTCCACGGTCCACCCCGGCGCCGTCTACCTGCACATGGGCCGCTCCTTCGAGGTCGCCGAGCTCGACGTCGAGCAGCGCCGCGCCATCGTCAGGCCCTTCAACGGCGATTGGTACACGCAGCCGCGCGAGGAGACGGAGATCTACATCGAGCGGATCGAGGACCGCCGCGAGGGCGTGCTCGGCGTCGACCTCCACTTCGGCTCGGTCTCCGTCTCCAAGCAGGTGATCGCCTTCGAGCGCAAGCTGATCGGGGGATCGGACGAGGGCGGAGGGGGCCGCGACGCCGCGATCGACTTCGTCGCGCTCGACCTCCCCGAGCAGAGCTTCCCGACGAAGGCCCTCTGGTACCTGCTGCCCGAGGAGCTCGCCGGCCAGCAGGCGCTCCCGGGGGAGGTGCAGCTCGGTGCTCTGCACGCCTCCGAGCACACGCAGATCGCCGTGCTGCCGCTGCTGGCGATGTGCGACCGCTGGGACATCGGCGGCCTCTCCACCAACGTCCACCCGCAGACCGGCACGCCGACGATCTTCATCTACGACGGCCACCCGGGAGGCGTCGGGATCTCCCGCCGCGGCTTCGACGAGTTCGAGCGCCTCGTCGGCGACGCCCTTCGCCTCGTCGGCGAGTGCCCGTGCGAGGACGGCTGCCCCTCCTGCGTGCAGAGCCCGAAGTGCGGCAACCTCAACGACCACCTCCACAAGGGCGGGGCGATCGAGCTGATGACGCAGATGCTGAAGCGGCGCTGAGCGCCGCGACGGCCTCCAGTCTCATGTGCCGCGGCGAGGTACCTCGCTCTGGGGAGCCACGACTGACAATGTCGTGGTGTCACCGGTCCTATTTCCAGTTCATGCTCCCACCTAGATCACGGCAAGTGCCGTGGCTTAGGGCTGGCTCACTAGATCCTCGAGATCCGCGTCAAGCCGTGTCCAGCTCGTCAGCGGGTGCGCCGAGCCAGGGTTGACTCACGTCGGCTCTCGCCCCATACTCGTGAAGCCAGCCTTGGAGGATGGCACTAGCCTCTTGGCTCAAATTCCCGTTGGGCCACCACCAGACCCATGCTCCACTCTCAGTCATTGAGTTATGGCGCAGTTGCAGCCTTTGTGCTTACCCTTGTTACCGCGTCGAGCGCTGCAGCTGTCACGATTCGCGCCGACCCGCCTGGTCCCCGGCAGCCGTATGCGTTGATCGAGCATGGCGATGCTGGCCGCGACGTCATGAGCATTTCGCGCGTTGCGAGTGGCTTCTCGATCGTGTCGCCCACCGATCTCGAGGCATCGGGATTCTGTGTACTGAAGACGGAAGAAGAGGCCAAGTGCCCCACACTTGGTAAGAGGTTCTTGTCGATGTTGGGTGGCGGAAGTGACCTCCTTGTCTACACCGCTCCCCTCGATGGATTCATCACTGCTGGAAGCGGCAACGACAGGGTCAGAGCCGGGACAGGCGCGGACACGCTGGCCGGGCAGTCGGGCAACGACTATGTCGACGGCGGCGATGGCCGCGATTATCTACCAGGTGGTGCCGGGAGTGATCGGCTCCGAGGCCAGGCAGACAGTGACCGCCTCAAGGGTGGACCTGGCGATGACCTCCTTATAGGCGGTGCATCCGCAGACAAGTTCAGTGGCGGCAGTGGGAACGACCTATTGAAAGCCCGCAATAGACAGCGCGACTCTCGGATTGATTGCGGTGACGGCGAGGATCGCGCAGTCGTTGATAGACATCTCGACCCGCGTCCCGTTAACTGTGAGTCGGTCATTCTGAAGTAGCGGCGGGTGCAGACTCGGGTCGCGCTTTGCCCCGATCGGCTTCATCGCCTGAGCTATGACGTGGCGGCAGACGCCTGGCGCTGGTCAAGCGGCACAAGATCTAGGTGCCTACCTGCACCGACGAGAGTCGGCAGGGTTGGGTGCGTAATGAGCGCCGGCGCCGGCTCCCCAGCCGGTGCGTCCGTGCCTGTCACGAGAGTGAGCGGCGGTATGGGCGCCGCGATCCGCACCCGGTGAGCAGCCACTGCTCGAGTAGAGCGGTAGCTGCCCGGTGGCGGGTCAGGCTCCGGGGTCGATCAGGATCTTCGCGTCCGTCGGCGAGGTGCCGAGCCGTTCGAAGGCATCGGCGACCCCCTCGAACCCGACCTTGCCGGTGATCAGCGCCGACACGTCGAGCTCGCCTGAGGCCAGCAGACCGAGCGTCTCCGCGAACTCCTCGGGCGTGTAGTAGAGGCAGAACCTGATGTCCAGCTCCTTGAGGACCCCGTGGCCCGGCTCGATCGTGTCGGGGTCGAGGTTGATCCCGGCCACGGAGATCCGTGAGCCGGCGGGCGCGCCCGCGATCATCTGCTGCAGGATGCCGGGAGCCCCGGTGCACTCGAAGCCGACGGTCGGGCGCAGGGGCAGCTGCCCGAACACCGCGGTCGGCGGCGCCATCAGCTCGGGGTCGTCGGTCGCCGCGGCCCTCATCCAGGCCTCGTAGGGGGAGCTCGCCACCGGATCGACCACGACGTCGGCGCCCATCCGCTGGGCGAACTCGCGCCGCTCGGGGGACAGGTCAGCCGCCACGATCGGACCGATGCCGCGGGCCTTGAGGATCGCGATGACCGCGAGTCCGATCGGGCCGCAGCCGAGCACGAGCGGGACGTCGCCGGCGTCGGTGTCCACGCGGTTCAGCGAGTGCAGCGCGACCGCCATCGGCTCCGTCAGAGCGGCGACGTCGGTGGGGAGATCATCGGGCACCGGGATCAGCAGTGCCTCGCTGAGGAGCATGCGCTCGGCGTAGGCACCCGGCACCTCGGCGCCGGCGAACCCGATCAGCACCGGCTGCTCGCGGAGCAGCATGGGCATCGCGACCACCCGGGTGCCGACCGGCAGCCGCTGCTCGGTGTCGGGGCCGTAGGAGGCGATCTGGGCGACGTACTCGTGGCCGAAGACGATCGGGTTGCCGAGGTCGAGCATGTCGACGCCCATCAGCTCCCGGGAGGCTCGGTTGAAGCCGTCGCCGTGGGTGGCGCAGCTCTTGTCGGAGCCGCAGATCCCCGCGGCGAGGACGTCTACGAGCACCTCACCCGGTCCGGGGGTCGGCTCGTCGACCTCCCCGACCGTGAGCTTCCCGTCCTGCATCAGCACTGCGCGCATCACGCCACCTCTCTTGTGTTCGGGGCGGCGGCCATGCCTTCGGCCGCGGCCCATTCCTTGACCGTTGCGAAGCCCTCGTCGAGCGAGACCAGCGGCTCGTAGCCGAGCCTCGCGCGGGCCTTCTCGATCGAGATCGTTCCCCGGCGATTGAGCATGTGCATCGTCCCGGGGGCCAGGTCGCTGTGGGTGCCGAGCTTGCGGATGAGCCCGCCGACCGCACCGGCCAGGGGCGCCGCGATCCGGATCGGCAGCTTCACGACCTTCCCGCCGCCGATCTCGGCCAGGCGGCCGAAGTAGTCGGAGCAGGGGATGCCGATTCCGTCGCTGATGTTGAAGATCTGCCCGCGGGTCTCCTCGGGGTTGGCGAGCACCAGGACCATGCCGTCGACGAAGTTGTCGATGTAGACGGGAGTGAAGATCCCGCGGCCGCCGTCGGGGATCGGGAAGCCGGTCGGCTTGGCCATCTCCTCGAGGGGGACGCGGACCCAGACGGAACCGGGTCCCCAGACGTCCCCCGGCCGGATCGCGGTGACGTCGATCTCGCCGGCTGCGTGCGCGGCCAGGACGACGGCCTCGGAGTTCACCTTCGTGTCGATGTAGGGGTCGTAGTCCACGTGGGCCGGGTAGGTCTCGTCGACCCCGTCAGGGAAGTCGAATCCGTAGGCCAGGAGCGAGGAGAAGTGCACGAAGCGCTTGACTCCGGCGGCGATGGCCGCCCGCAGCACCTGGTGCGTCCCGAAGACGTTGATCCTCCACGCGCGCTCGAGGCTGTAGGCGGAACCGAGCAGCGCGGCGGTGTGCACCACGACGTCGACGTCGTCGAGGGCTTCGGCCCACGTCTCCGGAGCGGTGACGTCGCCCGCCACCACGCCCCGCTCGGGATCGGCGACGAGGTCCACCCCGCTCACCGTCGCGCCGAGCTCGCCGAAGCGCTCAGCCATTGCGCGCCCGATGAAGCCGTTCGCGCCGGTGATGAAGACGCGCTGCCCGAGGGCCGGCGCGGGGCGCTGGCCGGTGGCTGCGTTGCTCGCGGTTGCCATCAGCCCTCCTGGGTGGTGATGGCCGCAGTGCCGCCGCCGACATACGGGATCCGACCGAGCCCCTGAGCCTCGGCGAGCCCCGCGGTCAGGTGGGCGATCATGCAGGCGTCGAGCACCGAGTGGAACTCACCTTCCTCGGTGAAGTTGACGTTCGCGCCCGTGACGCGGAAGAGCACGACCGTGTCCTCGGTGTTGTCCTCCGGCACGGCGAGCGTGTGCGCCGAAGCCCCGGGCTCGTACAGGTAGGAGCCGGCGGTCTGGGGCTGGTCGGCGTACTCCACGTAGTGCCAGGAGCCGGACATGGTCCAGGCGTCCACCGCACCCGAGTGGTAGTGGAGGGGGATGCTGGCGCCGGGGGCGAACGTGGCCAGGACCACCCACTCGCCCTGCTCGAGATCGAGTCGCAACGGCTTGAAGTGGACGCCGGGGCCGAGCGCGTCGTGGATCAGCGGGATGTCCGTCTCGTTGATCGTCAGCAGCTCGCCCTGCGGCAGCGCGACGATCGGCAGGGGGGAGCCCGACGTCGTGGTCATCGGGGCGGGGATGGTGGCGGTGGTCATGCGGCGGTCCTTTCGGACGTGCCCCGACGAGGCGTCGGGCGGGCACGAGTTGGTGGTCCGGGCGGCAGCGGGTCGGCCACCCGGCTCGCGGTAGTACCAGCACCGCGATGTGACGACCGTAACGAGCGACTACCTCCCCGTCTTGACAGTTGAGGACAACCTCTTGACAGTTCAGGACACGGAGTCGGCCGCGATCGCGCCCCGTCCCCGAAGATCCCGGCGCAGCTCGCCGGGAGTCCGATCGAACCATCGCCGGCACGACCGGGTGAACACGCTCTGCTCTGAATAGCCGAGCTCCCGCGCCACCAGGTAGAGGCTCAGGTCGGTGTCACGCAGGTAGTGCTCGGCGAGCTCGCGTCGGCACCGGTCGACCACGGCGCCGTAGGTGGTCCCCTCCGCGGCCAGCCGCCTTTGCAGGGTCTTGGGATGAAGCGCGAACTGCGGCGCGATCTGGTCCAAGCCGACCGCCCCCGTGGGCAGGAGCTGACGGACCAGTTGGCGGACCGGTTGGCTGAGCCCGGACTCGTCGGTCGCGACGATGGTGTCGAGATAGCTCGCCATCGCCTCGTGCGCCTGGGTGTCCTGCGAGACGGTCTTCGCCAGATCGGACTCGCGCAGCATCAGGCCCGCCGACGGCATCTCGAACAGGGGCTCGCACCCGTAGTAGTCCCTGTAGTCGGCCGGGTCCACGAGCGGGGCGTGCGGTAGGTGGACCGCCGCAGGTCGGTACCCGTCGCCGCGCAGGTAGCGAAGCACCCGTAGCGCCACGCCCAGCGAGAGCTCGATCACCTGCATCGCAGGGGGGATCTCCCGTTCGAGGATCTCGAACTCGAGGAACACCCGGTCGGGGGCGCGGTCGGGGACGAGGCGCACGGCGATGGCCGGGCTGTATGCGGACAGGTAGGTGCTGCAGGTCTGCAGCGCGTCGCCGGTGGTCGGCGCCGTGCGCGCGGCGACGCCGACGGGGCCGAGGATCTCGATCCCCTGCCGCGTGGCGAGCCGGCGACCGAAGTCGGGCAGCCCCGTCACCTCCGCCGCGCGCTCGAGGGCCACGATGAGGCTGCGGTAGCTGAGGAACACCTCGTGGTTGCCCGCATCCTGAGGCCGGATCCCGGACGAACGCAGGACCGGGTCCGGGTCCGCACCCAGATCCCCCATCAGCTCCCGGTAGTTCGTCAGGCAAGTGCCGCGGATCAAGCCCACGCGCCGGACATTCCAAGAGCTGTCTCGTGATGTCAAGTTCCGGACACGGCCGGGCTCGGCCGTCCAACCGCCCTAAAGGCACCGGTCAGGCGGCCGATGTGAAATCGGGATAGGCAGGGAGCGTCAGGGGGCGCTCGCGGGAGCAGAGGAGAGGAGCAGGGATGCTCAACCCCTTCACACATCGGAAGGTCCTGCGTCGTGGGGAGCCGGCCCGCGCCTGGGTGCGGCGGCTACGGAGGCCACCCAGGGGCAGGACCCCCTCGAGCATCCCGATGACCATCGACGTCGAGCGGCCCGGCGGCAGGCGCTACGAGATCCACGACCGCTGGCTCGTTGTGGGCGAGCAGCCGATCTCGGTCGGGAGCGAGCTCGCCGTCAGGGTCGACCGCTCCCATCACCGGCGGGTCGCGATCGATTGGGAGGCGACCCGTCAGGTCTACCTTGAGCGCACCGCTGAGCGTGGCCGTCGGCTCGCGACCGGCGTGCCGGTGCCGGTCACCAGGGTCAAGGAGATCCTCGAGCAGCAGGGACTCGAGCATCCTCCCGCCCCACCGCCGGAGCGGGTTCCCGGCCGCGCCGCGCCCCAGCTACCCGTCGACGCGAAGCCGGCGAAGCCCCTCACCCGGGGCCGGGATGCGCTGCTCGCGAGACCTGCGGAAGACCCACCGGAGACCGGCGACGCCGGGGGCGAGGCCACCGGGGAGGACGACGATCTGATCGCCCGTCTCGAGCGCCTCGCCGGGCTGCACGAATCAGGCGCGCTCACCGACGACGAGTTCCACGCCGTCAAGGCTCACCTGCTCGGCTGAGGCAGTCGCACGGCCGAGGGGATCTGCCGCGCCGGACCGCCTCGAGTCCGTCAGGGGATCCGGCGGTCCTTGTCGGGCCCGCCGATGAGGCGGTCCTTCCCTCCTCCGCCGACGAGCTTGTCGTTCCCGCGCTCGCCGAGGAGCAGGTCTCCACCCGCTCCGCCGAGGAGCTTGTCGTTGCCGTCCCCGCCGCAGATCACATCGCGGCCGCCGCCGGAGATCACCTTGTCGTCACCCCCGAGGGCGACGATCACGTCGGGTCCGTTGGTGCCGCGGATCACGTCGTCGTCAGGCGTTCCGATCTCAGTTGCTTCGCGGCCGGCGCATCGCTCGTCGGGCGTGTCGGGCTCGACCGGCTCGACCGGCGTCTCCGGGCCCCTGATCCGGACGCTGGCGGTGACGCTCTTCTCGTCGCCGGAGGGGTTGTGGGCGGTCACCGTCCCCGCGTGAGTCCCGGGGTCCTGGAAGGTGTGGATCTCGACCGCGCCGTCGCCGGTCAGGCCGTCGTCGAAGCTCCAGCCGAAGGTCAGCGGAGCGTCGCCCGAGTCGCTCGCGTCGGCGATGAAGGCCACCGGCTCGCCCGGGTCCGCGACGGCGGGGATCGCGACGGCGTTCAGCGACGAGATGGTGGTCGCGCGGCTGAACTCGAGCGCGCCCATGTCGACCACGGCGTCACCGTCCTCGTCTCCGTCGACCACCCGCTGCGCACCGTCCAGGTCGGGACCGGAGGGCGCGAAGCCGTTGTCTCCACGGTCCACCACCGGGGAGTTCCGCTTCAGGCTGAGATCGCCACCCGGGAGGTCGGTGAAGAGGGGGTCGGTGTTGAGGTTGCCGGGACCGGGGAAGATCTGGCCTCCGGAGGTCGCCGTCTTGGCCGGGTCGAAGACCGAGCTCTGGATCGAGATCTGCGCGCTGGGCGTTCCGGGGTGGTCGCTCACCGACGCCCGCAGGTCGGTCCCCATGCCGCGGATGATCGTGTTCGTCACGGCCACGCTCACCGTCGGCGAGGCGAAGAACCCGCTGGCGTTGGCGTCGACGCCGACTGTCCCTGCCACGGCGTCGGCCGCGATCGTGTCGTTGCGCAGCTCGACGCTGAAGCTGTCGAAGGTCGAGGACGCGCTCACGCCCACGAAGGTCCCGGAACCGTTGAGTGGCTCGAGGATCGAGTTCTCGATCGTGCTGGCGCCCTGGAGGATCGTCGCCGAGTTGACCGAGGAGATCCGGGACCGCTGGATGGTGCCGTAGCCCTGGAAGCCCCCCGCTCCGGAGAGCCGGCTGTCTTCGATCGTGCCTCCGCTGAAGCTCTTCGCGGCGACCCCGTTGCTGGACATCGTCACGGTCGAGCCGCTCAGGGTCGCGCCCGAGTCCGCGAGGTCGACGCCGAAGTTGGAGCCCCCGCCGGACGGCTCGGTGACGGCGATCCCGTTGGCATCGCCGACGAGCCGAAGGCCGGTGTTGCTGTTGCCCGTCGCCGGGAGCTGGATCGTGAGCGCGGAGATCGTGGAGAAGGAATCGCCGAGCGAGACGACCGTGGTCCCGTAACCGGTCGGCGCGGTGATCGTCGTCTGGCCGGTCCCGGCGCCGACGATGTCGACGTTGTTCGCCGCCGCGTCGGTCACGTTCTCCGTGTACGTGGCGGCGCCGAGCAGGACGGTGTCGCGCACACCGGCGCCGTTGGCGTTGGCCGCATCGAGCGCCCCCTGGACGGTCGCGTAGGTGTTGGGTCCGGTGCAGGACGCCTGCGGCTGCACGCAGAGGGTGTCGGCGGAGGCGATGCCGGGAGCCGCCAAGGCGAACAGGACCGCAGCGGTGCAAGGGAGCACCGTTCTTCCTAGCCGAACCCTGACCGATTCACTCATCCCTGCGCTGATCTTGGCGGGTCTGCCCCGTGATCACAAGGGGGCAAACGAATGTCCAGCCGGCGGCGGGACGAGATGGCGAGGGCCGGGATCGAACCGGCGACACCACGATTTTCAGTCGTGTGCTCTACCAACTGAGCTACCTCGCCGCGGCGCGTAAGGCTAGATGATCGATCCGGGTCGAGGCCCGCTTGCGGCATGTGTTGCCGCGCTGAGCGTCAGCTGCAGACGAGCCGCGGGTGGCGGAAGTTGCGGCCCACCGACTTGCGGCCCTTCGTGGTCTCGATGCGCCGGTAGCCGCCCATGTTGATGTCGTAGCGGACACCCGCGACCTTGATGCGCGCCTTGTCCCCCTCGGGTACGTCGGGGATCAACACGCCGCGGCACTTGCGGCCGAGGTCGTAGCCGAGCCGTCGCCCGTCCTCGAGGTCGGCGGTGACGTTGTAGCGAGCGGCCCCGCGTGAGCGGGTGAACTGGACGAGGAGATCGCCCCCGACGTGGCGCGTGCGAATCGCGGCCGGCCGCGACGGAAGCTTCTCAGGCGGCGCGCGGAAGGAAGCGACCTTCTCGGTGGCCAGCGGGATCCCGCCACGCGTCACGACGGCCTCAACGCGGCGGATGCCATCTGGGCCGCGCGAAGGCTGGAACTTCACCCGCGCGCAGAGAAGCCGCTCGCCGCTGGGGAGCTTGGGGGCGCCGCGGCAGGGCTCACCCTGCACGGACCGCTCGATCGTGCGGGCGACGCCCTCGCCTCGCTCGACCAGCCGGACGGTCGCCCCCTCGGGCACGGAGTAACCGAGCGCCAGTTCCTGGCCCTTGTCGGTCCGCCGGATCTGCCCGAACAGCGTCGGTGGTGCTTCGAAGTCCGCCCGGTCGACCGATGTCGGGGTCGACTTCGCGCCCGGCGCTGCGCTGACCGTCCATCTACCCGCGGCCGGGTTGACGAGCAGGACGCTCGTCGTTCCGTCGGTCGGGTTCTCGGCCAGCATGTACTTACCCTTGCGCTGCTTGCCGCCCTTGTTCCCCTTGGGAGACCTGATCGTGACTCCACCGGGGCCGCTGACGACGACCTTGGGCGGACCGTCGCTGCCGTGGATTCGCAAAGTGACCGCCTTCGCCCTCGGCGCGATCCGCTCCGAGATCGCCGCGCGCGCGACGTGCCCGTCTTCGCTTTCAGGCGCAGCCGTGGTCGTGCGCGTTGCCCTGTAGGGGGAGAAGTCGCAGGAGTTGCCGAGTAGATCGACCGTGCCGGAGTCGAACCGGTAGCCGAAGCCGGCCTTCAGCGGGACGGTGTAGGTGCGGACGCTGAACGAGATCGAGCCGAAGCCGAAGGGCCCCTCCCGCGCGCCGTAGGGCTCGGGAAGCTCGAGCACGCCCGCGTCGAGGCAGCCGGCCACGCCGGTGCTCGAGACGAGGCCGTCCGCCCGCGCGCAGGGGATTCCGGTGATGCACCCCTCCAGGCTGCCCTCGACGTTGAACACGTCTCGCTGCGGTTCAACCCACCCGTTCATCTTGCCGTTGAGGCTGACCGGGTCGAGGTCCAGGGCGGTGGAGAGGGCGAAGTCGACATCGCCCGTGCCGTTGAACTTCATCGAGCCGTCTCCGAGATATGTGCCTCCGAGCGTGGCGTTCCCGCCGACCTCGGCGGACCATGACCTGGGGTAGTCGGGATCGGTGTAGAGGAACCGCCCGTTGACGACGAGCTTCCCGCCGAGCGCTTCGACGCCCACGTCACCGCGCACCTTCAGCGGCGGCGGACTGAGACATACCCCGAATCCGAGGCGGTTCAGGGTGACCCCTGGGGCGAGTTGCACGCCCAGCGGCGCGAGGTTGTCACCAAAGCCGCCCAGGTTCGCGAGTTGCCCGTCGGCGAGCCCACCGAACGCCGCGTATTGGGTGCGGGCGTCGATCGGCAGCTCGAGGACCGCGTTGCCGTTCCAGCGGTCGGTGGTGGCGTCGCTCTCGCAGGTGATGTACGGCTCGCCGTCGAGAGTTGGTGCGTCGCACGGCGTCACCTCCCCGCCCGCGGGCACATAGGAGAAGCAGGCCTGCGCAACCTTGATCCGAGCGCCGATCCACGCGTCGAACACCTCGATCTTGAGGCCGTCATAGTGGGGCCCCGCGTCATCGACGCGCAGCGCGGCAGCCCCCGTGATTCCCTTGGCGTCCCGGTCGGGGGCCGGCTTGAAGATCTTGGGGAGCTCGACGTTCATGGGCAGCACCCCGTAGTGGGTGCCGTCGGCCGCCCAGCCGATCTTGATCGCGACCGATCCGACCACGTGGAGCCTGAAGAGCTTCGCGAAGGATGGGACCGAGACCGTGTGCAGGACGCCCGAGTCACCCTGTCCGCCGGCCGGCAGCGACCAGTCGACGGCGCCGGAGTAGGCGACGAGATCGTCGAACTGGATCGCAGCGTTCGGGGTCGCGATGTGCCCGCCGGGTTCGCTGCCCGTCGGGAACGTGACGACGAAGCGCTGCCCGAGGTCGCCGAAGGGGATGCCGTTGAGCTTCACCTGGTCGGTGGTCTGCCACTGCTGGGGGCTCGTCCCGACCTGAGTGAAGCACCCGGTCGTCGTGAGCTCGGACAAGGCGAAGTCGAGCTTCTTGGTGCACGGCGGCGGAGGAGGCGGAGGAGGCGCAGTGTCATCGACGGTGATCGTGTCCGTCACGACGCCCTCGTGCTTCGGGTTCGCGCTGTCTTGGATCCGCACGCGGACCGTGTAGGTGCCGTTAGCGGAGAACGTCCACGGGAGCGTGCGGTCAGTCCCGTCGTCGAAGTCGCCGTCGTTGTCGGCATCCCACGCGTAGGTGTAGGGCGCGCTGCCCCCGGCGGGGGTCGCCGAGAGCGTGGCCGTCTCGTTCGGCCTCGCGGGATCGGGCGCTACGCCGATGGTTCCAGACACGTCATCCCTGACGCTGACGGGGAGCGTGGCCGTCGCGACCTTCGGCGTCGACGTGCAGTCCGTCGGGCTTGTAGCCGTCACCTTGACCGAGTGGTCCCCGGCCGCGGTGAAGGCGTAATCGAACGTGTCCAGGTAGATGCCGGTCTGTTTCTCGGTGCCGTCGACTTCGAAGGTGAAGGACTCGTCCTGGCACTCGCCGTAGTCGGAGGCCGTGAAGGTCACCGTCTCACCGACCACTGGGTCGGGCTGATCTGAGCTGATGCTGACGGAGGGAGCAGCACTCGCGGCCGGAGCGAGCAGAAGGCCGAGGAGGGCGCTCGGGAGCAGGGTCCCAACCAAGGCGAAGGTGCGAGAAGACATCTGAAACGGTGCGGCGAGGCAGAGGTCAGAGCATTCGCCGACCGCCAACCTACCACCGGCATCCCTGTGTCGAGCCCATATAGTCGACCCCCATGGCTGATCGCGTTCTCGTCACCGGTGGCACCGGTTTCCTCGGCAAGCGCACCGTCCTCGAGCTGCTCGAGCGCGGCTACGACGTCCGCACGACCGTCCGCGACCTCGGCAGCGAGGACACGATCCGCACGGATCTCGCCGCCGCCGGGATCGCGCCCGGCAACCGGCTCGAGGTGGTCGCGGCCAACCTGACCTCCGACGAGGGCTGGCCCGAAGCCGCCGCCGATTGCCGCTACGTCCTGCACATCGCATCGCCCTTCCCGCCCGAGCAGCCCAAGGATCCCGACGAGCTGATCGTCCCCGCGCGCGAGGGCGCCAAGCGGGCGCTCGCGGCCGCGCTCGACGCTGGAGCCGAGCGGGTCGTGCTCACCTCCTCGGTCGCGGCGATCCATGGCCGTAGCGACAACTCGGAGGCGCACCCGCTGAACGAGGACGATTGGACCGACGGCGACAGCACCTCGAATACGCCCTACACGCGCTCGAAGACCCTCGCTGAGCGGGCGGCATGGGCTCTGGCTGAGGACCGCGGTGCCCGCGACCGGCTGGCGACCGTCAACCCCGGCGCCATCATCGGCCCGGTGCTCGGCGAGGAGCGCTCCTACTCACTGCAGGCGATCGGGCGGCTCCTCGAGGGCGACATGCCGGCGATCCCCAAGCTCGGCTTCTCCTTCGTCGACGTCCGCGACGTCGCCGACCTCCACATCCGCGCGATGACCGACGATGCGGCGGGCGGGCGCCGATTCGTCGCCGTCGACCGCTTCCTCTGGTTCTCCGAGGTCGCCGCGATCCTCCGCGACCGCCTCGGCGAGGACGCGAAGAAGGTCCCGACTCGCGAGGCTCCGAACCTCCTGATCAAGGCTGTTGCCCTGTTCGACAAGAGCGTCAAGCCGATCATCGGTGACCTCGGCGTCCGCACCTACATGTCGAGCGAGCGGGCCCGCAGCGAGCTCGGCTGGGAGCCGCGTCCGATCGAGGACTCGGTCACCGACTGCGCCCGCAGCCTGCTCTAGGCGCCTCGTCGGACTCGACCTCCGTTTCCGGTCGAACCTCGTCCGAAAAAGGAGGTCCACCGCCCGCGCCGCGCCCGCGCGCAACGCGGGGAGCCGCCAGGCGCCGCCCGCGCCTCCGCCCACAGGCTCTCAGGCGGGCGCCGCGTCCGGCTCCGGCTCGGTCTCGCCGAGCTCGCGGGCGAGCCGATCGATGACGGCGTCGAGCTCGGGATCCTGCGGCTCCCAGTCGGAGACCAGGTCGGTGAGCCGGCGGCAGCGCGCCTCCTGCAGGCGGTCGCGGACCCCGAGGCCCTCGGCGGTGAGCGGAAGCGCGTCGCCGTGGCTGGGCGCCGATTCAAGGAGGCCGCGTTCGCGCAGCCCGATCAGCGCATCGCGGAGCCTCCGTTTGTCGTCGTGCGCCTCCGCCTCCTCGGCGGCTCCGGGGTGGATCGCCGGGCCTTCGGAGCGTCCGAGCAGCCAGGTTTCGGTGGGGCTCAGGTCGACCTGAGCGTCGCGCGCCGTCTCGGCCAGGAAGTCGCGGACCCGCTCGCGCCCGACCAACCGGCTCAGCTCGCGGGTGATCTCGCTGAGCGAGGACGTCTCACGGGGGACCGCGAACGAGTCGCCGAGATCGCTCGTCTCAACCGTCTTGCGAAGCGGCCGCTCCTCGAGAATCAGGGCAAGGACGATGGCGACCGCGACGATGATCGCGGCGATCAGGAACACCGTCGACAGCGAGTCCGTGAACGAGCTGATGAACCCCTCCTTGATCTCGGGGGGCAGCGCGGCCACCTGCGAGGGGTCGAAGCCCGCGGAGTCGACCTCGGAAGCCGCGGGGCCGACCTTCTCCGCCAGCTCGTCGGCGAGCCGGTTGGCGAAGATCGCGCCGAGGATGGCCGTCCCGAGCGAACCGCCGATGGAGCGGAACAGGGTCGCCGCGGAGGTCGCCACCCCGAGTTGCTCGTAGGGAACCGCGTTCTGGGTCGCGAGGACGAGCACCTGCATCACGCAGCCGAGCCCGATCCCGAGGACCAGCATGTAGGCGCCCGCCTCGACCGTGCCCGTCGCTGCGTCGAGTCCCGACAGCAGGAACATCCCGACCGCGGCGACGGCCGTGCCGATGATCGGGAACGCCTTGTAGCGCCCGGTCCTGCTGATCATCTGCCCGGAGATGATCGAGGTGGCGAGCAGCCCGGCCATCAGCGGGATCAGCTGCAGCCCCGACTCGGTCGGGTTGAGGCCACGGACGACCTGCTGGAAGAGCGGCAGGTAGGTGAGCGAGCCGAACAGCGCGAAGCCGACGATCAGGCTGATCGCGGTGGTGACGCGGAAGACGCGGTTGTTGAAGAGGTCGAGCGGCAGGACCGGCTCGCTTGCGCGGCGCTCGGCGGCGATGAAGCCGATGAGCGCCATCGCCGCGATGACGCCGAGCCCGATGATCTGGATGGAGCCCCAGTCGTAGCTGGTCCCGCCGAGCGTCGTCAGCAGGACGAGCGAGGAGAGGCAGACGCCGAGCAGCGCGGTGCCGGTGTAGTCGATCCGGTGACGCTTGCGCTCACTGCGGCTCGGCAGGACGACGGCGAGGACGACCAGTGCGGCGAGCCCGAGCGGCAGGTTGACGTAGAAGATCCAACGCCAGCTCGCGTGCGTCGTGAAGAACCCGCCGATCAGCGGGCCGGCGATGCTTGCGACGCCGAAGACGGCTCCGAAGAGGCCGGTGTAGCGGCCGCGTTCCCGGGGGGAGACGACGTCGCCGATCGCCGCCTGGGCGCCGACCATCAGCCCGCCGCCGCCGAGCCCCTGGATGGCGCGGAAGACGATCAGCTCGGTCATCCCCTGCGCGAGGCCGCAGAGGACGGAGCCCACGAGGAAGATGACCAGCGCCGCCTGGAGGACGACCTTGCGCCCGTAGAGGTCGCCGAGCTTGCCGTACAGCGGGGTGACGATCGTCACCGCCAGCAGGTAGGAGGTGACGACCCAGGAGAGGTGGTTGAGGCCGCCCAGCTCGCCGACGATGGTGGGGAGCGCCGTCGAGACGATCGTCTGGTCGAGCGCCGCCAGCAGCATCGTCAGCATCAGCGCGCCCATGACGACGCGCACGCGCTGCTGGGAGATCGGTGCGTCCGCGGCCGCCTCCTGCGTGGTCGAGTCGCTCATCCGCCCAAGCATCGCACCGCTTCCATAATCTGGCGCGCTCATGAACGCCCTCCTGCGCACGATCCTGCTCGCCGTCCTCACCGTTCTCGCCCTCGGGGGCGCCGCGTGCGGGGGCAGCACCTCCACCCCCACCGACCTCACTTCCGAGACGAGCGCGACCGACGAGACGGACACGACGGCAACCGGGACCGAGCCGGCCGAGCCGGTGTCGACGACCCCCTCGGTCTCCAGCGCGTGCTCCGACGTCGAGACCTTCGACGTCGATTCCACCGGCAAGCACGAGGACCGCGAGTTCACGATCGACGACTACGCGACGAACCCGCCGACCGCCGGCGATCACAACCCGTCCCCGATCGAGACCGGTCAGTTCTACAGCGACACCCCGCCGCTCGGCGAGGTGGTCCACGCGCTCGAGCACGGGGCCGTCATCGGCTGGACGAACGGCCTCTCCGAGGAGGACGAGACCGCCGTCGAGGACGCCTTCAACCAGATGTACAGCAAGGGCTACTACCAGCTCGCGGTGGTCGAGTTCCCCGATCTGGAGGGCAGCTTCGCGATGAGCTCGTGGGACTCGCTGCAGCGTTGCGAGTCCATCGATCCGGCTGCGATCACCGACTTCATCGAGAACCACTACGCGCCCTCGACGACCGCCGAGGCGCTGCTCGCATGCACCGGCAAGGCGCAGAAGCTGCCGGCCTGCAAGGAGCTCTAGGCCCGAGAACACGGGCTGAAGTACCTGCAAATCGGGCACTTTCTCGCGGATTCGTCCGCCGCGTTCCCTAACTTCGCTCGGGAGATGGAAGCGCAGCAGGCACAGCTCGGTGAAGCCCCGCAGGTGGTGCCCGCGCCCGCGCCCGCTGCGTCGCCGCCCGCTCACCTAGAGCTCGCCGGCCTCGCCGACGGCGACCAGGTCGAGGGCCACTACGTCGTCCGCGATCGCAGTCGGCGCCCGACGAAGCGCGGCGGTGAGTGGCTGGCGATGAAGCTCTCCGACCGCAGCGGCTCGGTCAACGCCAAGACCTGGGACGACATCGAGAAGCGGTTCGCGATCGCTGAGCCGGGGACCGTCGTGAGGATCCGCGGCCGCTTCGAGTGCAGCTCGCAGTGGGGTGACGCGCTGATCGTCGAGGCGATCGCGAAGGCCGGCGAGGACGACTACGACGCGGCGACGCTGCTCGAGGTCTCGCCGGTCCCGCTGGAGCGCATGGAGGCTGACCTCGCGGATCTCCTCAACACGATCCAGAACCGCGACCTGCGGATGCTGCTCGCCAAGTTCTTCAACCCGGCCAGTCCGATCTACAGCCGGTTCCGCGACGCACCGGCGGCCAAGCACTACCACCAGGCCTACCGCCACGGGCTGCTCGAGCACACGCTCTCGGTCGCGCAGGGAGTGAGCGCCGCCGCCTCCTTCTTCCCGGGCATCGATCGTGACGTCGCGATCACCGGCGCGCTGCTGCACGACATCGGCAAGCTCGAGGCATACAACGACGATCCGCTCGCGATCGACCTCACCGACCTCGGCCGCCTGATCGGCGAGATCCCGCTCGGCTACTACCGCGTGCGCCGAGAGATCGAGGCGATCGAGGGCTTCGACCCCGACCTGATGTGGGCGGTGCTCCACATCATCCTCGCCCACCACGGGACGCTCGAGCACGGCTCGCCGGTGACGCCGGCGACCCGGGAGGCGACCCTCGTTCACATGATGGACAACCTCGGCGGGAAGCTCGGCAGCTTCGACCGGATCGAGCGGACGCTCGCGGACGGCCAGCAGTGGAGCGGGTTCGATCGCGGGATAGACGGCAGCGCCTACTTCAGAGACCGCCAGGCCGCCTGAGAGGCGCGATGCCTGCGTCCTCGTCGGCTTGCGGCCCTGAAGGCCGCTTCGCCTCCTGCGTCCTTGGCCTCGCGCCGCTCAGGCGGCCTGGAGCCGATGCCGGCGTCCTCGTCGGCTTGCGGCCCTGAAGGCCGCGGCGCCTCCTGCGTCCTTGGCCTCGCACCTCTCAGACGGCCTGCCGCCTGACCTGAGAATCGCGCTCGGCTTCAGCCGGCTGACATCGACCGCTTGAAGGCGGTCCAGGCCGGCTTCGCGTCGCCGTCCGCTCGCAGCAGCCCGCTCGAGGAGCAGAACCCGCAGCCGTCCGCCTCCTGCGGCAGATCGCGGAGCGCGTACCAGAGCACCTCGGAGATGCGGTAGGCGCGGCGGTGGGCGAACCGCCGGTACATCTTCGTCAGGAGCTCCGCCTGGGTTCGGGGCGTACCGGCGAGGGTGGTGACCGCCTCGCGTGAGGATCCCCAGCCGATCTCGGTGACGGCGAGCGGCGTCGCACCCTCCCCGTATGCGGACATCGCCGCGCGCACCCGCTCGATCTGCTCGTCGGCCCCGCGCAGGTCCTCGGCGTAGGGGTGGATCGCCGCGGTGTCGAAGCTGTCGTCGGGCAGCTCGGGCAGCAGCTGCTGCATGAACGTCCACGGCTTGATCCCACGCGCCGCCGGCGCCAGGCCCGCGAGCATGATCTCCGCGTCGGGGTCGCGGGCGCGGATCTCCCCCGAGGCGATGACGACCATGCTCGCGTACGACACCGGGTCCGGCCCACCGCCCCAGTGTCCGTTCAGGTTCGGCTCGTTCCAGAGCTGCCAGGTCCGAACCCGCGCGGCGTCGGGCTCGGCTTCGGTGAACGTCCCGTCAGGCCCGTATCGCTTCAGCAGGGCGATCACGAAGTCCCTCCAGGCCACCCGCGCCCTGAGAGTCGACATCGGGTCGTCGGTTGAGTCGGTGGCGAGCCAGTCGGGCGCGCCCTCGAAGAAGGGGAGCGGCGAGGCTCCGGCCTCCCCGATCTCCCGCAGCAGCCGGTCGGTGGTGCTCCAGTCGAAGACCCCCGGCCGGGGCTCGGTCGCCTGCCAGGAGATCTGGAAGCGCACCGTCCCGACGCCCGCGTACCGCATCCTCGCGATGTCGCGGTCGGTGAGCTCGCGCTGCATGGTCACGCCGTGGAAGCTCGCGCCGGAGGCGGCAGCGTCGTAGCCCGCCGTTGAGTCCGGGCCAAGGTCGGAGAGCGCGGCGCGATCGCCGTGATAGCCGCGGATCGTGCGCCGCTCGCACGAGACGGAGCTCGGGTCGCTGCGGTCGTGGACGAGCCGGTCGCGTCCAGTTCCGCAATCGAGCTCCTGGTCGGTGAGGCCGTCCGCCGAGTGGAGGACGTCTGGTCCATTTCCACCGTCGAGCTCGTCGTACTCGGGACCGCCGGTGAGGACGTCGCCGCCGTTGCCTCCCCACAGGGAGTCATTGGAGGCCTGGCCGACGAGGACGTCGCGGCCGGTGAATCCGTACAGGTAGTCGACCCCGCCCCCGCCGCGGAGGCGATCGTCGCCCTCGCCCCCGTCGAGGTAGCCCGAGCTGTTGCCGCCGCGGACGATCAGCGTGTCGTCACCGTCACCGCCGCGCCCGTACTCGTAGAAGATGCTGTCGGCGCCGGGCCCGAACGTGATGCGATCGTCTCCGCTGAGCGTCGAGACGATGACCTTGTCGGGGTCGACGTCGCAGGCGACGACGGTTCGCGAGAGGGACTCGCAGTCGGGGTCGGACGTGTTGACGCCGCGGCTGTCGGCGATCGTCACCTCGCCGTGCCGCGAGTCGCCCCCGACGTGAACGCGGTCATTCCGCGGCGATGCGGTCGCGGTGACGGTCGTGGTCCCGAAGCGGCCCTCGTAGGAGGTGCTGACCGTCGTCGCCGCGGAGGCAGCGGGCGCGTGCAGCAGGGGGATAGACGCGGCGGCGGCAAGGAGAGCCCTGCGGCGCATCGCCTGGCGCCTCCACGATCTTGGTTTCGCTGCCCCCATGGGAGACAGACTAGATACGGGTAGCAGAGGTTTCGCCGGTTGCCGCCAGCCGGCTGGCGGCCGGCGCGCCGGAGGCTGGCGCCTCAGCCGTACTTCTTCGCGCAGGCTTCCATCTTGTCGGTGTTCGGCTGCACCCTCTCGATGCACTTGAGGAGCTTCTTGGCCTTCTTCTGCTCCTTCGTGTTCAGCGTCGAGTCCTGGATCTGGTCCTGGATGCTGCTGAAGTCGCCGTTCTTGAGCTCGTCGACGTCGACCCCGTTGATGCCGACGTCGTCGAAGGCGGTCGTGATCGAGCTGTTGACCGAATCGAACGCGTCGTTGGTGGTGTCGAGGACCGGCTTGACGAAGAACAGGTAGACGGCCCCGAGGATGACCAAGGTCGTGACCAGGCCGATCAGCTTCATGGCGACGTTCTCGGCGAACACGTTCGCGAATCTATCCGGTCCACTCGGACGAGGTGGTGACGACGCGTCGCGGAAGTCGCATCGAAGAGCGGAAAGTCCGCAAATCCCGCCCTCCGCGCCGCGAGCGTCCCAGACCAGGCATCTATCCTCAATGGCGATGGCAAAGGACACGGAGAAGCTGATCCGCCAGCTCTCCTTGATCTCGTTCCTGATGGCGAATCGCCGCCCGGTGTCGGCGCTCGAGATCAAGCAGGAGGTGGAGGGGTACTCGTCGATGAACGAGGACGCCTTCGCGCGCCGCTTCTACGCCGACCGAGCTGAGCTCGAGAGCCTCGGCATCGCGCTCAAGGTGGACCGTCCCAGCGAGGGGTTCCTGGAGTCCGAGCTCTACGCGCTGCCGCCGGAGAACTACTACCTGCCGGCGATCAAGTTCACCGACCAGGAGCTCGCCGCCCTGGCGACCGCGCTGTCCCTCCTCGATGGCCGCTTCGCCTACGCCGAGCCGCTGCGGCTCGCCCTGCAGCAGGTCTCGTGGGGACGCAAGAGCCCGTTGAGCGGGGCCGAGAGCGCGCCGATCGAGATGGCGATGACCGCCTCCGCTGGTGGCCGCGAGCTCTCCCAGCGCCTGGCGAAGATCGAGACCGCGATCTCGCGCCGCAAGACGATCCAGTTCTCCTATTACACGATGGAGCGGGATGCGACCGCCGACCGGAAGGTCGATCCCTACCACCTCGTCTTCCGCTCGGGCCAGTTCTACTTGATCGGATTCGCGCACGAACGCGATGCCGTGCGCGTCTTCCGGCTCTCGCGCATCCAGGGCAAGGTCTCCTACGCGAGCAAGGCCGAGCACGACTTCAACCCGCCCGAGAGCTTCGACCGCCACGACTACGGCTCGCGCGCCGACTGGCAGATGGGGAACGTCTCCGGGACCGCGCGGATCTTCCTCCGCGACCGGATCGACTGGCTCGTCGAGCGCGAGTACGGCGAGTACGGGGAGATCGGCCCCGCCCGCAACGGCGACTCGAAGAACGGCAAGGGCTCGGTGTTCGAGACGGAGTTCGCCTCCTCGCGCCAGCTCGTCGCCTGGCTGCTCGGATGGCGCCGCCACGCCACGGTCCTCGATCCTCCCGAGCTGGTCGCCGAGGCGGAGGAGCGCCTGGAGCTGCTGCGCTCCCGCCACTCCAGCGACTTCGCCACGGCCGAGCCGGTCGGCAGCCCCGCGGTCGCCGACGCGGAGCGGCGCAACCGCTCCAACGGCAAGGCCGAGACGGTGATCCGGCCCGAGCGCTTCGCCCGCCTCGTCACCCTCGCCGGGATGCTCATCGACTCCGCCCGCAACGACCGCGTCCTGCGGACCGCTGAGGTCTGCGAGGAGCTCGGCATCACCAGCAAGGAGCTGGCCGGCGACATCGATGTGCTCAACGTCGTCAACTTCGGCGGCGGCACCTACGTGCTCTACGCGGAGGTCGTCGGCGACGTCATCGAGGTCGACCCGGAGGCCTACGGCGACAGCTTCGCCAAGCCCGCGCGGCTGCTTCCGCTCGAGGCGAAGGCGCTGATCGCCGCCATCGACTTCTTCGGCGACCACCTGCCGCAGGAGGGCCTCGACACCGCCCGCGAGAAGATCGTCGCCGCGCTCGGCCACGACCCCTCCAAGGAGGGGCTGCAGATCACGATCGAGCGCGACGAGCCCGAGATCGTGAGCGCGGTCAACGACGCGATCGCCGCCCGCCAGGTCCTGCGGATCAAGTACTACAAGGAGAACGAGGACGAGTTCACGACCCGTGAGATCGAGCCCTACCGGCTCGCCCGGGGTCCCGAGGGCTGGTACGTGGGCTGCCGCGACCGCAAGCGCAACGACGTTCGTCACTTCCGCCTCGACCGGACGAAGGAGGCGGAGCCGACCGGCGACACCTTCGAGCCCGACCCCGACGTGGAGACGCGTTTGGGAACGCAGCGCTGGCTCAGCGAGGGCGAGGTCACCGACGCCCGCGTCGCTCGCGTCTGGGTCTCGCCGGAGCGGGCGCGCTGGGTGCGCGAGGAGCGCACGGTGGTCGAGGAGCTCGCCGATGGCGCGCTCGTGATCGAGATGCCGTTCGCGGGGACGTCGTGGCTCGTCCGCGAGGTCCTGAAGGGCGCCGGCGACATGGTCGTCCTCGAGCCCGACGATGCGCGCGAGGCCGTCCTCGCCGCCGTCAGCGAGTAGCGGGCCGGGGGCCGAGCCGTGCGCGAGCCCGTCGCCGAGGCGCCCGGGCATCCTGAGGTCGTTCGCATCCTCGCCCCGAACCCGGGTCCCATGACCCTGGAGGGGACGAACACCTACGTCGTCGGCAGCTCGCCGGCATGGGTGATCGATCCGGGTCCGGCTGACGAAGGCCACATCGCCGAGGTGCGCGAGGTGGCGGAGTCGCGCGGCGGCATCGGCGGGGTGGTGCTCACGCACTCCCACACCGACCACAACGCCGGGGTCGAGATGCTGGGAGCGGGCCTCGCTTTCGGCCACGCCGAGGGCTTCGACGACGTCGCCGCCATGTTCGGCGAGCGGGTCGCGCCGCCCGCCGGGCTCGCCTCCGAGGAGGGGGAGCCGGTGGGCCCCTTCCGAGCCTACGCGACACCGGGCCATGCGACCGACCACGTGGTGTTCGTGCTCGACGAGGGTGAGAACGGCGGTGTCGTCGTCTTCTGTGGAGACATCGTCCTCGGCGAGGGCTCGACGATCGTCCCGCCCTCGTCCGGCGGCGGCTCCCTCGCCGACTACATGCGCTCCCTGGACCTGCTCGCGTCGCTGGGAGCGACGCTGCTCTGCCCGGCCACGGTTCCTGGATCCTGAATCCGGCGACGAGGATCGCCGAGTACGCCGAGCACCGGCGCGAGCGCGAGCGCCTGCTCATCGCTGCGCTCGCCGCCGGCAAGCGCTCCACGGACGAGCTCCTCGATGCGGCCTGGGCCGACGTCCCCGAGCCGATGCGACCCGCCGCCGCCCTGGCGATGCGCGCCCACCTCGAGAAGCTCGAGGCCGAGGGACGCTTGCCCGAGGGGTTCGAGCCGTAGGAGCGCCGGGGCGAGGCTGACGCCGCCCCAACCGCCGTTGCCCCCACAGCCGCCCGCCCCCACGGCTCCCGCTGGCGTCACAGCCGCCGCCCCCCGAAGGCCGCCGCTGCCCCGGCCGCCCGCTACTGGCCCACAGCCGCCCCGCCCCAACGGCTCCAGCGCCACATCCGCCGCCGCCCCGCCCCAAGGCTCCCGCCGCCGCCCAACCGGCCGCCCCGCCCCACGGCTCCCGCCGCCGCCCAACCGGCCGCCCCGCCCCCACGGCTCCCGCCGACCCCCACAACTCCGCTACCCCCACCAGGCCTGGACCCCTCGATGGGTTGTCGGCGCTGGGGGCGGGGTTTCTCACCGAGGGGTCGGCGCCGGGAAGGGCTCGAGGAGTTGTGGGGCCTCGAAGGAGGGGGAGGGGGGAGCGCCCCGGCGCCCTTCGGGGTTCACCGGACATGAAGCCGTTCGGACTGGTCAACGTCGGGCGCGTCGTCGCGAACCTCGTCGGTGATGCCGCCGTCGCCGCGCTTGCAACGGCGCAACATGGGGTCGTGACCCGCGCGCAGCTCCGATTCTGCTGGTTGAGCGAGGACGCGATTCGCCACCGCGTGAAGCAAGGTCGCCTGTTCCGCCTGCATCGAGGCGTCTATCAAGTCGGCCACCTCGCGGGCTCAGAGCTGACACCGCTCGCCGCGGCGCTCCTCGCCGTCGGCCCGCACGCTCTGCTGTCCGGCTCGGCGGCGCTCTGGTTATGGGGCATCATCGACAAGCGCCCGCTGATCATCGACGTCGTGGTTCTCCGGGGAGGGGCGCAATCGCGTCCCGGAATCAGGGTCCACCGCGGCGACGCCCTTCACCCCGGGGAGGTGCGTGACAGGCGAGACCTGCCGGTCGTCTCCCCGGTGGCCGCTCTCCTCGACCTCGCCGATGCGGGCGACGCCGACGCAGTCGAGCGAGCGCTCAACGAGGGGCGTGAGCTGAAGCTGATCACGCAGCGGGACATCAAGCGAATCGTCATCCGCTCTCCCGGACGCGCCGGGCTGGCCATCCTCGATTCCCTCCTAGAGGATCAGATCGATGAGGACTTCAGCCGCAAGGAGGCGGAGCGGCTGATGCGCAAGCTGATCCGTTCCGCCGGATTGCCGACGCCGCGACGCAACATCAAGGCCCACGGGCACGAGCTCGACTTCTACTGGCCTGAGCTCGCGCTGAACGTCGAGGCTGACGGCGTCATCTGGCATTCCAGCCGGCGCAAGGTCAACAGGGATCGTGAGCGTGACGGCGACCTCGCGGCTCGCGGGATCCAGGTGCTGCGCTTCACCTGGGATCAGCTGACGCGGCGGCCGGACTGGGTGGTGGCCAAGCTAGCCGCCGCCATCGCGCTCGCCCAGCAGCGCCGACGACCCCCCGTAACTGCGTGAGGCCCAGCCAACCCCTCGGCCTATTGGAGAAACCGGCGCCCCAGACCACGTAACTCCCCGAGCCCCACGGGTCGTCCGGGGCTCGGGGAGTTGTGGGGGCCGAGGCGGGAGCCGCGGTGGGAGCCGCCGGGGCCCGCGGCGGGAGCCGCCGGGGGCCGCCGGGGGCCGCGGTGGGAGCCGCGGGGGCCGAGGCAGGAGCCGCCGGGGGCCGAGGCAGGAGCCGCCGGGGGCCGAGGCGGGAGCCGCCGGGGACCCGAGGCCCTACCGCTTCAGCTTGAACTTCTTCGCGGCAGGGGTGGCGTCGGTGTTGCCGGCCTCGTCGGTCGCCCTCACGAACAGGGTGTGGCGGCCGAGGTTGAGCCTGCGGCTGCGGAAGCTCGCCTCGCATGGGACGAACCTGCCGCGGTCGAGGCGGCACTCGAACCTCGAGCCGTCCTCGCTCGAGGTCAGCGTGAACCGCGCCGTGTGACCGCGCTGCTTCTTCTTGCCGGCGATGCCGCTGTCGGGCGCGGTGGTGTCGCGCTCGGCGGGCGGGTCGGCGACGGGGCAGTCGGCGAACGTGGCCGCGAGCTCCTCGGCGCCCATGTCGCGGCGGCCGTCGCGGGGGCAGGCGCCGTCGCCCTCGACGGCGCGGGCGTCCCCCGTGTTGTCAACGGCGCCCTCGCCGGGGTCGGCGGGGTTGCCCAGGTCGAGCAGCAGCAGGCCGGCTTCAACTCCAGGTCGGGGACCGGGGAGGCGAAGCGGTCCGCGAACTGCGGGTCGGCCGTGGTCTGGAACTCGCCGCAGCCGGTACCGCCCTCGACGATCGCCGGGCCGCGGGAGTAGGCGATCTCACAGTGGTTGGTGCCCCCGCCGGTCGTGATCGGCACGTCGAGGATCGAGGAGTCGACCGCGAGCGTCGCGGAGTTGAGGAACACCGGGGCGCTCTCGTTGCCGACGATCGTGGTGTTGGTGAGCGTGACGTCGGGGGCGTTGCCGGCGAACACGGCGCGGTCGGAGTTGTCGGCGAGGATGTCGTTGGACGAGGTCACCGGGCCGCCGACGTCGGTGAGGACCAGGCCCGTGCCGGTCATGCCGACGATCCGGTTGCGCTCGAAGTCGAGCGAGTCGGTCGCCGACAGATTCGTCGCGTAGACGCCGTCGGCCTCCTTCCCGGCGGCGATGAACGGCTGACGGACGTCGTTGTCGATGACGTCGACGTCGTCTGCGCCGTCGATCCGGATCCCGTTGGCGTTGGAGCCGCTGAGCTGGCGGGAGCCGAGGATCGTGTTCCCCTCGATCGTCGCCTTCGAGCCGGCCTTGACCCAGATGCCCCGGTCGAAGCCGCCGGTGGCGGCGCCGATCTGGTTGCCGTTGACGGTCGCGCGGCCGGCCACGTTCTGATCGACCACGACGCCGGTCGCTTCATCGCCGCTGTCGGCGAGGATGGTGTTGTCGCTGACGCTCGGGGTCCCGGAGGCCGACGGGAACACCTCGACAGCGGTCGAGTTCGCGCCCGCCGCGGTGATCGTGTTGTCGTGCGCGGAGGCGCTGTCGGCCACCAGCACGACCGAGCCGGACGTCGGGGAGGAGATCGCGAACCCCGAGACCGAAGCCGAGGCCTGCACGAAGACGGCGACCCCCGAGCCGGTGCCGCTGATCGTCGCCGGGCCGCTGTCACCGCTGACGAAGTCGTCAGCCGTCACCCGGTTGCCCTGGGCGATGTTGATGTTCTCGGTGTAGGCGCCCCCGTCGACGTGGATCGTGCCGAAGTCCCCGGCGATCTGGGACGAGTCGCTCGCCTGCTGGATCGTCTTGCAGGG
The DNA here is from genome assembly GCA_046330415.1 of Solirubrobacterales bacterium. Classification (GTDB taxonomy): domain Bacteria; phylum Actinomycetota; class Thermoleophilia; order Solirubrobacterales; family 70-9; genus RHKX01. The sequence goes on along the minus strand of JAXLSW010000008.1, from coordinate 252,664 downwards.
GTTCGCCTGCACGGTGCAGGTGTTGCCGCTGTTGGTGCCTGTGTCGGTGTCGACCCAACGGTCCGTCGCGGAGGCCACGGCGGGCGCGACCAGGGCTACTGCGGTGGCGCAAGCGGCGGTCAGGGTGGTCAGAGTGCGGGTCGGGAAGCTCGTGCGGTTCATCGGGGGTCTCCTCCGTGGTTGGTGTGATCCCAACCCTGCCGCGCCATCAGCCGTCTGCCATCGAGGTCAACCCCTAACCCCACCCCTAATATTTCCGCCGACCCCCATGCCGAGCCGTCGCGATCAGATCAAGCTGACGCCCGAGGAGCAGCTCGAGCTCCTCGACGAGGAGCGGATCGTGGTCGCCACGACCATCGGCCCGCGCGGCTGGCCGCACTCGATGCCGCTTTGGTACGTCGTCCGTGACGGAGACATCTGGGTCTGGACCTTCGGCAAGTCCCAGAAGGTGAAGAACCTGGAGCGCGATGACCGCTGCACCCTGCTGATCGAAGCGGGCCACGAGTACCAGGAGCTGCGCGGCATTCAGATCGAGGCGCGGGCGGAGCTGATCCGCGACCCCGACGAGATCTTCGAGTTCGCCAAGGAGCTGACCGTGCGCTACGCGGAGGGGCTGGACTCGATCGAAGACGCCGCGGCCGAGCCGCTGAGGGCGCAGGCCCGCAAGCGAGTCGCGATCCACTTCCGCCCCGAGCGCACGGCCACCTGGGACCACCGCAAGCTCGGCGGCACCTACTAGCCCGGACCAGCCCGGAGTTGTCGCAACAACTCCACGCCCGCAGCGAGAGGGAATCAACCGACCGAGGCGAGCCGCTATTGGTCGAACGTACGTCGTTGGTCGCTATAGGAACCCATTCCGTACGTTCGCGGGGATGTGCGTGACGCGGAAGCGGAGACGACCGGGAGGCCGGCGGGCACGCCGGCGCCGGCACCCGCCCTCCGTTCGGGCCATGGTGGGGATATCCCCACCTCGGACTCGGGGGAACCCTGGGTTGAATCGGGGGGAATCCGCATAGGAATGCGGTTTGCGCGGCCCTAGGTTGGCCCGCATGAACGGCTCAACCCCCAATTCCACGTCTCTGTCCACCCCGGTCCGGGGTCTCGCGGGCGCCGTCCGGCGCACCGCTCGCGCCTCGGCCCGGCGACCCAAGACCGTCCTCGTCCTCTGGTTCGCGCTGATCGCCGGGCTGATCGTCGCCGGCTCGATGGTCGGTACGCGCGAGATCACCGACACCGAGGCCACCGTCGGCGAGACCAACCAGGCCGAGCGCCTGCTCGACGACGCCCACCTGGGCGATCCCTCCGTCGAGAGCATCCTCGTCACCTCCGACGACCCGGACACGACGGCTGCCGACGCGGCCGCCCTCGCCGGCGCGCTCGGCGGGCTCGACCGGGTTGCGAAGGTCGCACCCACCGACGATCCCGCCCTGACCGCCGACGGCGGTCGCGCGCAGTTGGTCCAGGTGACCCTCGCTCAGGGAGGCGCCAAGCAGGGCGCCACCCAGGTCGAGCGGCGGGTGCAGGAGTTCGACGAGCAACATCCGGACTCCACCTTCGAGCAGGCTGGTGAGGCCTCGCTCAACAAGGCGTTCGACCAGATCGTCTCCGAGGACCTGAGCAAGGCCGAGTTCATCTCGCTGCCGCTGATCCTGCTCATCCTGTTCCTGGCGTTCGGCGCCCTGGTCGCGGCCGCGGTGCCGCTGTTTCTGGGCGTGACCGCCACGGCGGGGGCGCTCGGCGCAGCCGGGCTGGTCTCCCAGATCGCGCCCGCGGACGAAGCCAGCGCATCGGTGGTCGTCCTGATCGGGCTCGCGGTCGGCGTCGACTACTCGCTCTTCTACATCCGCCGCGAGCGCGAGGAGCGCCGCGCCGGCAAGGGCACCGAGGCGGCGATCGACGCGACGGCGGCGACCGTCGGCCGAGCGGTGGTCGTCTCGGGTCTGACCGTGATGGTCGCGCTGGCGGGTCTGCTGCTGACCGGCCTGGCCGTGTTCCAGTCGATGGCGCTGGCGACGATGGTCGTCGTCCTGCTGGCCGTGATCGGCTCGGTCACGGCGCTGCCGGCGATGCTGGAGCTGCTCGGCGAGAGGGTCGAGCGCGGCCGGATTCCGTTCACCAGCCGGATTCGGGAGCGCCGCGAGCGCGCTGGGCGCCGCGGTCTCGTGGAGCGCGCGGTTCGGGCCATCGCCGCCCGCCCGGGCGTCTCCCTGATCGCCTCGACCGCGGTCCTCCTGACGCTGGCGGTTCCCGCCCTCGGCATGCACCTCGGCGACTCCGACATCGAGGATCTGCCCGACGACATCGCGGCGGTCCAGGCGCTGCGTCACATCGACGCGCTGTTCCCCGGCGCCCCAGCCGACGTCCGCCTCGTGGTCACCGGCGACGACCTCAACAGCCCCGATTCGCAGCGGGAGATGGACGACGTCGCCGCGAAGGCGCTCGCCATCACCGGCGGCACCGGTACCCCCGGGGTGCAGGTCTCCGAGGACGGCGGGACCGCCGCGATCGACGTGGCGATGCCCGACGTCTCCCGCGACCGCTCGACGGAGATCGTCGGCGAGCTGCGCTCCGAGCTCGGCTCGATCGACGGGAACGATGTCCTGGTCACCGGTGACCCGGCCGACAGCGCCGACTTCACCGATGCCCTCAACGACGCGATGCCGATCGTCCTGATCGGCGTCCTCGGGCTCGCGTTCGTCCTGCTGGTGCTGGCGTTCCGCTCGCCGCAGCTCGCCGCGAGCGTGATCGGCCTCAACCTGCTGTCGGTGGGCGCCGCCTACGGAATCCTCGTCGCGGTCTTCCAGCACGGCTGGGGGGCGGAGGCGCTGGGCGTCACCGTGACCGGCAGCGTCGGCAGCTGGGTGCCGCTGTTCTCCTTCGTGATCCTCTTCGGGCTCTCGATGGACTACACGGTGATCGTGCTCGAGCGGATTCGCGAGGGCCGCGCCCGCGGCCTCAGCGCCCGCGAGGCCGTCGCCGATGGCGTCGGTGCAACGGCCGGTGTGGTGACGAGCGCGGCGGCCGTGATGGTCGCGGTGTTCTCCGTCTTCGCCCTGCAGCGGATGCCGGAGATGCAGCAGCTCGGGATCGGTCTCGCGGCCGCGGTGCTGATCGACGCGACGATCGTCCGCACCGTCGCGCTGCCGGCGACGGTGTCGCTGCTCGGGGAGCGGCGCTGGAAGGTCGCCACCCCTCGGCGCCGGCGCCGCAGCGCCGGCGGCGACGGCGGTGAGATCATCGCCTCGCACCGCGAGCCCGCGCTGTCGCCGAACCCGCGCTGATCGGATCGATGCCCGCCAAGGAAACCACGAAGCGATTCGTCTACGGCGCCGCCTCCCGGGACTGGGGGGCGGCGCCGACGACTCTCGCCTGGCTCACCGCGGCGTCGTTCCTGGTCTGCGTGGTGATCTGGCTGGCGAGCGGCCTCGGGTACTTCTGGCCCGGCTGGGTCGCGTTCGCGGGCTTCCTCCCGGTCAGCCTGATGGAGCTGCTGCCGCGCGCCGTCGCCGGGCGCACCGGGCCGCGGATGTGGCTCATGCTCGACGCCGCCCTGTGTGCCTGGGCCGCCGTGGTCCTGTTCCTGATCTGGGCGCTCAGCGGGGGCGGCTCCTACTGGCCCGCGATCACCACCGCGCTGCTGGCCCTCGTCGTGATGGCCCATGCGATCCTGATCCGCAACGAGCCCGACGAGGACCTGCAGGAGCGCGTCACCGAGCTCACCCGCACTCGCCGCGGCGCGCTCGACGTCCAGGCGGAGGAGCTGCGCCGGATCGAGCGCGACCTCCACGACGGCGCCCAGGCGCGGCTCGTCGCCCTCAGCATGCAGCTCGGCCGGGCCGAGGAGCGCCTCGCCGACCGGCCAGAGGACCAGGAGCTCGTCCGCGCCGCTCGCGAGGAGGCGGGCAACGCGATCGCCGAGCTCCGCGACCTCGCCAGGGGGATCGCCCCGCCCGTGCTCGCCGACCGCGGCCTCCCCGCGGCGGTCGAGGCGCTCGGCAGCCGCTCGGCGGTGCCGGTCGAGGTCGTGGCCGACGTCCCCGAGGGGCAGCGCCCAGTCCCCGCCGTCGAGTCCGTCGCCTACTTCGTCGCCGCCGAGGCGATCACCAACGTCGCCAAGCACGCCTCCGGCCCCGCCAGGGTGGAGATCGCCCGCGCCGGGGACCTGCTCACGGTCCGGGTCAGCGACGAGGGCCCGGGTGGAGCCGATCCCGCGGGAAGTGGTCTCAGCGGACTGCGCAGCCGGGTCGAGTCGGTCGACGGCACGTTGCGCATCGAGAGCCCGTCCGGCGGCGGCACGACCATCACGGCGGAGCTCCCATGCGCGTAGTCGTGCTCGAAGATCAGGCGCTGCTGCGCGAGGGGATCGTGGCGCTGCTGCGCGAGCAGGGCATGGAGGTCGTCGCGACCGCGGAGGATCCGGAGGAGTTCCTGCGCGTCGTCGGCGGCCACAAGCCCGATGTCGCGATCTGCGACGTGCGCCTGCCGCCGACCTTCACCGACGAGGGGATCCGCGCCGCGCTCGAGGCGCGCAAGCGGTTGCCGGGCCTGGGGGTCCTCGTCCTCTCCCAGTACGTCGAGCCGGCCTACACGACCGAGCTGCTCGAGGCGGGGGAGGGAGGCGTCGGCTACCTGCTCAAGGAGCGCGTCGGCGAGGTCCGCACCTTCGTCGAGGCGGTCGAGCGCGTGGCCGAAGGCGGCACCGTCCTCGACCGCGAGGTCGTCTCCCGCCTCGTCCGGGCGGGCGAGCCCGCGGGCGGCGGCACCGACCTGGCCGAGCTCACCCCGCGCGAGCTCGAGGTGCTCCAGCACATGGCCGAGGGGCGCACCAACGCGGGGATCGCCTCGGCGATGGTGATCTCCCTCGGCGCCGTCGAGAAGCACGTCACCAGCATCTTCAGCAAGCTCGACCTCCCGGCTGGAGGCGAGGACCACCGCCGGGTGCTCGCTGTGCTCACCTACCTGCGCTCGGCGGGGGAGTGACGGCCGCAACCTAAAGGGTCTGACCCCTTTCGCTAGCCTCCACGCCCCCATGGAGAAGCTCAAAGGCCTGATCCTCTCGGGCGGAGCTGGCACTCGCCTGCGCCCGATCACCCATACGTCCGCCAAGCAGCTCGTGCCGGTTGCCAACAAGCCCGTGCTCTTCTACGGGATCGAGGCGCTGGTCGAGGCGGGGGTGACCGAGATCGGGATCATCATCGCCCCGCAGACCGGCGAGGAGATCCGCGAGGCCGTCGGCGACGGCTCACAGCTCGGCGCCCAGATCACCTACATCCCGCAGGCCGAGCCGCTCGGGCTCGCCCACGCGGTCCTGACCGCCGAGGAGTTCCTCGGCGACGACTCCTTCGTCATGTACCTGGGGGACAACCTCCTTCGCGACGGGATCACAGGGCTCGTCGAGGCGTTCCGATCCAACGAGCCCGACGCGCTGATCCTCCTCACCGAGGTCGTCGACCCCGAGCACTACGGCGTCGCCGAGCTCGACGGCGAGCGCATCGTCAGGCTCATCGAGAAGCCGAAGGACCCGCCATCGAACCTCGCGCTCGTCGGCGTCTACATGTTCACCTCGAAGGTCCTCGAGGCGGCGAAGGCGATCGAGCCCTCCCCGCGAGGCGAGCTCGAGATCACCGACACGATCCAGCACCTGATCGACACCGGCCACACCGTCGAGCAGCACCGGGTTCGAGGCTGGTGGAAGGACACCGGCCAGCTCGCCGACATGCTCGAGGCCAACCGTCTCGTGCTCGAGGACATCCTCTCCAGGTCCGACGGCGAGGTGGTCGATTCCAAGCTCGAGGGTCGCGTCATCGTCGAGGCCGGCGCGCGCGTCGTCAACAGCCACGTGCGCGGCCCGGCGATCATCGGCTCCGGCAGCAGCGTCGTCGACTCCTACATCGGCCCCTACACGGCGATCGCCGCCGACTGCGAGATCGCCAACTCCGAGGTCGAGCACTCGATCCTGCTGACCGGCGCGAGCGTCCGCGACCTCCCCTCGCGAATGGAGGCGAGCCTGCTCGGCCGGCACGTCAGCATCGCCCGCGCCGAGGGCCTCCCGAAGACGCTGCGGATGCTGGTCGGCGACCGCTCCGAGGTGACGCTGCCGTGAGGATCACCGTTGCCGGGAGCGAGGGGATGCTGGCGCGGGACGTGATCGCAGCCGCCGAGCGCCGCGGCCACGAGGTCGACGCTCCCAACCGCTCGGAGATGGACATCACCGACCCGTCCGCGATCGACGAGGCGCTGGAGGACTTCCGCCCCGACGCGGTCATCAACTGCGCCGCGTGGTCCGACGTCGACGGCGCCGAGGACGACGAGCGCGGCGCGATGCGGATCAACGACACCGGCGCCGCCCTGCTCGCGGCCGGCGCGGCGCGGGTGGGGGCGAGCGTCCTCTATCCGTCCAGCGACTACGTCTTCGACGGGACCAAGCGGATCCCGTACCTCGAGGAGGACATGCCGAACCCGATCAGCGCCTATGGCCGCTCGAAGCTCGGCGGCGAGGTCTCGGTGGCGGCGGCCAACCCGGAGCACTTCATCGTCCGCTCCTCCTGGCTGTTCGGGGTCGGCGGCAAGAACTTCGTCGAGACGATGCTGCGGATCGGCGCCGAGCAGGACGAGATCCTCGTCGTCAGCGACCAGCGTGGCTGCCCGACCAGCACCGCCGACCTCGGCGACGGGATGGTCCAGCTCGTCGAGACCGACCACTACGGGATCCACCACATGCGCGGCGACGGCGAGTGCACCTGGTTCGACTTCGCCGTCGAGATCTTCGACCAGGCGCAGATGGAGACCCGCGTGATGTCGGCGACCACCGAGATGATGGGACGCAAGGCACCGCGCCCCGCCTACTCGGTGCTCGGCCACGGGCGCGAGGACTCGATCCTGCTCCCCGACTGGCGGGAGGCGCTGCGCCGTTACCTCAAAGACAGGGAGCTGACCACATGAGACTGCTCGTGACGGGCGGGGCGGGCTTCATCGGCTCGACCTACGTGCGCCGCCACCTCGACGAGAACCCGGGCGACGAGATCGTCGTCCTCGACAAGCTGACCTACGCGGGTCGGATGGAGAACCTCGATGGCGTGCCGGAGGACCGGCTCACCTTCATCGAGGGTGACATCGCCGATCAGGCGAAGGTCGCCGAGGCGATCGATGGCGCCGACGCCGTCGTCAACTTCGCCGCCGAGTCACACGTCGACCGCTCGATCGAGAACCCCGGCGAGTTCATCCAGACCGACGTCTTCGGCACCTTCGTCCTGCTCGAGGCCGCGCGGGACGCGGGCATCCGCCATCTGCAGATCTCCACCGACGAGGTCTACGGCTCGATCCCCGAGGGCTCGTTCACCGAGAGCTCCCCGCTCGATCCCTCGAGCCCCTACTCGGCCTCGAAGGCCGGCGGCGATCTGCTCGTCGGCGCCTTCAAGAACACCTACGGGATGGACGCCCTGATCGTCCGCGCCTCCAACAACTACGGGCCGCGCCAGCACCCCGAGAAGCTGATCCCGCTGATGGTCCTGAACGCGATGGCGGGTGACCGCCTTCCCGTCTACGGCGACGGCCAGCAGGTCCGCAACTGGCTCTTCACCGAGGACTTCGCCTCCGCGATCGACGTCGTCCTCGCCAAGGGCGAGGCCGGCGAGGTCTACAACGTCGGCGGCCCCGAGGAGCTGACCAACATGGAGGTCGTCGAGACGATCCTCGAGCTGACCGGCAACGACGATTCGCTGATCGACTACGTCGACGACCGCCTCGGCCACGACCGCCGCTACTCGCTGTCGGCCGATCGCACCGAGTCGCTCGGGTGGAAGGCGGAGGTGCACTGGAAGGAGGGCATCCGCCGCACCGTCGAGTGGTACCGCGACAACGAGTCCTGGTGGGGGCCGATCCGCTCCGGTGAGTACCAGGAGTACTACGAGCGCCAGTACGGGCGCAAGCTTGGGAGCTGAGCATGGCTGAACGGGTGGAGACGAAGATCGACGGGCTGGTCGCGATCGAGCCGCAGGTGTTCGGCGACGAACGCGGCTTCCTGATCGAGAGCTTCAGCGCCGACGCCTGGCGTGACTTCGGCGTCGACGGTGGCGAGTTCCTGCAGGAGAACCACTCACGCTCGACTCAGAAGGGGACGCTGCGGGGCCTTCACTTCCAGACCTCACCCGGGCAGGGCAAGCTCGTCCGCTGCGTGCGGGGAGCGATCTTCGACGTCGCCGTCGACCTGCGGCGCGGCTCCCCGACCTACGGGCACTGGGAGGGTCACGTCCTCGACGACGTCACCCATCGCCAGCTCTGGGTTCCGGCCGGCTTCGGCCACGGATTCCAGGTGCTCAGCGACGTCGCCGACGTCGCCTACAAGCTCACCTCGCTCTATGACCCCGAGACCGAGTCGGAGATCGCCTGGGACGATCCCGACGTGGGGATCGAGTGGCCGCTCGAGGATCCGCTGCTGTCGGAGCGGGACAAGGCTGCGCCGCGGCTTGCGGAAGTCGCCGACGAACTTCCGTTCTGAGCCGTTCCGCGTAACTTCAGGGCACACCAACCGTTCCGAAAGGGCGTCCGACATGGCCAAGAAGTCCAAGAGCAAGTCGAAGGCGAAGAAGCTGAAGCGCGACGACGACCTGTTCGCTCAGCTCCGCGAGCAGGGTGTGCGCAAGAGCGTCGCCGACCAGATCGCCCGCGCGTCCGCCGGCCTGGACTCCGGCAAGAAGAAGGCCGAGCAGGGCGTTCGCGACGCGGCCGAGAGCTTCCGCAAGCTCGCCGCTGACCTCGAGGCGAAGCTGCCGGGCGACACCGAGCTCGTGCCGAAGGCCGCGCCGGCCAAGAAGCCCGCGACCCGCCGCACGACGGCCGCGAAGAAGCCGGCGACCCGCCGCACCACGGCGGCCAAGAAGCCCGCCACGGGCGGCACCACGGCTGCGAAGAAGCCCGCCGCCCGCCGGACGACGAAGTCGACCGCCGCGAGCCGCAGCGCCGCCGCCAAGAAGGCCGCCGCGACGCGGAAGCGCAACGCCGCCGCCAAGAAGGCGGCGGAGACGCGCGCCGAGGGCAGCTCCTAGCTCCCCCCGATCCGCGCCGAACGTACGGCGAGGGGTCCTATAGCGCCCAACGACGTACGTTCGGTGATGGGCGTGTGCCTCACGCGAGGCAGATCGCGAAGGTCCTGATCACGCGCAGGCCTTCTTGACCTTCGCCTTCGCCTTCTTGACCTTCTTCTTGGCGCCCTTGACCTTCGCCCGGTTGTCGCCCTTCCTCGCCTTCTTCAGCTTCGCCTTCGCCTTCGCGAGCTTTGCCTTCGCCGCGTCGCACGCGGCGCCGTCATCCCCACCCGGCGGCGGGTTGGGGTTCACCGGGGGGTCCACCGGCGGATCGACGGGCGGATCAACCGGGGGATCAACCGGCGGGGTCGGGGCCGTCGTTGTCGACGACCTCGCAGCCGCTGGTGACGTCGGCGGGGGAGGCGTCGGCGAACGCCGTGTCGGCCTCGGTGCCGCACTCGATCGTGTCGATGACGCCATCGATCGCAAAGACCGTGTCGGCCCCGCCGGCCGCGTCGAGGTCGTCGGCGCCGGGGCCGCCCGTGAGCTCGTTGTCCTTCGCGTCGCCGATCAGCTCATCGGCGCCCGATCCGCCTACGAGGTTGTCGATCGTCGTCGAGATGCCGTCCCCCTCGGCGCCGCCGCTGCCGCCGCTGTCGGCGGCGTTCGTCCCCGTCATCGCGGCGTGGATGGCGTCGGTGCGGTTGGCGTAGGTGACGGTGTCGTCGCCCGGGCTCGGGCCGGCCAGGAAGACATCGGCCCCGTCGGGACCGGTGCCGGTGCCACCCGCCAGCGTGTCGTTGCCGCTGCCGCCGCTCAGCGTGTCGTCGGTGAAGCCGCCGCTCAGCGTGTCGTTCCCGGAGCCGCCCGTGAGCTGCTCGACGCCGTTGGTCGTGTCGCCCCTCGGGTCCGGTGCCGAAGGTGCCCAGCGTCACGGTGATGTCGTCGGTGCGGTTGGCGTAGCTGAAGACGTCGGCGCCGGAGCCGCCGCTGAAGCGATCGGCCCCGTCGGGCCCGGTGCCGGTGCCGCCGAAGAAGGTGTCAGCCCCGACGTTGCCGCGGAACTCGTTGTCGCCGGAGTTCCCCGTGAACGTGTCAGCGACGTCGCTGCCCTCGACGATCTCGACGTCGTCGGCGATCAGGTCGTTCTCGCAGCCGGCTCCTGGGCAGGTCCCGCCGCCGTCGTTGGCGGCGCCGTCCATGGTGATCGTCACCGCGGTGCCGCGGTTGAGGTAGGAGACCTCGTCGCCGTCGTCGGAGTTCTGCCCGCCCGCGGTCCCGCTCGGACCGCCGTTGAACACGTCGGCATCGCCGCTGGCGGTTGCGGTGTTGAAGAACTGGTCGTCGCCACCGCCGCCGGTGAAGATGTTCGGGCCGGTGGTCCCGGTCATCTCGTCATCGCCGGAGCCGCCGGTGATGTTCTCGAAGCCGTCGAGATCATCCGCCTCGCTGCCTTCGCCGTCGTCGTCGACGCCGTCGAGGTCGATGTCGAGGTCGCCGGTGCGGGGCGCGTAGGACACGGTGTCGGAGGTCCCGGGGCCGCCGTTCAGGGTGTCGTTGCCGTCGGTCGCGGCTCCCGTGCCGCCGCTGATCGTGTCGTTGCCGTTCCCGCCCTGGATGTTGTTGGTGGCGGTGGACCCGCTCAGCGTGTCGTCGAGGTTGCCACCGACGAGGTTCTCGACGTCCGTCCCGACGTTGTCGCCGTCGATGTCATCGGCGAATCCGTTGATGGAGGCCGTGACCGACGCCCGGCCGAAGTAGTCGACGGTGTCGCCGACAGCGGTGTTGCCGCCGCCGTTGAAGACATCGGCTCCATCGACTCCGACGTTCGTCCCGGTCCCTCCCCGCAAGGTGTCGTCGCCGGTCAGCCCACTCAGCGTGTCGTTTGCGCCCCCGGTCCCTCCCCGCAAGTCGTTGTTGGAGGAGTTGCCGGTGAGCGAGTCCGCGCCGCTGCCCCCGGTGATGTTCTCGACGTCGGCCTCGACGTCGTCGTCCTCGCAGCCGGCACCCGAGGGGCAGCCGCCGGCGCCGTCGTCGGCCGTCCCGTCCGCGTCGACGACCAGCGCGTCGACCCTGGCGTCGTAGGTGACGCGGTCCGTGTCGGCGCCGCCGATGAACCGATCCGTGCCGTCGGAGGTCGTCGATGCGCCGCCCGCGAGGGTGTCGTTGCCGGCACCGCCATCGAGCACGTTCGCGCTGGCGTTGCCTGTCAGCGAGTCGCCGCCGCTGTCGCCGGTGATGTTCTCGACCGTCGTGCCGATCGTGTCGCCGTCGCACGAGGCGCCTGGGCAGTTGGGTCCATCGTCGCCGAGCACACCGTCGGTATCCGCAGTGATCGCCGCCGATCCAGAGGTCTGGGAGTAGTCGACCTCATCGCCGCTGGCACCGTTGGCGCCGCCGTTGAACGTGTCGGGACCGGGGGAGTTGAGAAGGACGTCGTCGCCGGGTCCCCCGTTGATCACGTCCGTGTCCGCGGGTCCCGACGAATTGGCACCTCCGAAGAGCTCGTCGTTCCCCTCGTCGCCGCTGACCGTGTCGTTACCGGGGCCACCGTCGACATCGGTGTCGGGACCGTCGCCGGCGTTGATCGTGTCGTTGCCGCGGCGGCCGTCGATCTGGTCGGTGTCGGCGGCGTCGGTCGTGTCAGCATCGGTGCCGCCGTTCAGCGTGTCGCCGCCGAGTCCCCCGTCGATCGTGTCGGCGAGCGGACCGCCGGTGATCGTGTCGTTGCCATCGCCGGCGTCGTCGTCGGCGAACTCGCCGCCGTTGAGGATGTTGTTGCCGTCGTTGGCGACGATCGTGTCCGCGTCGTTGCCGCCGTTGACGATGTCGGAGCCGTTGCCCGTCGTGATCTGGTCGTCGCCGTCGAGCGTGCGGACCGTGTCGCCGTTGACGGTGGAGATGCTCGCGGTCGTGACGACGTCGGCGCCATCGGTCCCGTCGACGATGTCGGAGCCGTTGCCGAGTGCGATCTCCGCGTGGAAGCGATCCCGGACCTGGCTCGAAACCGTGATCAGGTTGACCGAGCCGCCACTGGAGCCGAAGTCGACGTCGAAGGTGTCCTCGCCGTTGTCGTCGCAGCGAACGACGCTGGAGCCATCGACGGCGCAGTCGGGATCGCTGGTGGTCGCGGCTCCGCCGCCGCCCTCGCCGATCACGAACTCGCTGCCTGAGAACTGGTAGCTGACGGTCGTCGCCAGGACGCCGTTGGTCGAGGAGATGTTGACCTCGTCGCCGACGGTCGAGACCGAGATCGCCGCCGACGCCTGCCCGGCGCCGGCGAGGGAGGCGACCGCCATGGCGGCCGCGAGGGCGATTCTGCGGCGGCTGATCACGAGCACGCCTCCGCCACCGCGGCGTCCGCCTTCTTGACCTTGTCCTTGGCCTTCTTGACCTTCGCCGCGGCCTTCTTCTTGGCCTTGCCCTTGGCCTTCTTGGCCTTCTCCTTGGCGGTTTTCAGCTTCGCCTTGGCCTTCTCGAGCGCGGACTTGGCCGCGGTGCAGGCGGGGTCGTCGCCGGTCGGAGGCGGCGGTGTCACCGTCCTCGTACCCGTGAGCCGGAACGATTGATCGGGTGACGGATGGGAGCCGAGGCACGTGCTCCGGACCCCGAACGTCGAGCAGGCGCTGACGCCTCCACCCGGGTTCTGGAACGCCGCCCTGTTCCCTGACTGATCGTCGTTCTCCGACCAGAACCAGCGATGGGCGTCGGCCAGCCCCGGGCCGTCGTCCATGATCGCCTGCACGGCGAGCCAGTAGGTCCCGGGGTTCAGCGTCGGGACCGAGCCCAGGGGGATCGTCGGGTTGGGGAAACCGGGGACGGTGAGCGTCCCGGTGAAGACCTGCGTCCCCGGGAGCCCGCCGGCGTCGGAGTAGACCGTGACGTTCCACTGGTCGGTCGTCACCGGCCCGACCGAGGTCCCCGGGATCTGCGCGCTCTCGAGCTTCCACGTCTCACCCGCGGGCACCGCGAAGTCATCCGCCGTCAGCGAGTCGAGGGCCGCGCCCGAGGGGAACTCCTGGGAGAGGGTCGATTGCGGCGGCGTCGCGTCCACGTGGTCGAGGAGCGTCTCCGCTCCCGCCGAGGAAGGCCCGGCAACGAAGGCGGCGAGAGCGAGCCCGGCGATCAGCCTCGCGCGCCTCACGAGCACGCCTCCGTAACCGCGGCCTGCGCCTTCTTGACCCTCTCCTTGGCCTTCTTGACCTTCGCCGCGGCCTTGTCCTTGGCCTTGCCCCTCGCCTTCTTGGCCTTCTCCTTGGCGGTCTTCAGCTTCGCCTTGGCCGTCTCGAGCGCGGCCTTCGCCGCGGTGCAGGCCGGGTCCTCGCCCGCGGGTGGCTGGGACGGGGGGAGCGTCCGCGTGCCGCTCAGGTTGAACGACTGATCCGGAGCCGTGTGCGCGCCCCCGCCCGGTCCGGTGAACACGCACGAGCTCTTCGTCGTGAACGAGGTGCAGCCCGTGGTGAAGCCGTTGCCGGGGTTCCGGTAGACGGAGTTTGAGCCGAACTGCTCGGAGTTCTCCGACCAGTACCACTGGCTGAACGGAGCGCTCGTCCCCGGGTCGAGGTTCGCCGAGACGCCGAACCAGTACGTACCGGCGCTCAGCGTCGGGCCGGCGAAGGTCAGGTTCATCCGCGGGTAGTCGGTGGCCGTCGCCGCGCCGGTGGGGATCTCCGCGCCCGGGGCTCCGCCGGCGTCGGCGAAGAACCTCACCTCGGCGCTCGTCGTGGGCGTCGTCCCGTCCTGGGTCCCGCGGACCAGCGCCCCGGTGATCGTCCAGGTCTCGCCCGCCGGGACGACGAAGTCGTCCGCCGCCATCGCGTCGAAGGCGTCGTTGGCGGGGTTGAAGTTCTGGGAGTTGATCGACCGCGGTGACGTCTCGTCGATGTTGTTGAAGAGCACCTCCGCTGAGGCACCCGCGGGCGCCGCGAACACCAGCGTCGCCGTGGCCACCCCGATCACCCGGCGCAGAATCCGTCCCGTCTCCACCTCATACCTCCTGTCGATCTCGCAGCGCGGGGAGCCGGAGCGCGTCGAGCGCGTCCATCAGCTCGAGCCAGCCGTGGAAGTGGCGGGAGCCGCCGTCGCCCACGATCTCGCCCGAGATGACGTCGCCGCCGTCGAGCCGCAGCAGCGCCTCGACCACCTCCTCGCCGTCCCGGTTCTCCTCGCGCTTCACCTGCATCGGGGCGAACCTAGCCCCGCCGGTGCGGGTGGGCCGAGGGCAGGCGCCGAAAACCGAAACGCCCGAAACAGGCGACCGAAACGGAGGGTCTGACCCCTCAGCTCGGGCCTAGTCGGCGGCCGACAGCTCCCCGCCGCGCTCGTCGATCAGCGCTCGCCGGTTCCTCACCCCGAGCTTGCGATAGGTGCGCGTGAGGTGAACCTCGACCGTGCGCTCACCGACGTCGAGCTCCGCCGCGATGTCGCGGTTGGACATGCCGGCGACGGCCATCCGGGCCACCCTGAGCTCGCTCGGTGTCAGTCCCCCGAGCGCCGCTGCAGCGTCGTCGTGGCCGCCCTCCCCGGCGGCGCCGAGCTCGTCGAGGGCGCGCCGTTCGACCGCGGCTGAACCACAGGCCCGCGCCAGCTCGACCGCCTCGCGCAGCGGCTCGCGCGCCTCCCGCGGTCGTTTGGCGTGGCGCATCGCGACGCCGAGCTCAACAAGCGTTCGGGCCAGGTCGAGGCGCGCGCTCGAGCGCCGCAGGTGCTCGACGGCCTCCTCGAGGCCGGCGATCCTGCGCTCCTCGTCCCCGACCAGCGCGACGCCGCGGCGGGCGATCCCGATCGCCCGCTCGGTGCCGAGCGCCTCCGCCAGCTCCAGCTCCTCCGCGGCGAGCTCCCGCGCTCGCGCGTGCTCCCCGCGGGCCGCCAGCCCGCGCGCCGCGATCGTCCGCCACGCCATCGCCGATGGGGTGAGCCCGCCGAAGCGGAGCTCGCGCTCGCCGACCAGCATCACGTCGGCGATGCCCTCATCCCTGCTCCCGGTGAGCAGCCGCATGACCCCGCGTGCCAGCAGCGGGAGCTGGAAGACGGCGGCGTCGGGGGTCTCCTCGGGGAGCCGTTCGGCGATCAGCGCCAGTCCGTCCTCGGGTCGTCCGGCGTCGGCGCGCAGCCAGGCTTCGAAGGCGATCACGAAGGGATCGAGCGGGGTGGCCCCGTGGACGGCGCGGATGT
Organism: Solirubrobacterales bacterium; assembly: GCA_046330415.1. Classification (GTDB taxonomy): domain Bacteria; phylum Actinomycetota; class Thermoleophilia; order Solirubrobacterales; family 70-9; genus RHKX01. The sequence continues at coordinate 237,467 of JAXLSW010000008.1, read as the reverse complement.
CGGACGCGGTGCGCACCTCCTCGGCGGCGAGGGCGAGCTCGCCGCGGCGTATGTGCAGCCAGGCGCTGATGGTCGAGGCGAGGGCGACGCCGATCGGCCAGCCGCGCTCGCGCGCGTCGGCGATCGCCACCTCGAGCTCCCGTTCGAGCAGCTCCTCGCCGTCGGCGAGGACGAGGGCGAAGAGCGCCTCCATGACGATCACGCTCGCGCAGCTCTGCTCAGCGACCAGATCGCCGTCGCCGAGCGCGCGGGTGGCGAGGTCGAGGGTCCGCTCGGCGGGAGCGTTGCTCTGCGCGGAAGCGAACGCGGCGACGGCCAGGAGCTTGCGCTCGGCCGCGGTCTCGCCGCCGACGCCCGCAACCGCGGCGTCGATCCTCACGGTGGCCCGCTCGAAGCGATGCAGGTTGAGCTCGGCGGACGCCAGCTCGGCGATCGCGCTGAGCTCGAGCTCGCGGTCGCCCTCGCTGATCGCGAGCGCCCGCTCGAAGGTGTCGGCGGCTGCATCGAGATCGAGCACGGTGAGGTGAGCGCGGGCCAGCTCCATCAGGGCCGAGCGTCGCTGCGCGTCGGTCGTCGCGTCCTCCACCGCGGCCTGGAGGTGGCCGACGGCGCTGCCGTCGAGGGAGCGGATCGCGGCCGCGCCGAGCTGCAGCAGGATCTCGGCGCGGGTGCCGGGGTCGGGGTCGAGCTCGAGGGCCCGCAGCAGGTAGCGGACCGTCGCCTCCGGAGCGCCGAGCGCGTACACGCGCCGGCCCGCCTCGATCAGGATCTCGGCGCCGCCGGGGATGGCGACGTCGCCGGCGGCGATCAGGTGCGGGGCGATCCGCTCCGGCTGCTCTCCGGCGGAGTGGAGCAGCCGCGCGGCCTGCACGTGGCGCGCGTGCCGCCGCCGCGGTGAGATCTGCTCGTAGATCGTGCTGCGCAGGATCGGGTGTGAGAAGCGCAGGACCTTCTCGCCCTCGACCATCTCAGCCGCCTCGAGCGCCTCGACCCCCGCATCACCCTCGGCTCGCGTCAGGCCCGCCATCTCGGCCGCGCGGGTCAGCGGCGCTTCGCCGAGGATCGTCAACGCCTCGGCGATCCCGCGCGCCGACTCGGGCAGGCGCCGCAGCCGCAGGAGGACGGTGCGGACGATCGAGTCGGGCACCAGGCCGCTCGCCATCTCGGCCGCCTGCGCCCCGGCCCCGGCGCCCTGGGCGACGAGCTCGAGCGCGAGCGCGTCGAGGAGCAGCGGGTTGCCCCCGGTCGCCTCCTGGGCGCTCGCGACGAGGGCGGGGCTCGGTGTCGCGGAGAGCCGGCGTTCGAGCAGCGCGGCGCTGCCCTCGGGCGACAGCGGCTCGGGCGAGATCGCGGCCGATTCGTCGGCGGCCACGAGCGTCCGCAGTATTTCCTCCGCCGCAGGGGCCTCGCCTCGCCGCACGGTCGCCGCGACCAGCACCGGCAGATCTCCGATCCCCTTCTCGAGATGGTTCAGCCACCGCAGGGATTCCGGGTCCGCCCAATGAGCGTCGTCGATCAGCAACGCCACCGGCCCGCTTCGCGCGAGGTTCGTGACGAGCCAGGTGAGGCCGCGCAGGAGCGCCTGGCTCGGGTCGCCGACGGGAGCGGGCTCGGAGTCTCCACCGCCGCCGAGCAGCAGCGTCGCAGCGGGGGCGGCCGCGCCCTCCAGGAGCTCGGCCCGCCGGGCGCGGTCGGCCCGTTGCAACGGGGCCGTCAGGAGCTGCGCGGCGATGCCGAAGGCGATCGACTCCTCGAGCTCGTCGCAGCGTGCCCCGAGGACCTCGAAGCCGCTTTCCCCGGCGAGCCGCCGCAGCTCCCAGAGCAGGCGGGTCTTGCCGATCCCCGCGGTCCCCTCGAGGAGGAGAACACCGCCGCGGCCCGCCGCCGCCTCGTCGAGGGCGCCGGTGATCGCGGCGACCTCGTTCCTCCGCTCGAGCAGCTCTCCCCCTGATCTCGAAGCTCCCGACGCCAACTCGCGAGAAGCCTAGATCGTCATTACGGGCGCGCGTCGCGGACGTTTCGGTTCTCGGCGCGGACATTCGCGAGGGATCTCCCGGCGGCGTACGTTCGGACCATGGGAGAGACCAACGATCGCGATGGGATTCGCGCTCACATCCGCTCCAACGTCGTCGGCTACGTGGCCCTGTTCGCCGTGCTCGCCGGCGGCACCGCGAGCGCCCTTCCCGGCAAGAACAAGGTCGACTCCGGCGACATCAAGAACGGGCAGGTGAAGTCGCTCGACATCGGCGCGGACGCTGTCGGGAGCGCCGCCGTCGGCCCCGACGCGCTGGGGGGCGCCGACATCGACGAGTCGTCCCTCGACCTCCCCGCTTCACCGACCTCGCTGCCGCCGAGCGGGTCCGCTGGGGGCGACCTCAGCGGCAGCTACCCCAACCCGGCCGTGAGGGAGTCCGCCCTGACCGCGGGCGGTGATCTGAGCGGAGCGCTCGATGCCGCGCAGATCGATCCTGACGCGATCGGATCCCCGGAGATCGCCGACGACGCCGTCGGTACCAGCGAGATCGCCACTGGCGGAGTCGGCTCATCCGAGATCCTTCTCAACGCCGTCGGCTCATCGGAGGTCGCCACCGACGCGATCGGCGACGAGGAGATCGCCGACGCGCAGCATCCGATCTTCCTCAGCGCCGCCGAGCTGGACGACGCGCAGCTCAACTCGGCCGGGCGTGCGTCATCGGGGACTCAGAGCAACTGGCCGGCGGTGCTCTTCGACCAGGCGACGGACGAGTCGGCGACGTTCACCACCCAGCTCCCCGCTGGCATCGTCGGCCTCACCGATCTCTCCCTGGTGTGGTCGGGCCCGGCGGTCGGTGCCGTCCGCTGGGCGACGAACACGGTGGCGGTCACCCCCAACTCCGTGCAGTTGCTCTCGGCCCCGGCGATCATCTCCAACGACGCCGACGTGAGATCGATCACGGCCGCCGGACGGGTCGACTCGTTCGTCTACAACGGCCTGGCGCTCTCCAGCGGCGCGCTGGTGCGCATCACGGTCACGCGCGACGCCGACAACGCCCTCGACAACCTGGCGGGAGACGCCGCGCTGCTGGGCGTGCTGATCGAGCCGACGCTGCCGCGCTGAGCGCCCCTCAGTCGGCGAGTAGCCAGCCCTGCGAGCGGCCACGGGCGCGCGCGAGTGGGCCGAGCGCTGCGCCGACGACGCGGAGCAGCGGCCACGGCGGCGAGACGGGCCTGATCTCGTCGCCGAAGCGGTCGATGAGCGCCACGAGCGGAAGCGGCTTGGGCATTCCCTTCTCGTCGAGCTGCCCGTGCTCGGCGAGAACGAAGAAGTACTCGAAGAACCCGGCGATGTCGAGGGCGGGCGCGAAGTGACCGGTGGCGCGCGCCGGCTCCGCCCCGTCGTTCCAGAACCGATGCGGAACGCCGGCCGGGATCGTGAGCGATTCCCCCGCCGCGACGTACTTCCGCTCCCCCGCGACCTCGAAGTCCAGCGCCCCGCTGATCACCGCCATCCCCGACTCCTGATGGGGATGGGTGTGGAGTGGCTCGCTCTCCTCATCGGGGGTCGGCGGGATCACCGTCTCCATCCGCATCAGCTCCGGCTCGATCGCGAGGAACTTCGTCCACTGGCCGGTCCGCGGGTTCGAGATCTCCTGTCCCTGATGCGCCATGACGGGTCCTCCAAGTCTCCTCGATGCCGGCGACGCCCACAACTCCCCGAGCCCATCGTCCGGCGCACCCCCCGGGGACTTGTGGGCGCCTGAGGCCACCCAACTCACCGAGCCCCTCCGTGCGAACGGGGCGACGGGAGTTGTGGGGGCTCGGACCGGGCCGCTCCCGCCGAGCGTACGAACTTGGGCGCCGCTCCGGGCCGCTACGCCGAACGTACGGAACTGGGTGCCATGGGGACCCGTTACGTACGTTCGGCGGTGCGGGTGGACGGGCGAGGCCGGTACCCGCCGGTCGCTACCGTTGATCGGTTGATGGCCTCGACGAAGACGAAGCAAACGAGTACCTCCGCGGACCCGCTCGCGGCCTTCAGCGAGCGCACGCGCGACTGGTTCACGCGCTCCTTCGCGGGACCGACGCCCGCGCAGACCGCGGGCTGGCCCGTCATCGCGACCGGCGCCAACACCCTGATCTGCGCTCCGACAGGCTCGGGCAAGACGCTCGCCGCCTTCCTCTGGGGAATCGACCGGATCGCGCAGCGCAAGCAGGCCGCGCCCGACGCCGGTGCCGACGCCGGCGACGCGGGCACGGGCGTCCAGCTCGTCTACGTCTCTCCGCTGAAAGCCCTCTCCTACGACGTCGAGCGCAACCTGCGCGCGCCGCTCGCGGGGGTCGGCGCCGATGTGACGGTCGGCCTCCGCACCGGGGACACGCCGCAGAAGGACCGCCAGGCGATGCTCCGCAACCCGCCAGACATCCTCATCACCACGCCCGAGTCCCTGTATCTGATGCTGACGTCGCGAGCGCGGGAGATCCTCACCGACGTCGAGGCCCTGATCGTCGACGAGATCCACGCCGTCGCCCCGACCAAGCGCGGTGCTCACATGGCGCTGACGATCGAGCGGCTCGAGCGCCACGTCGCCACCGAGGCCAACGACGGCGAGGGACGGGAGGAGCCGCTGCAGCGCATCGGCCTGTCGGCGACCCAGCGCCCGCTGGAGCGGATCGCCGGCTTCCTCGTCGGCCCCGGCCGCGAGTGCGAGATCGTCGACGCCGGCGTCCGCAAGGAGATGGACCTGGAGATCGTCGTCCCGGTCGAGGACATGACCGATATGGCCGGGGTCGGGATGCAGCCGCCCCCCGTCGGCGCCGACGGCGAGCCGCAGCTCCCTGGTCCCCCTGGACCTGGAACCCCCGGCGGCATCCAGATGCCGGGTGACACGCAGCCGCACAACTCGATCTGGCCGGCGATCTACCCCGAGCTGCTGAAGCTCGTCCGCGAGCACACCTCGACGATCGTCTTCGTCAACAACCGCCGCGGCGCCGAGCGCCTCGCCAAGCGCCTGAACGAGATGAACGCGGAGGAGCTCTGGGAGGAGGAGCTGGCGGCGGAGGGCGCCGGGGCCGTCGAGGAGGCGAAGGCGGAGGGCGACGACGTCCCCGGCCCCCCCGGCCCTCCCGAGGCCCGCCCGCCCGCGCCGCTGGACCGCTATCCGGAGATCGCGCGCGCCCATCACGGCTCGCTCGCCCGCGAGGAGCGCGAGGTCGTCGAGGAGATGCTGAAGCGGGGCGACCTGCCCTGCCTCGTCGCGACCTCGAGCCTCGAGCTCGGCCTCGACATGGGCGCCGTCGATCTCGTGATCCAGGTCGAGTCGCCGAAGTCCGTCGCCCGCGGCATGCAGCGGGTCGGCCGCGCCGGCCACGAGCTCGGCGCCGTCTCCAAGGGCCGGATCTTCCCCAAGTTCCGCTCCGATCTGCTCGAGTGCGCGGTCGTCGCCAAGCGCATGCGCTCGGGCGAGATCGAGGAGACGGTGATCCCGCAGAACCCGCTCGACGTGCTCGCCCAGCACATCGTCTCGATCGTGGCCGAGCCCGAGACCGAGTGGACCGTCGACGAGATCGAGCAGGTCGTCACCGCCACCGAGCCCTACAAGGAGCTCTCCCGCGAGCAGCTCGAGAACGTCCTCGACATGCTCGACGGCCGCTACCCGTCCGAGCGCTTCTCCGAGCTCAGGCCGCGCATCGTCTGGGACCGGACCGCCGGCACCGTCCGCGGCCGCAAAGGCGCCCGCCAGCTCGCCGTCACCAACGCCGGGACGATCCCCGACCGCGGCCTCTACGGCGTCCACCTCCCCGATGGCCGCCGGGTCGGCGAGCTCGACGAGGAGATGGTCTATGAGGCTCGCGCCGGCCAGGTCTTCCTGCTGGGAGCCTCGAGCTGGCGGATCGAGGAGATCACACGCGACCGCGTCATCGTCACCCCCGCACCCGGCGTCCCCGGCGCGGTCCCGTTCTGGCGCGGGGAGGGCGTCGGCCGCCCGGTGGAGCTCGGCCGCGCGATCGGCGAGTTCTCCCGCGAGGCCGTCAACAAGGAGCCCGAGCAGCTCGCCGATGAGTACGACCTCGACGAGCTCGCGGCCCGCAACCTCGTCGACTACCTGCGCGAGCAGCAGGCGGCGACCCGCGTCGTCCCCTCCGACCAGACGATCGTCGTCGAGCGGTTCCGGGACGAGATCGGCGACTGGCGGCTCTGCGTCCTCTCGCCCTTCGGCGGGCGCGTCCACGCCGCCTGGGGCCTGGCGCTCGCCGCGCGGATCCGCGACGAGTTCGACCTCGAGGCCGACGCGATCTGGTCCGACGACGGCATCGTCGTCCACCTTCCCGACGCTGACGAAGCTCCCTCCCCGGACCTCGTACTGCTCGACGCCGACGAGCTCGAGGACCTCGTCGTCGGCGAGCTCTCCGGCTCGGCGCTCTTCGGCGCCCGTTTCCGCGAGGCGGCGGGCCGCTCCCTGCTGATCCCACGCGCATACCCCGGCAAGCGCACGCCGCTGTGGCAGCAGCGGCTGAAGTCGCAGTCGCTGCTCGAGGTGGCCAAGGACTTCCCACGCTTCCCGGTCACCCTCGAGACCTACCGCGAGGTGCTGCGCGACGTGCTCGACCTGCCCGCGCTCGGGGAGATCCTGCGGGACCTGAAGTCGCGCCGGATCACGCTGGTGGAGGTGGAGACCCAGACCGCCTCGCCGTTCGCGAGCTCGCTGCTCTTCGACTACGTCGCCACCTACATGTACGAGGGCGACACGCCCAACGCCGAGCGCCGCGCCGCCGCCCTCGCTCTCGACCGCGATCTCCTGCGCGAGCTGCTCGGCCAGGAGGAGCTGCGCGAGCTGATCGACCCGGCCGCGCTGGAGGACGTCGAGGACTCGCTGCAGCATCGCGTCGAGCAGGCGCGGGCCATCGACCGCGACCAGCTCCAGCAGATCCTCCGCCGCCTGGGCGACCTGACGACGGAGGAGTGCGAGGAGCGCACCGCCGAGGGCTACTCGGCGAAGTCGATGCTGACCAAGCTCGAGTCCGAGCGGCGGGTCGTGCAGGTGCGGATCGCGGGGGAGGAGCGCTGGATCGCCGCCGAGGACTCGGCGCTCTTCCGCGACGCCCTCGGCGTCAACGTCCCCTCCGGCCTCCCCGACGCGTTCCTCGAACCGGTGGACGAACCGATGGAGACGCTGCTGCGCCGCTACGCGCGCACCCATGTCCCCTTCCCGACGGCGCAGCCCCAGCGCCGCTTCGGGGTCGATCCGACCGCGGCGCTGAAGGTCCTGGAGTCACGCGGGGAGCTGATCCGCGGCGAGCTCCTTCCCGGCGGCAGCGAGCGCGAGTGGTGCGATCCCGACGTCCTGCGAAGGCTCCGCCGCGCGTCGCTGGCGGTGCTGCGCAAGGAGGTCGAGGCGGCCGACAGCACCGAGCTGGCCCGTTTCCTTGCCTCCTGGCAGAACGTCGATGCCTACCGCCCGGCGGGCGCCGGTCCAGACCGCCTGCGCGAGGCGCTCGTGCCGCTCCAAGGGGTCGCGCTCACCCCCGAGACATGGGAGCGCGACGTGCTCCCCCGCCGCCTCGGCGCCTACTCGCCCGTCTGGCTCGATCAGCTCGCGACCGGGGGGGAGATCGTCTGGATCGGCGCCGGCGCGACCGGCCGCACCGGCAAGGTCGCCTTCTACTTCCGCGAGGACGTCCGCATCGCCGGTCCACCCCCCGCGAACGTCAAGCTCGAGCGCCCCGAGGGCGAGCTCCACGACGGGCTGCGCGAGCGGCTCGGCCAGGGTCCCGCCTTCTGGGTCGACCTCGTCGCCGACCTCCTCACCGAGGGCCGCAGCCGCGAGGAGCTCCACGCCGCGCTCTGGGACCTCGCCTGGGCGGGCGAGGTGACCAACGACGCGGTCGCGCCGCTGCGCTCCCCGCGCCTGAAGGCGTCGGAGACGAACGCCGCCCGCCGCGGCCGCCGCTTCTCCGCCCGCCGCAACGCCGCCGGGCAGGCGGTGGCCGGGCGCTGGTCGCTGACCGAGTCGCTGTTCCGCGACGCGCCGCCCGCCGGGCCGAAGCTTCGCGCGCAGGCCGAGCTGATGCTGGAGCGCTACGGGATCGTCACCCGCGAGACGGTCCTCGCCGAGGGCATCCCCGGCGGCTTCTCCTCTCTATACGGGGAACTCTCGAACCTCGAGGTGCTGGGAACGGCCCGCCGCGGCTACTTCGTCGAGGGCCTCGGTGGGGCGCAGTTCGCGCTCGCCGGGGCTGTCGAGCGCCTGCGCTCGCTCCCGACCGTCGACGAGGAGCTGACGATCCTCGCCGCCACCGACCCCGCCCAGCCCTACGGCGCGACGCTGAAGTGGCCGCGTCGTCCCGGGGAGCAGGAAAGCGAGAACGGCGCGAGCAGTCGAGGCGGCCGTCGTCCGAGCCGCGTCGCCGGCGCCTTCGTCCTGCTTCGCAACGGCGAGCCGATCATCTACATCGAGCGCGGCGGCAAGGGCCTGCTGCGGCTCACCGAGATCCCCGCGCAGGTGCTCGCCAACGCGCTCACCGCGATCGTCGCGGCGGTCGGCGAGCGCAAGCTCCCCCGCCTCGGCATCGAGCGGCTCGACGGCGAGTCGATCGTCGGCCACGAGCTCGAGGTCTCGCTGGTCGAGGCCGGCTTCGAGCGCCAGCCCCGACGGCTGGTCGCCGCGCCGTAGGGGGCCGCTCATCGGCAGTGGGGTAGTTGAGTACGAGCGGGCGACGCAGCCTCCAACATCCGGCCAGGTGTGGACGCCGGCAACCCAGGTGTATGGAAACCGAGGGCGAGCGGGCGTACGTTGGGATCCATGAACAGCTCGTCCGACATCCGCAGCTTCGTCCGCCCTCTCGCAGCCGCCGTGCTCGCCGTGGCCGTGGGCCTCACGTTCGGCGCCCTGCGCGCGCACGCCGCGTTCCCCGGTGACAACGGCGACATCGCCTACGCGCGCTACTTCGACAAGGGCCTGCACATCTTCTCCTACGACCCCGCGACCGGGAAGTCGACGCAGCTGACGACGAACGCGCTCCGCGGCGACGCCTACTCCGTCGCCGCCGGCCACCCGTCCTTCGGCCCAACCGGTGAGCGCATCGTCTTCACCAACGCGGTGCAGACGAAGGCGATCGGCGGCCGCCGCAACGACGTCTACGTGATGCGCGCCGACGGCTCCCACGTCAAGCGCCTCACCCACACGCCCGACGGCGAGTACCTGCCCTCGTTCACCGCCGACGGCCGCTACGTCGCCTACTCGCTGCACGGCAAGACGTACCTGGTCCGCTCGAGCGGCAAGGGCAAGCGCACCGAGCTCACCGCCGAGCTCCCCAGGGGCGGCGTCGGCGCCACCTTCTCCGCGGACGGGACCAAGGTCGCCGTGACGAGCAGCGACGGCGGCGACTCCGACATCTTCGTGATGGACCTCGACGGCATCCACGCCTCCAACCCGGTGAACATCACGGCGAGCAGCGACGCCTACGAGTACTCGCCCGACTTCTCACCGGATGGCTCACGGATCGCGTTCATCAGCGATCGCGACGACACCTATGGGGACCTCTTCACGATGGCGGCAGACGGCAGCGACGTCGTCACCGTCGCCGCGGCCGAAGGCCTCGAGGCGGCGGCGCCGGCTTACTCCCCCGACGGTACCCAGATCGCCTACGAGACCCGCCTGAGGAAGAGCGGTGCGATCCAGGTGGTGACGATCCCCGCGGAGGGTGGTCAGCCACAGCCGCTGAAGAAGTCCGGCCCGGTATCAGAGGAGCCGAGCTGGGGCGTCGGGTGATCCGGTCGCTGGGGAGCGACCCAGGTGGCGCTTGGCCGCCGAGCAGTCAGTAACCTGCCGCGGGCCTGCTTCGGGGACGGGCATCCATCAACGAGGAGAGGACCGAGGAGAGAATGAAGAAGTTCGTGCTGCTGGCCGCGTTGCTGGCGTCTTTCGTCTTTGCACCGCAGGCGCTCGCCGCCACACCGGCGAATGTTCTGGACGGTGACCTGACGTGCGGCAAGGTCACATCCGAGGGCAACGTCTCGACGTCGCTCAACCAGGTCTGGTGCGGATCCCAGCCGGCGTCGATCACATCGACGCTCGACACAGCGCTTCCCACCGACCGCAGCACGCACAAGTCGTTCGACGGCGTGCCGCTCGACGTCAACTTCGCGCTCCCGAGCACTGGTACGGCTCCGTTCCCCGTCGTCGGGATGTACCACGGCTACGGCGGGTCGAAGATGACCTTCTCGCAGATGCAGCACTGGCTCGACAAGGGCTACGCGGTCTACTCGGTGACCCAGCGAGGCATGAGCGAGTCATGCCGCAGCACGGGTTCGCAGACCGCCGACCCGACGGGCTGCGCCAACGGCTACACGCACCTGATGGATCTCCGCTACTAGGTCCGCGATTCCCAGAACTTCCTCGGCGAGCTCGTCGATGAGGGCCTGATCTCGCCGACGAAGATCGCCTCCTCGGGCGGCTCCTACGGCGGCGGCATGTCGATGGCGCTCGCGACGCTGAAGAACCGCGTGATGAACCTGAACGGTTCGCTCTCGCCGTGGCAGAGCCCCAACGGCACGCCGATGAGCATCGCCGTCGCGATCCCCGAGATCCCGTGGACCGAGCTCACCTACGCGCTCGCTCCCAACGGAAACAACCTCGACTACATCAAGGACGCGGGCTACTTCGGCCGCGCCGGCGTGATGAAGGAGTCCTACGTCACCGGTCTCTCCCTGCAGGCGCGCAACGCGCCGATCGGGACGGACCCGCAGGCCGATGTCGAAGGCTGGAAGGCGCTGCTCGCCACCGGTGAGCCGTACGACAGCAACCCGGCCACCGCGGCGATGATCAACGAGATCAACACGTACCACTCGTCCTACGGGGTCGATCACTCGCAGGCGCCGGCTCCGCTGCTGATCAGCTCGGGCTTCACCGACGACCTGTTCCCGGTCAACGAGGCGACCCGCTTCTACAACCGGACGCGGGCGCAGTACCCGAGCACGCCGCTGGCGCTGTTCTTCGGCTCCTTCGGGCACGCCCGCGGGCAGTCGCAGGCGAACGTGACCACGGCGCGTACCGCGCTCGAGGACCAGTGGGTCGACTACTACCTCACCGGGGCCGGCAGCCAGCCGGCGTCGAACGTGACGACCTACACCCAGACGTGCCCGAACGGCTCGGCTGCCGCCGGCCCGTACACGGCCAGCGACTGGGCGTCGATCGCTCCGGGTGAGATCCGCATCGAGGACTCGGCTCCGCAGACCGTCTCCGCCAGCGGCGGCGACACAGCGGTCGCCGGCCTGTTCAACCCGGTGCTGAGCTCGAACCCGTGCACCACCGCTGCGGGCGCCAAGGAGCCCGGAAGCGCGAACTACGAGACGGCCCCCGCTCCGACGGGCGGCTACACCGTGATGGGTGCGGTGACGATGGTCGCGAAGATCTCGCTGCCTGGTGACAACTCCCAGATCGCGGCGCGCCTGGTCGACGTCGCTCCCGACGGCACCACCAAGCAGCTCATCGAGCGCGGCCTGTGGCGCCCGACGCAGAGCGGGTTCCAGGTGTTCCAGCTGTTCGCCAACGGCTGGAAGGTCGAGGACGGCCACGTCCTGCGGCTCGAGCTGCTCCCGCGCGACGCGGCGACGACGACCTCCGGCAACCCCCCGGGGCTGTCGAACTACGGGCGTCCGTCGGATGGCCAGCAGGACGCCACGATCAGCCACGCTGACATCCGCATCCCGGTTCTGGAGAGCCCGGGCGCGCTCGGTGGCCTCGTGCAGTCCCCGGCCAAGAAGGTCCTCCCGGCCCGCCCCGGCGTTGAGCTGGCGAACGGCTACGGGTCGATCGGCTCGGAGACCATCGCCGACTACGCCAACCGCATCGAGCCGCCGTGCCCGGTGGGAACCGCGGGTACGACCCCGCCCGACTGCAAGCCGGCAAACGCCAAGGCGAAGGTCGTGGGCAAGAAGGGCAAGGTCAAGGGCAAGAAGCTCCAGGTCACGCTGACCTGCGAGGACACCAACGCCTCCTGCGCCCCGGCCTCGGTCAAGGTGCAGGCGAAGGTCAAGTCGAAGGGCAAGAAGGCCAAGAAGACGACGATCGCCAAGGGCAGCGACATCCAGCTCGACCCGGGCGAGACGGTCACGGTCTCACTGAAGCTGACCGGTAAGGGCAAGAAGGCCGTCGCCGGTTCGAAGAAGCTCAAGGCCGACGTGATCATCAACGGCGAGAAGTCCGGCAAGGTCACGATCAAGGGCACGGCCAAGAAGAAGTAGGAGGAGGCCGGAGCGGGGTCGCGGTTGGTTCCGCGGTCCCGCTCTCAACATCTGCGGCGGGCGACGTAGGTTCAGGAGAGGACTGGAACGTGAGGAAGCTCGTACTCGTCGCCGCGATGGTGACTTCGTTCATCGCCGCGCCGCCGGCGCTCGCCGCGACGCCGGCGAGCGTCCTCGGCGGTGATCTGACCTGTGGCCAGGTGACCGCAGAGGGCAACGTCTCGACGTCGCTCGGCCAGGTCTGGTGCGGCTCCAAGCCGGCATCGAACACGGCGACGCTCGACACCGTGCTGCCGACGCCGCGGAGCACTCACAAGTCCTTCGACGGCGTCCCGCTCGACGTCAACGTCGCTTTCCCCAGCACCGGCAGCGCGCCCTACCCGGTGGTCGCCATGTTCCACGGCTACGGCGGCTCCAAGTTCAGCTTCTCGCAGATGCAGCGCTGGCTCGACAAGGGCTACGCCACCTACGCAGTCACCCAGCGGGGCAACTCCGAGTCGTGCCTCAGCGCCGGCTCGATCGCCGCCGACCCGACCGGCTGCGCCACCGGCTACTCGCGCATGATGGACCAGCGTCACGAGGTCCGCGACTCGCAGCTCTTCCTCGGCCAGCTGGTCGACCAGGGCCTGATCTCGCCGACGAAGATCGCGGCGACGGGACTCTCCTACGGCGGCGGCATGTCGCTGTCTCTGGCGGCGCTGAAGGACCGGATGATGCTGCTCGACGGCACCCTGGTTCCCTGGACGAGCCCGATGGGGACGCCGATGTCGCTCGCGGTCTCGGTGCCGACGGTCCCGTTCTCCGACGTCAACTACACCCTCGCTCCCAACGGCAACAACCTCGACTACATCAGGGACGCGAGCTACTACGGCCGCACCGGCGTGATGAAGGAAGCCTTCGTTCAGGGCATCATCGCGCTCGCCCGCAGCGCTGATCAGGGCACCGATCCCACCGCCGACCTGCTCGGCTGGAAGGCGCTCCTCGACGCGGGCGAGCCCTACGACAGCAACCCGGCCGTGGCGGCGATGCTCAAGGAGATCGGCACCTACCACTCGCCGTACGGGATCGACCATTCCGAGGCTCCGGCGCCGCTACTGATCTTCTCCGGCTTCACCGACGACCTGGTGCCGGTCAACGAGGCGACGCGCTTCTACAACCGGACCCGGGCGCAGTATCCGAACAGCCCGATCGGGCTGTTCTTCGGATCCTTCGGCCACACGCGCGGCGAGAACTCGGCGCAGGCCAACGTCACCGCGGCGATGACCGCGGCGGAGAACCAGTGGGTGGACTACTACCTCACCGGCGCGGGTAGCCAGCCCGCATCCAACGTCACGACCTACACCCAGACCTGCCCCGACGGCACCCCCGGCGCCGGGCCGTACACCGCTTCCGACTGGGCGTCGATCGCCCCCGGTGAGATCCGCATCGACGGCGGGGCGGCGCAGACCGTCTCGGCCTCCGGCGGCGACACCGCCATCGGCAGCATCTTCAATCCGGTACCGACGAAGAGCCCGTGCATCACCGCCCCGGGCGGCAAGGAGGCCGGGAGCGCCGACTACGAGACCGATCCGGCCCCATCCGACTACACCGTGATGGGCGCGGTCACCCTCGCCGGTGAGTTCCACCAGGCCGGCGACACGTCGCAGATCGCGGCGCGTCTCGTCGACGTCTCACCCGACGGCTCCACGAAGATGCTCGTCGAGCGCGGCCTCTGGCGGCCGCAGGGCGACGGCTACGACGTCTTCCAGCTCTACGCCAACGGCTGGAAGGTCCAGACCGGTCACGTGCTCCGGGTCGAGCTGCTGCCGCGCGACTCGGCTCAGACAACCCCCGGTGGCCTGTTCAACAACTACGGCCGCCCCTCCAACAACCAGCAGGACGCGACCATCGAGCACGTCGAGATCAGGATCCCCGTGCTCGAGAGCCCGGGGGCGCTGGGCGGTCTCGTCAAGTCCCCGGCGAAGAAGATCCTGCCCGAGCGTCCCGGAGTCGAGCTGGCACCGGGCTACGGCTCGGTCGGCTCGGAGTCGATCGTCGACTACGCCTCGCGGGTGGACCCGTGCCCGACCGGCACGGCGGGGACGACCGAGCCGGATTGCAAGCCCGCCAACGCGAAGGCGAAGCTGGCCGGCAAGAAGGCCAAGGTCAAGGGCAAGAAGCTGCAGGTCACGCTGACCTGCGAGGACACCAACGCCTCCTGCGCCCCCGCCACCGTCAAGGTCCAGGGCAAGATCAGGTCCGCCAAGAAGGGCAAGGCGAAGAAGACCACGCTCGCCAAGGGCAGCGGTATCCAGCTCCAGCCCGGTGAGACCGAGACCGTCTCGCTGAAGCTGACCGGAGCCGGCAAGAAGGCGATCAAGAGGTCGAAGAAGCTCAAGGCCGACGTGATCATCAACGACGCCAAGTCCGGCAAGGTCACGATCAAGGCCAAGAAGAAGTAGGAGGCGCGAATCGCGGCCCGCCGTGACCGACGTGTCACCGAGAAACGTGGAATAGCTCCGTTTCCCGGTGACAGGTCCGGCGATCCCGGGTGCCCGGCCGACCTGTCACCCGGGAGCGGGGAATAGGTCCGTCCCCCGGTGACAGGTCCTCGGCCCATCCGCCACGGCTGGCGCCGGGGCGATGGGCAGCGAGGGGAGCCTGGGAGATTCCGGTGAGGCCGGCCGTCGCGGTGAGCTCCCCACCTCCCTTCGCTGCCGGTCGTGAGACGCGGGGCGATGGCCCCGCGCGGCGGCAGCTCCCTGCCGCGAGCGGACGTGTCACCGACAAGCGGGGAATAGCTCCGTTTCAGGGTGACAGGTCCGGCGGGTCGGAGCTCCCGCCCGACCTGTCACCCGAAAGCGGGGAATAGGCCTGTTTCCCGGTGACAGGTCCACGACCCATCCGCCGCAACTGGCGCCGGGGCGATGGGCAGCGAGGGGAGCATCGGAGATCCCGGTGAGGCCGGCCACCGCGGTGAGCTCCTCACCTCCCTTCGCTGCCAATCGTGTGGGCGTGGGGCAATGGCCCCGCACCCCGCACGGAGTTTGTCGCGGCTACGGCCGCCCAACGTGCCTGGCGCTCTCGCAGCGCACCTGCGGCGCATATCCGGTCCGATATCCGGACTCGATTCGCAACGCAGGAGCCTTGCGAGCCGAGATGCGGGTGAGGCCGGCCGTCGCGGTGAGCTCCCCGCCGGTCAGCTCCAGCGATCCCAATCCCGGAGCAGCGGCTCGGGGTCGATCGGATCGCCGTGCACGCGCACCTCGAAGTGGAGGTGGCACGGTGTCCCCGCGGCGTTCCCGGTCTGGCCGATCCTGCCGATCTCCTGGCCGGTGAACACGCGCTCGCCCTCGTGCACCGGGGGTGGCGCGATCAGATGGGCGTAGAAGTAGTCCTGGCTGGTCTTGGCGCCGTCGATCAGCACGTAGTTGCCGTAGAGGACCGGGTCGTATCCGGTCTTGGCGATCTCGCCTCCGCGCGCGGCGGCGAGCGGCGTGCCACAGGCTCCGGTGATGTCGAAGCCCTCGTGGATGCGGCCACCGTTGCGGGGAGCGTGGAAGTCCCCGATCGCGCCGCGCGTGCCGTGGGGCCCCTCAACCGGGAAGACGTGTCCGTGCAGGTGAAGCGTCCCGGCGGGCTGCAGCTTCCTGCCGGCGAGCCCGATGCGGAACGAATAGCGGCCGTCGGGCGCCGCCTTGCCGCGGCGGGTCAGGCCGTTCCAGATCCGGGTGTGGGCGCGGCCGGGCACGATGCCGCGCTCGAGGTGGGAGGCGATGACGTTGCCGCTCCGGGCGCGGACGACCTCGATGCGCAGGTCGACCGGGCCGCGGGCGGCGAAGCGGTAGTGAAGCCTGAGCTCGCGCTTGCCGAACAGCAGCGGGTTCCCGGGGGTCACGCGCGTGTGGCCGAGCCGGAACCCCTCGCCCGCGGGCTTCTCGGTGGCGCCGATCGCGGGTGCGGACCATGGGCCGACCGCGAGCAGGGCGAGGGCGAGCAGGGGGATGAGCAGCGCGCGCTTCAAGGCGCCGCAGGGTAGAGGAGCCGCGGGTGGGGCCCCCGGAACCCCGCGGGCGACTCAGGCCGTCGCGACCGCCTGCTCGCTCGCGGCGAGCTCGTTGCCGGTCGGCATCGAGCGGCGGAGCTGGAAGAAGGCGATCGAGCCGAGCAGAAGTGGCAACCAGAAGAGGATGACCCGGTAGACGAGAACCGCCGCGGCCACCACGGCGGCCGGCGCGCCGTAGACGATGAGGGTCCCGATCAGGCCGCCGTCGATCCCGCCTACGCCGCCGGGGATCGGCAGCAATCCACCCATCTGCCCGATCAGGTAGCCCATCAGGACGATCCCGATGTCGGGCGAGTAGCCGAAGGCGTGGAACGTCGCCCACAGGACCGCGTTGTCGAAGATCCAGTAGCCGATCGCCCCGCCGATCAACCGCATGTTCCCGGAGCCGATCCGCTCGACGGCCACCTCGGTGCCGGTGATCAGCGCCGTGCGGCTGGCGGAGATGAAGCGCTTGGTGCGCGACGCGCCGGGCGGCGGATCATCTCCCGGACCGAAGCGGGGGATGAGCAGCACCGCGACGATGACGGCGATCGACATCAGCGCCGGCAGGAGGGTCAGCGTCCAGGGCTCGTCGGCGCCGAAGATCCCGAGCCACATGATCATCCCGATGATCGCCACCGCGATGAAGTTGACCGAGCTCTTGATCAGCAGGAAGGCGACGGAGCGGCGCGCGATCATGTCGGAGTCCATCCCGCCCTCGTGCAGAACCCAGGCGCCGAGGGCGACCCCGGCCGCTCCGCTGGCCGGGATCAGGGAGCCGACCGCGAGCTCGGAGCCGCCGATCTCCCAGCTCCGCTCCCAGCTCATCCCGCGGCAGAAGACCGGCGCGAACATGACTATGTAGGAGCCGAACGAGAGCGCCTCGAAGACGATGGCGATCAGCACCCAGCCCGGTGAGGCGTCCACCAGCTTGTCGCGAACCTCGCCGAGCCCGGGGGCGAAGATCGCGATCAGGATCAGGACCGCGATCGCGACGAAGGCGGGGACGCTCTTGCGCAGCAGCGCCCGCGGCTCGAACTCGCTGCCGGCATCGCTCGCTTCAGCCGACTCCGCCTCGTCCCTGACCCTGACCGAAGACACGACAACATCGTTGCACAGGCAACGAACGTTGACACCCCGGGCTCAGTCCCGGATGACGCCCCTGACCCGCGTGCCGCCGTTGTATCGGGAGACAGTCAGGCCGCCGCCGACCGTCGCCATCCGGTCGTGCATGTTCGTGATGCCCGCCCCCGCCCGCTCGGCTGCGGAATCGAACCCGCCGCCGTCGTCGCGGACCTCGAACGAGATGACCGAGCCGTCCTCGATGTCGATCGTGATCAGGCTGAGCCCCTCGCCGTGCTTGATCGCGTTCTGCACCGCCTCCAGGCAGCAGAAGTAGATCGCCGCCTCCACCTCCTTGTCCCGCCTCCCGAGCTCGCCGTTGACCCGCGTCTCGATGGGCAGGCCGGTCGCGATCCCGCGCAGCGCAGCCGCCGGCCCGGCGTCCGTCAGCAGCGGCGGGTAGATGCCCCGGCTGAGGTCGCGAACCTCCGAGATCACCGCCTCGACCTGAGGCACGATCTCCTGCAGCATCGCCTGGGCCCGCTCCGGCCGCGCGGCCACCTCCGCCTCGATCAGCTCCAGCCGGATCCGCAGCGCGACCAGCCGTTGCTGGGTGCCGTCGTGGAGATCGCGTTCGATCTGGCGGCGGGTCGCGTCGGCGGCCGCGGCGATTCTCGTCCGCGAGGCGTCGACCTCGGCGAGCGTTCTCTGCAGCTCCGCCGTGAGCCTGTCGTGGTCGAGGAAGGAGCCGATCGCCGCCCGCATCCCGTCGATCAGCGCCGGCTGCGCGCAGGCGGCGGGATCGCATGAGACCTGAGCGGGGACGTCCCCGTCGATCTCGATCGGACACAGCGAGCGTCCCGGTCCCGCGGCCACCTCGACCTCGGCGCCGTGGACGTCGAGCCAGCGGTCGCTGCCATCGGCGGCCCGCAGGTAGAGCTCCAGCGAAGGATCCTCCAGGCAATGGCGGAGCACCCGCTGCAGCGATACCGCGTCACCGGTGCGGTCGAGCTGCCCGTTCAAGCCCTCGAGCGCCCGCGCCGTGCGCAGGCGCCAACGCAGCAGCCCGACGAGGAACCCAAGCGCCATGACCGGGATCGTCAGGGCAATCAGGATGAGGAAGGGAGCGAGGGTCTCCGCATCGATGTCGAGCGAACGCACGACGAGGAAGAAGCCCTCGGCGACGAAGCGCACGACGGCGACGCTCAGAACCGGCGTCAGCGAGGTGCGGGCCAGCGGGCTGGAGCGTTGGACGCGACGCGCCAGCACGATTCCCGCCGCGAGGAACACGCCCGTCGCGAGGAGGGCCCGCAGCGGCTGCAGGATGTCGCCGACGAACGCCGGGTCGTCGCTGCCGGCGAAGAAGCTGGCCGGGCAGGAGCTGTCGCAGGTGCTCCATGGCGTCGGCGACGGGAAGTCGGCGAACGGGACGGTGGGGAAGAAGAGAAGCCCGACCACGAGGGAGCCCGCGATGACCGTGAGCCGCTCCGACCGCTCCGTGAGCCGCCCGGTCGGGTAGGCGCAGAGCACGTAGAGGATCGCGACCTCCATGACCCAGGACGCCATGCGACCGACGCTGTAGAGCAGGCTCGAGTCTGAGTAGGAGAGCGTGGTCAGGAACAGGCCGATGCTCAGCAGGACGAGCTGGGAGCCGAAGCGGTGGGATGCCTCGAAGCGTCGCGCGTAGGCGCCGACGCCGATCGGCGTCGCGACGATGAGGAAGCTGAGCACCGCGGCCAGCCACTGCGCTGGGAGGTCCGGGTTCGAGAGCGCGAAGGCGGGCGCGGCCAGAGCGAGCGGGATCGTCAGGGGGACCAAGAGCTGGTCTGCCCATCCCCCGGGGCTGCGGGTTCGTCGGGCCATCGGTCAGCAGCGGCGAGGATACAAGTGGTGGAGCCGCCGGCGACTCAGGGCCGACGCCGTCGCGACTCGAACCTCGGCAGCAGCGAGCGCAGCCAGCGGGGCCCGAAGTCGCGCTTGTCGAGGACGGCGTCGGCGCCGCATTCCCGAACCGCCGGCGGCAGGTGCTCGGGGTCGTCGGCCGAGATCAGCGCGACCGCGGTCTGCGGTCGCAGCGTCTTGAACCGGCGGGTCAGCTCGATGCCGTCCATCCGCGGCATGTGGACGTCGATCACGGCCAGCTCCGGCTCGCTCGAGATGAGCAGATCCAGCGCGACGCTCGGGGACGAGACCACACCGACCGACGTGAACCCCGGTGTCGCTCCGACCACATCGGCGGCGACCTCGAGGAACGCCTCGCTGTCATCGACGACGAGCGTCCTCACATCGTGGTCTGGATCCTGGAGATCGTGCATCTGCCCTTCTCAGAACTTCCCACGCGCGGCCCTTCAGCACCATGCGGCGGGCACCCTGAAAGCGGGGGGTGCGCGCCCCCCGGACCTCAGCGCGGGAGGTCGGCGTCGGCCAGGTAGAGGAGCACAGCCTTGACGCGCTTGCTGATCGCGTCCTCGCTCGGATCGTGCGTGAGCCCGAGCTTGAGGAAGATCGAGTTGATGTGCTTCTCGACGGCTCGCTTGGTGAGCACGAGCTCCTCGGCGACCGCCGAGTTGCTGCTCCCGTTGGCGACCAACGACAGCACCTCGAGCTCCCGCGGCGTCAGCTCCCGCAGCGGTGAGCTCTCCGCCCGAGCCCGGGCCTGCACCATCACCTCGACGACCTTCGGGTCGATGAACGAGCCGCCCTCCTTGACGGCATCGATCGCGCCGACCAGCTCGCCCCGGTCGGCCACCCGCTCCTTGAGCAGGTAGGCGCGTCCGTCTGAGCCGTCCTCGAAGAGCCGGACCACGAACTCGGGCTCCGAGTACTGGCTGAGCACGACGACACCGACCTCCGGGTCGCTCTCACGCAGCTCCGCGGCGAGGCGGATGCCTTCGTCGGTCCCGGTCGGCGGCATCCGGATGTCGGTGAGGACGACCTCGGGTCTCACCTCAGCGATCCGCTCGCGAAGCTCCTCGAGGTCGCCGCAGGACGCCACGACCTCGATCTCAGGGACGGTCTCGAGCAGGCGCTCGAGCGCCTCCCGAACCAGGTAGGTGTCCTCGGCGATGGCCAGGCGCGTCGTCATCTCCGACGCGCCCAGCCTACGCCGGAACGTGAACTAGCTGCTGGCGGCGCCGGTGGCGCGCGCCTTCAGCGTCTCGAACTCGGACTGGTTGATCGTGCCCTCGTCGAGCAGCTTCTTGGCCTGCGCGATCTCCTCAGCGCCTCCGCCCGCGGTCTTGCGGACGTAGTCGTCGAACGCGGCCTGGTTGGCTTCTACCTGCTTGACGTTCCGCTCGGCCATGCCGTTGTGGTAGGCGATCAGGTAGATCAGCACGCCGACGAACGGCACCAGGATCACGAAGATGCACCACAGCGCCTTCGTGAAGCCGCCCATGTCCTTGCGCCTGAAGATGTCGGCGAAGATCGTGATGGCGATCCACAGCCACGCCATCCAGGCGAAGAAGATGAGCATCGTTCCGACGATGTCGAGGAACGGGTAGTCGGTTTCAGCGATCAGCATCGCTTGGGATTCCTTTCTCTCTGGTTGGTGAGGGTCAAGTGCTGAGCAGCCGTTGCTTCTCAGCGGCGAGCTCGTCGTCGGTCAGCAGCCCCTTGTCATGCAGGCTGCCGAGCCGCTCGAGCAGGGCAACGCGATCACCGGTCTCGCTAGCCGCGGGCGCCGCCGCCGCGCGGCGTTGGACGCGATTCTCACGGGCCTCGTTGATGCGCTCGGCGACCCGCTGGGCGACCCCCGCCGGGGAGTGGGTCGTGACCTCGTCGGGGAACTCGCGGATCACCTGACGTCGCAGAACCTCGGTGCCGACGAGGAGCGCGGCCACCAGGATCAACGAGGGGGCGAGGCGGTGGGTCGCGACCACCGGATCCCACCAGAAGAGCAGGACCAGGAGGATCGCGAGGCCGCCGTAGGCGAACTGAGGCTGGCGCAGGTACGGGGTGAAGAAGCGCCGGATCGAGGTCGCCCAACTCGAAGGCCCGGCGAGCCAGGCGGCGAGGATCATGACGATTCCGTAGATGATCAGGCTCTGGCCGGATTCCTTGAGCAGGGAGGTGGAGATCGTGTAGGCGCTCTCGATCGGGGCGTCGGTGGCCGGTGTGGAGCTGAGCTGGTCGACGACCACGGTGGCCCCGAAGTTGCGGAGCAGGAGGACCAACGCGCCGACCCCGACGAAGCTGATGCCGACGTTGCGCAGCGTCTGCCGACGCCTGGAGCCGGCCACCGCGATCGCGATCACGTAGAGGAGCAGCGACAGGAAGGTGAGCACGTAGGCGAGGGTCTGCAGGAGGTTGACCCCCTTCTGCGCTGCTTCGAGCTCGTCTGAACGCATCACCTCGAAGGAGGTCGCCTGCGCGGGGAGCTTGTCGGTGACGCTGGGGCTGATCCCGATCTGGGAGGCGACGTCGGAGAGGATCGCCTTCAGGTCGACGGTGACGACGCCGTCGGTGGTGCTGACGAACTCACCCTCGTCCTTGATCAGCTTGATGAGCTGAGCGTGAGCGGTCGAGATCGCGTCCTCCCAGAGCGCCTGGACCCGGGGCTGCTGGAGCGCCCTTAGAGCGAGGTTGTCGACGAGGTTGCGGAGGGCTCCCGTCGCCGGGCCGGCGAGAGGCTGCAGGTTCGGCGGCAGACGATCGGCGAGCTGGGCCTGGACGTCGACGTTGTCGAACAGCGAGGTGGTGAGGAAGTTCGCGACCGAGGTCTGGATCTCCTCGTTCTGGATCAGCTCGCCGCTCGTGTTGGCGAACGTCTCGTTCTCGAGAAGCTGCCGCTTCCCCCACAGCGCGAAGACGGAGACGGTCCCGATGATCGTCGCCAGGACGATCAGGATCAGCGGCAGCGCTCGGCGCCCTCGTGCTTCGTTCAACGTCCTCTCCTTCACGTCATCGATTTCATGGGGCGGGGCTCATTGTGGCCACCGTCCCGGCCGTCATCAGCCCAGACGCCTTGCTCCGTGGGTGATGGGCGTGCAGATGACGAAGGCGATGGGGTATCCGGCCGATTCAGTCTCCACGGCGGCTCTGGGCGCGTGCAATGGGGTGAGCACCATTCGCGGGGGGATGCGCGCCCCGCCCGCGGAGGGGGCCACACCCTCCGGGTGGTGCGTGCCCGCTTGCGCGACGTCCGCCGAGGCGGCGATCCTTGTCGGGTGAGAGATGACCGCCGCGAGGAAGGCTGGACCCCCAGTCGCCTCGGGATCAGCCCCCTACGCCTTCTGGTCGGATGGACGACCAACGCCGTCGCGGTGTTCCTCGCCGCATGGATCGTCCCCGGCTTCCATCTCGAGGACCCGCTCTCGGCGTTCCTCGTCGCCGCGGCCATCGCGGTGGTCAACGCGGTCCTGCCGCCGATCGTCGCCGCAATCCGGATGCCGTTCACCTTGGTCCTCGGCTTCCTGCTCGTCCTCGCGATCGATGCCGGCGCGCTGGTGCTCGCCGACAGCGCGCTCGACGGCAACGTCAGCGTCGACGGCTTCGGCGACGCGCTGCTCGCGGCGATCGTCATCTCCGGGCTCGCCATCGCCGTCGCTGTGGTCCTGGGCACCAACGACGACGATCGCTACTCGCTCCGCGTGATCCAACGGATCGCCCGCCGGCAGGGCCGGCGCCCCGCTGAGACGACCCCGGGGATCGTCTTCCTCGAGATCGACGGCCTCGGCCTGCCGATCCTGCGCGCCGCGATGCAGGACGGCTACGCCCCCAACCTCGCACGGTGGGCGGCCGAGGACGGCTACAGGCTCAGCGAGTGGGAGACCGACCTCTCCTCGCAGACCGGGGCGAGCCAGGCCGGGATCCTCCTCGGCTCCAACGAGGGCATCCCCGCCTTCCGCTGGTACGAGCGCGACACCGGCAACCTGATGACCTGCTCGGCTCCGAAGGACTGCGCCGAGATCGAGCGCCGCCTCTCGACGGGCCACGGGCTGCTCTCCGACGGAGGCGCGAGCCGCGGCAACCTGCTGTCGGGCGACGCGGACGAGACGATCCTCACCGTCAGCAGGATGGACGCCGAGATGAAGGCCAACCCCGGCTACCGGGACTTCCTGGCCAACGGCTTCAACGTGACCCGGGCGCTGGCGCTCTTCGCGGCCGAGGTCTTCATCGAGTGGACCGCCGCCGCCCGCGCGAAGCGCCGCGGCGTCCTCCCGCGCGGTCACCGCGGGGGCAAGTACCCGTTCCTGCGCGGCGCGATGTGCGTCGTCGTCCGCGACCTGGTCGTGTTCGGCGTGCTCGGGGACATGATGCGCGGGCGCCCCGCCGTCTACGCCACGTTCGCTTCCTACGACGAGGTCGCCCACCACTCGGGGCTGCGCCGCGCCGACACGATGGAGGCGTTGCGCAAGCTCGACCAGCAGTTCGGCCGCATCGATCGCGCTCGTGAGTTCGCGGCGCGCCCCTACGAGATCGTCGTCCTCTCCGACCACGGCCAGACTCAGGGCGCCACCTTCAAGCAGCGCAACGGGTACGGCCTCGACGAGCTCGTCGACGAGCACCTGCAGGGATCGGTCGTCGACCGCAGCGGCGGCGACGAGCAGGCGGCGATGGTCGGGATGGCCGCGGCTGAGGCGACCGGGCGCCGCGCCGACGAGGAGGAGGATCCGGACATGCCCGGAGGCGGCGCGCTCGTGATGGGCTCGGGGAACCTCGGGCTCGTCTACCTGACCGACTCCGACCACCGCCTGACGATCGAGGAGCTCGACGAGCAGCACCCCGGCCTCGTCGAGGCGGTTGCCGGGCACCCCCACGTCGGCTGGGTGCTCGTCGACTCCGCCGAGCAGGGCCCGCTCGTCCTCGGCAACGAGGGGCGCCGCATCCCGCGGGAGGGCCGCATCGAGGGCAGTGACCCGCTCGAGCACTTCTCGGCGAACGCGGAGGCGCACATCCTCCGCACGCACGGCTTCGAGCACGCTCCCGACCTGCTCGTGGGGAGCTTCTACGACCCCGAGCTCGACGAGGGCTGCGCGTTCGAGGAGCTGATCTCCTTCCACGGTGGGCTCGGCGGCCCGCAGACGCGGCCCTTCATCCTCCACCCGGAGCATCTCGAGGCGCCGGCGGAGATCATCGGCGCCGCCGCCGTCAACGAGGTCTTGCGAGGATGGCGCGACGCGCTCCAGGGTCCGGAGCCCGAAGGGAGCATCGAGGAAGCGGAGGTGCCGGCGTGATCCGCGGGCGAGTTCATTTCAAGAGACAGGGCGGGCAGGGCGGCGAGAGCGCCGGTGACGGCGAGCCCGCGGCTGAGCCCGACTACATCGAGCTCGACGGCGCCGACCTGACCGGGGTGATCTCCGTCCCCGGCTGGCTGCGCGACATCGGCCTGATGGCGTGGCTGCTCGTCGGCGTCACGGTGTTCCTCGTCGGCATGGTCTGGCTGGCGTCGCTGACCGCCGTGATCGTCATCCCCGTGATCGTCGCGTCGATCATCGCCGCGGTGCTGTCCCCGGCGGTCTCGTGGCTGAATCGAAGGCACGTGCCAAGGGCGCTCGGCGCGGCCCTGATGCTGCTGACGGTGGTCGTGCTCGGCACCGCGATCACGCTGCTCATCATCGGCGGCATCACCGGTGAGGCGGATGAGATCGGCGACCACCTCGACGATGCGAAGGGGAAGATCACGCAGGGGTTGAAGGACCTCGGGATCAACCCCGATTCGGCGGCGAACGCGACGCAGAAGGGCTCCTCGGGATCCTCCGATGCGGTCTCCGCCCTGCTGCGGGGTCTCGCGGGGGGCATCGCGGAGCTCTCGTCGTTCGCGTTCTTCCTCGCGATGGTCGTGCTCAGCCTCTTCTTCCTGCTCAAGGACGGACCGTTGATCCGCGGCTGGGTCGAGGGCCATCTGCCGCTGCCGCGACCGGTGGCGCGGATCTCGACCCAGCGCATCCTCGGCTCGCTGCGCGGGTACTTCCTCGGCGTCACCATCGTCGCCGCCTTCAGCTCGGTGGTGGTCGCGCTCGGCGCGCTGATACTCGGGGTGCCGATGGTCGCGACCATCGTCCTCGTCACGTTCATCGGGGGCTTCATCCCCTACCTCGGCGCCTGGACGGCCGGAGCCTTCGCCGTGCTGATGTCGCTCAGCGCCGGGACCGATGCGGCGATCGGGATGGTCGTCGTGCAGCTGCTCGCCAACGGCGTCCTGCAGCAGCTCGTCCAGCCCTTCGCGATGGGCGCCGCCCTCGGCATCCATCCTCTCGCCGTGCTGATCGTGACCATCGCCGGCGGTGCGCTCTTCGGTGGCATCGGCCTGATCCTCGCCGCGCCGCTCACCTCGGCGGCGCTGCGGATCATCTCCGACCTCCGGAAGGTCAACGAGTCGGAGGCGGCTGCGGCAGCGGCGGCTGAGGTTGCCGCGGCCGCACCGACGTGAGCAACCGGCGCGCGCTCGCCGTCCTGGCCGGGGCGCAGTTCCTGATGGTCCTCGACCAGTCGGTGATGAACGTGTCGATCTCGCAGCTCGTCGCCGACTTCGACACGACCGTGACCACCATCCAGACCGTCATCACCCTCTACTCGCTGGTGATGGCGGCGCTGATGATCACCGGCGGCAAGCTCGGCGACGTGATGGGCCGACGCCGCGCGTTCACGATCGGGCTCGTCATCTACGGCTTCGGCTCGGCCCTGACCGCGGTCTCCTGGAACGTCGCCAGCCTCACCATCGGCTGGTCGGTGCTGGAGGGGATCGGCGCGGCGTTGGTGCTGCCGGCGCTGGTCGCGCTGACCGCCAGCACGTTCACGGGCCGCGAACGCGCAACCGCGTACGGGGTTCTCGGCGGGGTCGCCGGCGCGGGCATCGCGGTCGGCCCGATCCTCGGCGGCTGGTTGACGACGAACCTGACCTGGCGGCTCGTTTTCGCCGGCGAGGTCGTGATCGTGATCGTGCTCCTGCTCTTCGCCGGGGCCCTGCACGAGAAGCTCCGCGAGGGAGAGAAGCCGCGGATCGACTGGTTGAGCGCGGCGCTCTCGGCGCTCGGGCTGAGCATCGTCGTGCTCGCGGTGCTGCAGTCGAGCAGCTGGGGCTGGATCGATCCGCGCAATCCCCCCTTCGAGGTGCTCGGCTTCTCGCCGGTCCCGTTCCTGGTCGCGGCCGGGCTCGCGCTGCTCTACTGGTTCGCGAGCCGGCAGCGGGATCTCGAGGAGCGTGACGCCGGGCCGCTCGTGCGGCTCTCGATGCTCCGCAACCCGGTGCTCGGCAGCGGCCTGCAGATGTTCTGCGCGCAGAACCTGATCCTGCTGGGGATCTTCTTCACGATCCCGCTCTACCTGCAGGTGGTGCAGGGCTTCGACGCCTTCGAGACGGGCCTGCGGATGCTCCCGGTCTCGGTCGCGATGCTGATCACCGGTGGGCTCGGCGGCAGGCTCTCCTCGCGGATCGCGCCGCGCCGCATCGTCCGCGCCGGGCTCCTCGCGGTGGCGGTGGCGGTGGCGATGCTCCTCGGCACGATCGACCCGCAGATCGACGACACCGCATTCGCGGTTGCGATGACCGTGCTCGGTCTCGGCATGGGCCTCGTCGCATCCCAGCTCGGCAACGTGGTGCAGTCGGCGGTCGGCGAGTCGGAGCGCAGCGAGGCCGGCGGCCTGCAGTACACGGCCCAGCAGTTCGGGGCGGCCTTGGGAACGGCGCTGATCGGCGCCGTCCTGATCAGCGGCCTGATCAACAACTTCGGGGAGGCGATCAACTCCAACGGGGCGATCACGGACGAGACGAAGACCGAGGTCGGAGTTCGTCTCGAGGGCGACGTCAGCTTCGTCTCCGCCACGCAGATCCGCGACACCGCCGAGGCCGCGGGGCTCGACGATGCCGAGGCCGACGAGGTCGTCGGCGAGTACGAGGACTCGCAGCTGCAGGCGCTGAAGACGGCGCTGCTCGTGGCCGGCCTGATCGTCCTCGCCTCCCTCGCCGGTACCCGCAACCTCCCGCGCGAGCCGTTCGCGGACGAGGCCGCCCCTGCGTAGTCCCCTCTCAGGCGGCTGGCCTGGGCCCTCAGGCGCTCAGAGGTCGCGCTGGGCCTCGAGGCGGCCGCTGTCGACGGCCTCCTGGAAGGCGGCGAAGTCCCGCTCGTTCTGATCCGCGTAGGTGGAAGCGAAGCTGGTCATCGCCTCGGTGAAGGTCTCGCCCTTGCCGAGATAGCCCGCGATGGCGATGCGGTCGCCTCCGCGAGCGTGGGCGCGGGCGAGCGTCGCTCCGCAGAGTTCGCCGTAGGCGCCGAGCGGCTGCGGATCGAGGATGGAGATGTCGAACGACGCCTTCCCATCCCAGAGCTGACGCACGTAGAACTCCCGGGTCTTGCCGTCGACGCCGTCTGCCGACATCCAGCCGAGCAGGGAGTCGCCGGTCGCCTGCATGATCCGCTGACCCTCGACGACGCGCCGTCCCTCGTGCCGGTAGCGGGACCTGGCGACGTAGGGGGCGAGCGCCGAGGCCTCGGCCTCCTTGACCTGCAGGAAGAGCGGGTCGTTGTCGTCGCGACCGACGAGGAGGACGATCCAGCAGCGCGTGCCGACGCTGCCGACGCCGACGACCTTGCGCGCCGCGTGCATGTAGCGGTACTGGTCGATGAGGGCCCCGGCTGCGTCCGGCAGGGAGCGGCGATACGCCCTCAGCAGGTGCTCGATGTACTTGCGGATCTCGTCCTCACTCCGCCCCTCCGCGATGTCCTCGATGGAGACGATGAGCGGCGGCTGGGAGACGATCCGCAGCTTCCCGTCGCGGCGCTCGGTCAGCTTCTCCATCGCTCGGAAGCGGTCCTTGGCCATCGCCTTGGCGCGCCGACGCTCGTACCGCTTGCGTGTACGCGCGTCCATCGCCTTCCCGTACTCGCTGATCGCGTCGTCGAGATTCAGGCGCCGGTACCAGAGGTCGAGGTTGCAGAGCTCAGCGAGATCGGACATCGTCGAGCAGTAGCTGCGCACCGCCCGTGCGACGGTGTCGCGGCGATCGCGCTTGCCGAACTTGTTGTCGCGCCCGGCGATCTCGAAGCTCGCGGCGAGGCGCTTGACGTCCCACTCCCAGGGCCCGCGGGTGGTCTCGTCGAAGTCGTTGCAGTCGAACACGAGGTCGCGATCGGGGGAAGCGAACGTTCCGAAGTTCGAGAGGTGGGCGTCGCCGCAGAGCTGGGTGATCATCCCGGTGCTCGGATGGGCCGCGAGGTCGGCCCCCATGATCTCCGCCGTCCCGCGGAAGAAGGTGAAGGCCGAGACGAGCATGCGTCCATGGCGGATCGGCACCAGCTCGGGAACGCGGGACTTCGCCCCTTCCTCGAGCAGCGAGATCGGGTCTTTACGGTCGGCGGGTGCGCTCCACTCGCCGAGCTCCCTGCGGGTGATGACGGAACGGCGCTCACGACCACTCGCGCGGCGCTCCTGCGGGGTCAGCTCGGTCACCGGCTTGCTCATCGGACCGGCATCCTCGCGCTTTCGCGCCCGCGGTGCAAACGCGCGCACATGCTCGCGCGCACTGGTGTCCGCCTGTGCGGGCCCTGCCACTAGATTCCCGTCATGGCCGACGTCGGCGAGGCGAGCAGAGAACGGGACGAGCAGGACGTCGCGCTCGTCTACGGATCGATCCTGACCGGCGCCGCGGTGGTGGTGGCGAGCAAGCTCGGCCACGACCCGGGGATGGAGATCGCCTACACGATCGTGACGATGGTGGTGATCTGGATCGCGCACACCTACGCGGCCTTCGTCGGCGAGGGCGGCAGGCTCGAGGGCGGCAGCGTCGTGCGCCGTCTGCTCGCTGTTGCGATCGAGCAGCTTCCGGTGCTCGTCGCGGTGTTCCCGGCGGTGATCGCGATGGCCATCGCATGGGCCTTCGGCGCCGGCTCCTCCACCACCGCCTACGTCGGCCTCGCCGTCTCGATCGCCACAATGTGCGCGCTCGCGGCGCGGGCAGCGCGCGAGGCCGGGGCGGGGGGCGGCGGCGAGATCGCGGCGGCGGCGGGAGCGCTCGTGCTCGGGGCGCTGCTGATCGCGGCGAAGGTGGCGCTCAAGTAGGTCGCCGGGCTCGGGTGGAGGTGGCGGCGCCCTAACCTCTGGCTGGTGCGCTCGTCCCCCGCGGCACTCTCGATCACCGGTCTCGGCAAGACCTACGACGACGGCACCGTCGGCCTCGACGGGCTCGACCTCGAGGTCCCAGCCGGCGAGTTCTTCGGCCTGCTCGGGCCCAACGGGGCCGGCAAGACGACGCTGATCAGCGCCGTCTGCAACCTGATCCGCCTCAGCGCCGGGGAGATCTCGGTCTTCGGCCACCCCCACGACTCGATGCAGGCGCGTCGCGTCGTCGGAGTGGCTGAGCAGGACCCGAACCTCGACCGCTTCCTGACGGTGCGGGAGTCACTCGTCTACCACGGCGGCTACTTCGGGATGCCGGCTGACGCGGCGACCGCGCGCGCCGACGAGATGATCGAGGTCTTCGACCTGCAGGCGAAGTCCGGGACGCGGACGAGCAAGCTCTCCGGGGGCATGAAGCGCCGCCTGCTGCTCGCCCGCGCGCTGCTGCACGAGCCGCTGCTGGTCATCCTCGACGAGCCGACCGCGGGCGTCGACGTCGAGCTCCGCCACGATCTCTGGCGCTACATCAAGCGACTCCACCGGGAGGGGACGACGATCCTCCTGACGACGCACTACCTCGAGGAGGCGGAGTCCCTGTGCGAGGACGTCGCGCTGATCTCGAAGGGGCGGATCGTCGCCCGCGACACCCCCGACGGCCTCAAGGCCCGCTACGACGCGACGACGCTGGAGGAGGTCTACCTGCAGACCGTCTCGACGGCGCTGCCGACGGTGATGGCGGCTGAGAGGGGCGAGGAGGTGCTCCCGTGACGACGCCGCCCGAGGTCGCGCCCGCGGAGCCCGCCGCCGCAGCAGGCGCGCCGCGTACGCCGCGTACGCCGCGCACCGACCTGGCCGCGCCCGACCCGATGCGCTCGATGCGCTCGCTCGCCCTGCGCGAGATCCGCCGGGTCAACCGCCTCTGGACCCAGACGATCCTCGCCCCGGTCGTCTCCTCGGCGCTGTTCATCCTCGTCTTCGGGCTCTCGCTGGGCAGCCGGATCAAGTCGATCGAGGGCTTCCCCTACGACGTCTTCATCGTGCCCGGCCTGATCGCGATGGCGATGGCGCAGGCCGCGTTCTCCAACAACTCCTCGACGCTTCTGCAGGCGCGCAACGACCGATACATCAACGACGTCCTCGCCTCGCCGATGCACCCGTGGCAGATGAACCTCGGTTACGCGGTCGGCGGCTTCTTCCGCTCCCTCGCCATCGGGCTGGCGCTGATCCTGATCGCGCTCCCGCTCACCGGCGTCCCGATCCACAACCCGGTGGCGCTCGCCGCCGCCGTCATTCTGCTCGTCGGGCTGTTCTCGGCGCTCGGCACGGTGGTCGGGATCTACGCGCAGACCTTCGACCACCACTCGTTCATCAACAACATCCTGATCCTGCCGTTGACGTTCCTCGGCGGCGTCTTCTACTCGATCGACATCCTGCCCTCGCCCTGGCAGGAGATCTCCCACCTGAACCCGATCTTCTACATGGTGAACGCCGTCCGCTACGGGTTCCTGGGGACGAGCGACGTCAGCATCTGGCTCTCCTTCGGCATCACCACGGTGATCGCCGCCGGCATGATCGCCTGGTCGCAGCGGCTGTTCTCTACGGGCCACAAGCTGAAGCCGTAGGGATGCCCAAGTCGCCGGGCTCGCGCTGCCGATCCGGCTACCACCCCCACAACTCGCCGACCCCGGCGGCGGGGCGGGGCCTCGATCAGTTACCCGGCTCCCGGCGCCGGTTTCCCCACGAACCCCACGGGCCCAGAGGGGCTCGGCGACTTGTGGGGCCACGGCTTGGGCGGGGAGCAGCCGATTCCGCCGGCTGGGGGAGGGCAAACTGGCGGTATGCCCGAGGGAGACACCATCCACCGTGCCGCGCGGAGGATCCACACCGCACTCTCCGGCCGCGAGCTGGCGGTGGCCGACGCTCCCAACCCGCGCTCCCCGATCCACAACCGCACCGGCGAGTTGACCGGCGCCACCCTCGAGCGCGCCGAGGCGCGGGGCAAGCACCTTCTCCTGCACTTCTCCGGCGATCGTGTCGTCCACAGCCACCTGGGGATGAACGGCCGCTGGTTCGTCCGCGCTGACGGGCGGCTGCCTCACGGCAAGCCGTGGCTCGTGCTGGTCTCCGGTCGCGCCGTCGCGAGCCAGAGCGGCGGGAAGATCCTGCGGCTCGTCTCCGCCTCTCGGGCTCGCAACGACCCTTCGCTCCTGCAACTCGGCCCCGACCCATTGCGGCCGGAGTTCGATCCGGAGGCGGCCGCGGCGCGAGTCCTCGCCTACACGCCCTCGGCGACGATCGGCGAGGCCCTCAACGACCAGTCCCTGATCGCCGGGATCGGGAACGTGATCCGGATCGAGGCCTGCTTCCTGCCCGGGATCAGCCCCTGGCGGAAGGTGGGCGACCTCAACGAGGAGGAGGCGCGCAAGATCGTCGACGCGGCGAGCTGGGTCATGCAGACCTCGATGAAGCGCGGCTCGCGGCCGAAGCAGATCTACGGGCGCTCTCGCGCGCCATGCCCCCGCTGCGGCGGCCGCATCCGCATCCATGGCCAGGGCGACGACAACCGCGTCACGTTCTGGTGCGAGGGCTGCCAGCGCTGAAGGCCGCGCACCTGCGCCTGGATCCGCAGCCCTGGATATCGTGCGGCTCCGGGATCGGGAATCGACAGTGGAGGGTGGGATGGCTGACGGACGGGACTTCATCGACTTCGAGCAGGTCATGCTCGAGGTGGAGAGCAGGACACCGGGGAGGCGCCCGGCACCGACGCGCCGCCGCCGCGAGTTCGGCCGCGGCGCGAGGGTCGCCCTGGCGGCGGCCGCGCTGACCGCGCTGGTCGCCCCGCTCGCCGCGTCCGCGGCCAGGAGCGGAGACGAAGCCGCCCCGCAGAGCTTCGCGGGCCCGATCCGGGTCAGCGCGACGGGCGACGTCTACTCCCTGCGCGCTCGCAACACCGGGGACGGCGGCGCCGCGCGGTTCAGCTGCAAGCGCGGCGAGGGCGATCCGTGTCTGGTCGTCAACAACCGCGATGGCGGCCCCACTGCGCGCTTCGTCGGCGGCAAGGACGCGCCGCCGTTCGAGGTCGGATCGAACGTACGCGTCGACGGCCTCAACGCCGACCGGCTCGACGGGCGCACCGCGTCGGAGATCGTCGAGGACGCGATCGAGCTCGGCGCCGGCTCGCGCACGCCCTCCGGCCCCGCCGGAGGCGACCTGAGCGGCACCTACCCCGACCCGCAGATCGCCGCGAACGCCGTGGGCAGCGACGAGATCGCCGACGACGCGGTGACCCCCGATCAGATCGCCACCGATGCCGTCGGTGGCGACGAGATCGCCGACGGCGCGGTCGGCTCGGGCGAGATCGCCAACGGCTCGATCACGGATGCCGATGTCGCCGCCGCCAACGTCGACGGCACGGCGGCCACCCCCTCTCTGCGCACGCTCGGCACCGGCGCCGGCCAGGCCGCCGCCGGCAACGACCCGCGCTTCAGCGACTCGCGGACGCCGACCGGCGCTGCGGGCGGCGACCTCACCGGCACGTACCCGAACCCGACGCTCGGCAGCGGGTCGATCGATTCGGTCGGCCTGTTCTCCGCCTCGCTGCAGGACGGCGCGGCCGCCACCCCGACGCTGCGTTCGCTCGGCACCGGCGCCCAGCAGGCCGCGGCCGGCAACGATCCGCGGCTCAGCAACTCGCGGACGCCGACCGGCGCCGCTGGCGGCAGTCTCAACGGCACCTACCCGAACCCGGGCATCGCCAACAACGCGGTGGAGAGCGCGCAGATCCTCAACGGCGGGGTCGGCGTCGTCGACCTCGACACCGACTCGGTCGGCCAGGACGAGATCCAGTCCAACGCGGTCGGCGCCGACGAGATCAACGGCGGGTCGGTCGGCTCCGACGAGGTCGCCGACGGCAGCCTGACCATGAACGACATCGCCGCGGTCAACTCGTCGGTCTCGATCAGCAGCCAGATCGGCATCGGTGCGCACTCGTGCGCCGAGTTCGCGGGAACCTCGAGCGACGTCACCGCCGACGATGTGATCGAGATCTACCCGCGGATCGATGACGCGGGTAACCCGCCGGGAATCATCTGGGTCGCGGGCACGCAGGACGGCGACACGACCATCAAGTTCAGGGCCTGCAACGTCACCGGTGGGACCCTCAACGTGAGCGGCAGCATGCCGGTTTCGATCTTTCGGCGGTAGCCGAACCCGAGGCCCTACCACCGAAGCGCGATAATGCCTTCGCCATGGCGGAGGAGACCTCCAGCGTCGCGGAGCTGCTGGCTCGCGTGCCCCTGCTTTCGGGGCTCGAGGCCGATGAGCTCGAACGGATCGCGCAGGTAGCGATCCCGCGGTCGTTCTCGAAGGGTGAGCGGGTCTTCCACGAGGGCGACGAATCCGACGCCTGCTACGTGATCCGCGAGGGCGAGGTGCGGGTGACGCGCGAGCACTCGGATGGACGGGCGATCGCGCTGGCGACGCTCGGCCCCGGCGAGATCGTCGGTGAGATGGCGATGCTCGACGGCGGCGTGCGCTCCGCGAGCGTCGAGGCGCTGAGCGACGTCGAGCTGCTCGCGCTCTCGGCCACCGACATGCGCGGGCTCCTAGAGCGCAACGCCGAGATCACCACCAAGCTCGTGATCGCGCTCGCCCATCGCCTGCGCGAGACGAACGAGCGGATCAGCCGCCAGTCGTTCCAGACGGTGCCCAGTCGTGTGGCCGGGGTCCTCTCCCAGCTCGTCGAGGGCGACAGCGCCGAGCAGGGCCGCGACGGGGTGACGATCCGGATGAACCAGGCCGACCTCGCTCAGCTCGCCGGCACCTCGCGCGAGAGCGTCAGCCGCTTCCTCGCGGTCCTCGAGCGGGCCGGTGTCGTCCGCGTCGGCCGCGGGCGGGTGACAGTGTTCGAACCCCCGCGCCTGCGCGCCTACATCTTCTAGTCGCGGGAGCCGGAGGTTCGAGTTCGTGGCCAGCTTCGCCGATCGCCGGGCGAAGATGGTCGACAGGCAGCTGCGCCGTCGCGGCATCAGCGACGAACGCGTGCTGGCCGCGATGGGCGAGGTGCCGCGCGAGCTCTTCGTTCCCGAGGGCATCCGCAGGCGCGCCTACGCGGACGCCGCCCTCCCGATCGGCGCCGGCCAGACCATCTCGCAGCCGTGGATCGTCGCCGCGACGCTGCAGGGTCTCGGCCTGCGCGGCAGCGAGCGCGTGCTCGAGGTGGGAGGGGGCAGCGGCTACACCGCCGCCCTCCTCGTCCGGCTGGCGGCGCATGTCGTCTCCGTCGAGCTCGTCCCGGAGCTGACGACGGAGGCGCGGCGGGCGCTGATCCTCGCCCGCGCCGACCTCGACCGCATCGAGCTCGTCGTCGGCGACGGTTCGGCCGGGTATCCGGATGGCGCTCCCTACGACGCGATCGCCCTCCACGCCGCGGTCCCCGGGGAGCCGCGAACGGCGCTCGGGCAGCTCGCTCCCGGTGGGCGCCTGGTGGCGCCGGTGGTCGAGGGCGAGGCCGAGACGCTGACGCTCTTCTGGCGTGACTCCGATGGCGCGGAGCGGTTCATGCGCCGCCCGATCGCCGCCTGTCGGTTCGTACCGATGCTCGGCGCCGAGGGATTCGCTCCCTAACGGATACGCTCCCGGCCGTGAGCGCGCTCTACGTCCTCAACTTCTACTCGCCCGTCTTCGTCGATCAGCTCAAGCGCGGGCGCAAGTCGGCGACGATCCGCCTCGGGGACAAGAGCCGCAAGTACCAGCGCAGCCAGGTCGTCTGGGTGACGGTCGGCTACCGGCACGGCCCGCGCGAGAAGATCTTCTCCGCGGTGATCGACGACGTCGAGGTCAAGAAGGTCTCCGAGCTCTCCCCCCGCGACATCGAGCACGACAACCCGGAGTTCCGGCGCCTCGACGACACGATCCAGTTCCTCGAGCAGATCTACAGCCGCCCGATCGAGCGCGACGACGTCGTCACCGTGATCCGCTTCTCGCAGATCGTGGAGCGGCCGATCGGCTCCTTCGGCAACGGCGAGCCCCCGAGCCAGAACTAGCGGGCGGCGGCTCGATGGCCGGCTACCGGTTCCTGACGAGCTGGCTGCTGGAGGCTCCCCGGGACGAGGTGTGGGACGCGATCTGGGATGCGCCGGCATGGCCACTCTGGTGGCGAGGGGCCACGGTCGCCGAGGAGCTCGACCCGGGGACGCCGTGCGGGGTCGGCCGCCGTGGCAGCTACGAATGGCGAGGCCGGATCCCATACCGGCTGCGATTCGAGGCGGTGGTCAACGAGGTCGAGCCGCCGCACTTCATGCTCGGGGAGGCCAGGGGCGATCTCGAGGGCACCGGACGGTGGCGCTTCTACGAAGATGACGGCGTCACCGCTGTCATCTACGACTGGCAGGTGCGCACCACGCGGCCGTGGATGAACCTGGCGGCGCCGGTGGCCGCGCCGCTCTTCCGCTGGAACCACGACGAGGTGATGCGCGCCGGCGGCCGCGGCCTCGCCGAGCACCTCGGTTGCCGCCTGCTGGCTTCGGACTGACGCCTTCGCCACGAACCTGCGCTGCGGATAGCCCTGCCATAGCCGGGTCGATTCGCAGCGCCTGCCCCAAGCCACGGATCTGCGCCGTTCACACTTAGATCGCTTGACCATCGATCTCAGGCCGTTACACTCGCCCGTGGCGTTGGCACTCTCCCTACTAGAGTGCCAAGCCCAAGATCTTCGACTAGTTCGAACCACAACCAAGAAGCCCCCACGGAGGTAACGAAGAATGAACCTGAAGCCGCTCGGCGATCGCCTGATCGTCAAGGCTCTGGAGGAGGAGACCACCACCGCCAGTGGCATCGTGCTCCCCGACACCGCCAAGGAGAAGCCCCAGAAGGGCGAGGTCCTGGCCGTCGGCGACGGCAACCGCAACGAGGCCGGCGAGCGCATCGCCCTCGACGTCGCCGCCGGCGACACGGTCCTCTACAGCAAGTACGGCGGCACCGAGGTCAAGGTCGACGGCGAGGACCTGCTGGTCCTCCGCGAGTCCGACGTCCTGGCCAAGGTCGAGGGCTAGAGCTCACCGCTCGGTCCTCCCTGATCCAAGCTAAGAAAGGAACCTGACATGGCTCACAAGGAGCTGAAGTACGACGCCGAGGCGCGTGCCGCACTGCAGGACGGCGTCGACGCCGTCGCCAACGCGGTCAAGGTCACCCTCGGCCCCAAGGGTCGCTACGTCGTCCTCGACAAGAAGTTCGGCGCGCCGACCATCACCAACGACGGCGTCACCATCGCCCGCGAGATCGAGATCGAGGACGTGTTCGCCAACCAGGGCGCGCAGCTCGTCCGCGAGGTCGCCACGGCGACCAACGACGTCGCCGGTGACGGCACGACCACGGCGACGCTGCTCGCGCAGACGATCGTCCGCTCGGGCCTGAAGAACGTCGCCGCTGGCGCCAACCCGCTCGGCCTCCGCAAGGGCATCGAGACGGCCGTCAACCAGGTCGTCGAGAACCTGCGCGAGAAGCAGTCGAAGGAGGTCGGCGGCAAGGAGCAGATCAGCCGCGTGGCGTCCATCTCGGCCGCTGACGACGAGATCGGCGACATCATCGCCGACGCCATCGAGAAGGTCGGCAAGGACGGCGTCGTGAACGTCGAAGAGGGCCAGACCTTCGGGATGGAGCTCGAGTTCACCGAGGGGATGCAGTTCGACAAGGGCTACATCTCGCCGTACATGGTCACCGACCAGGACCGCATGGAGGCTGTCCTCGAGGACCCCTACATCCTGATCGCGAACCAGAAGATCGGTTCGGTCCGGGACATCCTGCCGATCCTCGAGCAGACGATGCAGGGCGGCAAGCCGCTCGTCATCGTGGCCGAGGACGTCGAGGGCGAGTCCCTCGCGACGCTGGTGGTCAACAAGCTCCGCGGCACCTTCACCGGTGTGGCGGTCAAGGCCCCCGGCTTCGGCGATCGCCGTAAGCGCATGCTGGAGGACATCGCGATCCTCACCGGCGGCGAGGTCATCACCGAGGAGATGGGCCTGAAGCTGGAGAACACCCAGCTCAGCCAGCTCGGCAAGGCGCGTCGCGTCGTCGTGTCCAAGGACACCACGACGATCATCGACGGCTCCGGCGACAAGGCGCAGATCGAGGGCCGCATCGGCCAGATCCGCTCCGAGATCGAGAACACCGACTCCGACTTCGATCGGGAGAAGCTCCAGGAGCGTCTCGCGAAGCTGGCCGGTGGTGTCGCGGTCGTCAAGGTCGGCGCTGCCACCGAGACCGAGATGAAGGAGAAGAAGCACCGCGTCGAGGACGCGCTGCAGGCCACCCGGGCCGCCCTCGAGGAGGGCATCGTCCCCGGCGGTGGCGTCGCGCTCCTGAACGCTCAGGACGCGGTCGACTCCAAGGGTCTCGACGGTGACGAGTCGACCGGCGCGGAGATCATCCGCCGGGCGCTCGAGGAGCCGCTCCGCCAGATCGCGGAGAACTCCGGGTTCGAGGGCTCCGTCGTCGTCAACAAGGTCCGCGACATGAAGCCCGGCGAGGGTCTCAACGCGGGGACCGGCGAGTACGGCGACCTGAT
Organism: Solirubrobacterales bacterium; assembly: GCA_046330415.1. Classification (GTDB taxonomy): domain Bacteria; phylum Actinomycetota; class Thermoleophilia; order Solirubrobacterales; family 70-9; genus RHKX01. The sequence goes on along the minus strand of JAXLSW010000008.1, from coordinate 199,538 downwards.
CAAGGCCGGCGTCATCGACCCGACCATGGTCACGCGCTCCGCGCTGCAGAACGCGGCCTCGATCGCCAAGAACATCCTGACGACCGAGTGCATCGTCGCCGAGCCGCCCGAGAAGGACGGCGGCGCCGGTGCCGGCATGCCCGACATGGGCGGCATGGGCGGCATGATGTAAGTCGGCTTTCGAGCTGACGACATCGCCCAGATGTCTCGAAGGGCCCGGCGTTCGCGTCGGGCCCTTCGTCGTTCAGGGCCGCCTCAGCCCGGGAGCTTCGCCTTCTTGCGGAGCTTGCCGGGGTTGCCGAGGGAGTCGCGTGCCTTCCCCTTGACGACGACCTTCAGTGCACCGTCGCCGGCCAGGATCTCCTGTCCGCCCTTGGTCGCCTTCAGCTTCACCCGCTTGGTCTTCCCGGGAGTGAGGGTGAACTTCGCCTTGGCGAGCTTGCCCTTCGCCTTCGCACCCTTCGCCGGGACGAGGAAGACCTTCCCCCTGCACGGCCCCGAGAGCTCCGAGGCCTTGCAGAGGAGCTTCGTTCCGACGATGCGCTCGCCGCTCGGCTTCAGCTTCCCCTTGAGCACGACCTTGGGCCCGGTGTCGTCGACGATCAGCGGCACGCTCAGCGGGGTGGCGTCCGCGTTGCCGCGGACGTCGACCGCGCGGATCGAGATGTCGTAGTCGCCGTCGTCGAGACGGGGGAGCTCGACCTCGCCGCCGCGGCCACCGCACCCCGCGTAGGTCCCGGCGGCACCCGTCGCCGAGCATTCGAAGCCCGCGAGGTCGAGAGCGGTCGAGGAGAGGGTGAAGGACGGCGTGCGGTCGTCGGTGCGCTCGCCGGGACCGGTGACGAGCGTCGTGTCCGGAGCGCCGGTGTCGATGGCCCAGAGCTCCGATCCCCTGGTGCCGTCGTCAGCGGAGAAGTAGAGCGTGTCGCCGTGGACGACCAGGCCCGTCGGGTTCGAGCTCCCCGCGCCCGGGTTGATGTCGGCGACGCGCGTCGTGCCGGCGTTCGTGCCGTCGCTGCGCCAGAGCTCGTTGCCGGTCGAGCCATCGTTGGCGCAGAAGAAGATCTCGTCCCCGAGCGGGGTGACGCTCGGGATCGCGCAGGGGCTCGAGCCGGTGGGGTTGATGTCCTTGACGAGCTCGGCCACGCCGCCCGGCTCACCGTCGCTGCGCCACAGCTCGTTGCCGTTGCCGCCGCTGACGGCGAAGAAGAAGAGTGACTCCCTCAGCGGTGTCAGGAAGCTGGGATTCGAATCCGCCGCTCCCGGGTTCACGTTGGCGACGATCTCGGCGCCGGATCCGTTCGCACGCCACAGCTCCACACCCGCGGCGCTCCCCTCGACCGCGAAGTAGACGTGACCGCGGAACGCCTCGATGGTCCCGATCCCGGAGTCCGACGGCAGGCCGGTGAAGTCCTGAACCAGCGAAGCACCCCCCGGTTGGCCCAGGGTGCTCCAGAGCTCACGCCCGACGATGTTGTCGTCGGCTGTGAAGAAGAGCCTGCTGCCGACCGGAACCAACTGCAGCGGCGAGCTGCTGCCGGCGAGCGCGACGTTGGCGACCAGCTCGACGCCCGTTCCAGCGGTCGTCATGCGCCACAGCTCCGAGCCCGCCGTCGGCTCGTTGGCCCGGAAGTAGACGTGATCGCCCATCAACTCCGGGAAGAAGAAGTTCGCCGCGCCTCCCGGCGCGCCGGGGTTGATGTCGGCGACGCGGAACGTCCCGGCCGCCGTCCCGTCGGTCCGCCACGGCTCGCGGCCGGTGGCGGTCTCGATGGCGGAGAACACGGCGGCATCGCCGATGTCGAGGAAGCCCCTGGGGCTGGAGCTTCCCGGTCCGGGCTCGATGTCGAGGACCCTGGTCGTGCCCGCCTTCGTGCCGTCGGTCCGCCACAGCTCGTCGCCGCCGTCACCCAGGGCGAGGAAGACCACCTCGTCGCCGATGTCGGTGAAGCTTCCCGGCGTGCTGCCCGTCGGACCGGGCACGACCTCCAGCGGCATCGTCCCCGCCGCGGTGCCATCCGAGATCCAAGGCTCCTGCCCAGCGGCGTCGCTGCTTGCTCTGAAGATGATGCTGCGACCGAAGGGGATCCCCCCGAACGGCGACGAACCGGCGGCGCCGGGTCTGATTTCCGTCACCGGCTCAGCGACGTCGATGGCGCCTTCGGCTGCGGACGGGGCGAGCAGCCATGCGCCGAGAAGCGAAACCCCGAGGCGAATCGATCGAGGCACGCTGAGTGCCGATCTCTCCATGTGGGCGATCCTATACCGGCGGGAGGGTGTGCGACCCGGCTTCTGGACGGACGTACCGGGGCGGTTGACGCATTGCCGCGCCGGATCTACGGTCTGGCCAAAACCGCAGAAGGGGAAGAAATGAAAGCTCGCCCATTCGTCCTGGCGCTCGCGTTCCTGCTCGGGTCCCTCCTCGCCGCTCCCAGCGCGTCGGCCAAGGCCAAACCCGACCTCCTCCCGATCGCGGGCAGTCTCGACAAGGCCTTCTCCTTCATCGGCGGCCGCTGGAAGCTGCAGGCGTCCGACACGACGACCAACAAGGGAAGAGGGCGAGCGGGCCCGACGCTGACGCGCTTCTACCTCTCGAAGAACGGGCGTCGAACCGAGCTCACGTCGCGTCCCGTCGGCGGGTTGAAGCCGGGCGAGATCGATTCGGGCGCCCAGGGACCCCGTGGTCGCAACGATCTCCCCGCCGGGAGCTACCGGGTCATCGCCTGCGCCGACGCGGAGGACCAGGAGAAGGAGACGAACGAGCAGAACAACTGCGGCAGGGTCGAGTTCCCGAGACGGTTCCTCTCGGCCTACGAGGAGTGGCAGGGGAAGTTCGGCGGCACCGGTCCGGGGACCCTGACCGCCGATTCCATCGAGACCTGGAAGACCATCGATGACGTCACCTTCGGGGACCCGATCAACATCAACGGGATCTTCCAGTACAAGGTCCTCGGAGGCTCGGTGAACTACACGTTCAGCGGCACGAGCAGCACCGGCTGCGGCACCTACAGCGGCAGCGGCACGTTTGCCCTGGACCGCCAGTTCGGTCTGCTGACGGTGGACTACGTCGGCAACACCTACTCCGCCGCCGCCGGCCCGGGACTCGGCGCCTCCTACCAACTCACCTCCTTGTGCGGGACCGGAGGCTGGGGGGCGCACGAGCCCGCGCTCGGTGTCGAGCTCATGAAGATGACTGACGGCGCCTCGGTCCTGAAGGGCGCGGGTACCGATCCGACCCAACCGGGCGTCAACTACACCTGGAACCTCGCGGGGGCTGAATGAGACAGGGCGGTTCCTGATGTGCCTCGGAGGCCGCCGCTGCGAGTGTCTCGCGGCCGGTCTCGCCCCGGTGCGAAGATCGGAGCATGGAGAGCGCCGCGGTCCCGCTTCAACCGGCTGATCGCAAGATCCTCGAGATCGAGTGCGAGACGATCGCGGGACACACCTGCAAGGTCGTCAGGCTCGGGCCCGGAGCGCCGACGACCTCGGCGATCAGGGAACGGATCGGGGAGCGCATCGCCGGCGTCCCGGAGCTGGTCCGCAGGCTGGGGGAGCAGCACGGCGTGCCCGCCTGGGTGCCGGCGGAGGGGTTCGACCTCGCGCGCCGGGTCACCGCGTTCGGTGATGGTGAGCCGATCGCCCGCGCCGAGATCCCGGCAGTGGTCGCGCGGCTGTTCGAGCAACGGTTGGACCGCGACCGGCCGCTGTGGCAGATGGACGTCGCGCCGCTCGACGACGGGGGCGCCGTGCTGATCTGGCGGATCCACCACGCCCTCGCCGACGGGACCGCGGCGATGCGCTTCGCCCGCGATCTGCTTTGGGACCGGCCCGAGCAGACGCCGGGGCGAGCTCCATCCGCATCCGGTTGGAAGTCTCCCCAGCAGGAGCACGAGGATCACGACCGCCGCCGCCGCCACCTCGCCGCGATGATCGAGCGTGAGTTCACCGAGTCGGTGCGCCGCTCTCCCTTCGACGGGACGATCGGAACCGCTCGGCGCATCGCCTTCGCGTCGGTCCCGTTGCAACCGCTGCACGACGCTGCGAGGGAGCTCGCCGACGCCACCGTCAACGACGCCGTCCTGGCGATGGTCGGAGGGTCGATGCGCCGCTGGCTCGAAGCCCACCACGGGTCCCTCCGAGGGGTGCGCGTCCGGGTGCCGGTGTCGCTTCATCATGAGGGCGACAGCGCCGCCAACCTCGACTCGTTCTTCTCGTTGACGCTCCCGCTGACCGCGGCCGACCCGGTCGAGCGACTGGGGGAGGTTCACGCGGCAACCGCCCGCCGCAAGGCGTCCCATGACGCCGTCGAGCTGCGGGAGTTCCTCGATGAGGTCGGCGGGATCTCGCCCCGCATGCGCTCGTTCTGCGACCGGATCGAGGCGAGCCCGCGAAGCTTCGCGCTCTGCGTCTCCAACGTTCCTGGGCCGCCCGCGCCCGTGAGCCTCCTCGGCGCCCCGGTCGAGGCGATCCACTCGATCGCCGAGATCGGAGAGCGTCACGCCCTTCGCGTAGCGGTGGTCTCGCTCGCCGGAGACCTGCATTTCGGTCTCTGCGCTGACCCGGCGATCGTCGACCACCTCGACGAGATGGCGGCCGGGCTCGAAGCCGAGGCGGCGGAGCTGATCGCCGTCGCCTGAGGAGCTCAGCCCGTGAGCACGCGGCGGATCGCCAGCGGCTCGACGCCGAGCCGCCTCGCGTCAGCGGTGCCGTGCTCGCTGATCATCGGCACCTCGAGGAGCTCCGCCTCCTCCCACGTGGCGAAGGCGGTGTCGCCGATCGCCCGCCGCAGCCAGATCAGGAACGAGCGCACGAACGGCAGCGGCACGTGGACCCCGCGCCGGCGGCGTCCGGCGGAGCCGGCGACGATCCGCGCGATCTGCTCGTAGGTGAGCCGCTCCGGCCCGGCGAGCTCGTAACGGCCCGGCTCGGCTTCGAGCGAGGCGAGGACGGCACGCGCGGCGTCATGCGCCCAGATCGGTTCGTAGGCGGAGCGCCCGCGACCGGAGATCGGCATCACCGGCAGCAGCGCCAGCCGTCTCATCGCGGTCACCCAGGGGTCGTTGCGGTCGTAGATGATCGAGGGCGCGAAGATCGTGGTCTCGAGCTCGGAGGCGGCGACGCGCTCCTCGGCCAACGCCTTGGCGCGGAAGAAGCGGGTCCGCTGGAAGGTCGTCGCGTTCAGCGCGCTGAAGAAGATGAAGCGCCTCACACCGGCGTCCTCGGCCGCCTTCAGGAGGCGGTGGGTTCCGAGAGCGGTGATCTCCTCGACCCGCCGCGGCGGCTGATCCCGCATCGACGCCGCCAGGTGGATGACGGTGTCGGCTCCTCTCACCGCGTGCCGCAGTCCCCGCGGATCGCCCAGGTCGGCCAGCGACAGCTGCACGCGGACCCGTTCAGGACCGAGCCGGCGAGGATCGCGGACGAGGCAGCGGACCTCGTGGCCCTCGTCGAGCAGCATCGGCAGGAGCGCCGAGCCGACCACTCCGGTGGCTCCGGTCAGGAGGATCATGCGCCCCGGACCTTAGCCCGTCGAACCCCGCGGCCCGCGGCCGCGGGGTTCCCCGCCGCCTACCCCATCACGGCCCGGACCAGCGGCACGTAGCCGGAGCGGTTGCCGGTGCGGTTGGGGTGGTAGCTCTCGCCGAGCGGGTTCGAGAGGCCGTTGAGCCACTCGGTCGAGGAGCAGACGGCGTGGCCTGTGAACGGCCCGATCGCATCCTTGAACACGAACCGCGAGCCCTGCGCGGCCGCCGCGGCCTTGATCTTGTCCCGCAGCAGGTCGGCAGTCTGGTTCAGCCTCGTCATCTCGCCGGAGCCGAAGAACGTGCCGGCGTTGCAGTCCTCGCCCATGAACAGCCGCGGGTAGGAGAGCACGATCACGGTCGCGTTCGGCGCCTTCGACTTGATCGACGAGTAGACCGAGGTCAGCTTCCCGGGAAGGGTGTTCTTGATGTAGCTCTGCGCGGTGTCGATCTTGCCGTCGCAGTTGGAGGCCCACGAGGGCAGGGCGCACGCGGTGATGACGTCCGAGAAGCCGGCGTCGTTGCCGCCGATCGTGATCGACGCCCACCGAGTCGACGACGACAGTGCCGAGACCTGGTTGGCCAGCACGTCACCGGTCTTGGCGCCGCTGCAGGCGACGAGGTTGACGCTGGTGTTGGGTCGCTCGGCCCCGATGATCTTCGCGTACGAGTAGTTGCTTCGCTGACATCCGGAGTCGTAGTAGCTGCGGGTGCCGGTGCCCGACGAGTACGAATCGCCGAGCGCCACGTACTGCTCGGCAGCCGCGGCGTGCGCTGCCGCCGAGACCGCCAGGACGAGCGCAAGCAGGACGAGCTTGCAGAGCCGTCGCGTCATATGGACCTCTCCCTCTCCGAGTGGTGTGCCTGTCATGCAGTCAATCACCCCGGGCGACCCACGCGCGCCCCCTGGCCGGATGTTCGGGGCGGACTGCCCGTACAATGTCCGCCTTCAGGCGGGCGATCGAGCCCGACAGCCAGATTCGAGCGAACCGAGAGGGAACCGAACTTGACCTACGTGATCGCAGAGCCCTGCATCGGCGAGAAGGACAACTCGTGCGTGGAGGTCTGCCCGGTCGACTGCATCCACCCGACCCCGGACGAGCCCGACTACGAGGAGCAGAAGCAGCTCTACATCGATCCGGACGAGTGCATCGACTGCGACGCCTGCGTCGAGGCCTGCCCGGTGGACGCCTGCTTCGCCGAGGACCAGCTCCCCGCCGAGTGGTCCGCGTTCGCGCAGATCAACGCCGACTACTTCGCCGGCAAGTAGCCGGAGCCCGGCCGTGACGGCCGGGTCCCAGCAACTTCCCCGGCAGCTGTCGCTGCTCGCGGTCGCCTCGGCGATCGCGGTCGTGCTCGTCTACCTGCTCATGGTCCGCACGCACTGGGGCCAGGAGCTCGACGAGCGCACCCTGCTCGGTGGCGAGGTGATCTCCGACCTGCGCGCGAGCCAGGCCGACCGCTTCCTGCGGATCGTCAGCGGCGGCACGCTGCTTCTGGCGATGATCCTCGTGGCCGTCGTCGCGTTCCTGCGTGGCCGCCCGCGCATGGCCCTGATCGCCGCCGCCTCCGTCGGCGTGGCGGTGCTCAGCACCGAGATCCTCAAGCTCGTGATCCTCGAGCGCCCGCCGCTCGTCCCCTCCGGCCTGGCGGGCGCCGGCAACTCCTACCCGTCGGGACACACCACCGTCGGGATGTCGGTCTGCCTGGCGGCGCTGCTCGTGGTCCCCCCGCGCCTGCGGATCGCGACGGCGCTCGCGGCGGGAGCGATCGGTGGCGCCTTCGGGGTCGCCGTCGTCGCGGCCGAGTGGCACCGCCCCAGCGACGCGGTCGGCGCCTACTTCGTCTGCCTCGCAGTTGCCTCGCTCGCGGCGATCGCGATCCGTCGCTGGCCCGACCGGGATCCGCGCGCTCGTGGGTCCGAGCGCATCCCCGGTCCGATCTCGATCGGATCCACCGAGCTGGCCCTGTTCGGGTTGGGGTCGGCGCTCGGCCTCGTCTTCGTCCTCGCCGCGATCTCCTCCCGCGGGATCCCACTCTTCAGCGCCGGGACCGCGTTCCTGCTGTCCTCGGCGGCGCTGGCCGTCCTCTCGTTGGCTTGCGCGCTCGCCCTCGCGGCCGCGATGAGCGCCGCCGACCGCGACCGCGCCGTCAGCCGCCCGCCTGGACCACGGGCAGCTCCATCCCGCTGATCGGGGGCGCCATCGCAGGTGTGTCCGCGGCCACCGACTGCATCAGCGGCAGCTCCACGGGCGTCTGGGCGATGATCCCGCGCGCGGCCTGGTGGACCGCGATGGCGGCCGGGGATCCGGGATCCGCGGTGACGAGCGGGTCGCCGGCGTCGGCGTGCTCGCGCAGCGCCTCCTCGAGCGGGATCTTGCCGAGCAGCGGGACGTCGAGCGAGTCGGCGAGCTCCTGCCCGCCACCCTCGCCGAAGATCGCGTGACGCTGGCCGTCGGGGGTCGTGAAGCCGGACATGTTCTCGATCACGCCGAGCACCTCGAGGTCGACCTTCCCGGCCATCTCGGCCGCCCGTGCGGCGACGGTCTGCGCGGCCGGCTGCGGGGTCGTGACGACGAGGATCCGAGCCTGCGGCAGGAGCTGGGCGAGGGTCATCGAGACGTCGCCGGTGCCTGGCGGCAGGTCGAGGAGCAGGTAGTCGAGCTCGCCCCAGTCGACGTCCTCGAGGAACTGCTGGATCGCCTTGTGGAGCATGGGGCCGCGCCAGACGACCGCTGCGTTCTCCTCGACGAAGAAGCCGATCGACATCACCTTGACCCCGCCGGCGGAGACCAGCGGGATGATCTTGCGGCTGCCGTTGACCTCGGGGCGTCCCTCGACTCCCAGCATGCGGGGGATCGAGTAGCCGTAGACGTCGCAGTCGAGCGCTCCGGTGGGCTTGCCCTCGGCGGCGAGAGCGGCGGCGAGGTTGGCGGTCATCGTCGACTTGCCGACGCCGCCCTTGCCGGAGGCGACGCAGATCACGTTCTTCACCTTCGCGAGGGCGCCCTCGGGGAGGCCGCTCGGGCGGCCGAGCTTCTGCTGCAGGCCCGCCTTCTCGGAGTCGGAGAGGACGTCGAAGCCGACGCCGACGCTGGTCACGCCATCGAGCTTTCCGACGTTGTCGACGACGGCGTGCTCGAACTGGGTGCGGATGGGGCAGCCCGGCGTTGTGAGGGAGATGACGACGTCGACACGGCCGCCGTCGTGGACGTCGATCGAGCGCACCATGCCGAGCTCGACGACCGAGCGACGAAGCTCGGGGTCGATCACGGCCCGCAGCGCCTCGGTTACCTGGGCTTCGGTGGGAAGAGACATGGCCGCATTGTCTCAGACCGCTTGCGCCTACAAAGAGATGCAGCGGGCCCTCGAAAGGAACCCGCTGCATCGGGGAGGAGAGGTGGGGAGTCGGCTGTGCCCGAAGGCATTTCCGACGCCCCGGTCTACTCGCGCTAGGCGAGTAGATCTCTCCGGGCCGTCACCTCTCCAAAGGGCGACCCGGGCTAAGCGGTCTTAGACCAGAGCCTGGACCCGCTCGCTCACCTCGCGGACGCGCTTCTCGGCCTCCGTGCGGTTGCGCTTCAGCGAGGTCTCGACCTCGCGACGCTGCTGGCGCAGGGTCGTCTCGGCGCTGCGGCGGCGAGCCTTGACCTCACGCTCGACCTGGGTGCGGGTGCGCTTGACCTCACGCTCGACCCGGGTCCGCGTGCGCTTGGCGGAGGTGACCGCCTTCTTGCGGGCGGAGCCGCCACGACGCTCGACCTTGTTCAGCTCACGACGGAGCTGGTTGCGGACGCGACGGATCTCCGTCTCGCGCTTGGTCGGCGTGTTGAACCGAGTGGTCAGCTCATCGACGCGGTCGACGGCGGTCAGCGCGGCGCCGACGGGGACGTCGACGGCGGTCTCGGCCGCGGCCTTGACGTAGTCAGCAGCGGCGTTGACGCCACCCTTGGCCTGACCGACGGTCTTGCCGGCCTCGGTCGAGGTGCTCTTGGCGGTGGTCTTCGCCGAGCTCTTGGCGGTCGACGCGGTGCGCTTGGCCTGCGTCTTGGTCTTGGTGGCCTGAGCCTTGGTCGTCGACTTGGCCTTCGTGCGGGAAGCGGACTTGGTGCTGCCCGTGGTGCTGTTGGTAGCCATTCCTTCTCAACCCCTTCGTGTGGTTCGGAAGTCGCTTTGTTTGTAAGTTCCTTATCTCTAAGGATGTTCAGCTTAGCACCGAACAACTGTTCTTACACATCCCCGCAATTCGAGTTACCAAGCGGGAATGTGAGGCACGTCACAGGAGCCCCGATTGGGGCTCTGGGCCGGGCTCGACCGGTGATCAGGCCGCGGCGGGGGTGCCGACGCGCCGGGTCCACTCGTCGGCGGCGCTGATCTCGGCGAGCGTCGGCAACGCAGCGGGCCCCTGCCACGCGAGGTTGAGCCCGGCAATGCCTTCGGCCTCCACGACCTCGTCGCAGAATCGCTTGCCGTCCCGGTACTGGCGCAGCTTCATCTCGAAGCCGAGGAGCCAGGCGAGCGCGCGGGCGAGCGGCCCCCGGTTCTCGCGGCGGCGCTCCATGCCGGCCCGCAGGGCCTCGACGCGCGGCCCGATCTCGCCGGCGGCCGCATCCATGACGTGCTCGGCGTAGCCCTCGACGAGCGCCATCGTCGCCTGCACCGCGACGATCGTCTCGCGGGCCTGAGGTGGGGCGAGGAGCGTGACCGGGTCGGCCTCGCGGATCTCCTTGATCCAGCCGCGCGGATCGTTGATCGCCTGCCGCGCGCCACCGAGGAGGTCGGAGCCCTCGAGGCTCAGTGGCGTGTCCTCGAGCAACGTCCGCGCGAGGCCGCCCAGGTGGTCTGCCAGCCACGGCACCGAGGTGAAGTGGACGGCGTGGGTGACCTCGTGAAGGGCGACCCACTCGAGCACGTCGCTCGGAGAACCGTGGAGATCGGCGGTCGCGGAATCGATGTTGGGGCCGACGAAGATCAGGCGCGGGGAGCGATCGCCGCCGCCGAGGAGTGACATCTCGTACTGACCGAGAACGCGCCGCGACGCGAGCCCCAGCAGGCCGCCGATCTGAACGGCGAAGGCGCGACCGCCGACGGCGTCGAGCGCCTGACCGGCGCGCCCCGGCGCGAGCGAGCCGCCGATCCGCTCCTCGACGGCGGCGACCATCTCGCGCATCGACGCGAGGTTGATCCGCGTCCACTCGCGTCTGCTCACCCATTCGGCCTCGGGCACCGGCCCGGCCGGGGTGAGGCCGGTGTAATCGATCACGGCGTCGCGGGAGCGCTCCCAGGCGCCCGCTAGGTCGACCTCGCCGGACGCCATCGCGCTCGGGCCCTCGCCGGCGGCGGCGGTGGCGATCCGCTCGGCCAGCCCCCAGTCGACCAACGAAGCCATCAGGAGGGACCGTCGCCGGCCGCCTGGGCCGCTCGCACGATCTCCAGGTGGGCGGGATCGAGCGAGCCGACGACCGAGTAGCGGGCGTCGAGGTCGAGCGGCGCCTCGCTCAGCTCCATCCCCATGAACTGGACCGCGCCGCCTGCCTCGCGGAGCACGAGCTGGGCGGCGGCGACGTCGACGGAGCGGCAGCCGCGCACCGAGAGCATCGCGTCGAAGCGGCCAGCGGCGACGTAGGAGACGGTGATGGCTAGCGAGCCGACGATGCGCAGCCGGTACGCCTCCCCCTGCAGCGCCGCGATGCTGCCGAGCACCCACCGCGGGTCGGCGGACTCGATCCCGACCACCTCGAGGCCGTGCTGAGGGAGATCGACGCCGAGCGGCGAGTCGTTCATGAAGGCGCCCTCGCCGAGGGTGGCGTGGAACTCGTCGCCGGCGCCGAAGTCGTGGACGAAGCCGAAGGTGACGTCGGCCATCGAGTCACCGTCGGCGACCGCGATCGAGAGCGAGTGGGAGGGGATGGTGCGGCGCACGTTCATCGAGCCGTCGATCGGATCGATGACGACGCGGTGCACGGGATCGTCGCCGTCACCGGTCTCATCTGTGGGTCCGAGCCGGACCGCGCCGCGCTCTTCGCTGATCGCGAGCAGCGCGTGACCCGCGGCCGCGATGCGCTCGAGCTCGTCGAAGACGATGTCCTCGCACTGCCGGTCGAGCTCGAGGGTCATGTCACCGCCCTCGCCGCGACCCTCGTAGACGGTCCGTTCGGAGATCGTCCGGCTGGAGGCGAACAGATCGGTCTGCCGGGCGCTGGCCCGGCGGCACACGTCGAGCCAGTCGATCGGTGTCTTCACGCGGCCAATGGTACGCGCGACCCTCGCTACGGTTGTGCCGATGGCTGTTGTGCCGGATAGGGAGGCGCTCGACGTCGAGCTCGGCGACGGCCCCGTGCTGGTGCTCGGCGCCGCCGGAACGGGCCGGACCGAGCTGATCGCCGACCGCGTCGCCGCGCTGGCGTCCGCGGGTGCGGGGACGGGCCGCATCACGGTGCTCACCCAGAGCGCCGCGAACCGCGCCCACCTGCGCGACCGCATCACGGAGCTCAGTGCGGTCTCCCACGAGGAGGTCGAGATCGAGACCTGGCCTCGCCTCGCCGAACGGCTGCTCCGCGACTACGCGCTCGAGGCCGGGCTCGACCCCTTCTTCCAGACCGGCAGCCCAGCCGATCGGCTCGCCCTGCTGCTCGACCATCTCGATGCATTGCCGCTGCGCCGCCACGAGATCCGCGGCAATCCCGCGGGGCTGCTGGCGCGCCTGCTGGAGCGGATCGACGCGCTGAAGGCCGAGGGCATCGGCCCGGAGGCGCTGCGCGATCGCGCCCGCGCCGCCGAGCGCGGGGCAGCTGGGCGATCTGATCGCGAGACGGCGCTGCGAGAGATCGAGTTCGCCGACCTGTTCGATCGCCACGACCAGATCATGCTTCGCCAGGGGGTCCTTGACGAGGGTGAGTTGATCCTCGAGCTGGGGCGGCTCCTGACCCGCCACTCCGACCTTCCCGCTGTCGTCGGGGAGCGCGTCGGCCATCTACTCGTCGACGAGCTCGAGGACGCCGGCAGGCCGCGGGTGGCGCTGCTGCCGCTGCTGGCCCCGCACGGGCGCGTGCTCGCGACCTGCGACCCCGACCAGGCGTTGAAGGCGCATCGCGCCGACGGCGAGGCAGCGGCGCTCGCCTTCCGCCGGGCGTTCGGAGACGTCAGCGTCGTCGAGCTCCCCGAGGGGGGCCGCCTGCGCGGGCCGCTCGCCACGGTCGCCGGCGTCGCGACGGCGCTCGTCCCGGACGCTCACCGGCGTGCCCTGCCGGCACCCTCCGCAACCGCAGCTGGAGGGCGGGAGCAGGCCGTCGCCGATGAGGTGCCGGAGGTCCTCGGCGAGAGAGGGGAACCGTCGGGCCCCGAGGTGCGCTTCTGGCGTTGCGCGAACGAGCGGGCGCAGGCGCAGGCAGTCGCCCGCGAGATCGAGCACCTCCTCGCATCCGGCGAGGCGCGGCCCGCGGAGCTCTGCATCGTCGCCGGCGACCCGGGACGCGGAAGCCGGCTGATCGCGGCGGCGCTCGAGGAGCGCAACGTGCCGTTCCGCAGCGCGGGCTCGGCCGCCTTCTTCGGCCGCCCCGAGGTCCGCGACACGATCGCCTGGCTCCGCGCCATCGCCGATCCCAACGACTCGGCCGCGGTCGTCCGTGCGCTCACCCGCCCTCCGGTCGAGCTGCGCTCGGTCGACCTCGCCCGCTGCACGACGATCGCGCGCCACCGCAAGCTGGACATGATCTCGGCTCTCGAGGCCGCGCTCGAGAGCCCGCAGCTCCCGCCGCCCTCGCGCGACAGGATCCGCGCCTTCCTGAAGCTCTACCGCTCGGCGGCCGGAGCCTTCGACGGGCTCCGCGCAGATGTCTTCGTGCGCCGGTTGATCGAGCGAATCGGCTTCCGCCGGCTCGGCCTCTTCGCTGCGAGCCCGGAGACCGCGGAGCGGCTTGTCAACCTCTCGCGGCTCGCCGAGCTGGCCGCGAGCTGGACGCTGCGGCGCCCCGACGGCTCGACCCGCGACTTCGTCCGCTACCTCGCCGCGGTCGCCGAGGCCGGGCAGCGGTTCAGCCGCCCGGCCGAGCCGCCGCCGCGCGACGCGGTCCTGCTCGCCGAGCCGGAGCAGGTCAAGGGGATGGAGTTCGACCGGGTCTACGTCCTCGGCCTCGACCGCGGGTCGATGCGCTGGGGGGCCGAACGCGCCGAGTGGATTCCGGACGAGCTTCTCGCGGGCGAGGAGGTGCCCGCCGCTGGGGATGTCGCCGAGGCGCTCGCGGCACGCCGTGGCTACGTGGCCGTCAGCCGCGCTCGCGCCTCGCTCGTCCTGGCCTACCCGGAGGAGGAGCGCGGCGTCACCGTCTCCCCGTCGAGCCTCTATGAGCGGGCGCGCTCGGCGCTCGAGGCGGAGGAGGTGCGGCAGGAGGAGGAGCTGTTCGGTCCCGCCGAGGGCCTGCATGCCACCTACCGGATGCTGCGTGACGAGGTGCTCGAATCGTCGTGGCGCGCCGGGGCGGCGCTCAGCGAGATGCGCCTCGACACCGCCGACGACGTCAACCGCTCCGTCGCCCGGTTCCTCGAGCTCGTCAAGCTGGCGGCCCTGATCCAGCGCCCCGGGGACGAGTCGGCGCGGGAGGCGATCGCGGGGGTCAACGAGCTGCTCGGCAGGCTCGCCACTCCCGAGCAGCTGGCCGAGCTGGAACGCTCCTCCCTCGACGAGTACGTGCTCGACGAGGGGCGCGAGCGCACGCGGCGCTCAGAGCAGCACGCTGAGCGGGCGGAGCCTGGGCTCGAGGCCTTCCTGCCATCACGGGGAGGGGGTCTGGCCCTGTCGGCCTCCGACGTCGACCTCTACCTGACCTGCCCGCTCAAGTACAAGTTCGCGCGGGTCTTCGCGATCCCGCAGGAGCCGACGATCAACCAGCGCTTCGGGATCCTCGTCCACAACGTCCTCGAGCGCTACCACGCCGAGGAGCTGCGCGGCTCGGCGACGCCGGGGGAGGGTGGGCTCGACAGGCTGCTCTCGCTGTTCGAGTCGGGCTGGCGCCGAACCGGGTTCGGGTTCTCCGATGACGAGCTGCAGTACCGCGACCGGGCCGTCGCCGCGCTCGCCCGCTACCACGAGCGCGATGTCGCCGGGGGATCGCGGCCGGTCTGGCTCGAGCGGAGGTTCTCCTTCAAGATCGGCGACAACACCGTCAGCGGCCGGATCGACCGCGTCGACCGCCACCCCGACGGCAACTACGAGCTGATCGACTACAAGACCGGCGCGCCGAAGAGCGAGGCCGAGCTCGCCGGCGACCTGCAGATCGCGCTGTACCGGATCGCCGTCCGCGAGTCTTGGGACATCGAGGCCGCCGACGGCTCCTACTGGTACGTCCTCGACGACGAGAAGGTCCGCGTCGCCGGCGAACCGGGCGCGCTGGAGCGGGTCGAGCGCACGGTCGCGGAGGTCTCCGAGGGGATCACCGGCCAGGACTTCGAGCCGCGCCCGAGCTTCGAGAGCTGCTCCTGGTGCGACTTCAGGCTGATCTGCCCCGCCGCCGAGGCCTAGGCGGCGCGAGCGCGTCCCCCGCGACGCACCCGCGTCAGTCAGTCCGAGCGCTGCTGGCGCAGGAACCGCTGGAAGTCCTGGGCGATCGCGTCGCCGCTGGGGACGTCCTCCTGGGAGAAGCCGGCGACCTCGTCCTGCTGCTCCTCGAGCCGCTCGACCATCTCGCGGATCTCGGGGTTCGCGGCGACGGCCTGGCTGACCTGCTTCTCGAAGCTGCCGGCTGCCTCCTCGAGCTCGGAGGCCTCGACGGCGATCCCGATCATCCCCTCGAGGCGGCGCAGCAGCGCCAGACCGGCCTTCGGGTTGGGGACGGCGGCGGCGTAGTGGGGCACGGCGGCCCACAGGCTCGCGGCGGTGAGCCCGCGCTCGCGGCAGATGCCGTGGAAGATCCCAAGCACGCCGGTGGGCCCCTCGTAGGAGACGTCCTCGAAGCCGAGCTGGGCGATCATCTCCTCGTCGCTGGCGAGGCCGGTGATGGGGACGGGCCGGGTGTGGGCGACGTCGGCGATCAGCGAGCCGAAGGTGACGACGTCCTCGACGCCGCACGCCTCGGCGACGTCGATGACCGCATTGCAGAAGGTGCGCCAGCGGGTGCTCGGCTCGGTGCCGCTGATCAGCAGCAGGTCGCGCTCGGCGCCCTCGGCGCGTGCGGCGACGAGCAGGTTGTCGGGCCATTCGACCCCGCGCATCGTCCCGTCGACGATCTCGATCGTCGGCCGGTTGGCCTGGAAATCGAAGAACTCCTCGGGATCGATCCGGGCGACGAGCTCGGTCTCCAGCGACGCGGCGATCGCACCCAGCGCGGTGCTGGCAGCGTTGGCGGCGTCGTTCCAGCCGGAGAAGGAAGCGACCAGCACGGGCGATCTCAGCTCGGGCGGCTCTCTTTCCCAGACGATCGGGTCCATCCGCTCCAATGTAGTCGAGACGGCGGGTCGTCCGGGACGAATTGGATCATCGAGGGGTGGAAGCGGCAGCGGCACCGAGCGCGTCTGAGACCCCGTCCGAGTCCTCATCCGGAGGGGTCGCGTCACTGCAGCCCGGGCGTCCCCTCGTGGGACGCTTCGCCGTGGCCCGCAAGGACCGTCAGCAGTCGAAGGCGGGGACCCCGTACCTCTCGCTTGAGCTGCGCGACCGGACCGGGTCGATCCCAGCGCGGATCTTCCGCGAGGCCGACCAGCTCGGCGCCCGCTTCGAGCGCGGTGACGCGATCGAGGCCCGCGGAAAGGTCGAGCGGTTTCGCGGCCAGCTCTCAGCTGAGATCACCGCGCTGCGGAAGATCGAGCCCGGGCAGTTCGACCCGGCCGAGTTCCTGCCGTCGGCCTACCGCTCGGTGGAGGAGCTCGAGGGATTCTTCGAGCACCTGACCGGAGAGGTCTACGACCCGGCCCTGCGCGCTCTCGTCGAGGCGGTCTGCGCGTCCGAGCCGGTGGCCGCCGAGCTGCGGCGCGCTCCCTGCACCCGCGGCGGTCATCACGCCTACCTCGGCGGTCTGCTCGAGCACACGGTCTCGGTCGGGACGATGGTCGGTGACCTCTGCCAGCTCCATCCGAAGCTCGACTCCGACCTGCTGATGGCCGCGGCGCTCCTGCACGACATCGGCAAGACGCGCGAGTTCACCTACGGGGCCGAGTTCGGGATCAGCGAGGAGGGGGCGCTCCTCGGCCACCTGCAGCTCGGCGCCGAGATCATCAACGCGAGCCCGCAGGCCGCGGCGCTCCCGGCCGAGCGGCGGCTCGCGCTCCTGCACTGCGTTCTCAGCCACCACGGACCGGAGGCGGCGGGACGGGCCCGCGGCAACGCCTCCGGCTTCGCCTCGGCGGAGGCCCTTGCCCTGGCGCGGCTGAACTCCCTCGACGCCTCGGTCAAGGACGCGCTCGAGCACGGCCTGCGCTGAGGCGCGACGCGGCGCCCTCGCCGACGTGGCGTCGAGATCCGCTGCTCCTCAGCGATATGGGCGGCCACGTCTGTCCCCGGAGGGTCAGATCCTTTGAGTTTCGCGTCCGGGCTCACCACTCTGGCCGGCGCCGGTCCTGCTTGCGCTCGCCCTGACGGCGCTTCGCGCTCAGGCGTCGTTCGACGGACGCGCGGCTCGGCCGCGTCGCGCGCCGGGACTTCCGCGGCGCGAGCGCGTCCGCCAGCTTCGCGCGTAGGCGCTCGATCGCCAGGGCGCGGTTCCTGGTCTGGCTGCGCGCGTCCTGGGCGACGGCGACGACGCGCTCGCCGAGCCTCGCGATGACCCGCTCCTTCTGCGTATCGGTGAGACTCGCCGACGCGCGTACGTCGAAGCTCGCCTCGATCCGTGACTCGGTCTTGTTCGCGTGCTGGCCGCCGGGTCCCGACGAGCGGCTCGCCCGGATCTCGACCTCGTCGATCGGCACGAAGGTCCCGGCGCCGAGGTGCAGCCCCTCCTTCACCGGTCATCCGCCTCTGCGGGATCGGGCTCCCCGAGCGCGCGGTGCATCAGGCGTGCGGCGATGACGACGCACAGGGCCGCGAACCCGAGCTCGAGCGCTCGCTCGCTGATCGCGTTCGCCAGGGCGACGCCGGCGACGACGCCGGGGATCGAGAACAGGCCGAGCTTGATCCCGGCGGGTACGTCGACGTTGCCGTGGCGCAGCTGCCTCCAGGTGCCGGCGATCGCCATCGGGACGATGACGAGCAGCGAGGTCGCCTCGGCCTCCACCTGCCCGCTGCCGAGCAGGATGACCAGCGCCGGGACGAAGATGATCCCCCCGCCGACGCCGAGCAGGCCTCCGACGGCGCCGCCGGCGAGGGCCATGAGCATGGCGAGCACGACCTCCATACCCAATCCCCTCAGAGCACCAGCTCGGCCGCGACGGCGAGTAGCAACAGGGCGAACAGCAGCGAGACGGTGCGCTCCGGGATCCGCTGCTGGAGGCCGACTCCCAGCGCCACGCCGAGCACCGCGGGACCGGCCAGCAGCGCGGCGTTGCCGAGCTCGACGTTCCCGTACAGGCCCTGCACCGCGGCGGCGAGCGAGCAGATGAGGACGATCGCGCACATCGACGTCGCTGTGGCGCCGCGCTCGCGATAGCCGCAGGCCAGCAGGAGCGGGACCATGACGGCGCCGCCTCCCACGCCGAAGAGGCCGCTGAAGACGCCCGCGAGGATCCCGATCCCGGCGAGCCGGATCGTCGTCGGCTGCGGCACCGGCGCGATACTAGGACCCGCATGCACGGCGTGGAAGCGAGCGGTGAGCGATGGCGGGAGCAACTCGCGCCGCTGCTGGATGTCCCGGCTGCCTCGGCCGTGCTCAGCGATCTCGACGGGACGCTCGCGCCGATCGTCGCCCGCCCCGAGCTCGTGGAGGTGCCCACCCGCGCCCGATCCGCGCTCGAGCGCATCGCCTCGCGATACGGGCTCTGCGCTGTCGTCACCGGACGGCGGCCTGAGAACGCTCGCGAGATCGTCGGGCTCGACCAGCTCACCTACGCGGGCAACCACGGGTTCGAGCTCCTCGATCCCCGCGCGAGCCGCTCGGCCCCGAGCCCCGAGCTCACCGGTAGGGAGGACGCCGCGGCCGGGTTCCTGGCCGACGCAGCCGACCGGGAGGCGATGGTTCGAGCGGGTATCCGCCTCGAGGACAAGGGGCCGATCGTGGCGCTCCACTGGCGCGGCGCCGACGACGAGAAGGTGGCTGAGCGGGTGGCGCTGAGGATCGGCGAGGACGCGCGCGGGCGCGGGCTCCGCACGCACGCAGGCCGCAAGGTGCTGGAGCTGCGACCGCCTGCTGACATCGACAAGGGCGTCGCGATCGCCGGCCTGCTGCGCCGGGCCGGAGCGCGCAGGGCGCTCTTCGCCGGCGACGACCTCACCGACCTCGACGGCTTCAGAGTGCTCGCGGAGATGCGCGACGAAGGTGAGCTGGACGCGATCGTCAGGGTCGGCGTGCGCTCGCCGGAGGGCCCCGCCGAGATCGTCTCCGAGGCCGATGTCGTCGTCGACGGCACCGAGGAGCTCTGCGACCTGCTCACCGCGCTTGCGGAGGGCTAGGTCCGTTGCAGTTCAAGGATCTGCTGCGAGGGACGGTGCTGCTCGTCGCCGTCGAGGCGACGGGTCTGGCCGTGATCTCGGCGGTCAGCGTCAACGCGACCGGCGAGGACTCGCTGGCCGCGCTGTCGCTCGCCTGGTGGGTGGTCGCGATCATCGGTGGGCTCTGGCTCGGGCGCCCTTCGCGGACGCGGCGGGCACTCGCCGAGCCGCTTGCGAAAGCGCGGACGGCGACGCAGCTCCCCTCCGAGTCCCCGGTCCGGATCGCGATCGCGCGGCTCTGGCCGGTCGGCGTGTTCGCGATCGCTGCCGGTGCCCTCGCCCCGCTGTTCCCGCAGGTTCCCGCGATCGCCACAGGGTTCGCGCTCGGGATCGCCGTCGCCTGGCGCAACCGCGAATCGGCCGTGACGGCGGTCGAGGAGCGCGATGGCGTCTGCTTCTACGTCGAGCACGGCTCCGCGTTCGACCCGATCAAGCTGATCAGGACCCCGGGGCTGATGCGGGGCGCGCCGGTCTGAGGATCGTCAACCGCCGCCGCGCACCGGCATCAGCGGCGGCAGGGTCGCGACCCTCGCAGCGCTCGAGACCGCCGCGATCTCCCCCGGCACCGCCGCGAGCCGCACGTTCAGGGAGAAGCCCTGCTCGGACTGCGCGAGGGGGCGGAAGAAGTCGTCGTAATGGCTGGCGATCACGACCTGGGGATCGAGCCGGCGAAGGATCCGCTCCCAGTAGCGGTCGGTGAAGCGTCTGCCCGCGACTCCCGCGAGGAAGACGTCGACGCCACCCGTCGGCACGAGCTCGTCGACCAGGTTGGCGCTGCCCTGGTGGTAGAGCGTCGTCGCCCCGGCCGTGATGTGGATCCCGTAGACCTGGCCGCAGCGATAGGCGGTGGGCGAGAGGGCGTCGAGGTGCTCGCAGGTGAGCTCGCCGTCGGAGGGGACCGCGTAGCCGAGGATCAGCTTCGAATGCAGGCTCGGCACGAAGCGGACGGCGAAGGGGCCGATCTCGTAGGTCCGGCCGGGGTCGACCTCGACGGCCTGCGAGCGGAGCCCGTGCAGCGACATCAGCTGAACGAGCGAGCTCGACCCGTAGGCGTCGGCGCCGTAGCGCCGAGCGAGCGCCGGGACGTCGATCGCGTGGTCGAAGTGGGTGTGTCCGACGAGGATCCCGGCGACGTCACCGGCGTCCGAGAGGTAGCGGTCGTGGAGGCGCTCGTCGGCGTGGACGACCTGGCGCCTGACGACCGCGGAGAGGGGGACGCGCGTCAGGTACGGATCGATGAGGAGCGAACGGCCCTCGTAGGTGATTCGGTATCCGGCGGTCCCCAGCCACTCGATCTCGAGGCCCCGCTCCAGCGGCAACCCGCTCCCGGGATGGGCCGCGAGGTCGACCGCCGCGGCCGCGTCCTCGCGCTCCCGCTCCTCGCGGTTGCCGAGATAGCGCCCGAGATCGGCGAAGTGCCGCAGCAGGTCCACGGCGGCCCAGACTACCCGCGGGCGCCTCCGGCTCCGGCAGGGACGCCGTGGTTGGCGACGGCGCGGTCGTAGTTGAGACGCAGCAACGCGATCGCGTCACGCTCGTCCCCGGCATCGTCGAGACGCCTGCTGCCCCATCCCGGCCGTCCGGGGAAGATCGGGTGGTAGTCGATCCGACCGTCGTCGTGGAGGTCGTGCCAGACCCCCTTCGGGAAGCCGATGTGGAGGGCGTGGTCGCCGTGGAGGTGGCCGAGCTCGCGCTTGCCGAGGCGCAGGGAGAGCTCGCCACGATCGCCGCGGACTGCCTCCACCCCGGGCCAGGAGGTGGCCTCATCGATGATGCGCTGTCCCGCTCCGGGGTGTTCGTTCATGGTCGCCTCCGTCGTCGATTCATCGGTGCGTGGGAGAAGCTACAAGCTCAAGTGAACTTGAAGTCAAGACCGGTCCGTGCTTGCATTGCGGCGGTGAAGGAGCAGCTGACGATCAGCGAGGTCGCGCGCCGCAGCGGCGTCGCCGCCTCCGCCCTTCGCTTCTACGAGGAGCGCGGCCTGATCAGCTCCGAGCGCGCGGGCTCCGGTCACCGGCGCTACGAGCGGCGCGTGCTGCGCCGGATCGCCTTCATCGTCTTCGCCCAGCGCGTCGGGCTCACCCTCGAGGAGATCGGCGCCGAGCTCGCGAAGCTGCCCCCCGATCGGGCGCCGAACAAGCGGGACTGGTCCCGCCTGTCGAAGAGCTGGACGGGCCGGATCGACGAGCGGATCGCCGAGCTCGAGCGGCTCCGGGCGGGGCTTACAGAGTGCATCGGGTGCGGCTGCCTGTCGCTGGAGCGCTGCAAGCTCGCCAATCCCGAGGACCGCGCCGGAAGCGCTGGGCCTGGGCCGCGCTTCTGGCTCGGCGATCGGCCGTTGCCGGCTGATCCACAGGCCCGTTGACCACACGCCGGCGCCCGTCTAGGGTGACGCGATCCAGGAGCAGTAGAGGAGTAGAGGGGAAGAGGGGAAGAAGGGGAGCAAGCCGATGGGAAGGGTCCTTGCAGCAGCCATGGTCGGTGCTCTTGTCCTACTGGCGGTCGCCGGGGTCGGCGAAGCGTCGAAGCACAAGAGCACGAAGCCGAAGGAGGGGCAGTACCAGGCCGCCCCAGACACGAAGGGCGACTACTACGGCGGCGCCTGGAGCCTCGTCAAGGACGGCTCCAAGTTCGTGATGGTCCCCTACGACAGCTACTCCGGGGTTGCGTACCCGGCGCCTGCGAAGTGCGCCGGCGGTCAGCTCCTCCAGCCAGATGAAACGGTCCCGGTCTCCGCCACAGGCCGCTTCCACTTCAAGAAGAGCTACAGCAAGGACGACGGCTACGGCCTCCAGTTCAGCATCGACTGGAAGGGCAAGTGGAAGAGCTCGCGGAGGGTCGAGGGCACGATGAAGATCACCGCCGGCGCCTCGGATGCAGGCTCGAAGCCGTGCAAGGAGAGCTTCGACTGGCTGGGCAACTACGCGTTGCCTCTGGCGCCGGGCACCGTCGCGCCCTAGCCGCTCGCCTCAGAGCTTCCGGTTCTTCTTCCGCAGCGCGTTGAAGCTGCGCCAGGGCCTCGTGTTCGCGACCTGATCCTTGGTCAGCCCGGCGCGGCGCGCCGTGGCGACGGCGTAGACCATGTTCTCCAAGGTGGACACCCGGTGGGCGTCGGTGTTGAGGCAGATCGTCACCCCCGCCTCGGCTGCCATTCGGGCGTGGTGCTCGTTCAGGTCGCGGCGGCGCGGGCTGCCGTTGATCTCGATCATCGTCCCGTGCTCGGCCGCGGCAGCGATTACCGCCTCGACGTCGAACTCGTAGGGCTCGCGCTTGAGCAGCAGCCGCCCGCTCGGGTGGCCGAGGCAGTCGACCAGTGGATTGGAGACCGCCTCCACCATGCGGGCCGTCATCTTCGCCTTGCCGACGCGGAAGGAGGTGTGGACGCTGGCGACGACCCAATCGAGCTGGTCGACGAGCTCGTCCGCGTAGTCGAGCGAGCCGTCGGTGCCGATGTTGATCTCCGAGCCCGAAAGCAGCCGGAACCCCTTCGGCAGCGACTCGTTCAGCTTCGCCACCTCCGCGATCCGGCGCTTCAACGCGTCGGGCTGCACGTCGTCGCCGAAGCCATGGGTAGCCGAGTGGTCGGTGACGGCGAGGTAGGCGTAGCCGCGCGCTTCCGCTGCCTCCGCCATCTCGCGCAGGGAGTTGTGGCCGTCTGAGAGGGTCGTGTGGCAGTGCAGGTCGCCGCGGACGTCGGCGAGCTTGACCAGCTCCGGGAGCTCGCCCGCCTCGGCCTGCGCGATCTCTCGCGCGCCCTGGCGCAGCTCCGGCTCGATGTAGGCGAGGCCGAGCCGCTCGTAGACCTCCTCCTCGGTCTCGCACTTGGCGACCTCGCCGCTCTCGGTGTCGGCGATGCCGTGCTCGGAGACCGAGAGGCCCATCTTCACCGCCCGCTCCCGCAGCTTCACGTTGTGCTCCTTGGAGCCGGTGAAGTGCTGCAGCAGGTTCCCGAACTCATCGGGAGGGACGATCCGCAGGTCGACCTGGATGCCGTTGTGCGTCCGTGCCCTCAGTCCGTTCGGTCCCGGATTGCCGTGCTCGCCGATCAGGTCGTTGGCGGCAAGGGACTCGGCGAGAGCCTGCGCATCGCTCGCGGTGGCGATGATGTCGATGTCCTTGCATGTCTCAGCCCAGCGCCGGGCTGAGCCGGCGAGCACGACGCGCTCGGAGGCGGGGTGCTCCTGCAGAGCCGTCACCAGCTCGGTGCCGACCTCGCGCACGTCGTCGAGCAGGCGCCGCTCCTCGGTATCGCCCGTGGACATCCGCGCGAGCTCCTTGAGGACGTTCTCCTCGAACTTCGCCCCGAGGCCCTTGATGTCGGCGAGGCGGCCGGCCTCGGCGGCGGCGCCGAGCTCCTCGAGCGTGGCGATGCCGGTCTGGTCGTAGATCAGCCTCACGGTCTTGGCGCCCACGCCCGGGATCCGCGTCAGCTCGACGAGCGAGGCCGGGAACTTCGCCTTCAGCTTCACCGCGGCGGGGATCTCACCCTGCTCGCTGAGCGCGACGACCTTCTCCTGGATCGTGTCGCCGATGCCCTGCAGCTCGGTCGCCCTGCCGGCGAGCGCCAGCTCCTCGATCGACTGCGGGTTGTCGCGGATCACCCGCGCCGCCTCCTTGTAGGCGAGGACGCGGAAGCGGTTGGCGCCGTCGAGCTCGTAGAGGGCGCCGAGCTCGGAGATGGCGGCGGCGATCTCGGCGTTGCGCATGCTTCGAGGTTATTGGGGGTACGGGGGGCTTGGAAACAGCGCGCAGGTGTCTAGGGTCTCCGGACGCCGATGGAAGCTCACCTGCCGAATCGCGTCGTCATCCCGACCTACAACGAGGCGGACAACCTCGAGCCGCTTTGCGCGGCCGTTCTCGAAGCGGCCCCGGAGGGGACCGGGATCCTCGTCGTCGACGACGACTCCCCGGACGGGACGGGAAGGCTGGCCGACGCCTTCGCCGCCGCCGACGAGCGCATCGCCGTCCTGCATCGGGCCGGGAAGGAGGGGCTCGGTCCCGCCTACGTGGCAGGCCATCTGCGGGCGCTAGCGCTCGGCGCCGAGCGCGTCGTGCAGATGGACGCCGACTTCTCCCACGATCCGGCGGACGTTCCCCGCCTCATCGCTGCCACAGAAGGCGAGGGGGGCGCCGACCTCGCGCTGGGTTCCCGCTACGTGACCGGCGGGGGCACCGCCGATTGGGGATTGGGGCGGCGGGTGATCTCCCGCTGGGGAAGCACCTACGCGCGGTGCTGGCTCGGGATCCCGATCAGGGATCTGACCGGAGGTTTCAAGTGCTTCCGGCGGGAGGTGCTGGAGACGATCCGCCTGGACACTGTCGGCGCCCTCGGATACGCGTTCCAGGTCGAGACCACCTACCGCGCGTGCCTCGCCGGCTTCCGCGTGACCGAGATCCCGATCGTGTTCAAGGACCGTCGCGTCGGGGAGTCGAAGATGAGCCGCTCGATCGTCGTCGAGGCCGCGCTCGGCGTGCCGATGATGCGGTTGCGCGGTCGCCGCTGGTCCTGACTGCGCTAGGCCAGAAACGGCTTGTACAAGCCATCCGGCCATTACTTCATTTTTTGTAGTAAGGTGTGACGGCAACTTCGGAAGGCGATCCGGGTGACCGGATCGATATATACGACGCCCACGCAAGAGAGCGAAAGAGGAGATTGGGATGGCGAACCTCCCTCAAGTCACCGACAGCAACTTCCAGGCCGAGGTAATCGAGTCCAGCGAGCCCGTGCTCGTCGATTTCTGGGCCCCGTGGTGCGGCCCCTGCCGGGTCGTCCACCCGATCCTCGAGGAGATGGCCTCCGAGCGCGACGACGTCAAGATCGTCTCCCTGAACATCGACGAGAACCAGGACACGGCCAGCGCCTACCAGGTGATGTCGATCCCGACGATGATCGTGTTCAAGGGCGGTCAGCCCGCCAAGACGATCGTCGGGGCGATGCCGAAGAAGCGCCTGGAGGCCGAGCTCGAGCCGGCGCTCGCCTGACGGGCCAGGAGGCGCCAGCTCGGCGTCATCGCCCGGCTCGTGGCCAGGGAGGCCACCTCGCCGGACTCTTCCTTGATCTGACGCCTCCTGACCTCGTCAGGAGGCGTTGGTCGTCCTGGGCCGCTAGAGGATCTGGCCGCAGACGAACCCCGCGATCAGGACCGCCACGCCGCCGATCTCGCCGGCGATCAGCGCCCACATGAATGGATGCATGCCGTGCGGCTCGTCGCCGTCGCGGAACTGGTTGTCGGTTTCGGCACGGGCGCCGTTGACGCAGTAGCTCGCGATCGCCGCGACGAAGAACGCGATCGGGACGAATGCCGCAATCGTGTTGACCAGCGTCGAGAAGCCGCTGAGCTCGACGAAGGCGGCGAGCAGCAACGTCGCGAAGCTGTACATGAGCGCGGCGCGGTGGGCGATGTCGACGTAGGGATGCGCCCGGCCTTCAGGATTCGCCGCCATCTGTCTGTACTTCCAGACGCCGATCAGGAGCGCCCAGAGGAAGATCAGCCCCGCGGCGAGGAGGACGGCCTTGGTGTCGGCGCCGAGGTCCACGGGTGGATCGTATGCCGCGTCCCCCCGCCCTCACCACCGAACGTACGAAACGGGTCTCCATAGCGCCCAACGACGTACGTTCGGCGTGGCGGGGTGGCGCCGCGCTCGGGTCAGCTCGCGCGGGTGAGGGCGATCGAGAGCTCGCGGCCGCCGATCTCCGTCGGCTCGCCCTCGGCTCCGTCGAAGGCGACCGTGGTCGCGAGCGTCTCACCGGCCACGTAGTCCTCGTGGGCGCGGGCGGCGGCCACGAGCTCCTCGTCGCCACCGAGCCGCAGGTCGATCCGGTCGGTGATCTCGAGCCCGGTCTCCTTGCGCGCCTGCTGCACCGCCCGGACGACCTCGCGGGCGAGGCCCTCGCGGATCAGGGCGTCATCGAGCTCCAGCGCCAGGGCGACAGCGCGGCCCGCCTCGGCCTCCACCTGGTAGCCGTCGAGCGGCTCCATGGCGAGCGTCATGTCCTCGGCGCTCAGCGTGTGGTCGGTGCCGTCGATCGAGATCCCGATCTCGCGCTCGCCGGCGATGGCGGCGCGGGCGTGGTCGGGATCGAGCGCCTCGATCGCCGCCTTCGCCTGCGGCATGTCCTTGCCGAATCGCGGACCGAGCGAGCGGAAGTTCGGCTTCACCGTCCAGGAGGCGAGCTCACCCTCCTCGCTGACGAACTCGAGCGCCTTCACGTTGAGCTCGGCCCTGACGAGCTCGGCGAAACGCTCGATCACCGCCCGCTCCTCCTCGGTGGCGACGATCACCGCCTTGCTGAGCGGCTGGCGCATCTTCGCCTTCGCCTGCGCCCGCGCGGCCCGGCCGAGCTCGACCGCGCGCCGCGCCGCCGCCATCCCCTCCTCGAGCGCCGGATCACGCAGGGAGGCGGCCGGCTCGGGGAAGTCGCAGAGGTGGACGGAGTCGGGAGCGTCGCCGAACTCACCCTCGGCGCCGCCGACGAGGTTCACGTAGATGGCGTCGGCGGTGAAGGGGACGAACGGGGCGATCAGCTTCGCCGTCTCGACGAGGCAGTGGCGGAGCGTGGCGAAGGCGGCCGCGTCCCCGTCCCAGAATCGGCGCCGCGAGACCCGCACGTACCAGTTCGACATCTCGTCGACGTAGTCGGCGAGCGCCCGCCCGGCGGCCACCGAGTCGAAGTCGTCGAGCCGGTCGCGCACCTCCTCGGTGACGCTCTGCAGGCGCGAGACGAGCCAGCGGTCGAGCTCGGCCTCCGGGGCCGTCGGCTCGGCCGCGGAGTCGCCGTCCGCCTGCTCGGCGGCCGCGTTCTCGTACATGACGAGGAACCCGTAGGTGTTCCACAGCGTCAGCAGGAACTGCCGCAGCGACTCCCCGATCGTCTCGACGCTGAACCGGTAGCCCGCCCAAGGCTGCTGGGAGGTCAGGTAGTACCAGCGGAACGCGTCGGCCCCGTGCAGGTTCAGCACCTCCCAGGGATCGACGATGTTGCCGCGGCTCTTCGACATCTTCTGCCCCTCTGGATCGAGGATCAGGCCGAGGCAGACGCAGTTTCGGTAGTTCGTCTCGTCGAAGAGCAGCACCGACTCGGCGAGCTGGGAGTAGAACCAACCGCGCGTCTGGTCGATCCCCTCGCAGATGAAGTCGGCCGGGAACCGCGACTTGAACTCCGCCTCGTTCTCGAACGGGTAGTGGAACTGCGCGAAGGGCATCGCGCCCGAGTCGTACCAGGCGTCGATCGTCTCGGCGACGCGCTGCATCTCGCCCTCGCACCCCTCGCGCGAGCAGCGCAGGCGGACCCCGTCGATGTAAGGACGATGGAGGTCCTCGGGAACCTCGCTGCCATCGGCGACGCGCTCGCGCAGGTCGGCGATCGAGCCGGCGCAGTAGCGCTCCTCGCAGCCCTCGGCGCTGCACTCCCAGACCGGCAGCGGCGTCCCCCAGTAGCGCTCGCGGGAGAGCGCCCAGTCGACGTTGTTCTCGAGCCAGCGGCCGAAGCGGCCGTGCTTGATGTGCTCGGGGTGCCAGCCGATCGTCTCGTTCTCGGCCAGCAGCCGGTCCTTGACCTCGGAGGTCCGCAGGTACCAGCTCGACTTCGCGTAGTAGAGGAGCGCGGTGCCGCAGCGCCAGCAGTGCGGGTAGGCGTGCTCGTAGTCGAGCACGCGGAAGAGCCGCCCGCTCTGGCGGAGCGCCGCGACGATCTCGGGGTTGTGGTCGTAGACGAGCTTGCCCTGGAAGTCGGGGACCCGGGCGTCGAAGCGGCCGTTGGGAAGTACCGGGTTCTGCAGCGTCATCCCGTTCGCCTCGCCGAGCTTGAAGTCGTCCTCGCCGAAGGCCAGCGCGGTGTGGACGAGGCCGGTGCCGTCCTCGGTGGTCACGAAGTCGCCGAGCAGGACCGAGTGGCCGAGCGGGCCGAAGTCCTCGCCCGCAATGTAGGCGAACGGGGCCTCGTAGCGGACACCCTCGAGCGCTGAGCCCGGCAACGAGCCGAGCCGCTCCCAGCCCTCGCTCAGGACCCGATCGGCGAGCGCGGCCGCGACGATCACGACCTCATCGGGAGCCTCGTCCCCGCCGGGCCGGGCCCGCACGTACTCGATGTCGGCGCCGGCGGCGATCGCGGCGTGCGAGATCAGGGTCCACGGCGTCGTCGTCCAGACGACCAGGTTGTCGCCGGGCTCGAGGCCCGAGCTGGCGGGATCGGTCACCGGCATCCGCACGTAGGCGCTCGGATCGACCTGGTCCTCGTAGCCGAGGGCGACCTCGTGCGAGCTCAGCGCTGTCCCGCACCGCGGGCAGTAGGGAACGACCTTGTGGCCCAGGTAGAGGCGGTCACGGTCCCACTGCTGTCGCAGCGACCACCAGACCGACTCGATGTAGTCGTTGTCGAGCGTGCGGTAGGGGTCGTCCATGTCGACCCAGAAGCCGATCCGGTCGGTGAGCTTGCGCCAGTCGTCGACGTAGCGGAAGACGGAGTCGCGGCAGCGCTGGTTGAACTCGGCGATCCCGAACTCCTCGATCTGCTCCTTCGAGGAGATCCCGAGCTCCTTCTCGACCTCGAGCTCGACCGGCAGGCCATGGCAGTCCCAGCCCGCCTTGCGGGGGACGTAGTGGCCGCACATCGCCTTGTAGCGCGGGTAGATGTCCTTGAAGACGCGAGCGAGGACGTGGTGGGAGCCGGGGCGGCCGTTCGCGGTCGGCGGGCCCTCGTAGAAGCTCCATACCGGCGCCCCCTCACGCTCGGCGAGCTGACGCGCGAAGACATCGCGCTCGCGCCAGCGCTCGAGGACGCCCTCCTCGAGCCTGGGGAACGACTGCTTCGGGTCGACGGGCGCGTATCGCTTGCCTGTTGGCATGAACCACCGATTCTACGTTCGAGCCGCCGGCGGGCCGGGGCGGCGCCCCGCGGGCCGGCGCAGGTAGCCTCAGAGCACAGACTTAGAGAGACCACGGAGGTTCCAGATGACCGAGATCAACGACGTGAGTGCACCCGAGGGCGAGAAGCTCTGGGGCGGGGAGACCGACAAGGCGATCGGGAACTTCCCGGTCTCAGGCCATCCGATCCCGGCGCCCGTCGTCCACTGGCTCGGCCGCCTCAAGGCCGCTGCCGCCCGGACGAACGCCGAGCTCGGCCTGCTCGATGCCGACCTCGCCGAGCGCATCGGCGAGGCCGGTGACGCGATCGGCGAGGGCAGGTACGACGACCAGTTCCCGGTCGACGTCTTCCAGACGGGCTCCGGGACCTCCTCGAACATGAACACGAACGAGGTCATCGCCTCGCTCGCCGGCGAGGGCGTCCACCGCAACGACCACGTGAACATGGGGCAGTCCTCCAACGACGTCTTCCCCAGCGCCGTCCACCTCGCCGCGCTCGACGAGGTCACCAACGACCTGCTGCCCGCGCTCGACGGCCTCGCCGCGGCGCTCGACGCCAAGGCTGAGGAGTTCAAGGACCACGTCAAGTCCGGCCGCACGCACCTGATGGACGCGGTGCCGGTCACGCTCGGGCAGGAGTTCGCCGGCTTCGCCTCTCAGATCCGGCTCGGTGCCGAGCGCGTCCGCGGCACGCTCGGGCATGTCGGCCAGATCCCGCTCGGCGGCACCGCGACGGGGACCGGGATCAATACCCATCCCGACTTCGCGGCGGGCGTCCGCGAGAAGCTCTCGGCCAGCTCCGGCCTCGAGATCTCAGCGCCCGACAACCGCTTCGAGGCGCAGGCGAATCGCGACGGCCTCGTGCTGCTGTCGGGAGCGCTCAAGGTGGTCGCCGTCTCGATGATCAAGATCGGAAACGACCTCGCGCTGATGGGCTCGGGACCGCGCGCCGGCCTCGCCGAGATCCGCCTGCCGGAGCTGCAGAAGGGCTCCTCGATCATGCCGGGCAAGGTCAACCCGGTGATCCCGGAGGTCGTGATCCAGGTGGGCGATCAGGTGATCGGCAACGACGTCGCGGTCACGCTCGGCGGCGCTCAGGGGCAGTTCGAGCTGAACGTGCGGGTGCCGCTGATCGCGCGCAACCTGCTCGACTCGGTCAAGCTGCTCGCCTCCGCCTCGCGCCTGCTCGACACCAAGTGCGTGAGCGGGATCGAGCCGAACGAGGAGATGCTCCGCAAGCACGCCGAGTCGACCCTGCAGGTGGCCACCGCGCTGAACCCGCACATCGGATACGACGCGGCGACGGAGATCGTCAAGGAGGCCGCGAGCTCGAACCGCACGGTGCGCGAGGTCGCCAAGGAGAAGGGCGTCAGCGACGAGGTGCTGAACGAGGCGCTCGACTTCATCGGCATGGCCCGCCCCCACGGATAGCGGCGAGCGGAGGCGCCGTGCCTACCTCAGCCTGACCTGCGAGTAATCGACCGACCCGGTTGAGTTCTCCGATGTCGCCTTGACGCGGACTCGGAACTTGCGCTTCGCGTCGTCGTTGACCGTCATCGGCAGCTTCAGCTTCTCGACCTGCTGGGGAGCGAGGGTCGCGATCTTGGCGCAGCGTCCCTCCTTCGCCTGCCTGGCGATCAGGCACACCTTCACGCCCTCGGCGGTGAGCCGCCCGGTGTTCTTGAGCTTGGCGCGGATCTCAGCCTTCTCACCCGCCTCGGCTCGCTTCAGCCCGCGGGCGCGAAGGAGCAGGTTCGGGGTTCCGCCGCCACCGCCGATGTCCCCGACCGAGACCTCGAGCGGCTTGTCGACCTGCGCGGCGTGCTTCTCGGCCTGGGCCGCGGTGCCGCCGGGCCCGCCGTAGAACAGCGTCCGCGTACCGCTGAAGTCGTAGTTGCTGCCGAGGGTCGGGTCGGTGTTGATCCCTCCCGACACGCCCGGCATCTGGATCGCCGCGCCGCTTGCGCCGTACGCCGCTGAGTCGGCGTAGCCGCTGCACTGCGTGGCGACCGGCGTCAGCGAGTCCTCGTAGTAGGAGCCGACCGTGATCCCGTCGATGTTGGTCGCGTAGCGGTTGACGACGGCGACGGTTCCCTGCGGTCCGCTCACCTGCTCCCAGGTCGAGAGCGGGCCGAGCGAGCTGCCGGTCTGAACGGCGGGATCGGCGACGCCGTCGATCGTCACGCCGCCCGGCTGAGTCGAGTTCCGGTAGGTCATCCCGACGGCCGCCGCCGAGTAGTCGAGGAACTGGCTGATGCGGTTGATCCCGGGGTGGACGCGCAGGTACGTCCGGTCGACCTCGGTGCGCTGGTAGTAGATCTGGTCGCGCTGGGTGAAGGTGCCGCTGTTGGCGCCGATGTAGGAGCGGATCGCGCGGACCGGCCCGTCGATGTTGGCGATGAAGCCACCACCACCCCGCGAGAAGGTCAGCTCCGAGCGCCCGCAGCCGTAGGAGACCTGCGCCTTGTCGCCGTCGAGGATGTCGGCGCCGGTGGCGCCGCCGGCGCGGAGCTGCAGGGCGTCTCCGATCCACCGAGAGCCGAGATGGAAGCGGTAGTAGTCGGTGTCGACGCTCGAGTCCTCCGGGTTGGCGGGAGCGCCGCTGGTCGTGCTGTCGCCGCCGGATACGCCGCTGAAGGAGTAGGTCGTCTTGTAATCGCCGGAGAGCAGCTTGAAGTCGTAGTCGACGTAGTCGCGGCCCGCGGAGGGGTCGAGGGCGCCGGGGCCGGTGGAGCGGAACAGGTAGAGGAAGCGCGTCGGGCCGGGGTCGACCGCGTCGACGATCCGCAGCTCCACCCGCGAGCCCGGATCGACGCCGTCGGGATCGGCGGTGCCGCCGGGAACGGGGTCGCCGGCGTCCATCGCCATCGCCGCGATCTCGTCGTCGCCGTCGAGCGCCGGGTCGGGGTCGGCGCCCGCGAAAGTGCCGGGGTCGGCGTACGCGAGGGCGCTGAACGGCCGCCCGCCCGCCTGGTTCCCCTGCCGGACGGCCGCGAAGTCGACCGTCTTGCGCTCGTCGACCTGCACGGGGACCTGCTTCCAGCCATCGTCCCAGTGGAAGGCGACGACGTGCGCCGGCTCGGCCCCGAGGAGGGCGGGAACGTCGTTGCCGGTGACGACGAGCGGCTCGGAGTCGCGGCCGGGGACTCCGGTCGAGGCGTCGGCGGTGGCTGGTGCGAGGAAGGTTGCGGCGAGGAGCGCAGCGAGGAGGCGAGGCTTCATGAGGGTGGAGACGCTAGCTGCGTTGCGCTCAGCAGGCGCTGCTCAACCCGGTCCCGGCGGACAGCCGCGACTCATGCAGCGTCTTCGCGAAGGGAGCGAGGGCGTTGGGCAGCGCCACGCACGTCCGGTCGACGCCGACCGGCAGGCCGGTCGCGTCCGCGACGGCCGCCGCGGCCTGCGGGCTCGAGAGCCTCATCAGCTCGGTCTCCAGGCGGCAGCCCATCGCGAGCTCGAGCGGGGAGGAGCCGTCGGCGCCCGGCGCGGGCAGCTCGTCGAGCGCTTCGCAGCTCTGCGCGTTGCGGACCCGGTTGACGAAGTCGAGGACGTACACGTTGGGGTTCCTATCGGACGCGCAGGTCGTCTCTTTAGCGCTGCGGGACGAGGGCGGACGGCTGTCATCATCGGGCGGACCCGCGAGCGACCGAGGAGCAGCGATGACCGAGACCGATACCCAGGACGCCCCCTTCGAGGGCGAGACCGAAGTCGCGACCTTCGGCGCCGGCTGCTTCTGGAAGCCCGAGGCCGAGTACCGCAAGGTCGAGGGCGTCGTCGACACCGCGGTCGGCTACGAGGGCGGGCACGTCCCCAACCCGACCTACGAGCAGGTCTGCACCGGCTCCACCGGCCACGCGGAGGTCGTCCGCGTCACCTTCGATCCCAAGCGGATCTCCTACGACGAGATCCTGGATCGCTTCTGGGACATGCACGACCCCACGCAGGTGAACCGCCAGGGTCCCGACGTCGGCGATCAGTACCGGACCGTGATCTTCACCCACACCCCCGAGCAGGAGGCGGCCGCCCAGGCATCCAAGGAGCGGCACCAGGCCGACTACTCGGAGCCGATCGCGACCTCGATCGAGCCCGCAACCGGCTTCTACATGGCCGAGGACTACCACCAGTGCTACCTCGAGCAGCGCCAGAGCGGCGGCCTGCTGCGGCAGCTGCTCGGGCACTAGCCGTACGGGCCGCCGCGGCGCCTGTCGCCGGCTTCGCTCCCGCCGAACGTACGGAACTGGTCTCTATAGCGCCCAACCACGTACGTTCGGCGTCGGTGAGGTGCCGCCGAACGGGCGGTGGCGGCCCGCCCGGCGGCCCGCTGAAACCACGGGAGGCAGGCACCCACGCGTCGCTCCGCGATCGACCCCCCCTTCGGTGACTCGTCTGCCCAGAAGGGCGTTGGGCGCCGAAGGGAGTGAAGTCACCTCAGCGCGCTGGACGTGTCACCCGGCAACGGACTTCTTCCCTGCTCGCGGGTGACAGGTCTCCAGCGGCGCATCGCTTCGCCGAACGTACGGAACTGGTCCCCATAGCGCCCAACTACGTACGTTCGGCGAAGGTGAGGTGCCGCCGAACGCGCGCCTAGCCGACGCGCTCGTTGCGGGCAGCCTTCGTCGCGATCTCGGCGACCCGCTTGGCGCGGGTCTCCTCCCGCTTCGCCGTGTGCAGGTGCAGCAGCGCGAAGCGCTTCGCTGAACGCGGGAACGCATCCCAGTTCGCCCGCGCGGCCGGGTCGGCATCGAGCGCAGTGGCCAGCTCGGCGGGCTCGATCAGCGCCTCGACCTCGTCGAGCTCGGTCCACGTCCCCGTCTCCTTCGCGAGCGCGACCATCGCCGCGCCCGCCGGCGCCATCCTCCGCTCGGCCTCTAGCGTCGCGATGATCTCCTTGTTGCGTCGCGACCAGGCGCTCTTCGGGTTGCGCGGCGTGATCGTCAGCTTCCGGCGGTCCTCGTCGAAGCTGCCGGCCTTGCTGTCGATCCATCCGTAGGCGAGCAGCTCGGGGACGATCTCGCCCCAGGAGACGTAGGGGCCGCGATCCTTCTTCCAGGCGACGATCCAGACGCCATCGCTCGTCCCGTGGTTGTCGTCGAGCCAGGCCCGCAGCTCGGCGACCGACTCGATGTGGACGTGGGGGCGCTCGTCGCTCAACGGCGCAGCTGCTCAGGCGGGCGGGGGAGGCGGCATGGACGTCGCGGCCGCCGCCGGCTGTTCCGACCACTGCCCCCCGACCCTCCGCACGCGGCAGGCCGTGCCGTATGCGCAGATCTCGGTCCAGGTGCTCCCGAGCTCGGAGGTGTCGAAGCGGAATGCGATGACGGCGTTGGCGCCCTTCGCGACGGCCTCCTCCTCGAGGCGCTCCTGCGCATGGGCCCGCCCCTCGACGAGCTGCTTCGTCATCCCCTTGAGCTCGCCTCCGACGAGCGACTTGAAGCCGGCGCCCATCTGCGAGCCGATGTTGCGCGAGCGCACGGTGAGGCCGAACACCTCCCCGAAGACCTCCTCGATCTCGTAGCCGGGGAGGTCGTTCATCGTCGTGATCAGCACGTTGCCGGCCA
This sequence comes from Solirubrobacterales bacterium, assembly GCA_046330415.1. Classification (GTDB taxonomy): domain Bacteria; phylum Actinomycetota; class Thermoleophilia; order Solirubrobacterales; family 70-9; genus RHKX01. The sequence goes on along the minus strand of JAXLSW010000008.1, from coordinate 165,027 downwards.
TGTCGCTCTCCGTTCCTGCCTAGAGGTTGATCGCCACGTACTTGGTCTCGAGGTACTCGAGGATCCCCTCGTTGCCGCCCTCGCGGCCGATTCCGGAGGCCTTCCAGCCCCCGAAGGGCGCGCCGGCGTTGGAGACCATGCCTTGGTTGAGGCCGATCATCCCGGTGTCGAGGCCCTCGCAGACGCGCAGCGCCCGCTTGATGTCGTTGGTGTAGACGTAGGCCGCCAACCCGTACTCGGAGGCGTTCGCGTCCGCGATGGCCTGCTCGTCGGTCGAGAAGGTCCGCACCGGCGCCACGGGGCCGAAGATCTCCTCGGTCAGGAGGTTCGCGTCGTCGGGCACGTCGGTGAGGACGGTCGGCTCGTAGAAGTAGCCGGCGCCGTCGCCCTTGCGCCCGCCGCAGAGCGCCTTCGCGCCCTTGCCGACGGCGTCGTCGACAAGCTCGGCGACCTTCGAGCGCTGGTCGTCGTCGATCAGCGGCCCCACCTCGGTCTCCTCCTCGGTGCCGCGGCCGAGCTTCATCGCGCCCATCTTCTCCGCGAGCTTGGTCGCGAACTCCTCGGCGACGTCCTCGTGGACGTGGAAGCGGTTCGCCGAGGTGCACGCCTCGCCGACGTTGCGCATCTTCGCGATCATCGCGCCGGCGACCGCGTCGTCGATGTCGGCGTCGTCGAAGACCACGAAGGGCGCGTTGCCGCCGAGCTCCATGGACGTCTTCAGGACGCCCTCGGCGGACTGCTCGATCAGCTTCTGCCCGACCTCGGTGGAGCCCGTGAAGGTGAGCTTGCGAAGCCGGGGGTCGGAGATGATCGGCTCCGACACCGCGCGCGAGGAGGCGCTCGTGACGACGTTGAGGACGCCCGCGGGAAGGCCCGCCTCCTGCAGCAGCTCGGCCAGCTTCAGCATCGACAGGGGGGTGAGCTGCGCCGGCTTGATGACCATGGTGCAGCCGGCGGCGATGGCCGGGCCGATCTTCCTGGTGCCCATCGCCATCGGGAAGTTCCAGGGGGTGATCATGTAGCAGGGGCCGACGGGCTGGCGCATCACGAGCACGCGCCCGGTCCCGTTGGCGGCCGCCTTGTAGTAGCCGTCGGTGCGCAGCGCCTCGCCCGAGTTCCAGCGGAAGAACTCAGCCGCGTAGGTGATCTCCGCCTTCGACTCGGCGACGGACTTGCCCATCTCGAGCGTCATCAGGGTGGCGAGCTCCTCGACCCTCTCGCCGAGCAGCTTGAAGACGTCGTGGAGGAGCTCGGCGCGGTCGTTGGCCGCGCTCGCGGCCCACTCCTCCTGCGCGGCACACGCCGCGTCGAGAGCGGCCTTCGCGTCGTCGGGGGTGCCGTCGGCGACCTCGCAGAGCGTCTCGCCCGTCGATGGATCCTCGACCCGGAAGGTGCCGCCGCCGGAGGCGTCCCGCCACTCGCCGCCAATCAGCAGTTGCCCGTTGACGCTCTCGATCACCGCGCTCTCGTCGGCTGCCATCTCGTCTCCTCGGTCCTCGTGGGTGGGTGGGATCCCCACACTACCCACGCGCCGGAGCGGGCAAGCATCAGGCCGGGAGGCTCGCCATGAAACCCTGTCGGGCGTGATCCCCGACGGCGAAAGCCCCGCACCCGGCTCGTTCCCGCGCGCCGTGCTCGGCCTGCTCGTGGTCGTCCTGATCGTCGGGGCTGCTGTCGCCGGCACCGTGATGGTCCTCTCCTCCCAGGGGGAGGAGAGGAAGGGCTTCGATGCGAACCGGATCGCGGAGATCGCGACCGCCGATGACGCTGAGGACCCGTTCCAGTGGGAGGCCGACCGCAGCGACGGCTTCGCCGACCGGGCGGCGCTCGCCTACGCGCACATCCTCTACGAGAAGAGTCCCGGCGGGATCGTCGCCAGCGCCCGGCGGACGGCGAAGTACCGAGAGCAGATCGAGCGGGCGGCGAACGAGCACGGCGTCGACGCCGACACGATGGAGGGGATGGTGCTGCTGGAGAGCGCGGGGCGCCCCGAGGTGATCGCGGGCTCGACGGCGGACGACGCCGCCGGGCTCGCCCAGATCGTCGGCTCGACCGGGGTCAGCCTGCTCGGGATGGACATCGACCTGCAGCGCAGCCGCGCGATCACGCGACAGCTCGCCGAGAACGCCGGGGCGATCGAGCGCGCCCAGGAGGACGCCGCATCGAACAAGCCGAAGGTGCGATCGAAGGCGCTCCTGAAGCTGCGGCGCCTCGAGCGTGAGCAGCAGCGGCTGATCAGGGAGCGGCGTTCGATCGATGCGCGCTTCCGTCCCGCCGACGCGCTCGACGGGATGGGTACCTACCTGCAGCGCGCCGGGCGCCGCTTCGGCGATCCCGACCTCGCGACCGTCAGCTACCACATGGGCATCGGCAACCTCGAGACGGCGATCGGGGACTACCTCGGAACCGACGCCTCCGGCGGCGCCGTCGGCGGGCTCGTCGCCGAGGAGGACATGACCTACCCGCGGCTCTTCTTCGACTCCTCGCCGCTCGAGCATCCCGAGGCATGGGACCTGCTCAGCTCCCTCGGCGACGACAGCTCGACCTACCTGTGGCGGGTCGACGCGGCCGAGCGGATCATGAGCATGTACCGCGAGGACCCGCAAGGGCTGAAGAACCTGGCGGCGCTGCAGACCGCGAAGGCCACGCAGGAGGAGGTGCTGCATCCCGAGGACTCGACGGAGGTGTTCGCCGACGCCGCCGCGATCCAGACGGCGCGCGACGAATCGGAGCTGATCGCGATCCCGACCGACGGCGACTACGGCTACCGCGTCGACAAGGACCTCGGTGAGCTCGCCCCCAACTTCGGCGTCGAGCCGGCGCTGTACCGGGCGCTGCGGCCCGAGGCGCTGGCGACGCTCATCTACATGGCCGAGAAGGTCCGCCAGATCAACGACGGCAAGGGCGTGCTGCACGTCTCGAGCGCCGTCCGCGACCAGAAGTACCAGGACCAGCTCGTCGGGGTGAACTCCGAGGCGACCCCCAACTACTCGCTGCACACGACCGGCTACGCGTTCGACATCCCCCGTGAGTACTCCAGCGACTCGCAGGCCGCCGCCTTCCAGTACGTCCTCGACCGCCTGCGCGCGCTCAACGTCATCGACTACGCGGTCGAGCCCTCGGCGATCCACGTCGTCGTCAGCGACGAGGCCCAGGCGCTGCTCGACGACTGACGCCTAGGTGTGCTTGACGGTGATCACGTCGCCGTCCTGCATCACGTAGTCGCGGCCCTCGACCCGCAGCAGACCCTCCTCGCGAGCCTGCGAGTAGCCGCCGAGCCGGACGAGGTCCTCCCAGCCGATCACGTCGGCCTTGACGAAGCCGTCCTGGATGTCGGTGTGGATCCTGCCGGCGGCGTGCCAGGCGGTGAGACCGCGGCGCAGGCTCCAGGCGCGGGCCTCCTTCGCCTCCCCGGCGGTGAAGAACGTGATCAGCTCGAGCAGGCCGTAGGCGGCGCGGACCATGCGTCCCAGGCCCGACTCGGAGATCCCGAGCTCCTCGCGCATGATCGCCGCCTCCTCGGAATCGAGCTCGACGAGCTCCGCCTCGATCTTGGCGCTGAGCGCGATCGCCTCGTCTCCCGACTTGCGCGCGTGCTCGACGAGCGCGGCGGGCGGCTCGTCCTCGCCCTCGTCGACGTTGGCGATGTAGAGGACGGGCTTGGAGGTCAGCGCGCTCAGGTGCCGCGGGCCGGCCTCGCCGACGGCGTCCGGCACCGGCACCGATCGCACCGGCTCACCGCGCTCGAGCGCGGCGACGACCTCGACCAGCCAGTCGCGCTCGGCGACGACCTCCTTGTCGAGCGCCCGGGCCTGCTTGGTGACCCGCTCCAGCCGCCGCTGCGCGGTCTCGAGGTCGGCGAGCATCAACTCCGCCTCGACCATCTCGGCATCGGCGACGGGATCGACGGCGCCGTCGGGGTGGGGAACACCGTCGTCGTGGTGGGCGCGGACGACGTGGCAGATCGCGTCGGTCTCGCGGATGGAGGCGAGGAACTGATTGCCGAGACCCTCGCCGGCGGAGGCGCCCCGGACGAGCCCGGCGATGTCGTGGACCTCGAGCGACTCGTGGACGATCGGGGTGGCGGCGACCGTGGCGGCGACCTCGTCGAGCCGCTCGTCGGGGACGGAGGCGATGGCGACGTTCGGCTCGATCGTCGTGAACGGATAGCCCGCCGCCTCCGCGCCGGCCTGCGTCAGCGCGTTGAAGAGGGTGGACTTGCCGGCGTTCGGCATGCCGACGATCCCGACCTTCACGCGATCGCCTCCCCGGGAGGTGCGGCCGCCCACGGCGACGGAGCCGCCGGCAGGGGGAAGGCGCGCCCGAGCAGCGTCCCGAGGCCGACGCCCGCGAGGACGTCGGAGGGGTAGTGCATGCCCAGGTAGGGACGGCTCGAGCAGATCGCCGCGGCGAGCGCGAAGAGGGGACGCGCGCGCCGGGCGCGACGCGGCCGAACACGGTCGCAGCGGTGACCGCGGGTGGCGTGAGCGGAGAGGGAAGGAGAGCTTGCTGGGAGCGCGGGAGAGCGGCGGGTGCTCCTCGATCAGCGGCCGCTTCCTGCCGACGACGAGCTTGACCGCGTAGTTGGCTCCCACCGCGAGCGGCGCCGCGAAGGTGGCGCGGAGCCAGCGGCCGCGCTCATCGCGGCTGAGGGCGGCACCGGTCAGCCCGATCGCCGTCCACCCGGCGCTGAGCTCGCCGAAGTTCCCGAGCGCGCGAGCGGCGCCGTCGAGCGCCGGGGAATGGCCCCGCCGGCGCAGCAGCAGAAGCAGCCGCTGGTCCGCCGTACCGGCCGTCCGCAGGGCGCGGCCCGCCGGGGTGCGACCCGCTTGCATCCAACGGACGAGGCGCCGACCGCTCGCGGCGGGATCGGCGGGGGCGTGGGTTGTCAGGCTCGCGGGGCGCTTGAACACGGCGGGGGAGGATAGGCGGGAGCCGGATGACGAGCCGCGGCGGCCGAGCGGGCCCCCCGACCTCGGCCGCTCACGCCCTCAGCCGACCACCAGCTCGAAGGCGGCGCGCTCGGCCTCGAAGAGGATCTCGCCATCCCGCTCGAGCTCGGCCGCTTCGACGAGCTCGCCGTCGACGTTCAGCGAGGCGGCCTCGTCGCGGATCGTCACGGAGATCCGCGCGCAGCGGGCGTCGATCACGCCCTTCTGGCCCTCGACGGAGCCGACGCGGAGCCCGAAGGCGTGCTTGACGAGGCGCGCGCGGCCCGAGCCCTCGATGACGACGAGGTCGAGCAGGCCGTCTCCGGCGTCGGCTTCGAGCGATGCCCCGCCCCCGAAAGCGCCCATGCATGCGACCGAGACCTGCCACGCCTCGCCCGCGAAGAGCTCCTCGCCGTCGCCGCTCACCACGCAGTCGATCGGCTGTGCCGTCGCCCCGGCGCCGACCGCGCCGACCGGGTAGGCGAGCGCGCCGAGCTTCTCCTTCAGCCCGTCCGCCTCCTCCGCGGCGATGGGTGCGAGACCGGCGCTTGCGACGTTGACGAAGGGGCGGCCACCGGCGCGGCCGAGCTCCATCGCGCGGAGCCGCTCCCCCCGCGCGGCGATCTCGCAGGCTTCCTCGACGTCGGCGGGCAGGCCCGCGGCCCCGGCGAAGTCGTTGGCGGTGCCGGTCGCGATCACCGCCAGCGGCACCCCCGCCGCGGCGGCCGCTGCCGCAGCGGCGCCGATCGACCCGTCGCCGCCGGCGACGGCGATCCGCGCGGCGCCGGGGCGCGCCGCCCGCTCCCAGTCGCCGATCTCGTACTCGCTCACCTCGGCCCCATGGCCGCGGAGCAGGTCCGCGACGGCGTCCGCGTCCCCGGAGCCGGAGCCGGAGTTGGCGAGCAGCGCGATCGAAGCCATCGACCCGAGGCTAGGTGAATCTCGCGTCCGGCGCCCAAGGTGGAATGGGCGGGTGACCGAGGCCGAGCGCGACGCCCGCATCGCCGCCTGCCGTGCTCGCTTCCGCGAGGCCGGGCTGCCCCTCCTCGACGAGGAGTTCTCGGCTTCGACCAACGTCTTCAACCGGGCGGCGCCGCTGCTCGCGCTCGTCTTCGTGGGCGAGATGCTCGGCGCGATCCAGCTCGACTGGTCGCCGCTCGCCAACGTCGCCGCAGCCCTCGGCGGCCTCGCGATCCTGCTCGGGGTCTGGGTGGTCCTCAACCGGATCCGGAACCGGCCGCTGCTGGCGATGCCGGAGGACGTCGGCAGGGTGGAGTTGGCCGCGTTCGTGATCGTGCCGGCGCTGCTGCCGCTGATCTTCGGCAACCAGGGCCGCAGCGCGATCGGGACCGCGCTCGCCAACCTCGCCCTGCTCGCCCTGATCTACGCGGTGCTCGGCTACGGGCTCGTCTCGATCGTGCGCTGGGTGTTCCGGCGGCTGATGAGCCAGCTGCAGGCCTCGGTGACGTTGCTCGCTCGCGCGGTGCCACTGCTGATGATCTTCGCCCTGTTGGCCTTCATGAGCACCGAGATGTGGCAGGTGTTCTCGTTGATCTCCGACGGCGACCTGATCGCGATCGCGCTGCTCTTCGTCTCCCTCGGCGCCGGCTTCCTGCTCGCCCGGCTGCCCCGCGAGGTGCGCTCGCTCGAGGCCGAGGTCGGCGACGAGGCCGAGCCGCTCGAGACCCGCCAGCGGCGCAACGTCGGCCTGATCCTCTTCACCAGCCAGGCCATCCAGGTGCTCGTCGTCAGCGTCCTCGTCGCGGCCTTCTTCATCGTCTTCGGGGCTATCGCCATCAACCAGGAGGTGCGCGAGGCGTGGATCGGGGAGGCCGGAAACACGCTGCTGACGATCACGCTGCTCGGCGAGCAGTTCCAGATCACCTCGGAGCTGCTGAAGGTCGCCGCCGGCCTGGCGGCATTCACCGGCCTCTACTTCGCGATCTCGATGCTCACCGACTCCACCTATCGCGAGGAGTTCCTCGGCGAGGTGACGGCCGAGCTGCGCTCGGTGTTCAGGGTCCGGGAGGACTACCTGCAGCTCCTGCGCGGGCCGGCCGGGGAGCCTGACTGAGAGACTGCGCCGCCGTGGACACGGCCGCAAGACAAGAGACGGGAGCGGGGGGCCCGGCGGCATCGACCCACGTCGCGGGCTTCGAGCACCTGCCCGGGCATCACTGCGGCTCCACGGCGCTGCGGAACCTGCTCGCCTTCCATGGCACCGAGATCAGTGAGGAGCTCGCCCTCGGCCTCGGCGCGGGGCCGTGCTTCTACTACCTGACCTTCCCCGAGCTCTCGCCGACCCGCTTCACGAACGGTCGCTCGGGCAGGCTCGAGGAGGACTTCCTCGAGCTCACGGGCGCGCCGCTGCGGCTGCGCACCGACGCTGACCCGGAGCGCTCGTGGGAGCTCGCCCGCGAAGCCGTGGACGAGGGCCGACCGATCCTGCTGATCACCGACCTCTTCCACCTCGACCACTACGGCAACTCGGCCCATTTCCCCGGCCACGCCGTGGTCCTCGCCGGCTACGACGACGACTTCGCCTACCTCTCCGACACCGCCTTCGAGGGCCTTCAGCGCACCTCGCTCGAGGGGCTCGCCCGAGCCCGTCACGAGCAGCACCCGCTCTACCCGCTCGCCGGGCACATGGTCGATGTCCCCGGGCTCGCCCCGAGTCGCGAGGAGCTGCTTGCGGCCGGCCCCGCCGCCATCGCGCGGGCCGCCCGGGTGATGCAGGATCCCCCCGACCCGCGAGCGCAGGGCCTGCCGGCCCTGCGCCGCCTCCGCGACGAGATCGCCGACTGGCCGGCCGACGCCCCCGATTGGCAGTGGTGCGCGCGCTTCAACTACCAGGTGATCGAGCGCCGCGGCACCGGCGGCTCGAACTTCAGGTCGATGTACGCGCGCTTCCTCGCTGAGGTCGGGCGCGGCGCGGAGGCTGAGCTGGCCACGGCCGCCGCCGAGCGCTGGAGCGGACTCGCAACCGAGCTCTACGCCGCAAGCGAAGCCGAGGACGCGGATCCGGCGGACTGGAAGCGCATCGCGGCAGTAACCGCCGAGGTCCTCGAGGCGGAGGAGCTCCTCTGGGCCGCCCTGGCGAGCGCCTGAGGGTTCTAGAAACCGACCTTGGTGCCGTCGCCGGCGGTCTTCACGAAGACCAGCTTGCCGAGGTCGACGTCGACCTCTGACTCCTCGGTGCTGAGCCGGTGCCAGCCGTCGCCGCCGAGCGCCTTGCGCAGAGCCTCGAGGTCCTTCTCGGAGACGCGCAGGGCGATCACCTGACCGCCGTCGAAGCCGAGCTCGATCCGTCGGGCCGAATCCGCCATCTCAGTGGTCCTCCGCGGGCTGGACGATCTCCGTCAGCACCCCGCCGGTCGACTTCGGATGCAGGAACGCGACTTGGCTGCGGCGGATGCCGGTGCGCGGGGTCTTGTCGATCAACTCGACCCCGGCGGCCGTGAGCTGCTCGAGCGTCGACTTGATGTCGCCGACCGCGTAGGCGACGTGGTGCAGGCCGGGACCCTTCTTGGCCAGGTACTTGCCGACGGGCGTGTCCGGCCCGAGCGGGCGCAGCAGCTCGACGTGCCCGTCACCGACGTCCAGCAGGACCGCCTCGACTCCCTGCTCCTCGACGACCTCGCGGTGCACCATCGGCATCCCGAGGGCGTCCTCGTAGAGCTTCAGGGCGGCGTCGAGGTCCTCGACGGCGACGCCCACGTGATCGATCCGGTCGAGCATGGGTCGCGCAGTGTATTGGCAGCCCCCGCTCGGCAGGGGTCGCCGTCAGTTCAGGGGCGGTGGTGGTGGCGGTGGGGGCTGGCTGGACGCCTGCGACGCATCGCCGCCGGAGGCCGCCGACTTGATCGCCTCGGCGACGCGCGAGGCGGGCGCCCCGTCGGGCTCGGGGCGGGGCAGGATCGTCGGCTCGAGCACCGGCTTCGGCGACAGCGACGTGTCGCGGTGATCGCGCATGATCTTCGCGATCTCGGCCTGCTCGATCACCTCGTCGACGAGCAGCTTGTTGGCGATCTCGTCCAGGAGGTCCCGGTGGTCGGTGATCAGCCGCTGTGCGCCGCGGTAGGCCTCCTCGGCGATCTCGGTGACCTCCTCGTCGCGCCGCTGGCGCATCATCTCGGAGACGTTCCAGTCGTTCGCCGGGACCTGGTGAGAGCGGATCGAGGTACCCATCCCGTACTCGTAGACCATCGAGCGGGCGATCATCGTCACCTTCGAGAGGTCGTCGGAGGCGCCGGTGGTGACCCGTCCGAAGGTGATCTGCTCGGCGACGCGCCCGCCCAGCAGCACCTTCATGTAGTCGATCAGCTCCTGCCGCGACTTCAGGTAGCGGTCCTCCTGCGGCAGGTTGAGCGTGTAGCCGAGGGCCTTGCCACGGGGGACGATCGAGACCTTCTGCACCTTGTCGACGGTGGGCAGCAGCTCGGAGACGAGCGCGTGCCCGGCCTCGTGCCAGGCGACCACGCGCTTCTCGTCGTCGGTGATCACCTTGCGGCTCTGCAGGCCCGCGACGACCCGCTCGAAGGCGTTGTCGAAATCCGCCTGGGAGATGAAGGAGCGCTGCGCGCGCCCGGCCTGGATCGCCGCCTCGTTGCAGAGGTTCCCCAGATCGGCGCCGGTCAGCCCGGAGGTGTGCTGGGCGACGCGCTTGAGGTCGATGTCAGGGCTCAGCGGCTTGCCTCGGGTGTGGACCTTGAGGATCTCCTCGCGGGCGCGGAGGTCGGGCGGCGGCACGAACACCTGGCGATCGAAGCGACCCGGTCGCAGCAGCGCCGGGTCGAGCTTCTCGAGCAGGTTCGAGGCGGCCATGACGACGATGTTCTCCGAGGCCTCGAAGCCGTCCATCTCGACGAGGAGCTGGTTCAGCGTCTGGTCGCGCTCGCCGGAGACGTCGTTGCCGCGCGTCGTCCCGACCGCGTCGAGCTCGTCGATGAAGAGGATCGCCGGGGAGTTCTCGCGCGCTTCCTTGAACAGGCGCCGGATCCGAGCCGCGCCGAGGCCGGCGAACATCTCGACGAACGAGGAAGCCGACTGGCTGAAGAAGTTGGCGCCGGACTCGTGGGCGACTGCCTTGGCGAGCATCGTCTTGCCGGTGCCGGGCGGGCCGTGCAGGAGGATCCCCTTCGGCACCTTCGCGCCGAGCGTCTTGAACCGCTTCGGGTCGGAGAGGAACTCGACGACCTCGCGCAGCTCGTCCTTGGTCGCCTCGACGCCGGCGATGTCGTCCCAGGTGACCCCGCTGCGCTTCGATGCCTTGATCTCCTGCGGCTTCGTCTTCGGCATCACGCTCAGCATCCGGAACATCACGTAGAGCATTCCGAGCACGAAGACGACGAAGATCACCCCGTAGAAACGGTCGATCTGTCCGGTGACGTCGTCGATGACATCCGCTGCCAAGACCGGGTTCATGAACTCACCCATCGGCACAACCCCCCTTCCTTGTTAACCGCGTTCGGCCGCGAGTACAGCGTCGAGCGCCGCGGCGCCCACCTTCATCTGCTCGGAGTCGGGTTCGCGGGTCGCGAACAGGCGCTGGATCGCGTCGCCGCTGAAGTGCACGGCCCGGCCCAGCGGTGAGTCCGGGTGGCGCTCGGCGTGGACGAAAGTCTCAACCGACAGCGACAGCCCGGCGACTCCACTCAACGATTGCGTGACCCTGCCGGGGCTGTCGACGAGGCGATTGACGATCACCTGGCCGGCCACGGAGAAGATCAGCATCGGGGCGATGAGGTTGGAGCCGCAGCGCTGGTGCTCCTTCGGCACCGCGGAGGCGTCCTTGTCCTGCTCGTAGCCGCCGATCGACTTGTGCTCGACCGCGTGGTAGTAGGCGAGGTCGGAGCCGCCGAGCGCGACGAGGGCGGGGGCGAGGCCGAGGACCGCCGAGGCCGCCTCGCGGGCCGGGCTCACCTCGCCCGGCGCCCGCCCGCGCCCGCGGATGGCGGCGCTGATCACGGTCGTCGCCGCTGCGGCGCCGATCACTCGCGGGTCCTCGAAGGGGAGCCTTGCGGCGGGCAGGTTGAAGCGCGCGATCGGGATCACCGCGAAGGCCTCCGCCATCCGCAGCGGGCCTCGCAGGATCGGCACCTTGGCGAACCGGTTGCCGCCGAAGTCGGGCTTCGGGCCGGAGGCGACCTGGATCGAGCCGTCCTTGGCGCGCGCGGCCGCTCCCCAGGAGGTTGGTCCGTGGATCAGCAGACCGTTGCGGAGAGCCATGCCTCCGAGCCGGAGCTTCTCCTCCTCGGCGGGCGGGCCGTGGCCGTTCGCCGAGGCGCCGTTGGTCGAAGTCTCCGGGGTCGCGAACAGGTCCGGGGTGGCGCCGCTGGTCTCCTCAGGCTCGGGCATGGCGGGGAGCGTAGCGCCGAGGTCCCGGCGGCCCGCTTGAATGGACGGCGTATGAATGACCGCTTGTTCGAGGGAGGCGAAGCCGGGCCGGGGGCGGACGCCGGTGCCGACGCGCCGCTGGCCGTGCGGATGCGGCCGCGCTCGCTCGCCGACCTCGCAGGGCAGGGGCATCTGCTCGCGGAGGGCTCGGCGCTTCGCACCGCCATCGAGACCGGGGAGCCGCACTCGATGGTCCTCTACGGGCCCCCCGGGACCGGCAAGACGACGATCGCCCGCATCGTCGCGACGGCCGCGAACGGGGCCTTCGAGGAGCAGTCCGCGGTCAACGCCGGGCGCGCCGAGGTCCGCGCAGTGCTCGGCCGCGCCGAGGAGCGGCGCCGGTCGGGGCGGCGGACGGTCTTCTTCCTCGACGAGATCCACCGCTTCAACAAGGCCCAGCAGGACGCTCTGCTGCCGGCCGTCGAGGACGGGCTGGTGACTCTGATCGGCGCCACGACCGAGAACCCGTTCTTCGAGGTCAACTCGGCGTTGCTCTCCCGCTCCCAGATCTACGAGCTGAAGCCGCTCGGCGACGAGGACGTCGAGGCGCTGCTGCGGCGCGCGCTCACCGAGCCCGAGCGCGGTCTCGACCCGGCGCCCGCCGTCGACGACGAGGCGCTGGCGATGCTGGCCGAGCGCGCCGGAGGCGATGCGCGTGCGGCGCTCGGCGCGCTCGAGCGGGCGGCGACGACCGTCGGCCCCGAGGGGCACATTACGCTCGCGGTCGCCGAGGACGCGCTGCAGCGAAAGGCGGTCCTCTACGACAAGTCCGGCGACAAGCACTACGACTACATCTCGGCCTGGATCAAGTCGACCCGCGCCTCCGACGTCGACGCCTCCCTCTACTACCTCGCGGCGATGCTCGAGGGTGGCGAGGACCCGCGCTTCATCGCCAGGCGGATGGTCATCTTCGCCTCCGAGGACATCGGCAACGCCGATCCGCAGGCGCTCGTCGTGGCGACCTCGGTCGGCGCCGCGGTCGACCGCGTCGGCCTCCCCGAGTGTCGCCTCAACCTCGCGCAGGCGGCCGTGTACCTGGCGCTCGCGCCGAAGTCGAACGCCTCCTACACGGGGCTGCTCGCGGCCGAGCGGCATGTTCGCGAGCACGGTGCCGGCGAGCCTCCGGCGGCGCTCCGCAGCGCCGCCTACCCGGGGGCGAAGGAGCTCGGCCGCGGCATCGGCTACCAGTACCCCCATGACGCACCTGACGCGCTCAACGACCAGCGCGCGCTGCCGGAGTCGCTCGGGGACGCCCGCTTCTACGAGCCGAGCGACCGCGGCTTCGAGGCGGAGCTGGCCGAACGACTGGAGCGGCTCCGCCGCGGTCGGGGGGCTTCCGAGGAAGCCTGATCCCCGACCCGGGAGGACCGGCGTTCAAGGAACGAGCGGCGAGGGCGATTAGGGTGGTCAGGAGAGAGAGGATGGGAACGCTCGACTCGTTCAACCCCGCCACCGGAGAGCTGCTCGGCTCGGTCGAGACGATCGAGCCCGCCGCCGTGCAGGCCGCCGTCGACGACGTCGCCGAGGTGCAGCGCTTCTGGGGCGAGCTCTCGCTGCGGGACCGCGGTCGCTACATGCGCCGGGCCGCCGAGCTCCTGACCGCCGATCTCGACGAGGTCGCGACGCTGCTCTCCCGCGAGCAGGGCAAGCCGATCACCGAGGCCTACACGATGGAGGTCGTGCCGACGATCGACGGGCTGCACTGGCTCGCCGAGGAGGGTCCGGAGATCCTCGACGAGCAGCCCGTGCGGATGGGCCAGGGCCTGTTCATCGGCAAGCGCGCGAAGTTCGCCTTCGAGCCGCTCGGCGTGATCGGGGTCATCGCCCCCTGGAACTACCCGTGGTCGATCCCCTTCGGCGAGGTCGCGATGGCGCTGATGGCGGGCAACGGCGTCGTCCTCAAGCCGGCCGAGCTGACGCCGCTGACCGGCGAGCGGATCCGCGTCGCGTTCGAGAAGGCGGGCGTGCCCGAGGGACTCGTCCGCGTTCTGCAGGGCGAGGGCGACGTCGGGGCCGCGATCGCCGAGTCGAGCGTGCGGAAGGTCTTCTTCACCGGCTCGGTCGAGACGGGCTACAAGGTCGGTGCGGCGTGCGCGGCGCGGATGAAGGGCTCGGTGCTCGAGCTCGGGGGTAAGGACCCGGCGATCGTCTGCGCCGACGCCGAGCTGCAGAACGCGATCAGCGGCATCGCCTGGGCGGGCTTCGCCAACGCGGGGCAGACCTGCGCCGGCATCGAGCGGGTCTACGTCGTCGAGGAGGTGGCCGAGCGGTTCATCTCGGGCCTGGTCGCCGAGACCGAGCGGCTCCGGGTCGGCGACCCGTCGAGCTGGGACGTCGAGGTCGGGCCGATGGTCTCCGAGGAGCAGTACGAGATCGTCTGCGACCTCGTCGACGACGCGATCTCCAACGGCGCCGAGCGTCGCTGTGGCGGGCCGCTCGAAGTTCCGGGATCGAGCGGCAGCTACATCGCTCCGACCGTGCTGACCGGCGTCGATCACGAGATGCGGATCATGCGCGAGGAGATCTTCGGGCCGGTGCTGCCGGTCGTCGTGGTGGCCAGCGAGGAGGAGGCGATCGAGCTCGCCAACGACTCCCAGTTCGGCCTCGGCGCCTCGATCTGGTCCCGCGACCGCAAGAAGGCCGAGCGGATGGCTCGCCGGATCGAGTCGGGAATGGTCTGGATCAACGACCACGCCTACAGCCACGCCGCCATGCAGTGCGCGTGGGGCGGGGTCAAGGACTCCGGCCTCGGCCGCACCCATTCCCGCTTCGGCCTGCGCGAGTGCGTCGAGGTCAAGAACGTGACCTGGAACTCCGCCCGCTCCCGGGACCTCTGGTGGCAGCCCTACGACCGCACCCTCGGCGAGGCCGTTCGGGCGGCGGCGGGACTCCTCTACGGCGCGGCCGGCTCGCGGGTGAAGGTGCTCCGGGAGGGCGGCGGCTCACTGCTGCGGACCGGCGCGAAGACGCTGCGGCGCTAGCGGCGCCGCCGCGTCCCCCAGCCGGCCGCGGTTCAGCCGAGCATCTCGCGCAGGCGCGCGAGGGCCTTCTGCTCGCCGGCGAACGCCGGCTCGGGGAACTCGGCGAGCGGGAACCAGCGCGCCTCGCTCGACTCCTCGGAGACGTCGAGCTCGTCGGCCTCGCCCGTGATCCGGCAGTGGAAGGCGACGTCGAAGATCGGCTTGGCGTCCTCGCCGAATCCGTAGGTGGAGTCGAAGATGCCGATCAGCTCGACTACCTCGACATCGAGGCCCGTCTCCTCGCGCACCTCGCGGATGATCGCCTCGTCACCGCGCTCGCCGACCTCGACGAAACCGCCGGGCATGTTCCACTTCCCCTTCAGCGGTTCCTCGTCGCGGCGCAGCGCCAGGTAGCTGCCGTCGCGGTCGATCCACGCCTGCACCGTCGGCGTCGGATTCTCGTAGTGGACGAAGCCGCAGTTCGGGCAGGTCGGGCGGTCGGGATCGGGACCGGGGGAGGGCCGCAGCTCGAGCTCGGTGGCGCAGCGGGGGCAGTAGCGGAAGGTCATGCGCCGGACCCTAGAGCAGCCCCAAGCCGCCCCGCTCGCGCCGAACGTCGCTGAGTGCGCCCTATAGGGGGTAGTGAGTGACGCTCGGCGGAGGCTGCTCGCTAGGTCCGCAGCCGCGACTCGCGGGCGTGACGGGCCATCGCCTCGAACGCCTCGTCGATCTCGGCCTCGCTGCGGCCGGTCGAGCGGGCCAGTGTCGCCGCCGGGTCGGTCCCGCCGCCGGCGAGGGCGCGCTCGATGCCGGTCGGGGTGGAGGCGGGGATCTCGGCCGCGAGGGCGCTCGCGAGCCGACGGCGGTGCGCGGCCATCTCCTCGCGCTGCAAGACCGAGAGCGCCTGCTGGGCGCGCGCGCTCTCGGCGGCCGCAACGCGCGTGACCCGCGGCTTCGAGCTCCGCGACTGGCCGTTGCGCTGCGTGTTCGCGGCGGCGGCTGGGCCGGCCACCGCGAGGGCGGCGGAGGTCGCTGCGGCTGCGATCCGGCGTTTCACCCGGCCGATCTTGGGGCAGGCGTCTAAGCCCAGGGTCAATCGCTGCTGAGCATCGTCTCAGGACCGAGGGGCCGAACCGCGAAGAGGAGGAGAAAGCCAATGCTGATCGCGGGGATCATCGCCATCTGCATCATCCTGGCCATCCTGGCGTTCCTGCTGCCGAAGACCTCGATCTGGCCGCAGAAGGGCGTGGACAAGACGCTCAGCGTGCCGCAGCAGGGAGCGAGCAAGGCGCCGGGCAAGCTCGGCCAGTGGCTGCAGAAGCCGTTCTCGTCATCGCGCAAGGCGACCAACAAGAGCGCTTCCAAGGGCCGCGAGGGCCGGTCGAAGCTGCCGCTGTAGCTCTAGCCTTCCGGGGGTGGCCGAACCCGCCCCCGAGCCCGCGCTGCGGGCGAGCTCGCTGAGCCAGGCCTACGGCGAGAGCTGGGTCCTGCGCGATCTCACCTTCGAGCTTCCAGCCGGGGGGACGCTCGCGGTCATCGGGCCCAACGGCGCCGGTAAGTCCACCCTGCTGCGAATCCTCGCGACCCTGCTCCGACCGAGTGCCGGAGGGGTCGCGGTGTTCGGGACCGATCTGCCGGGCTCCGCCTGGAGGCTGCGCGGGCGCGTCGGCTACCTGGGTCACTCGGCGCTTCTCTATCGCGACCTCGGCGCCGCCGAGAACCTGCGCTTCCACGCCCGCCTCTTCGGCCTGCCCGACGACGGCGCCGACCGCATCGCCGAGCTTCTCGACCGGGTCTCCCTCGCCCACCGCGCGAGCACCCGCGTCGGCGAGATGTCGGCGGGGATGGTCAAGCGGCTCGCCGTCTGCCGCACCCTCCTCCACGACCCCGACCTCCTGATCCTCGACGAGCCGCTCGCGAACCTCGACCCCGCGGGCGCCGACGTCGTCGCACCCCTCCTCGGCCCTCACCCCGGCCGCACGCGCGTGCTCGTCACCCACGACGTCGGCGCGGCGCTCGCCGGCGCCGACCGCGTGCTCGCGCTCACCCGCGAGGGGGCGGTCGCGTTCGAAGCGCCGGTCGCCGAAGTCGATCCCGAGCGGGCGCGGTCGATCTACTCGGAGGAGTCGCTGCGGAGGGCCGGCTCGTGAGCTCGGGCAACGGTCCCTCGACCGTGAGCGCCGTGGCGACGATCCTCGGCAAGGACCTTCGCGTCGAGCTCCGGACCCTGCAGTCGATCCCGGCGATGGTCCTGTTCTCGACGACGATCTACGTGATCTTCCGTTTCGGCCTCGATCGCACCCAGCTCGACGGTGGCCTCGCCACCGGGGTGCTGCTGGTGACGATCCTCTTCGCCGCGCTGCTTGCGATCAACCGGCTGTTCGTGGCCGAGCGGGAGCAGGGTGGCTTCGAGGCCGTTCGCCTCGCTCCGGTCGACGGCACCGCTCTCTTCCTCGCCAAGGCGCTGGCGCTGCTCGTCTACCTGACGATCCTCGAGCTCGTCGCCGTCCCCGTCTTCTGGCTCTTCTTCCTCGGCAGCGGCAGCGGGTTGCTGCCGATGCTGCCGGTGCTGCTGCTTCTCAACGGCGCGCTGGCGTGCACCGGTGCGCTGATCTCCCCGATCGCGACGAACTCGACGGCGCGGGACCTGATCGGCCCGCTGATCCTGCTGCCGCTCCTGGTGCCGCCGATGGTCGCCGCCTCAGCCGCCGGCGAGAAGCTGCTGCTCGAGGGCGGTCCCGTCTACGACAAGTACGCAAGCTGGCTGGCGGCTCTCGGCTTGTACGATGCGATCTTCCTGCTCATCGGCTGGGCCGTGTTCGATTTCCTCCTCGAGGACTGACGAGGACTGAGCGGGAGCCACCGATTCGGATGAACCCGAACCGCCTGCGGACACTCGCGATCATCACCGCCGCCCTGATCGGGGTCGGCTTCGCGCTCGTGTTCTTCTGGGTCCCCAACGAGGCCGATCAGGGCTTCATCCAGAAGATCTTCTACCTGCACGTGCCGCTCGCGATCGTCGCCCTCGGCGGGTTCGTGATCGGTGGGATCCACGCGATCCGCCACCTCCGCACCGGCGACCCGATCCACGACATGCGCGCCTACGTCTCGATCCACACGTCGGTCATCTTCGGCGTCGCCGTGCTGATCACCGGCGCGATCTGGGCGAAGGCCTCGTGGGGACGCTGGTGGGTCTGGGACGAGCCGACGCTCGTCAGCTTCCTGATCGTCTTCCTGCTCTACGCGACCTACTACCCGCTGCGCTACGCGATCCCCGACCGCGAGCGGCAGGGGCGCTACGCGTCGGTCTTCGCGATCACCGCCGGCGCCTTCGTCCCGCTCAACTTCATGGTCGTGCGGATGGCGCAGTCGCTCGTCCACCCGCGTACCTTCGCGACTGCCGACGGAGGCCTCCCCGGCGACATGTGGGTCGGCTTCCTCGTCTGCTTCGCCGGGATCGCGGCGCTGTGGCTCACCCTCGTCTGCTTCGAGATGACCGCCAAGCGCACCTCCGCCCAGCTCTCGCGCCTGCGCCGCGCACTCGACGGCACCGCCCGTGCAGGTGGCGGGGTCGGAGCGCGGATCGCACCCGGAACCGCCAACGTCCCGAGCTGATGGACGCCCTGCTCACCGCCGCTCCCGCCCTGCCGCTCGACGAAGCGGGCAAGTACGTGGCCGCCGCCTACGTCGTCTTCGTCGTGCTGCTCGTCGTCTACATCGGGATCATGGCCGCCAAGCTCGGCCGGATCTCCCGCGAGCTCGACGAGATCGCCGAGATCGCAGAACGCCGCGATCCCGCGGCGCCGGGGGAGGAGCGAGACCGGCCCGAGCAGCCGAAGCGGGTGGAGGAGCCCGTCCCGTGAGCGACCTGCTCGCGCTCGGGATCTCCCACAAGACCGCTCCGCTGGAGCTGCGCGAGCGGCTCGCCCTCACCGAGGGTCGCGCCGCCGGCGTGCTCAGCGACCTGCTTGGAGCCGAGGAGGTCAGCGAGGCCGCCGCGATCTCCACCTGCAACCGGACCGAGCTCTACCTCGTGGTCGGCGATCCCGTCGCGGCCGAGAGCTCCGCGCTGGGAGCGCTCTCGCGCCAGGCCGGGATCCGCCCGACCGAGCTCATCGAGAGCCTTTACTCGTTCGGCGGGGCCGAGGCCGCCCGCCATCTCTTCAAGGTCGCCGCGGGGCTCGACTCGATGATCCTCGGGGAGGCCGAGATCCAGGGCCAGGTCAAGCGCGCCTACGAGCTCGCGCTCGTCGAGGGCGCCACCGGCCCGATCCTCAACCGCCTCTTCCGCGGCGCGCTCACCGCCGGCAAGCGGGTCCGCGGGGAGACCCGGATCGGCGAGGGTGGGATCAGCGTCCCGTCCGCCGCCGTCGAGCTCGCCACGCGGACGTTCGGCGACCTCGCCGAGCGACGGGTGCTCCTGATCGGCGCCGGCGAGACCGCGGAGCTGACCGCTCGCGCGCTCGCCGCCCGCGGGGTCGCCGCGGTCTTCGTCGCCAACCGTCGCTACGACCGGGCGATCGGCCTCGCCCAGCGCTTCGGCGGTGAGGCGGTGCGCTTCGACGACCTGCCCGCGCAGCTGCAGAGCGCCGACATCGTCGTCTCCTCGACCAACTCGCCGCACCACATCGTCGAGCGCGACGAGCTGGAGCTGGTCGCTGCCTCTCGCGAGGGGCGGCCGCTGCTGCTCGTCGACCTCGCGGTGCCGCGGGACGTCGACCCGGCCTGCCGCGAGGTCACGGGCGTCGTCGTCCGCGACGTCGACGACGTGCAGACGATCGCCGACCGCAACGCGGGCGGGCGCGAGGCCGAGGCGCGAGGGGCGGAGCGGATCGTCAGCGCCGAGGTGCTGCGCTTCGAGGACTGGCTCGGATCGCTGGAGGTGCTGCCGACGATCGCCGCGCTGCGGACCAGCGCGGACGAGATCGTCCGCCGCGTGCTCGCCGAGAACGAGGACCGGTTCTCCGCGCTCGACGACGCGGACCGGGACCGGGTCGAGGCGATGGCCCGCGCGATCGCGAGCAGGATCCTCCACGAGCCGACGCTGCGCCTCAAGCGCGGTGCCGATCGGCCCGACGCCTATCGGCAGGTGGCGGTCCTCCGTGATCTCTTCGCCCTCGACGCGGCCACCGAGCCCGAGGGGGCGGGCGCCCGGGTCACCCCGCTGCCCCGGCGCGAGGCCGAGGGGCGCCGGGACTGAGCCCCGGCGGTCCCGACGGGCCCGAACCGGCCGGTCCGCTGCGGATCGGCACCCGCGGCAGCGCGCTCGCGCTTGCCCAGGCGAACGCGGTCGCCGACGCGCTCGCGGTCGAGGCCGAGCTGGTCCCGATCCGGACGGCGGGCGACGAGCGCGGCGGTGTGCCCGCACCGGCGGACGGCGACGACAAGTCGCGGTTCGTCCGCGAGATCGAGCGGGCGCTGCTCGACGGGGAGATCGACCTCGCCGTGCACAGCGCCAAGGACGTTCCCGGCGAGCTGCCCGACGGGCTCGCGATCCTCGGGGTGCCCACCCGCCTCGATCCGGCCGACGCCTGGATCGGCCCCGGCGGGTCGATTGCCGAGGTTCCTGAAGGCGCTCGCGTCGGCACCGCGAGCCTGCGCCGCCGCTCGCAGCTCCTCGCGCTCCGGCCCGATCTCGAGATCGTGGAGCTGCGCGGCAACGTCGACACGAGGTTGCGAAAGCTCGCCGGAGGCGAGGTCGACGGGATCGTCCTCGCGGCCGCGGGGCTCGAGCGGATCGGTCGCTCCGAGGAGATCTCGTTCCGTTTCTCCCTCCAGGAGCTGACGCCGGCGCCCGGACAGGGCGCCCTTGCGCTCGAGGGCAGGATCGAGGGTGTCGAGCACATCGCGCCCGCGATCGCGCTCACCGACGGGCCGTCGCTGATCGAGCTCACCGCCGAGCGCGCCGCCGTCCGCGGCCTCGAGGCGAGCTGCCACACGCCGGTCGGGATCTGCGCCCGTTTCGCCGACGGCGGTGGCCTGCGGGTGAGCGGGTACGCGGGCCTGCCCGACGGCACGAGCCACGTCCTCGACTCGGTCATCGGCGACCCCGAGCAACCGGTCGCGCTGGCGGAGGCGCTGGTCGACTCGATGGCGGAGGCGGGCGCGCTCGACCTGCTCGCCCGCGCCGAGGAGTGGAGCGCGTGAGCCCGTCCCGGTCCCGGTCAACCGACGCGCCTCAGACAGAGTCCGGAGGCGGCGCCCGCGCCGGTGTCGTCTACCTCGTCGGCGCCGGCCCGGGCGATCCCGGGTTGATGACCGCGCGGTCCTTGGAGCTGATCGCAACCGCCGACGCGATCCTCCACGACCGCCTCATCCCCGCCGGTGCGCTGGCCGGGGCCCGTCCCGATGCCGAGCTGATCTACGTCGGCAAGGCGCCGGGGAAGGTCGCGATGGAGCAGGCCGACACCGAGGCCGAACTGGTGCGGATCGCGCGCGAGGGCCGCTCCGTGGTGCGGCTGAAGGGCGGCGACCCGTTCGTCTTCGGCCGTGGCGGCGAGGAGGCGGAAACGCTGCGCGAGGCCGGGGTCGAGTTCGAGGTGGTGCCCGGCGTGACCGCCGGGATCGCCGCCCCCGCCTACGCGGGCATCCCGGTCACGCACCGCGAGGACGCAAGCGCCGTCGCCTTCGTCACCGGCCACGAGGACCCCGACAAGGAGGAGTCGGCGATCGACTGGCCGGCTCTCGCGGCATTCCCCGGCACGCTCGTCCTCTACATGGGGGTCAAGAACCTGCCGCGGATCAGCGAGCGGCTGATCGCCGCGGGACGCCCCGCCGGCGACCCCGCGGCCGCGATCGAGCGCGGCACGCATTCCGGCCAGCGCACGGTGGTCGCGACGACCGCGACGCTGCCCGAAGCCGTCGCCGAGGCCGGCATCGGCGCGCCCGCGATCCTGCTCTTCGGCCCGGTCGCGGCTCGCCGGGAGGCCATCGGCTGGCTCGAGCGCCGGCCGCTGCACGACCGCCGCGTCGTCGTCACCCGCGCCCGCGCGCAGGCGAGCGGGCTTGCGTCGACCCTGCGCGGGCTCGGCGCCGAGGTCGTCGAGCTGCCCGCGATCCGGATCGAGCCACGGATCGACACGCCCGAGGTCGCCGCGATGGTCGAGGGGCTGCACACCTATGCGCTGGTCTGCCTGACGAGCCCCAACGGTGTCGACCTCCTGTTCGAGGCGATGTCGGAGCGGGGCTTCGACGCGCGGGCGCTCGCCAACGCAACGGTTGCCGCGATCGGCCCGGGCACGTCCCGGGCGCTGCGTGCCCGCGGCGTCATCGCCGACATCGTGCCCCCCCGCTCGATCGCGGAGTCGTTGGTCGAGTCGCTGCGGGAGGTGGACGTCGAGGGGCGCCCAGTGCTGATCGCCCGCGCTGCCGAGGCCCGCGACGTGCTCCCGGAGGCGCTTGTGGAGCGCGGCGCGCATGTGGATGTCGTGGCGCTCTATGAGACCGTGCGGGGCGACTCAGACGAGGCGGCGGTCGCCCGGGCGCGGGAGGCCGATTACGTCACCTTCACGTCCTCCTCGACCGTCCGCTACTTCGACGAGACGGTCGGCGGCGAGTGGCCGTCCTCGGCACGCCTCGTCTCGATCGGACCGGTGACGAGCGCGACGCTGAGCGAGCTCGGCCATCCCGCCGACATCGAGGCCTCCCGCCACGACCCCGACGGGCTGCTCGAGGCGCTGCTCGCCGACGCGGCCTCCTAGCCCGCGACGACGGGTGGAGTCAGCTGCGCGCCGTCCGGGGCCGATCCCGAGCCTCTACAGTCGATCGCGCCAGATGCGCGACCGAGGCCTGCCGATCACGTTCCTGACCGACTACGGGGTCGCCGACGACTTCGCGGGCGTCTGCCGCGCCGTCATCGCGCGCATCGCCCCCGACGTCCGGGTCATCGACATCACCCACGGCATCCCCCGCCACGACGTCCGCGAGGCGGGCGCGGTGCTGGCGGAGACCGTCCCCTACTCGCCCGAGGCCGTTCATCTCGCGGTCGTTGATCCCGGCGTCGGCGGCCACCGGCGCGCGCTCGCGGTGCGCCCGGCCGAGAGCGGGCACCTCTTCGTCGCGCCCGACAACGGGCTGCTGCCACCGGCCCTCGACGCGCTCGGCGGCCCCGCCGAGGTCGTCGACATCAGCGCCTCGCCATTCGGGCTCGAGCGCGCATCGGCGACCTTCCACGGCCGTGACCTGTTCGCGCCGGTCGCCGCCCACCTCGCGCTCGGCGCGAGCCTCAGCGACGCCGGCACGCCGATCGACCCCGGCTCGCTGGAGCGCACCCCGCTCTCGCTCCCGGAGATCCAGCAGAACCGCGCCTTCGCTCATGCAACCCGCATCGATGGCTTCGGGAACGTCTCGCTTGACCTGACCGCCGAGCACATCTCCGGCCACCCGCTCGCCGGGGCTCAGCGAGTCTCGGTCGGCTCCCGCAGTCGCCGCCGCACGGCCGCTCGCGCCAGGACCTTCGACGACGTGGCCGACGGCGCCTTCCTGCTCTACGAGGACTCCTCCGGAAGCATCGCGCTGGCCGTCAACCGCGGCGACGCCAGCGAGGTCCTCGACGTTCGCGTCGGCGACGTCGTCGAGCTCGAACCGGCGCCCTGAGCGCTCGGCCGGATCGGGTCAGGGAGTCCGTCGGCGCAGCGTGACGGCCCCGAGCGCGAGCGCAGCCACGGTGATCCCGACCACGACGACGACGTCGATCGTGAAGTCGCTTCCCAGCGGCTCGGGGCTGGTGACGCGGGCGAGCGCGTCGTAGGCGTAGGTGAGCGGCATCAGGTAGGAGAGCGTGTCGAGCAGGCTCGCCATGTCGTCGCGGGGGACGAACAGACCACACAGAAGCAGCTGGGGAAGGATGAAGGCGGGCATGAACTGGACCGCCTGGAACTCGGTCTGCGCGAAGGCGCTGGCGAGCAGCCCCAACGCCATCCCGAGCACCGCGTTCGCGATCGCGAGCAGCGCGACCAGCCAGGCGCCGTGGTGGGCGTCGAGACCGAGGGCGACGAAGCCGACCCCGCAGACGACGACCGCCTGCAGCGCCGCCAGCAGTCCGAAGGCGATCCCGTAGCCGAACAGGATGTCGGCCTTGCCGAGCGGCAGCGTCATCAGCCGTTCGAGGGTCCCGGTAGTCCGTTCGCGGAGCATCGCGATCGACGTGATCAGGAACATGATGATGAAGGGGAAGAGCCCGCAGAGGGGCGCACCGATCTGCTGGAAGGCCTGCTCCTGGCCGTCGAAGACGAAGTAGAGGAGGGTCAGCAGCGCCGCCGGCACGACGAGCAGGAGCGCGATCGTGCGCGGGTCGCGGCGGATCTGCCAGAGAACCCGGCGGGCGGTCGCGAGGGTGGCTGTGGGGGTCAACTTCCCTCCGCCTCGATCACCGCGAGGAAGGCCTCCTGGAGGTCGTGCTTCCCCGTCTCCTCTCGCAAGCCGGCGGGCGTGGTGTCCCGCAGCATCCGGCCCTCGCGCATCAGCAGCAGGCGGTCGCATTCCCCTGCCTCGTCCATCACGTGGCTGGACACGAGCAGGGTCGTACCCTCGTCGGCGAGGGCGTGGAACGTGTGCCAGAGCTCGGCGCGGATGACCGGGTCGAGGCCCACCGTCGGCTCGTCGAGGACGAGGACGTCCGGATCGCCGAGGAGCGCCGAGGCGAGCGATACCCGTGAGCGCTGACCCCCCGAGAGCGAGCCGGTGATCCGGTGCTCGAAGCCCTCGAGCCCGACGGTCGCGACGACCTCGTCGATGCGGTCGGATCCGGCCCGCGCGATCGTCGCGAAGTAGCGCATGTTCTCGGCGACGCTGAGGTCGGCGTAGACCGACGGGGCCTGGGTGACGTATCCGACCCGCGATCGCAGCGACGGCGAACCGGCCGGCTCGCCGAGAACCTCGATCGTCCCGTCGACCTTCTCCTGGACGCCGACGACCGCCCGCATCAGGGTCGACTTGCCACAGCCGCTCGGTCCGAGCAGGCCGGTGACCGTTCCCGCCGCCGCCTCGAAGGAGACGCCGTGCAGGACCTGCTCGTCGCCGCGGGTGACGGCGATCCCCGAGACGGCGATCGCCGCCTGTCCCGAGGGCGAGCTCACGGCTAGCGGCTTCTCACCTTCATCCACGCGATGACGAGCAGCGGGATGATGATGACGACGGTGATGATGACTGGCCACATCGGCTTGGTGGGCTCCTTGATCTCGGTCTCGGGTTGGCGGCCGATCATCGCCGATGAGCGCGGTGCGGGGTAGGTTCGTCCCATGGCCACGCGCTTCGGCGACCCCCATCATCACCACGACCTCACCGGCTCGACCAACGCGATCGCCAAGGAGCTGGCGGCCGAGGGTGCGCCGTCGGGGACGGTCGTCACCGCCTCCGAGCAGTCGGCCGGTCGCGGGCGCGGGGACCGCGTCTGGGGCGCGCCCGCGGGCGCGGCGCTTCTCTACTCGGCGATCCTGCGGCCGCTCGATCTCTCGCACCTGCTGCTGCCGCTCGCGGTGCCGCTCGCCGTCTGCGAGGCCTGTGAGTCGCTGGTGGACGTCGAGTGCCGGGTCAAGTGGCCGAACGACGTCTGGCTGGGGGAGCGAAAGCTCAGCGGGATCCTGATCGAAGCCCGCCCGCCCGAGTGGGCGGTGATCGGCGTCGGGGTGAACCTCTCGATCGAACCGCAGCAGTTTCCGGCCGACCTCCGTTGGCCCGCGACCTCGCTGGGAGGCGGGGTCACGCCGGCGAGCATGCGCTCAGCCCTGGACGCGGCCCTGGGCGAGTGGGTCGCCGCGGGTCCCGAGCGGGTGCTCACCGAGTTTCGGGCCCGCGACGCCCTCGCCGGCCGCGAGATCGGCTGGGACGGCGGACCCGATGAGGGCGGGCGCATCGGGGTCGCCGAAGGAATCGACGAGCGCGGCAACCTCCTCGTGCGCACCGCGGAGGGCGGGACCGTCGCGCTCGGTTCGGGCGAGGTCAGCCTCAGGCTGGGCTGAGGAAGCCCGCCGCGGCCGGCAGTCGGCGGGGTAGTTCAGGCGAAGGCGATCAGCAGCAGGAGCGCCATGGCCGCGAAGCCGATGCCGATCATGCGCGCCCCGGGGGCGCGGCGGCTGCTGCCGAACGAGATCCAGATGCCGGCGAGGATCGTGACCGCGAAGCCGCTGCGGGCGAAGCCGCCGGCGACGCTGAGGTCGAAGCGAGCGTCGCCCGGTGAGCTCAGCAGCCCGCCCACCGTTCCCGCGGCCAGCCCGAGGATCGCCAGGATCAGCGCGCCGAGGGGGATCCGTTCGTCTCCCCGGCGGGGCTTGGCGAAAGCGGGATCACGCTCGCTGAGGCCCTCGCGCTCGGGTCGAGCCCCCCAGCCCGCGTCCCGCATCGGGTCCTCGCCGGCCACGGGTCCTTCGCTCGCCCGCCGGAGCTAGGCGGCGCGGTCGTCCGGCTTGCCGTGGTCCGACTTCGAGACGGGGGCGGAGGACGGCTCGATGTCGTCGGGATCGATCGCCGCGGTGCCCTCGTCCCCGTCGTCCTCGTCGTCGTCCTCGTCCTCGCCGGGAAGCGGGTCGTCGATCGGCTCGATCGTCTCCTCGGTCTCCTCGATGTCCTCCGTCTCGTCCGTCTCCTCGATCGCCTCGGCCTCGGCGCCGTTCTTCGCAGGCTTGCCGTTCCCGTTCTCCCCCTCGCGGGAGCGCTTCGAGCGGCGGCGGCGCTTCTTGCCGCCGCTCTTCGGAAGGTTGCGAAGCAGCTCGCGGGCGACGGCGGAGGGCTTGCGGGCCATCCGCATCCGGGCGCCGCGCAGCACCTCCTCGGCCTCGGGGGTGTGGGCGACCGCTGCGGCGAGCAGCGCCACGGCGAGGCGGCGGTCCTGGCCGCGCGCGGCCTGCACGAGACGGCGCGCGTTCTTGCCGTGGGCGCGGCCGGAGGAGTTGACGAACAACCCGAGCAGACGCTTGGTCTCGGGCCAGCGCGCTACGGCGTACTCCTCGTGGGAGTCACGGGTGAACTCGGCGAGGCGCCAGACCCACGCCTGCGCTTGGTCGCGACGGCCGATCCGGCTCTCGGCCAGCGCCTGCAGCAGCACCTTGACGCCGGCGCGGCGCTGGTCGCGCTGCCAGGTGCCGACCATGTCGATCGCCTCGTCGAAGGCGTCGGCGTCCTTGGTCAGGGCGAGCTCGCTGAGCGCCTTGAGCTTGAGCTGGGTGGAGCGGTTGCGCTGGATGCAGGTGAGCAGGAAGCGGCGGCGCAGCTCCTTGGCCTGGTCGTGCTGGAGCATCGCCTTCGCCTTGCGCCACGAGTTCGGCTGCACGCGAGCGCCGGCGAGCGCCGCCCATACGTGCTGCTCGGAGTAGTCGAGGCGCTCGACGGCGGTTCGCCACATCTCCCGTTCGAGCACCTGCATGCGGCGCTCCGGATCGGCGGAGACCGGAACGACCCGCTTCTCGACCCGCACGCGGCGCCCGCGGCCGCGGCGGACCGGGCCGACGACGATGGCGCCGCCGCGGTAGACGTCGCGGTCGAGCAGCGAGTGCAGGGTCACGATGTTCTCGTCGTTGCGGGTCGCGGGGTGGACGAGGTCGATGACGAGCCCCGCCTCCTTGCCCGGGTTGCGGCGGGTGACGCGGCCGACGCGCTGCTGGTAGATCCGCTTGGAGGCGGTCGGAGCGAGGTGCATGCAGATCGTCGCGCGCGGGGAGTTCCAGCCCTCCGCGAGCAGCATCGCGTTGCAGAGGACGTCTACCTCGCCGCGCTCGAAGGCCGCGAGGGTCTCGGCGAGCTCACGCTTCGGCGTCTCGCCGGAGACCGCGCGGGCGTTGATCCCGAACTCGCGCATCGCCGCCGCGACGTTGACCGCGTGCTTGACACCGGCGGTGTAGACGATCCCCGGCACCCGCTTGAAGCGCGAGCGGTAGAGGTCGGCGATCGCGATGTTGAAGGGGCCCTGGTCGAGCAACTCGGCGAGCTGCTCCTGGTCGAAGTCCTGGTCGACCTCGCCGCGCCGCAGCGGCACGTTGGCGAGGGTGCGCACCCCCGGTCCCGGCGGGATCCGGATGCAGCGCAGCGGCGCGATCACACCGCGGCGGGCGGCCTGCGCGAGGTCGAAGCGCGAGGTCTGGGTGGGGAAGAGGTCGGCGACGTGGCGGGCGATCAGGGCGCCGGTCGCGGTCATGCCGATGAAGACGGGCCCCTGCCAGTTGCGGATGCAGGCGCTGGTCTTCTCGCCGAGCGCGGTGTGCGCCTCGTCGCAGATCACGATCGAGTAGGCGCTCGAGATCTTGCCGGCGTTGCGGACGAACCACTGGTAGGTCTCGACGGTGACCGGACCGTCGGCGCGGTCCTTGCCCTTCAGAAGCGGCGGGGAGAGGCGATCGGCGTAGCCGCGCGTCGAGATCTCGCTGATGAACTGGTCGACGAGGTTGCGGCGGTGGGTGAGGATGAGGATGCCGCCGGTCCGAGAGGACTCGACGAAGCCGACCGCGGCGACGGTCTTGCCGGCGCCGGTCGCGTGCTCGAACCAGAAGCGGCGGTTCGCGCCGGGATCATCAGGGGCTTCGGTGACGATCTCGTCGTCTTCGTCGTCCTCGAGCGCGTCGTCCTCCCAGTCGACGGGCTCCTCCTCGTCCTCGGCGAGGGCTTCTTCGCCTTCGTCCTCGCTGACGACCGCGGTCGCGCCGTTGCCCCCGTTGCCGCCGTTCCCCCCGTTCGGAGGCCCGGCCTTGTTCGAGCCGGGCTCCTCGGTCTCGGCGATGATCGCGGCGAGCGTGCCCGAGAGCGCGTCGACCTGGTGCTCGTTGAGCTGGGCGCCGTCGCGGAGCTCAGGAGGATCGTTGGCGAGGACGCGCTCGAGGCCGAGCAGCAGCGAGTAGGTGCGGCGCCATTCCGGCGAGGGCTCCTCGAATCCCTCCTCGATCTCGGCGAGTGCCGAGTCGAAGGCCTGCTTGCGGGCGCCGCCCTCGGCGAGGTCCTCATAGGACTCGCCCTCGAGCAGGATCGGCTCTCGCGTGAACTTCTGAACGCGCTCGATGTCGGCGCCGGTAGGCGCGGCGGCCGCGGATGCGGCAAGTGCAGTGCTGTCAGCCATGTGAAGGCGGTGACTGCCCGGGTCAGTTGAAACGGGCAGTGAGGTCTCGGGACGAGGTGGATCGGAAGTCGGGATGAGAACCGACCGTGTCCCCGCGGTCGGAAGTCCCTTCGAACCGCTCCACCATTAAAGCAGGGGAGCGGGCGGTTGTTCGGCAGATCGCGGGCGCGCACGAGGGCGCCCGCGCCGAGCGGGCTCGTAGCCCGACTACTTGAGCTTGACCTTCGCCTGCGTTTCGAAGGCGGCGCCGAAGGAGCCGGTCATCGTCACGTCGAGGTTCGCCTGCACCTTCTTGCCGGTACCGAGCGCCTTCGCGATCTTCTTGGCACTTCCCTTCGAGGCGGGCTTCAGCTTCAGCGTCACCGTGCCCCCGGCGCCGGCGTTGCCGCTGGCGGCCTTCAGCATCAGCTTCTTCCCCTTCCCCTTGATCGAGACCGTGCCCCCGGCGGTCACGCTCACCGCCTCGGCGGCGCCGGCCTTGACCTTGATCTGGATCTTCTTGCCCTTCTGCTTCTGCTTCTTCTTGGCGCTCACCTTCGCGCCCTCGACGACGCCGAGCTCGACCGCGCCGATGTCGGTGCCGCCGCCGGAGGTCCGGGGCGCGCCGCGCTGATCGGTGGCGAGGGCGTTGCCGGTGCCCGCGTTGATGACCGGGCTGCCGGTGGCCGGGAGCATCGTCTGGGTCGGTCCGCCGTTGTCGGCGAGCGGGCCGAGCTGCGGGTCGACGCCGGTCAGGTTCGGGGCGCTGGTCGTGATCGGCCCTCCGTTCGGATTCCCGATCAGGGAGTTGCCGACGATGAAGCTGCCGTTGATGGCCGGTGGGCTCGTCGCCCGCTGGGCGATGTCCGGCCCGGTCGTGGCCGTGTTCGCGGCGATGATCGTGCTCGAGACGAGCAGGTTGTCGTCGCCGGGGCTGGCGGGGTCGTCGTAGGCGCGGCGGTAGACGCCGCCACCGGTGGCTGCCGTGTTGCCGGTGACCGTCGAGTTCTGCAGCTGCGTGGTGATGTCGCGGGCGTTGGTGTCGGTGATCGCGCCGCCGGTGACGGTGGCGGTGTTCCCGGTCAGCGTCGAATTGCGGATCGTCCCGGAGGCGCTGGGGCCGAAGAGCAGCAGCGCGCCGCCATCCTTGGCCTTGTTGCCGCTGAAGGTCGAGCCCTCGATCAGCAGGTTCTTGACGGAGCCCGCGACCCTGATCGCGCCGCCGTCGTCGGCGCACGTGTTGTTCGCGAACGTGCTGTCGGAGGCGGTCAGGCTCTCCGGCGACCCTGCGATCGCGCCGCCGGAATCGCTCGCGAAGTTGTTGACGAAGCGCGAGTTCGACACCGTGAGGATGCCGATCGAGGCGTTGATCGCGCCGCCGTAGGTCGCCGAGTTGGCGCTGAAGGTGACGTCGTCGATCGTCAACGTGGAGTTCTGAGGGCTCACGTCCTCGAAGAAGATGCCGCCGCCGTTGGTGGCGTTGCCACCAGTCACGGTGAGCCCGGCGATGCGCGCCGACTGCGGCTCGGTGCGGACGTAGAAGACGTTGTCGAGGCCGTTGCCGTCGACGGTCACGGCGCCTGCGCCCGGTCCCTGCAGATTGGTCTGGTCGTAGACCTCGAGCTGGCCCTGGGTGAGCTCGATGGTGCCGCTGAGACCGGTGGCGAAGGTGATCGTGTCGGGGGTGGGGTCGGCGGTACCCGCATCGAGCGCGTCGCGCAGCGTGCAGCTCGCGTCGCAGGCGTTCGCCGGCGCATCGGCGAGGGAGGTGACGGTGAAGCTCCCCGCCTGGGCGCTCGGCGCCAGCGCGGCGGCCGCTCCCAGGGCGATCGTGGCGACGCCTGCGGCGGCCCGCGCGCGACGCCTCCTCACCGATTTCTCGTGCGCCCTCCGGATCGATCGCGCCGACAACGTGTTCCCCTTCCTGATGGCCTGCTCGGACCCGAAGTTCTACTCCCCGAGCCCGGAGCGGGGCGTCGCTACAGTCGCCCCTGGGCCTGAGTCGAAGATGCAAGCCACACGCACCGATAGAAGAACGCGGGCCGCGCTCGCCATCGCGACCACCTTCGGCGCGCTCGTTCTCGCGGCCTGCGGCTCCTCCGACTCCACCGCGACCGCGCCCGACTACGAGGCCGCGGTCGCCAAGCGCCACCGGCGCTCGCCGACCTCTACGCGGACGGAGACGCGATCCTCGATGGCGGCGAGGACGCCTACGACGCGGCGATCGACGGCGTCGAGGGCCACCCGGTCGTCGTCAACAACTGGGCCTCCTGGTGCATCCCCTGCCGCGACGAGTTCCCCTACTTCCAGTCGCAGGCGGCCAAGCATCTCGACGAGGCGGCGTTCCTCGGCGTCGACTCCGAGGACTCGAAGGCGGCGGCGGAGACCTTCCTCGAGGACAACCCACTGCCGTATCCGAGCATCGAGGCCCCAGACAAGGGCGACCTGGGCGACTGGGCCGGTACGACGCTGGTCGGCTATCCCAACACCCTGTACTACGACAGTGAGGGCGAGCTCGTCTACGCCCACCAGGGTCCCTACACCAGCGAGGACGACCTCGCCGCCGACATCGACAAGTACGCACTTGGCGAGAGCTAGGCGTGGGGCGTAGGATCGCCCTCGTGAGATTCAGGCAGCGGGGAACGATCGGGGCGCTGGCGACGTTGGCAGCGCTCGCCATCTCGGGGGGCTGGAGCGTCTCGGCTTCACAGGCCGCCGACGGGAACGGAGCCGGAGGCGCCGACATCGTGGGCGGCGAGGCGACGACCATTGAGCAGTGGCCCTGGCAGATCGCGCTCGAGCGGCCGGTCGACGGAGTGACGAGCGCCTATGACCGTCAGTTCTGCGGCGGTTCGCTGATCTCACCGACGACCGTCCTGACCGCAGCGCACTGCGTCTTCGATGACACCCCGGCGGTCATGAGCTTCCAGCAGCCCTCCTCCTTCTCGGTGCTGACCGGCCGGACGAACCTCGGGACGGGCGCAACCGGCGCCGGCGAGACGCCTGTGAGCGATGTCGTCTACTTCGTCGACCAGGGCGGTACCGCGGTGCCGCAGTCGGTCACCCAGCCGGCGGCGGGCACCCAGCTCTACAACCCGGACTCGAACGTGTGGGACGTTGCGATCGTCGAACTCGCGACTCCGGCGCCCAGCCCGGCGGCGCCGATCCAGATCGCTGCGCCGTCCGAGCGCAGTCTCTGGAACGCGGGCGCCACCGTCTACGCGACGGGCTGGGGGAATGTGAACTCGACCCCTCCGGCCAGCTACCCCGACGGTCTGCGATCGGTCGCATTGCAGGTGGTCTCCGACTCCGACTGCGGAGACACGCTCTCCTACGGCACAGGCTTCGACCCGGCGACGATGCTCTGCGCCGGGACCCCGCCGCTCGGCGGCAAGGACACCTGCCAGGGCGACAGCGGCGGCCCGCTGGTCGCGCCCGCCGGCGACGGCACCTATCGCCTGATCGGCGACACCAGCTTCGGGGTCGGCTGCGCGCAGCCGGAGAAGTGGGGCGTCTACGGGCGCGTCGCCGACACGACGATGAGGCAGGCGATCGAGTGGGGGGTCCAGATAACCCCGGGCGGTCCCGGCACGCCGGCGCTCGATATCACCGCGCCGAAGACGAAGGTGAAGAAGGGCCCGCAGAAGAAGACGACGAAGCGGAAGGCGAAGTTCACGTTCTCGGCGTCGGAGGCGGCGACCTTCACCTGTGCGCTCGACAAGGCGGCCGCCAAGCCCTGCGAATCACCCTTCAGCAAGCGCGTCAGCCTCGGGCGGCACAGGTTCGCGATCACCGCCACCGACGCGGTCGGCAACGTCTCGGGCGCGACGACCTACAAGTGGAAGGTCGTCAAGAAGAAGAAGCGCTGAGCCGGGCTGAGCGCCGGTGCTGAGCGTCCCGCTTGCCGCCCGTCCGCGGCCAGCCGATAATCAACCCGTGGCCCGCAGGATCCTCTTCGCCGCGATCGCCCTCCTCGGAGCGACCCTGCTCCTGCTTCCGGCCGGTGCCCCCGCCGAGTCGCAGACGGTCCCTTCGATCGAGCTCGACGGCGAGATCTCCCCGGCGACCGAGGCGTGGATGGGTAGCGCGCTCGACGATGCCGCCGACGACGACGCGCCCCTGGTCATCGTCCGCCTCGACACGCCGGGTGGTCTCGACTCCTCGATGCGCGAGATCGTCAAGGACATCATCGCCGCGCCGATGCCGGTCGTCGTCTACGTCTCGCCGAACGGGGCGCGCGCAGCATCGGCCGGGCTCTTCGTCACCCAGGCGGCCGATGTCGCGGCGATGGCTCCGGAGACCAACATCGGCTCGGCCTCCCCGATCTCCTCGACCGGCGAGGACCTCGAGGACACGCTGGGGCGCAAGGTCACCAACGACGCCTCGGCGTTCGTGCGGGCGCTCGCCGACAGCCACGATCGCAACCCCGAGCTCGCCGAGGAGATGGTCCGCGAGGCGACCAACGTCACCGCCCAGGAGGCGCTGGACGCGGGGCTGATCGACCTCGTCTCCCCCGACCAGAGCGCGCTGCTCGAGGATCTCGACGGCTTCGAGGTGAAGGGACCAAAGGCGCAGACGCTGGACACGAGCGGTTACACGGTCGAGGAGCGCGACATGCCGTTCCGCTACGACCTCCTGCAGATCATCACCGACCCGAACGTGGCCTTCCTGCTGCTGCTGATCGGGATCGCCGGCATCGCCCTGGAGATCTTCGCGCCGGGTAGCTTCATCCCCGGCACGATCGGGGTGGTCGCGCTGCTGCTCGGCATCTTCGGCTCGATGCAGCTGCCGGTCACCGTGATCGGGATCCTCCTGCTCGTGCTCGCCGCGGTGCTCCTCATCGCCGAGGCGCATGTGCCGGGTGGATGGCTGGGGATCCTCGGCGTCGGCGCGCTGGTCGCCGGTGGGCTCCTGCTCTACGACGCCGACGGTGACGAGGGCGGGGTCAGCCCGTTGCTGGTGATCGTCATCGCCCTCGGGATCGGCGGGTTCGTCGCCTTCGCCGGACAGCGCGTGCACGCCGCGGGCAAGCAGCCCTTCGCGACCGGCGAGGAGGACCTCATCGGAGCGCTCGGTGACGTCCGGGTCGCACTCGATCCAGTTGGGCAGGTGTTCGTCGATGGGGCGCTGTGGCGCGCGCACCCCACCGATCTCGAGGCCCCGATCGAGGCCGGGTATAGAGTCAGGGTCGACTCGATCGACGGCCTGACCCTCGCGGTCACACCCGTCGAGGAGCCTGACACCGAACCCGAGGAGAGCTGAGCTTTGGCAGGACTGATCGTCGTCGGCATCGTCGTCCTCGGGGCGCTCTTCATCTGGGCCTCGGCGATCCGGATCCTGCGTGAGTACGAGCGGGGCGTGGTCTTCCGGCTCGGCCGTCTCATCGCGCTCAAGGGCCCCGGTCTGCGGTTCCTGATTCCGATCGTCGACCAGATGGTCCGGGTGGACCTGCGGACGGTGACGCTGAACGTGCCGCCGCAGGAGGTCATCACCAAGGACAACGTCACGGTCCGGGTCAACGCCGTCGCCTACTTCCGGGTGATCGAGCCGAACAAGGCGATCACCGAGGTGGAGAACTACCTGATCGCGACCTCCCAGATCGCGCAGACGACGCTCCGCTCGGTACTCGGCAAGGCTGAGCTCGACGCGCTCCTGACCGAGCGCGAGCGGCTCAACCAGGAGCTGCAGGCGATCATCGACGACCAGACGGAACCGTGGGGGATCAAGGTCTCGACCGTCGAGGTCAAGGACGTCGAGCTGCCGCAGGACATGCAGCGGGCGATCGCCCTGCAGGCGCAGGCCGAGCGCGAGCGGCGCGCCAAGATCATCGGCTCCGAGGGCGAGTACCAGGCCGCCCAGAAGCTCTCCGACGCCGCCGACATCATCAGCCAGAACCCGGCGACGCTGCAGCTCCGCTACCTGCAGACGCTGCTGCAGATGGGCGTCAACCAGAACACGACGATCGTCTTCCCGCTGCCGATCGAGCTGATGAACGCCTTCAGCAAGTGGACCGGCGGCGACGAGGACGGGGGCGACCGCGCGCGGCCGAAGCCGCCGCGCGGCCCGATGCCGGATCTCACCGACATGCCGGACATGCCGGAGATCGATCCCGACACCGGCGCTCCGGCGCTCGGCAAGGACCCAGGTCCCGGCAACGAGCCGGCCGAGCCGCCGCCGCTGGGTGACGGTCCGGACGCCCTGCCTCCGCCTGCGCCGGGAGCCTGAGCGCACCCGCGTGAGCGACGCGCCCGCGCCCGAGCTCCGGATCGACCAGCTCACGGGGCTGCGGGCGCTGATCGCGCCCGGCCGTCAGGGCCGTCCCGACGCCTTCGCCTCCCAGCGGATCGCCGTCCGCGCCGATGACGCAGGCGGCTGCCCCTTCTGCGAGGGCCACGAGGGCGAGACCCCTCCCGAGGTGTGGGCGAACCGGCCCGATGGCGGCGAACCCGATACGCCGGGGTGGCGGCAGCGCGCGGTCCCCAACCTCTATCCGGCCCTGACGAGCGCGGCGCCACACCACGATGCCGGTGCGATGAGCGTCTCGGAGTCCGGCCTGACCAGCGCCGCCGACCCGCTGCTCGCCTCGGCCCGCACGGCCGAGTCCGACCTCTTCAGCGCCGTGCCGGCCACCGGGGCCCACGAGGTGATCGTCAACTCGCCGCGCCATGCGGCCTCGCTCGCCGAGCTCGAGCCGGACGAGCTGGCGGGCGCGATGTCGGCGTGGCGAGGGCGCATCGCCGCTCACTCGGCGGAGGCGTCGCTCGTCCACCTGATCGTCAACGAGGGCGCGCGCGCCGGGGCGACGCTCGAGCACACCCACGCGCAGCTCCTCGCGCTCCCGTTCGTCCCAGCGCAGGTGGCACGGGAGCGCGAGCGGTTCGCCGCCTACAACCAGCGCACCGCCGGCGCCCACCTGCTCGAGGACGTGCTCGTCGAGGAGGTGCGGCGTCGCGACCGGCTCGTCGCCATCGACGGCGAGGCGGCGCTGGTCTGCCCGTGGGCGTCGCGCTGGCCCTACGAGCTGCGACTGATCCCACGATCGACCGTGCCCCGTTTCGAGGACGACGAACGCGGCGCCGAGCTCCTCGGTCGCGGACTGCGCGCGCTCGCGCAGGTGGTCGGCCCCGGGGTCGGCCTCAACCTCTGGATCCGCACCGCCCCGCGCGGCACCGAGGAGTTCTGCTGGCACATCGACATCGCCCCACGCGCCTCGACCCAGGGCGGGATCGAGCTCGGCACCGGCGTGGACCTGAACACGGTCGCGCCCGAGGACGCCGCCGCCCAACTCCGCACCGCCCTCTGAGAGGGGTCTGACCCCTTGCACTAGCCTGCTCCGCCATGCCACCCGTCGCACGCCCCTTCCCCCGCTTCATCTCCGACTCCCCGCAGGAGGGTCGCCCCTACGGACGCTGGGAGGAGCGCCTCGTCGAGGCCTTCGTCGGCGCATGCGGCGACATCGCCTCCGAGGCGGGGACCCAGGTCGACGCCGAGAGCCTGCGCTGGTTCCCGGACCGGACATGGGGAGGGCGCACTCACGTCCCGGTGATCGGCCGCGGCTCCGGCGAGGTCGACGGGGTGGTTCCCGAGTTCTTCGGCCACGTCTCGTTCCTGCGCACCGAGGACGGCGAGCCGGGCCAGCTCACTCCCTGGGTCGACTTCACCGACGTCACCGCGGAGGACAACGACGACTGGCAGATCGACCTCAACGACGACGTGGTCGGCACCTGGCACGCCGACGGGGGCCGCGGCGGGGAGGTGACGCTGATCTGGGGCACGCCCCTGGTCCGCGGCGCGATCGCAGCGACCGCCGAGCTCGAGGGCGAGGTCGTCGATCAGGCGGCCGTCAACGAGGGGCGCTTCACGCTGATCGCGGTCGACGCGGTCGCGGGGTTCGGCGACGAGATCTTCCTCGACGTCAAGCTCTGGGACCGCCGCTTGCGCGAGATCGCCTCAGAGAGCCTCTACGCAGAAGACGACGCCGGGGACGAGGAAGCCGACGAGGACTGAGCCGGGCTCAGTCGCTCGACTTGGCGGCCACGTAGTGGTCGCGGGCGGCCGCGACGACGAACTCGTTGGCCTCGACCCCGGGATCGACCTCGGGCGCGGTCTCGATCACCTCCGCCGAGTAAGGGAGGAAGACCCGGTCGCCGCCGCCGATCGCCTCGTCGAGAGGGGCGAGGAAGTGGTGGCTGCGCTTGTGCTTGATCAGGAGCCACTCGGGGTGGCCTTCGACCGCGTAGACGTCCTCGACCTTGCCGACGACCTTGCCGTTCTCGTCGGTTGCGTTCCAGCCGACCCAGGAGACGACCTCGTCCACCGTGGGCTCATGGGAGAGCCGCTCGATGCCGGGGACCTCGGGTGTCTCCTCGCTCTGCGGATGCCGCACCGGCGCCGCGTCCTTCCTGCGGACGGGAAAATGCCCGTGGCTCTCGGATTCGACCATCTGCGGTTTACCTCTGCCCTCTGCCTCGTTGTCTTCGGTTTCTCGGTTCGGAGGCGCCCGGCACGGACGCCGTGGGATCTCATCGAGAGACGCGGACTCCTCCGCAAGCCCCTCATGCCCAGAGTAGACGCACGTCCAAACGGCAATCGGGGAAACCGGGGACCGCGAGGCGCAACTTCTCCCGCGCGCCGGTTGTTGGAGGGGTGATGGGAGGCATCGTCAGAGGGGTCGTGCTCGCCGCCGCGATTGCCGCGCTGCTCGGCGCCGCCGCACCCGCATCGGGAGCGGAGAGCCGCGAGCTCACCGGCGGAGCCCTCCTCGGCGCGCAGATCGACCCGATCACGACGCCTGCGTTCTGCGACCGGCTGCGCGAGGACGGCTCGGTGGCGGCCTCCGTGTTCCTGAGCCGCGGGCTGATCGAGCGCAACGACGGCACCCTCAACACGGCCGCGATCGACAGCCGGATCGAACCGGGGCGCGCCTGTGGGATCACGCTCGGCGTCCGCGTCCGCCCGACGACCTCTCCCGACCAAGACTCCTTCCTGCCCGCGGGAGCCGAGCTCGACGAGTACCTGAGCCTGCTCACGCAGCTCGCCCACTACCTCGACGGGCGTGTCCGCAGTTACGCGATCGACAACGAGGCCGCCTCCCAGGCGCACTTCGACGGGACCGCCGACGACTACTTCGAGCTGCTGCGCCGCTCGGCGGCCGCGCTTCGCGCCGGCGATCCCGACGCCGAGATCCTCGACGGCACGATGGCGAGCGGGACGACGACCGCGGTCATGGTCACCGACCTCTACGAGCAGGGCCGCTACGGGGAGGCGATCGCGCTCGCGCAGGAGACTCAGGCCAACGAGCTCGGTGGCGGCGCGCCCGTCACCGACATGGCCTCGCTCACCAACTACGTCAACGACTCGCGGGTGAAGCGAGCCGTGGCGTTCTTCGCGGGAGCCGTCGCCAATCAGAGCTACTACGACGCCTTCCAGCTCCACTACTACGGGCCATGGCGAGGGCTCCCCGAGATGTACGAGTACGTGCGCTCGCACGGGATCACGGTCCCGGTGGAGACGTGGGAGGTCGCGCATCGCTACAAGGACAAGCGCCCCTTCTACGAGGAGGACTTCGCGGCGGAGACCGCGCGCCTGCTGATCACCGCCGCCGGTGAGGGGTCCGCCTTCACCGTCTTCAGCTCCTACCTCGGCAACGGCGACAACAACGCGGTCGGCCTCTTCGACTGGGACGCGACGACGCCGCACCTGGCGCGCTCGTCGTTTCGGACCGTCAGCTCCCAGCTGGCCGGCGCGACGTCGGCGACGCGGCTCGACGTCGGCGGCGACGCTTGGGGCTACCGCTTCGAGCGCCCCCAGGGACCGATCGCGGCCGCGTGGGCGGACCCGGGGCCGGCGCGTATCGGCGACGAGCTCGGGATCGAGGCCAGCACCGCGCTCGTGACCGCTGCCGCCGGTGCCCCGGCACACGTCCGTCTCGCTCCGCTCGAGGTCGGCCCGACACCGATCTTCGCCGAGCCCGACCTCGTCGAGCTCGAGCGGAGCGGCAAGCGGTCGCGGAAGAAGCTGAAGCTGTCCCTGAGCTGTCCGCCCGCGAGCCCGGCCGCGGTCTGCGCGGGGAAGGTCAAGGTGATGCGCGCCTTCGCCAAGACGGTTCGCCGGAAGAAGGCGAAGCGTCCCGAGGCGCTCGGCAAGGAGCGCTTCGAAGTCGCGCGCGGGGAGAGCGAGACGGTGCGGATCCGTTTCAAGAAGCGCGGGGTCGCCGGTCAGGCGATCGCGCGGACGAAGCCCTGCACAGTCCCCGGCCGGGGTGGTTGCGAGAGCTGGCTCACGCTGCGCTGACGCTCGCTAGATTTCCCCGCTATGGGAGAGAGAGCCATCACCTTCAGCCGTCGTCCGTCCACCCTCGTCGCGTTCACCTTCGCGCTCATCGCGCTCGCAGCCGCGGTGCTGGTCGCGCCAGTTGCCGCCTCCGCGAAGAAGTCGAAGTACGACGTCGAGGTGACGCGCGACAAGGCGGGGATCCCGCACATCGACGCGGGCAACTTCCTCTCGCTCGGATACGGCCAGGGCTACTCCTACGCGCAGGACAACCTCTGCCTGTTCGCGGACGCGATCACGACCGTCCGCGGTGAGCGCACCAAGTACTTCGGCGCCGACGGCTTCTCCTACTACTACTCCAACGGCACCGTCGACCCGAACCCGAAGTCGGACGGCTTCTGGAAGTGGGTGCAGGCGGCGAAGCTCACCAAGGCGGTCGACAAGGGCTTCAGCAAGAACGCCAAGGACCTCTTCAAGGGCTGGGTCGCGGGCTACAACGCCTACCTGAAGAAGAACAAGGTCAAGGACCCCACCTGCAAGGGCCAGCCCTGGGTCAAGCCGATCAGCTACGACGACCTGCTCCTGCGCGGGTTGCAGATCGAGATCGGCGCCTCCAGCGGGCGCTTCATCTCCGGCCTCTACGACGCGCAGCCGCCGAGCGGCGGCGGCAACGCCGACAGCGAGGAGCTCGGGGCTCCCGACGGCACCGATGCCGCCGACGCCGATGTCGACATCCCCTCCCTGCGCGAGCAGGTCGGCGATCTCGCCGGCGAGTCGGACCTCGGCTCCAACGGCCTCGCCTTCGGCAAGGACGCGACCAAGAAGAAGGGCGGCGTCCTGCTCGCGAACCCGCACTTCCCGTGGCGCGGCATCGACCGCTTCTGGATGGCTCACCTCGAGGTCGACGGCAAGTACGACGTGATGGGTGGCGCCCTCGGTGGTCTGCCGCTGATCGGCGTCGGCTTCAACGACAAGATGGCCTGGACCCACACCGTCTCGACGGGCCGCCGCTTCATCGTTCGCCAGCTCCAGCTCGCTCCCGGCGATCCCACCAGCTACATCGTCGACGGGCAGACGATCCCGATGACGCGGACGACCGTCGACATCAACGGCACCCCGCACACCTACTACGGGACCGAGTTCGGGCTCGTGGCGAACGTTCCCGACGCGGGCTACCTGTGGACCGACTCCACCGCCTACGTGCTCACCGACGCGAACCTCGACAACACCAACGTCGTCGACCAGTACCTGAAGATGGGCCAGGCGGATTCCGTCAAGGACCTGCTCAAGGTCGAGAAGAAGGGCCGCGCGGTGCCGTTCTTCAACACGATCGCGACCGACAGCAAGGGCAACGCGATGTACGCGGACGTCGGGCGCTACTCGAACGTCCCGAAGTCGCTGATCGACACCTGCACGCCGGCCGGCACGCCGACGATCGTCTACCAGGCGGCGCGCGTGATCACGCTCGACGGCTCGAAGTCGAGCTGCACGCCCGACGGGCTGCTGCCGGCAGATCAGATGCCGACCATCACCCGCAAGGACTACGTCGAGAACTCCAACGACTCCTACTGGCTCGCCAACCCGAACGCGCCGATCACAGGGATCACGCCGCTGATCGGCCTCGAGGGCACCCAGCAGGCGTTCCGGACCCGCCAGGGCAACCTGATGGTCCAGGACGCGCTCAACAACGGCACCAAGTTCAACGTGCCGAAGCTGCAAAAGCTCTGGGAGAACGACCGCAGCTACCAGGGTGAGCTGCTCGGCTCCCAGGTGGTGTCGATGTGCCAGGCGAACCCGTCGATCACGATCCCCGACGGGCGCACCGTGGACGTCACCGAGGCCTGCCCGATCATCCAGGCCTGGGACCGGACCGGCAACCTCGACAGCAAGGGCGCATGGCTGTGGGTCGCGTTCTCGCGTTACGCGCCGACCGGTGCCAGCGCGTTCACCGATGCGTTCGACCCGAACAACCCGCTGACGACACCGAGCCAGCTCAACACCTCCAACACAAGCGTCGTGCAGGCGCTCGGCCGGGCGGTGCAGGAGCTGCGTGACAACGGCATCCCGCTCGACAGTTCGCTGCGCGGTGTCCAGGTGGCTACCCGCGGCAACAAGCGGATCTCGATCCACGGTTGCGGCCAGTGCTTCCAGAACATCAACTCGTCGAACGGAAGCACGTCGGCGAACGCTCCCTACGGTGAGGTCATCCAGGGTTCCTCGATCGTGCTGACGACCGAGCTGACCGACAAGGGGCCGAACGCCGAGGGGATCCTCACCTACTCGCAGGCGACCGATCCGACCTCCCCCTACTTCGCGAACATGACGAAGATGTTCTCGAAGAAGAAGTGGGCGGAGCTGGCGTTCACCGACAAGCAGATCGCCCAGGCCCCGAAGGGCACGAAGGTCAAGCTGCCGAACGCGGGCTAGGCGCGGCCCCAGCGGCGCCCGATCCGGGCGTCGCCCGCGCTGACCGCCGCAGTGACCAGGGGCCGGAGACGTGTCACCCGCAAACGGACCTATGCCCCGCTTCTCGGTGACAGGTCCCCCGGCGCGCATTCGGCAGTGCACCGAGATCGACATTTGGGCCGCCCAAGGGCTCAAACGTCGATCTCACCGTCCGCCGGGCGCCCCGCGCCGTAACCTGACCGCCACCCGCCCCGATAGCTCAGCCGGATAGAGCGACTCCCTCCTAAGGAGTAGGCCGCTGGTTCGAATCCAGCTCGGGGCATTGAGCGTTTGCAGGGATTCCCGGCCTTTCGGCCGGGTGGGCCGGTGAGGGGAGCACGAAGGTCCATCAGGACGGCTTGGGCGAGAACACCGACCTCGAGGTCGTGCCGGTACGCGCGGCGATCTCCGACGCCCTCTGGACAACTCTTGGAATGTCTGCTACAAAACTGCTCGAACTGAGCCGCGGGTCGTCTGCGGCAGGGGACAAGGAGAAGGAATGGATGACGAGCAGGTTTGGGCCGGGGCCTCCCGGCGGCAACTTCTTCAGGGCGCTGGAGCCCTCGCGGCGGGAGCCGCTCTGATGGGCGCGCCACAGGCGCTGGCAGGCGAGCCGAAGTACCGCGAGAAGCAGCGCGTCGACCTCCACTGCCACTACCTGACCCAGCAGTACATCGCTGCGCTGAATGGCGCTGGGATCTTCGCGATCGGCGGCATCCCGATCGCGGCTCCGTATGGAGCCCCGAAAGCGCGATGGCGTTCATGGACAGCGAGGGCATCGCCCTGCAGATGCTCTCGGTGTCCGATCCGGGCGTCGCGTTTCTTGATGACGCGAACGCTGCCGCCCTGGCCCGCGACTGCAATGACCACGTGGCCGGAGTGATCCGCGATCGGCCGGACCGCTTCGGTGCGTTCGCCGTACTTCCGCTGCAGGATCCCGCGGCCGCACGGGTCGAGGCGGTGCGCGCTCTCGACGAGCTCGAGCTCGACGGAGTCGGCCTGCTCTCGAACGCCAAGGGGAAGTACCTCGGCGACCCGATCTACGCCGACCTGCTCGGCGAGCTCAACGCTCGAGGTGCTTGGGTGATGGTCCACCCGACCGCGGTCGGGGCGGATGACAAGCCGAGCTACAGCATCCCCGACTTCGTCGCCGAGTATCCGTTCGACACCACCCGGGCGATCATGTCGCTGCTGTTCAACGACATGTTCCGGCGGTACCCGAAGATCCGCTGGCACTTCGCTCACGGCGGTGGCACGATCGCGATGCTGAGGTTCCGGCTGACGGCACTGGCCGGCAACGCGGCGCAGTTCGGCGCTTTGCTCGGGCTCCCCGCGCCGGCTCAGAACCTGACGGCAGAGGTCCCGAAGCGCGTCCTGAAGCGCAGCTTCTTCGATACGGCGCTCATCGCCGACCAGCCGTCGCTTGCTGCGGTGAAAGAAATGGGGGGCGTCGACGGCATGCTCTTCGGCAGCGATTGGCCCTTCGCCTATCGCTTGTACGAGGATCAGCCCGTTCCCGGTGACCCGCAGCCCACGTTGAGCGAGTTCTTCGACAACGACGAACGGCGAGCGATCGACCGGCTGAATGCCCGCTCCGAGCTCAAGCGCCTGAAGAACATCATTCCGGGCAAGTAAGCCCGGCCCGGCCCTCTAGCGAGACTTCCGCAGGCCCGCCCGGATGGATCCGGCGGCCTGCGGGAAAGGCGCCAGCACTTCGTCGAGGCCGACTTTGGGGTCGCTCTGGTGAGCGACGAAGGCACCATCGATGCTGGCCAGGGTGAACCGGGCGAGCTGAAGCACGTGAGGATCGTCGGGCTCATCTCCGAATGCGAGCGCCAGTTGACCGGTGATCCGCTCCAGTGCCGTGGCCCTGACTCGGTTGACCACCTCACGGACCTGGCCATCGCTCGCGTCGGGAGGCTGGGTTGCGAAGACGATCAGCAGGCGCAGGAAGTCTGGGTGGCGATCGAGCACGTGAACCACGCCGGCGACCATCGCGCTCAGGTGCTCCTCGGCTGTGCCGGCGCGCTCGCGCGGTTCCGGGAGCTCGGCGAAGAACCGCTCGGCGCCGCGCTCCATGACTGCGAGCAAGACGCCGTCCTTGGAGCCGAAGTAGTGGTACACGGAGCTGGCGGGGATGCCCGACTCCTTGACGATTGCCGCGACCGTCGCAGCCTCGAATCCGTCCCGAGCCATCAGGCGAGCAGCTGCATCGAGGACCACCTCGCGAGACCGCGTGCCTCTGCGGTTCGGAGTTACGGGCGATGCAGCCATGGCCGGAATCATACCGATGCTTTTGTATGGCACATTCCAAAAGTTGTGCTACGGTGAGGCCCATGCACGGAGCAAGCACCAGTCAGCCAGCCCTTCAGATGAGCGAAACGACCGTCGAGGTCAGCGGGATCGACCTCTTCGTCGCCGAGGCGGGGGAGGGCGAGCCGCTTGTGCTGCTTCACGGCGGCGGTCCCGGCGCCAGCGGCGTCTCGAACTACTCGCGGAACATCGGACCGCTCGCGGAGCACTTCCGCGTTCTCGTTCCCGACCTTCCCGGATACGGACGTTCGACGAAGGGAGTCGATGGATCCGATCCGTTCGGCTACCTCGCCGACGCGATCCGCGGGATGCTCGACGAACTTGGAGTCAAGCGAGCCCACTTCGTGGGGAACTCGTACGGCGGCGCCGCTGCCCTGCGCC
Organism: Solirubrobacterales bacterium; assembly: GCA_046330415.1. Classification (GTDB taxonomy): domain Bacteria; phylum Actinomycetota; class Thermoleophilia; order Solirubrobacterales; family 70-9; genus RHKX01. Next base: position 121,312 of record JAXLSW010000008.1, on the reverse strand, counting down.
TCGCGCTGGACACGCCTGAGCGCGTCGATCGTCTCGTCCTGATGGGCCCGGGCGGCATCGGAACTACGCGCGGCAAGCCGACCGATGGACTCAGGTCCCTGCTCGGCTACTACGGGGGCACCGGGCCGTCCCGGGAGAAGCTCGCGACTTTCATCCGCGACTACCTCGTCTTCGACGGCTCCAGCGTTCCCGACTCCGTCATCGACCAGCGTTACGAGGCGAGCATCGATCCCGAGGTGGTCGCGAACCCGCCGCTTCGCAGGCCTTCCGGCCTCTTCGCGTTACGCACGCTTTGGCGGATGGACTTCACTCGGGATCGGCGACTCGCCGGTTTCGGAACACCGACCCTGGTCTTCTGGGGTGCCGAGGACAAGGTCAACCGGCCCTCAGGCGCCGAGATGCTCGCGGAGCGGATGCCGGACTGCATCATCGTCACCGTTCCCGAAACGGGCCATTGGGTCCAATGGGAACGCGCTGAGGAGTTCAACGCGCGGGTCATCAGCTTCCTCGGCGAGGGAGAGGACCGATGAGCGCCGATCACCGCGACGCCGATGTCATCGTCGTGGGTTACGGCCCGGTCGGCGCGACCGCGGCGAATTTCCTGGGCGCGGAGGGGCTCGAGGTGATCGTGCTTGAACGAGATCCGTCGCCCTATCCGCGGGCTCGCGCGATCTCGACGGACGAAGAGGTCCTGCGCTGCTGGCAGCACGCCGGTCTGGCGGAGGGGCTCAAGGAGGACATGCTCGGCGACCGGCCGATCGACTTCGTCGACGGGGATGGCCGATCCTTCATGTCCTTCACCCTGAAGCCGCGTGGGAACGGCCATCCCACCCAGATGTTCATCTACCAGCCGGCACTGGAGGGGAACATCCGCGCCGGCGTCGAGCGTTACTCCAACGTGGAGGTCCTGCTCGAGCGCGAGGCCGGGCAAGTCCGACACGACCCGTGGGGCGCTGAAGTCGACGTCACCGATCTCCGTGACGAGAGCATCAGGACCCTCCGCGCCCGTTATGTCCTTGCCTGCGACGGCGGCGCGAGTCCGGTCCGCACTCAGCTCGGAGTCGGGTTCGAGGGCAAGACGTATGAGAACCCGTGGGTGGTCGTCGACACCAAGGTCAAAGAGCCATGGCCCGAGGTGGACCGCCTCCGCTTCCACTGCTACCCGGAGCGCCCCGCGGTGGACTGCCCGACACCGCTCGGACATCACCGTTGGGAGTTCCCGATCCTTCCCGGCGAGAATCAGGACGAGGTTTCGAGCGAGGCCTACCTCTGGAAGCTCCTCTCGCGCTACGACATCACCGGGGAGAACGTCGAGATCCTCAGGCGCGCCGTCTACGTGCACCACGTCCGCTTCGCGGAGCGCTGGCGCAGCGGCAACGTCTTCCTGCTCGGAGACGCCGCCCACTGCATGCCCCCTTGGATCGGCCAGGGCATGGGCTCGGGCGTCCGCGATGCCCACAACCTCTGCTGGAAGATCGCGGCGGTCGTCCGAGGCGAGGCCGAGGCGTCCATCCTCGAGAGCTACGAGACCGAACGCAAGCCGCACGTCCGCAAGGTCACCAGCAGCGCCGTGTTCTTCGGTCGCGTCATCACCGAGAAGCGCCGGGAGCTGGCGGCGATCCGCGATCTCATCTTCTCGACGTCGATGCGGATGCCGGTCCTCGGCCGGTACCTCCGCGATGGCGAGTGGTTCCCGGAGCAAAGCTGCGCATCCGGCTTCGTCGATCGCGGGAGCCGAGCGCGTCACAAGATCGTCGGCCGCAAGGTGCATCAGCCGAAGGTCACTCCGGACGGCGCAACCTCTCCCGTTCTTCTCGACGACGTCCTCGGACGGGGCTGGTCGATCATCTCGCGCACTCCGCGCGAAGCCGGCGCCTGGGACGGTCGCGCCCACGTGGTCGTCATCGGCCGCGATGTCCGCGCGGAAGAGACTTTGCTGGACGACTTCCTCAGTGACGTCGACGCGGTCGTGCTGCGGCCCGACAAGGTCATCTTCGCGGCAGCCAAGGCAGGCGAGCAGCTCCCTCCACCCCCGGCTGAGCTGCACGGGGCCGGCGCCCCGGTGGCGGCGGTCAGGGCATCGGTCGGCGAGCGCGCTCTCGCCGCCGCCGCAGAGCGCTTTGACGATCGAGGGCTCGAAAGGGCCTTCGGCAACCCTCTGGCCCTCGCCGGCATCTTCAAGGAGCTCGCGCGGGCCTTCGTTCCGCGCGTGGCCAACGGCTTCAGCGGCGAGCTCCAGTACGACCTTCGCCGCAGCAGCGGGCGGGTGTCGAGCTGGACTGTGCGCGTGGATGGCGTCCGCGCGGCGGCCCGTCATGGCAAGGCCGATGACCCGGACTTGACGGTGCGGATCGGTCTCGCCGATTTCCTGCGGATGGCTGCGGGTCAGCTCGACCAGGTCGACTTGCTCAAGAGCCATCGGCTCGATGCAAGCGGCGACGGGCTGATCGCTGCGCGCCTCGGCCCCATGTTCGGGCGGCCCGCGGTGGTCGATCGCTACGTCAAGCCCCGAACCGTCGATCCACCTTCCTCTCGAGTCACCGACCAAATGGAGGCCATGAGCCGATGAACCGCACCGCCCCCGTCTGCAGGCTGGGCCACGTCCAGCTGACGACGCCCGACATGGACAGCTCCCTGCACTTCTTCCGCGACCTGATCGGACTCGATGTCGTCGGGGAGGAGGGCGACAGGGTCTATCTGCGCGCCTGGAACGAGATCGACCACCACTCACTCGTGCTCCGTGAAGGACCTACGGGCATCGATCACTTCGCCCTCCGCGCCTCGAGCGCCGAGCACCTCGATGCGTTGGCGGCCGACCTCAGGTCGAATGGGCTCGATGTCGAGGACGTGGCGGCGGGATCCGAGCTCGGCCAGGGCGATGCGATCCGCTTCACCTCGCCCCAGGGACATCCCTGGGAGGTCTACTGGGAGATGGAGAAGGGCCGACAGGACTCCCAACTCCTGAACCAGCGCGGCAAGGCGTACCTCCGTGGGTCCTCGCCGATGCATCTCGACCACATCAACATCGCCTGCGTCGACGTAGCCGCCGGTGAGGCGTTCCTCGCCGATCGGCTCGGGTTCCTGCGCCGCGAGTACGTCCAGCCGACCGACGGTCCGGTCATCGCCTCGTGGATGTCGGTCACATCCCAGATCCACGACATCGCGATCGCGATGGACCCGCCGCCGTCCCTGCAGGACGGACGACTGCACCACATCAGCTACATCCACCAGGACCGCAGTGACGTCCTGAGGGCCGGCGAGATCATGCGTGATGCCGGGGTGACGATCGACCTCGCCCCCGGCAAGCACGGGATCAGCCAGGCGTTCTTCTTCTACGTCAAGGACCCGGGCTCAGGCCACCGCGTCGAGCTCTTCGCCGGCGGGATGCACGTCTTCGATCCCGACTGGGAGCCCGTCCGCTGGGACGAGACGAACATCGAAACCGGGATGGTCTGGGTCGGTCCCGACTTCCTGCCGGGATCGGGGGGTCCGATGGACCCCACGACCCCGTGCACGCCATCGGATGAAGCCGTCTCCGCTCCCGCGGCCGCTGAAGCAGGTGTCGCGTGAACGCTCTGACGGGCACCGAGACCACGGCGACGGAGGCGACCCTCCACGGCATCGCTGACCGGCTGTCACTCGCGGAGCTGTCGGGTCGGCCGATTGCGCCCCTGTCAGAGGGCCGCCCTGCGTTGACGGTCGCCGACGCGTACGCGATCCAGGCGATCAACGTCGGGTCGCGGAAGTCCACAGGCGCGGAGGTCGTTGGCCACAAGATCGGCCTGACTTCGAAGCCGATGCAGGAGATGCTCGGCGTTGACCAGCCCGACTACGGTCATATCTACTCCGACCGCGCGCATCAGAGCGGCTACGAGATCGACACCGCAGCTTTGATCGCCCCGCGGATCGAGCCGGAGCTCGCCTTCGTCTTGGCGGAGGACCTCAGCGGGACCGACGTCACCGTCGACGACGTGCTCTCCGCAACCGACTATGTCCTTCCGTCGATGGAGGTGATCGACAGCCGGATCGCCGACTGGAAGATCACGCTGATCGACACGATCGCCGACAACGCCAGCTGCGCGAGCATCGTCTTGGGCGAGCGTCGGATCGATCCCCGAGAGGTTGACCTGACGGTCGTCTCCGTGGATCTCCTCGTCGACGGCGAAGTCGTCCAGAGCGGCACAGGAGACGCCGTCCTCGGGCATCCCGCGACGGCGGTGGCCTGGCTTGCGAACGCGCTCGGAGCCTTCGGCGTCACGCTCGAGGCGGGCGAGGTCGTGATGTCTGGATCGATCACTGCGGCGGTGCCGCTCGAAGCCGGCGCTTGCGTCCGCGCCGACTTCGGAGAAGCAGGTGACGTGGAGGTGACCGTCCGATGAAGGCCACCGCTGCGATCGTGGGTTCCGGGAACATCGGGACTGACCTGCTCTACAAGCTGATGCGCTCGGAGAAGGTCGAGCCGAAGTGGATGATCGGGATCGATCCGACCTCCGCTGGCTTGGCTCGCGCTCGTGACCTGGGGCTTGAGGCATCTGCGGATGGCGTCGACTGGCTGCTGTCCCAGTCCCCGCTCCCCGACCTGGTGTTCGAGGCAACCTCAGCGAAGGCACATGAGGTGAGCGCACCTCGCTATGCCGAGGCCGGCATCCAGGCGATCGATCTGACGCCTGCCGCAGTCGGCCCCTTCGTGGTCCCGCCGGTGAACCTCGACGAGCACCTCGACTCGGAGAACGTGAACATGGTCACCTGCGGCGGCCAAGCGACGGTCCCGATGGTCCACGCCGTCTCGCGCGTGACGCCTGTGCACTACGCCGAGATCGTGGCCTCGATCGCCTCCGAGTCCGCGGGCCCGGGAACGCGCGCCAACATCGACGAGTTCACCGAGACGACGTCGCGCGCGATCGAGGAGGTGGGCGGCGCGGAGCGCGGCAAGGCGATCATCGTCCTCAACCCGGCCGAGCCGCCGTTGCTGATGCGTGACACGGTCATCTGCGAAGTCGGCGAGGGCGCAGACGAGGACGCGATCATCGACTCGATCGGCGAGATGGCAGCCGAAGTGGCGAGCTACGTACCCGGCTACAGGCTGAAGGCTCCACCGCAGTTCGATCGCAACCGCGTGATCGTCCTGCTCGAGGTCGAGGGCGCCGGCGACTTCCTCGAACCCTTCAGCGGCAACCTCGACATCATGACCTCGGCTGCCGCGCGCGTGGGCGAGAGCCTCGCCGAGCGCGTGGTGGGGGTGCCGTCGTGAGCGCTCTTGACGTCAGGGTCACCGACACGAGCCTCCGCGACGGCTCTCATGCGGTCGGCCACCAGTTCACCAAGGACAACGTCCGCGATGTGGTCGAGGCGCTCGACGGCGCAAGGGTCCCGGTCATCGAGGTCGCCCACGGCGACGGCCTGGGCGGCTCGTCCCTGACTTACGGACGTAGCCTCGTGGACGAGCGCGAGCTGATCGCGGTCGCCTGCGAGACGGCGACGAGCTCGAGGATCGCGAGCCTGATCCTCCCCGGCGTCGGAACGGCCGAGGATCTCCGCGCCGCCCATGACATCGGGATCAGCATCGCCCGCGTCGCGACCCACGCCAGCGAGGCCGACATCTCAGCCGAGCATTTCGGCCTCGCGCGCGAGCTCGGTCTCGAGACCGTCGGCTTCCTGATGATGTCCCACACGCTCGAGCCTGAGGCGCTCGCCGCCCAGGCGCGCGTCATGGCCGACGCCGGTTGTCAGTGCGTCTACGTCGTCGACTCGGCCGGGGCCCTGGTCCTCGATGAGGTGAGCGATCGCGTCGCCGCGCTCGTCGCCGAGCTCGGTGACGACGCGCAGGTCGGCTTCCACGCCCATCGCAACCTGAGCGTTGGAGTTGCCAACACGATCTTCGCCATCCGCGCCGGAGCAAGCCAGGTCGACGGCTCCCTCCGGGCACTCGGCGCCGGCGCCGGCAACGCGCAGACGGAGGCGATCGCGGCTGTGTGCGAGAGACTCGGGATCCGCACCGGTATCGACGTGCCGGCGATCATCGATGCGGCCGAGGACGTCGTCGATCCGATCATGTCGACGACGCAGACCATCGATCGGGATGCGATCACTCTCGGCCGGGCCGGGGTCTACTCCAGCTTCCTGGCGCATGCACGGCGAATCGGAGACAAGTACGGGGTCTCGCCGACCGCTCTACTGACGGAGGCGGGCAGCCGTGGTCTCGTCGGAGGCCAGGAAGACCTGCTCGTCGACATCGCTGTGGCGATGAGCGGCGTTGATCCGGCTCCCGTCAGCTGAGCGGCGACTTCCTGATCAGCGAGCTGCGTATTGATTCAGGACCCAGCGTTGGTAGATTGAAGCCGTGGACCGCAGTGACTTCGACTCCTCCAACTGCTCCATCGCCCGCACGCTCGGGATCGTCGGCGAGAAGTGGACGCTCCTGATCATCCGCGAGAGCTTCTACGGCGCGACCCGCTTCGAGCAGTTCCATGACACGCTCGGTTGCCCTCGCAACCTTCTCTCCCAGCGCCTCGGTCTTCTCGTCGAGGAGGGCATCCTCGTCCGCTCGGAGTATCGGGAGCCCGGGAGCCGGGCCAGGATGGAGTACCACCTGACAGACAAGGGGATGGACCTCAAGCACGTCCTCCTCGCTCTTCGCGAGTGGGGCGACCGAAACGAGGTGGGCTGCGAAGGTCGGCCCGTCATCACCCGTCATGCCGGCTGTGGCGGCGAGCTCAGCCTCACGCTTTCCTGCTCCGAGGGCCACACCGTCGAAGCGGCGGAGGAGATCGAGCTCGTGCCCGGTCCCGGCTCTCGCTCTTCAAGCGTCCCGATAGCTTAGTTTACTTTCTGTACTTAGCCTGCTAGGGTCGCGCTCCACGAGAGCGGTCGAGGCCGGGAGCTTCGGCAAGACCGAGGAGGTCTGAGAGATGCCCGATGCCATGACCTGGAAAGAGACGACGACCTCCAAGGTCGACGTCGGTGGGACGACATTCGCCTACCGCGAGCTTGGACCTCGCGGTGGAGTTCCCGTTGTCTTCTTCCACCACCTGACCGCGGTCCTCGATGACTGGGACCCGAGAGTGATCGACGGCGTCGCGGCCAACCATCACGTGATCACCTTCGACAACCGTGGTATCGGTTCGAGCGGGGGGAAGGTTCCCACACCATCGGCGAGATGGCTGACGACGGCGCGGCTTTCGTTCGCGCCCTCGGTCACGAGCAGGTCGATCTCTTCGGGTTCTCGCTCGGCGGTGGAGTCGCGCAGTACCTCGTGCTCGCCTATCCCGATCTGGTCCGTCGGCTGGTCCTCACCGGCACAGGGGTGCGAGGCGGTGGCGGCCTGACGAAGATGCCGCTGATCGTCGGAGGCGCCTACGCGAAGGCGGCGCTGACCCGCAGCGACCCGCGCAACTTCCTCTTCTTCACGCGCGATGAGGTCGGAAAGCGCGCCGCGGCCGACTACCTGGCGAGGATTGAGGAGCGGAAGGGCGAGCGGGACAAGAAGATCTCCCAGCAGGCCAAGATCGCCCAGCTGATCGCGATCCGCGAGTCAGGGCTCGGCGCGCCCCACAACCTGGGGAAGATCACCCAGCCGGCCTTCGTCGCCAACGGCGAGGACGACCTCATGGTCGCGACCTCGCAGTCGCATGACCTCGCCGAGCGAATCCCGAACTCGAAGCTCGTGATCTACCCGAACTCGGGCCACGGCGGGATCTTCCAGTACCACGAGGAGTTCGTCCCGGCGGTAGTGGAGTTCCTCGACTCCGAGGACCCGGTCGCGTCATGAGGAAGCTCGACCTCGCGGGCCGCACGGTCCTGATCACCGGCGCCTGCGGCGGACTGGGAACTGCGCTCAGCAACGCCCTGCGAAGCAAGGGAGCGAAGATCGCGGTGCTCGACCTCAGGCAGGAGGCTGCTGCCGCCGAAGCCGAACGCCTCGGTGGAGGAACCCAGGCCCGAGGTTGGGCCGTCGATGTCCGCGACCTCGCCGATCTCGAGCGGGTGACGGCGGAGGCCGCCGCGCACTTCGGCGGCATCGACGTGGTCGTCGCGGCGGCGGGAGTGCTCGGAGCGAGCGCGACGATCGACGCGACCGACGAGGAGGACTGGAGCAGGGTCGTCGACGTCAACCTCAACGGCGTCTGGCGCACCTTCAAGGCCGCCTCCCCGCATGTCGCCAAGCGGCGCGGGCACATGCTCGCGATGTCGTCCATGATCGCCTACGTCCACCCGCCGCTTCTGGGGAGCTACGCGGCGAGCAAGGCCGGCGTCGCGGCGCTCTGCGATGTGACGCGGCTCGAGCTCCGGCCGCAGGGCGTGACCGTCGGCAGCGCCCACCCGGTGATCTTCCAGACGGGGATGATCGGCGATGCTCTGGGCAGCCCGGCGGCCGTTGAGTTGGTCGACGACTTCACGGGCGTCTTCAAGCGAGCTCAACTCGAGGACGTCGTCGCCGAGATGGTCAGGGGGATCGAACGGCGATCCCCTCGGATCACCGTCCCACGCGGCCACCGGGCGACGACGTTCGTCCCCGGGCTCGCCCAGGCGGCCCTCGAGCGCCTCGCCTTCCGCCCGAAGCAGATCAATCGCGCGATCGAGCTCGGATCGGTCGCGCCTGAGACCACCCAAGGATGAACTCAATGAACGCGACCGAAACGACGACCAGCGCCGAAGTCACGACGCTCGGCAAGCCCTATCCGCTGACCCGGGAGGTCACGCTCAAGAACCGCCTCGTCAAGGCGGCCATGAGCGAGCAGCTCGCGACGACCTCCAACTCGCCGACCGCGGGCCTCGAGCGGCTCTATGGCCGCTGGGCGAATGGCGGAGTGGGCATGATCATCACCGGCAACGTGATGGTCGATCGGCGGTCGATCGGCGAGCCGCTGAACGTGGTCGTCGAGGACGAACGGGACCTCGAAGCACTCGGCCGCTGGGCAGAGGCGGCGAAATCGCAGGGCGCCACGGCGCTCATGCAGATCAACCACCCCGGCCGTCAGACGCTGGCCGGTCTCTCCGAGCTCGCCGTCGCCCCGAGCGCGGTGCAGGTCGATGTCGGCCCGGCCTTCGCCAAGCCTCGCGCGCTCACCGACGCGGAGATCCGGGAGATCATCGAGCGCTTCGCCGAGACCGCGAGGGTCGCCGTGAAGGCCGGCTTCGACGGCGTGCAGATCCACGGTGCGCACGGCTACCTGATCTCTCAGTTCCTCTCACCGCTGACGAACCTCCGCGACGACGAGTGGGGCGGGGACGCCGAGCGCCGCCGGCGGTTCGTGATCGAGGTGACGAGAGCCGTGCGCGCGGCGATCGGTGAGCACCGGGTTCTCTCGATCAAGCTCAACTCCGCCGACTTCCAGCGCGGCGGCTTCAGCGAGGAGGAGTCCCTCGCGGTGATAGCCGAGCTCGACGGCGAAGGCATCGACCTGCTCGAGATCTCCGGGGGCAACTACGAGTCGCCGGCGATGAGCAGCGGCGGCCGCTCCGACAGCACCGTCAAGCGCGAGGCGTTCTTCCTCGACTTCGCGGAGAAGGTCCGGTCGGTCTCCGCCGCGCCGCTCCTGGTCACCGGTGGGTTTCGCTCAGGCGCCGCGATGACCGATGCGATCGTGGGCGGCGCCACCGATCTGGTCGGACTCGCCCGGGCGCTCGCGCTCGAGCCGGAGCTCCCGGGGGCGCTTCTGAGCGATCCAGCCGGGACACGCTCGTCGTTCGAGCTGAAGCAGATCGGCGTCAAGAAGCTCGACTCCGCCGCCGACCTCTGGTGGACCCAGCATCAGCTCCACCGGCTTGCCGACGGGAAGGACCCCGACCCCAAGTACGGGGCGAGGCGGGCGGTCTTCGACGCGCTCAGGCGCGACGGCATGAACGTCCTCAGGAGGCGCCGCGGGTAGCGCGGACCAGTAGAGGTCCCAGGCGGTTGACGGGACGCTTCGCAGCGGTGCTGGTCGGCGCCATCGGTGATCGCATACTGCGGACGCAGTAGGCCGAACTGCGACGCTCAGGGGACGGCGGTTGCCGATCACGGCGCTAGATTGCGACGAATCAGGACGGGAGAGGTTCGACGTGATCGCTGTCCACGTGGCGGTGCCGGAGGCGATAGTTGAAACGTGACTCCGAGCAGCTGAGCCGCAGCGGGTCTCCGGTCAGACGCGTTTCCAATGACGTGCTGCTGGCGATCGCGCTCGGCATCGTCGTCGCTCTGGCCACGCTGGCACAAGGCGAGGACCTGGGAAGCGCCCTCTTCGGAGCGGTGCTCTGTGCGCCTCTTGCCGCGCGTCGTCGCGCACCGGTGGCGGTTCTGGTGGTTCTCGCGGTTGCGGTCCCGGCCTATCTCCTCGTCGTGAGCCCGTCTCCCTTCTTCGTCGCCCCCGCCATGGTCGCTCTCTACACCGCCGCTGCCTGGGGATCCAGAAAGCGGACGCTGGTGATAGGGGCCTTGACGGTGCCGTATCTCGCATTGCTCGTCTACGCGTTCCCGCTGGAGAGCGACGACGGCTTCCTTGGGGAGTTGCTCGACCGGTTCGCGCAGTTGGCGCTGGTGCTTGCCATTGGAGAAGCGGTGCGAAGCCAACGCGCGTACTTGGCCGCGATCCGCGACCGGGCTGATCGCGCCGCCCGGATGCGAGAGCTGGAAGCCCGTCGTCAACTGGATGAAGAGCGTGTGCAGATAGCCCAGGACGTTCACGACATCGTCGCTCACGGCATCGCTGCGATCAGCACCCGGGCTTCGGTCGGCTCGCACATCGCTCGCGATGATCCGGCCGAAGCCATCCGGGCACTGGACAGCATCAAGGAAGTCAGTGCTCAGGCCCTTCACGATCTGAGGTACGCGTTGAAGAGCCTGCGGAGACCTTCTGGGGAGAGTCCAACGAATCCAACGCCCACGATTCACGACGTTTCCACGCTGGTGGACCTGACTCGCAACTCCGGCCTGCGGGTGGACCTCATGGTGGAGGGTTCGTCTGACGAGCTGTCTCCGGCGCTCCAGGTCGCTGTCTACCGAATCGTTCAGGAGTGCTTGGCCAATGTGATGCGCCATGCCAGTGGCTCGAAGGCCCGCGTGCGCATCGCGGTGCGAGAACGGGAGGTAGAAGTCGAGGTCAGTGACGACGGAACGGGCGCGCCCACAACCTCCTCCGATTCCGGCTCAGGATCGGGCCTGGTCGGAATGCGCGAGCGTGTCAACGTGATGGACGGAACGCTGGAGACCGGCCTCCTGGTCGATGGCGGGTTTCGGGTACGAGCCCTGCTACCCCTCGAGGCGAGCGAATCATGAGCATCCGGGTGCTGCTCGCCGACGATCAGCAGCTCCTGCGATCGAGTCTTTCGATCCTGATCGGGAGCGAATCCGACATGGAGGTGGTCGGAGAAGCTGGTGACGGCGAGGAGGCCGTGAGGCTCGCAACGGCCCGCAGCCCTGACGTGGTCCTGATGGACATCAGGATGCCTGGCGTCGACGGGCTCGAGGCGACATCACGGCTGCTCGGCCGGCCCGAGGCAGCGGACATGCGGGTGATCATCCTGACGACCTTCGAGCACGACGACTACGTGATGCGTGCCCTGCGGGCGGGAGCCAGCGGTTTCCTGCTCAAGGGTGTCGAACCCTCCGAGCTGCTCGACGCGATCCGAGTCGTCGCTGCGGGTGACGCGCTACTTGCGCCAAGCGTGACCCGAAGCCTCTTGGAGAAGTTCGCCGTTCTCCACGAAGCAAGCCCTGAGCTTCGTCGTCAGCTCGAGGATCTGACGCCGCGAGAGCTGGAGATGCTCACCCTCGTCGGCTCCGGGCTCAGCAACATCCAGATCGCCGAGCAGCTCGTGCTCAGCCCGTTGACGGTCAAGACGCACGTCAATCGGGTGATGATGAAGCTAGGCGTTCATGACCGGGCACAGCTCGTGATCGCGGCCTACGAAGGCGGCCTGATCACACCCTCCGGCGAATGGCCCTAGCGGACGTCCGCGTACTGCCGACGCGGTAGGCGAAGTTACCGCGGCAGGCCGATGGCACGGCCTCAAACGCTCCTTAGGTTCGTCTGACACCGCAGACAGCCCGGCATTTCCGATGCCACGACCAAGGAGCAACACCGATGCAAGCGTCCCGTCCAGACGGTTCCGATCGCTGCGAAGGCCGCCTCGCCCGCCTCGCCGACACGATGTTCGTGCACAAGAAGAAGGTGATCGCCGGCTGGGTCGCGGTCTTCGCGTTGGTGCTCGTGTTCGGAACAGCGCTCGAAGGCAGCTACACCGCTGACTACAACACGCCCGGCTCCGAGTCCAAGGCCGCCTCGCAGATCCTCGAAGAGAACTTCGATGGTCGGTCGGGGGAATCGGTTGACGTCGTTTGGAGATCATCCGACGGCGCGACTTCACCTGCTGTCGCCGGAGAGGTCGATCAGCTCTTGAAGAAGGTCGGAGCCGTGCCGGGCATCCTGCCTGGAACGACCACCGCCGATGCTGAGGTCTCAGATGACGGCCAAACGGCGATCGCCCGTCTGCCGCTGAATCGATCATCGGGCGAGGTGCCTGAAGCGAGTGGCGCGAAGATCGGCGAGCTGGTCGCGGACGCCAATGAGGATGGCTTGGAAGTCGCCGTCAACGGTGCGGTGGAGGAGCTGGACACGCAGGAGAGCAGCAAGCTGGAGATGGTCGGACTGGTGGTGGCGGCCATGGTTCTGCTCTTCATGTTCGGCGCTGTGGTGGCCGCGGGCGTGCCACTCGTCCTCGCCTTCTTCGGCGTCGGCATCGCCTTCATTCTCGGCGGAGTCCTCGCCGCGATCATCGATACGCCGGATTGGGCATCGGACGTCTCGATAATGATCGGCCTCGGCGTGGGCATCGACTATGCCCTGCTGATCCTCACGCGATACCGGACGGCCGTTCAGGAGGGCCGTTCGCGGCGCGAAGCCAACGTCGTGGCCATGACGACCGCCGGGCATTCCGTTCTCGTCGCGGGAGGCACGGTCGTGATCGCCCTGATGGGCCTGTTCCTCATGCGTCTGCCCTACCTGTACGGGGTGGCGCTGAGCACGAGCCTCACGGTGTTGGTTGTGATGGCTGTCACCACGACCCTGCTTCCCGCGATCGTCGGGCTGCTGGGGCGGCGAATCGATTCGCTGAAGATCCCCGGCCTCGGGCGGCTTCCCGAGGACCCGGACAACACCGCCTTCGCGCGGTGGGCGCGACGGATCGACCGTCGTCCGTACGTCGCGGTCGCACCTTCGCTGGTTGTCCTCGCCGTCCTGGCGAGCCCACTCACCGGCATGCGTTTCGGCTTTCCCGATGCAGGCAACAACCCGAAGGAAGCGACGACCCGCCAGGCCTACGACATGATCGCCGAGGGCTTCGGAGAGGGAGCCAACGCCTCGCTGCTCGCGGTTGCAAGCACCCCGACCGTGGGCGATCGAGATGAGCTCGACTCGATCCGGACCCAGATCGCCGAGGACCCGGACGTCGTCGACGTGGCGCCCGCTCAGTACAACGAGAGCCGAGATACAGCGGTCGTTGCGATCACCCCGAGCGACGGACCGTCATCGCCGGCCACGAAGTCCCTCGTCGAGAGGCTGCGGAGCGATGTGCTGGCCGACAGCGGAATCGACGTCAAGATCGGCGGCGACACGGCGACGACGGTGGATCAAGCCGATGTGACGCAGAGCCGCCTGCCGCTGTTCATCGGAGCGGTCGTCCTCCTCTCGATCCTTCTGCTCTGGCGAGCCTTCCGAGCGCCGATCATCGCGCTGAAGGCCGGCGTCCTCACGATCCTGTCGATCCTGGCCGCGTACGGAGTGGTCGCCTACGTCGCCGAGGGAGGGTGGGCCGGACGGCTCATCGGCATCGACTCGGACCTCCCGGTGCCACCGTTCATCCCCGTGATGATGTTCGCGGTGACCTTCGGCCTGGCGATGGACTACGAGGTGTTCCTCGTATCCCGCATGAAGGAAGAGCGCGACCGGCTGGGCGACGCCCGGGAGGGAGCGATCATCGGCCTGGCCCGCACCTCCAGGGTCATCACGGCCGCGGCGCTCATCATGGTGTCGGTCTTCGGCGAGTTCGCCCTGAGCACCGACCTGGTCCTCAAGCTCGTCGGTGTCGGACTGGCCTCGGCGATCCTGATCGACGCCATCCTCATCCGGATGGTGCTGCTGCCTGCCGTGATGAGCCTCCTGGGTGAGAGGGCATGGTGGAGGCCAGGCGGCAAGCCGAGGACAACGGCGCGCGCGCCCGTCGGCACGGTCGCCGAGTGACGGGCCAGCGGGCTGCTGAGGGCTTACTTGCCCTTGTTCCCGCAGCTCGGCTCGGAGTCCGGGAAGCCCTTGTGGACGAAGACCTCCCCGTTGACGCAGGTGTCGACCGCGCTCTCGGGGGCGTAGCCGCCGATCAGGATGTCCTTGTCGGGGCCGCCGTCGAGGAAGTCGACGCCGTCGACGCCGCCGAGGTAGTCGTCGCCGGGGCCGCCGAGTAGGCGATCGTCGTCGGGGAGCTCTCCGAGACCGGTCGACGCTCCCGTCCGTCCCGCGTACCAGCCCGGTCCTTCGTCGGTGTTGATGTTGTCGCCGGAAAGCGAGTCGTCACCGTCGCCGCCCTTGACGACGTCGTTGCCGACGCCACCGGCGACAGCGTCGTCACCCCCGCCGGCGTTGATGATGTCCCTGCCGGGATCCTCGATGATCGTTCCCTCGAGGGGAACGGAGTTGTAGCCGTAGAGCAGGTCGTCGCACTTCGTCCCGGTGATCCGGTCTGAACCCTCGTCCCCGGCGACGGTGCGGTCGGCGCTGATCGCGGACAGCTTCGGGTTCCGGCACCCCATCAGCGACAAGCGATCGTCCCCCAGGCCACCCCCGAGAGCACCCTGCCCGCACACCAGGTCGTCGCCGCCGTTGCCGCTGGCGCCCCAGCCGTAGATCACGTCATCGCCCTCTGTGCCCGCGGGCTGCCGTTCGCCGTAGATGGTCGCGAACCGGTTCTCGCAGACCGGCGCAAGCTGGAACTTGGCGGTGTCGCCGGGGCTCCCCGCCAGGTGCGCCTCCGTCAGGGTCTCGGCGCCGGTGATCCCGATGTAGCGAGGCGTGTCGGAGCCCCTCGACTTGCCGCCGCTCGCGGTCACGTCGAAGCCGCCGTCGGTTCTCAGCTTGAAGGTGGCGATCCCATCCTTGTCCGTGAACTTCACGGCGTCCACGTTCGCGCCCGTGATGCTGATCCGGGCTCCGCGCACCGGCTCGCCGGGAACGCGCCGCAGCGACCCGGTCTCCTCGAACGTCGTCACCTTCGCCTTGAACTTGCGCTCGGGGTACTTGGCGGTGAAGTTCGCCGTCTTGGACCGGTTGGTCCCGACCTTGACGGTCTTGGTCTCGGGGCTGAACTCGAGGTCGCCCTTCTTGGGCGTCACCTTGTAGGTCCCCTTCTTGACCTTGATCGAGTAGGCGCCCGACGCGCTGGTCGTGGCAGAGCCTCCGCCCGGGCCCTTGGCGGTCACCTCGACTCCTCCGAGCGGCGGGCAGGCTCCGTCTCCGCAGGGACCCCTGACCGTGCCGAGCACGTACTCACCGTCGAGGTAGTACTCGACGTGCGCGTTCGTCAGCCGCTCGCTGTAGTCCGGAGGCTCGTAGCCCTCGCACGAGCCCGGCCCGAACCCTGCGCCCCCGGTCCATCCGACCTGGTGGGTGCCCGTCGGCGCATTCCACTCCGGGTGGTTGACGCCCTCGGGAGGGTTGTCCGCCGGCCAGCTCCCGTCCTCCTCCGCGGCCACCGCGATCCGCTGCTCGGCGCCGCCGTAGGCGCCGTCGTTGAAGACCACCGTGTAGGCGCTGACCCCCTTGACGGCGGTCCAGCGGAAGCCTCCGGAGGAACCCGACTGGTAGAAGCCGCCGTCCTCCTCGCAGTAGCCGAGTGAGGTGACCTGGGCCGGCGCGGTGACGAGCTTCGGCTCGGAGCCACGCGGCTCGGGATCGGTGGCGAGCGCGTCGGCGGAGCTGAGCAGAACGGGCACCAGCGCGCCGACGAAGCCCAGAAACCCGAGTCCCCCTCGCACACCCATGAAACGAGTGTAGCCCGGCGACGGCGGAGGGAATGCCGGTTCCGCAGTGGGTCGAATCGGCGCTTCCGGAGCCGGCACCGCGTAGATTTCCGCACGCGAACCGGGGGCGGGGTTCAAGAAGCCTCTCGCGACAGCCGATCTAACGCGAAGAGGATGGGACGCAGGATGGGACGCATAGGGCTAAGGGGCGCCGCGGCAACGGGACTGCTCCTGCTGCTCGGCCTGCTCGCCGCTCCGGCCTCGGCTTCGGCCGCGACCTGGACCTTCGACTACACCGGCGGCGTCCAGACCTGGACGGTCCCGGCCGGGGTCACCTCCGCGAACTTCGACATCTACGGCGCCTCTGGTGGCACCTCCAACAACGGCACCCCGGCGGCCAAGGGAGGCCGCGCTCGCTCCGACCTGCCCGTGACGCCGGGCTCCACGGTCCGGATCTACGTCGGTGGCGCGGGTGGCTACCCCGGTGCCGGCTGGAACGGTGGCGGCAACGGCGTTCGCTTCGGCGGCGGCGGCGCGACCGACATCCGGATCGGAGGGACCAGCCTCACCGATCGCAAGCTCGTCGCCGGCGGCGGTGGCGGCGAGGGCCAGTACATCGACCAAGGTGGAGCCGGTGGCGGCCTCACAGGCACCGGCGCCTCCGGCGGCTTCGGCGGCGGCGGCGGCACCCAGACCGCCGGCGGATCGGGCACCTATCCCGACTGGGCGGGCTCCTTCGGCCAGGGCGGCACCAACGGCGGCGTCAACATGGCCGGCGGTGGCGGTGGCGGCTGGTTTGGGGGAGGCGGAGGCCCCGGCGGTGGCGGTGGCGGCTCCGGCTACGGCCCGAGCGGCACGACCTTCGAGACCGGCGTGCGCACCGGCAACGGCACCGCCACGATCACCGTCCCCGAGCGCACTCTCACGGTCGCGACGGTCGGCACCTTCCCCGGACCGGCGGACGGGCGCGGCCTCATCACCTCCTCGCCGTCGGGCATCTCCTGCGGCTGGCCCGACGGCGCCGACTGCTCTCACGACTACCTGCAGGGGACCTCCGTGACCCTCACCGCGGCGCCGTTCACCGGCTGGAGCTTCGTGCGCTGGGAGGGGGACTGCACCGGGACGGACATCACCTGCACCGTCGGGATGGACGCGGCGAAGAACGTGCAGGCGGTCTTCGAGATCACCCGCATGATCCTCACGGTCAGCAAGCCCGGCAACGGCTCGGGAACCGTCACCTCCAGCCCAGCCGGAGTCAACTGCGGCGCCACGTGTAGCGGCCGCTTTCTCCCGAACGCCACCGTCACGCTGACGGCCGCCGAGGACACCGGCTCCGACTTCACCGGATGGGGCGGTGCGTGCTCGGGGACCCAGAGCACCTGCACCCTGACCATGTCGGAGTCGCGCAACGCGACGGCGAACTTCACGCTCGAGAAGCGGACGCTCTCGGCGTCGAAGACGGGCAGCGGGTCCGGGTCCATCACGTCCAGTCCGGCCGGGTTGAGCTGCGGCTCAACCTGCAGCGCGGACTTCGACTACGGCACCTCGGTCACCCTGACCGCCGACGCCGCCACCGGCTCGAGCTTCACCGGCTGGGGACCGGGAGCCTGCCAGAGCGCCGGCTCCTCGCCCACCTGCACCGTCACGATGGACCAGGCCCGCACCGTGCAGGCAGGCTTCGCGATCGGGCAGCGGACGCTGAGCGTCACCCGCTCGGCCAACGGCACCGGAACGGTCACCTCCAGCCCCGCCGGGATCAACTGCGGGAGCACCTGCGCCGCCGACTTCACCTACGGCGCCGAGGTGACGCTGACGGCGACCCCGGGGGCCAACTCCACCTTTGGCGGCTGGAGCGGCCCGTGCTTCGGTAGCGGCAGCACCTGCACGGTGACGATGTCGCAGGCGCGCACTGTCGACGCCGCCTTCCCGCTGCAGAAGCGAACGCTCTCGCTCACGCGGAGCGGAAACGGCTCGGGCTCGGTCAGCTCGTCCCCGGCGGGCATCGACTGCGGCACGACCTGCACCGCCGACTACGACCATGGCACCTCGGTCACCCTCACCGCGACGCCGGGCGTGGGCTCCGACTTCACCGCCTGGGGTGGAGCCTGCAGCGGCACGAGCGCGACCTGCACGGTGGCGATGTCGCAGGTGCGGTCGGTCACGGCCACCTTCACGCTGCAGAAGCGGACGCTCTCCGTTGGGCTCGGCGGCAACGGCGCCGGCTCGGTCAGCTCCTCGCCTGCCGGGATCGACTGCGGCTCCACCTGCGCGGCCGACTACGACTACGGGACCTCGGTGACGCTCACCGCCGCGGCGGGCGCAAACTCCGACTTCGCGGGATGGAGCGGAGCCTGCTCGGGCAGCGATGAGGAGTGCACGGTGACGATGGATCAGGCGCGGAGCGTCAGCGCCACCTTCTCCTTGCAGCAGCGCGAGCTCTCGGTCGAGCTCGGCGGCAACGGCGCCGGCTCTGTCACCTCCGCCCCGGCGGGGATCGACTGCGGCGCGACCTGCACCGCCGACTACGACCACGGCACCTCGGTCACCCTGACAGCCGCGGCCGGGCCCAACTCCGATTTCACGGGCTGGAGCGGGGCGTGCTCCGGCGCCGGCTCCGATTGCACGGTGACGATGGACCAGGCACGGGCGGTCACCGCGACCTTCGCGCTGCAGAAGCTGACGCTGAGCGTCAGCACCGGCGGCAGCGGCTCCGGCGCGATCACCTCCTTCCCCGCCGGGATCGACTGCGGCTCCGCGTGCTCAGCGGGCTTCGACCATGGGACCGTCGTGCTGCTCATCGCCGAGCCCGCGAGCGGCTCCGGCTTCGCCGGCTGGAGCGGCGCCTGCAGCGGCAGCGGGGTCAGCTGCAGCGTGACGATGGACCAGGCGCGCGCGGTCAGCGCGAGCTTCGCCGACACCACCGCTCCCGACACGACCATCACCAAGCAGCCGAAGCGGAAGACGAAGAAGCGCAAGGTCAAGTTCGCGTTCAGCTCCGACATGCCCGGGGCGACCTTCGAGTGCAGGCTCAACGGCGAGACCTTCACCGACTGCGCCTCCCCGATGAAGGTCCGAGCCCCGAAGGGACGCACCGTCTTCGAGGTGCGCGCGGTGAGCGCGGCAGGCGTGGTCGACCCGACCCCCGCCGTCGCCAAGTTCAAGGTCGTCAAGAAGAAGCGCTGAGCCGCAGCGCCGCTCGCTCGCCGCGGCCTACATCGAGGTGAAGCCGCCGTCCAGCGTGAAGACCTGGCCGGTGTGGAAGCGCGCGTCGGGGGAGAGGAGGTAGGCGACGCCGGCGCCGAGCTCGTCGGAGCGGAGCATGCGGCCTGCGGGGATCCGGGAGGTGATCGTCTCGACCGGGACGTCGGAGCTCGCGAAGTAGCGCTGGAACATGCCATTGGGGACGTCGGCGCCGATGAAGGCGACGGCGTTGACGGCGATGGCGGCGGCGGCGAGCTCGATGGCGGCGGTCTTGGTGAGCGCGTCGACGCCACCCTTCGATGCCGCGTAGTAGGTGCTCTGCATCGCGCCGCCGAGGTCGCTGGTGACCGAGCTCATGTTGACGATGGAGCCGCCGGCGTCGCCGTTGTCGCGCATCGCGAGCGCCTCGTGCTTGACGCAGAGGAAGACGCCCTCGAGGTTGGTCGCGAGCACCTCGCGGAAGTCGGCGAGCTCACCCTCGAGCAGGTAGGCGATCTTCTCGACGCCGGCGTTGTTGACTGCGCCGTCGAGCCGCCCGTGCGCGGAGACGGCGGCCTCCACCAGCGCGGCGACGTCGTCCTCCACGGAGACGTCGGCGCGGACGAACTGAGCGGTGCCGCCCGCGTCGGCGATCCTCTTGGCGACGCTCTCGCCGCCCTCCTCGTTGACGTCGCAGAGCGTCAGCAGCGCGCCGCGGGCCGCCAGGTACTCGGCGATGGCCTGCCCGCAGCCCTGCGCCGCCCCGGTCACGATCACCGACTGTCCCTGCACGCGCGCCAGTCTCCCAGATGCGGGCGACCCGACCGCCGCCGTCAACCCGACTTTGTCGACCAAGCCGATAGATCCGATCGAGCTTGTCGACAAGTTCCTTCCGACACAATGCCCCGGGAGATGCGGATCTCAGCGAAAGCGGATTACGCGATGAGGGCGGTGCTTGAGTTGGCGGCGGCGGAGGATCCCCCGGTGACCCGGGAGGACATCGCAGAGCACCAGCACATCCCCTCGAGCTTCCTCGAGAAGATCCTCAGCGAGCTGCATCGCGCGGGCCTGGTGACGAGCCACCGCGGAACCGACGGCGGCTACTCCCTCGCGCGCCCGGCCGAGGACATCCCCCTGGCCGACGTCCTGCGCGTGATCGAGGGGCCGCTGACCATGGTCCGCGACCAGCGCCCGGAGACGCTGGAGTACGACGGGCCGGCAGAGGGGCTCACCGATGCCTGGCTCGCCCTGCGCGAGAGCATGCGGACCGTTCTCGAGACGACCACCGTCGACGACGTCATGCACCAGGAGCTGCCCCCAGCGGTGGCCGAGCTGATCGCCGACGACGACAGCTCCTCCAGCAGCTAGCCGCCGAACCCCAAGACGCTGGGCACCGAAACCACGTCAGGCGTGGTCGAGGCGCACCGGGCGCCGGTGGGAGTGTCCGCCCGCCGCGCCACCTCCCTGCCGCGAGCGACGTGTCACCGACAAGCGGGGAACAGCTCCGTTTCCCGGTGACAGGTCCGGCGGGTCGGAGCGCCCGGCCGACCTGTCACCCGGGAGCAGGGAATAGGTCCGTTTCCGGGTGACAGGTCCGAGACCCATCCGCCACGGCTGGCACCGGGGCGATGGGCAGCGAGGGGAGCATGGGAGATCCCTGCGAGGCTGGCCACCGCGGGCAGCTCCCACCCTCCCTTCGCTGCCGATCGTGAGACGCGAGGCGATGGCCCCGCACCCGGCACGGAATCGCAATCGCATGTCTGTGGGACCTGCGATTGCGAGTTGGTCGCGGCTGCCGGCCATCCAACGTGCCGAAGCGCCCTCGCAGCGCACCCGCGACGCGTATCCGGTCCGGTATCCGGACTCGATCCGCAGCACGGGAGCCTTGCGAGCCGAGATGCGGGCGCGGCCGGCGCGCATCGCTGTCGCCGCTCCCCTTGCCGCCGTTTGCGTGTGCTACCTTCTCGCGCTCGCATACTCGACTAAACCAGTCGACTAGGTCGAATTGGTCAAGAAGATCGGCTTTACCGATCAGGTCGGGATGCGAGTGCGAAGGCTCGACCCGAGACCTTCGAGATTCAGAAAGGACACGAAATGCGAAGGAAGATCATCGCCGCGGTGCTGACCGCAGCGACGGCGCTGGTGGCACTGCCGGCGTCAGCTTCCGCGACGGACCTGATCGGTTCGGGCTCGGTGGCGGCTCAGCCCGTCTACGAGGCGCTGTTCAAGGCGTACGAGAAGAAGCACAAGAACGTGCACTTCATCTACACCGCGAACGGCGGCAACGCGGGCATCCAGGACGTCCAGCAGGGACGGAGCATGTTCGCCGGGCAGGCCCGGCCTCCGCTCCCCAGCGACGCCGGGACCATCTACATCAAGATGTACCTCGACGGGCTGTGCATCGACGTCAACGACCAGAACTCGTTGAGCAACATCTCGATCTCGAGCCTGGCGAACATCTACCTGGCCAACACGGTCAGCTGGAGCGAAGTCCCCGGTACGAACCTGTCGTCGACGATCGACCCGGTCGGTCGTGACACCAACGGCGGTACGTACAACTTCTTCCTCCAGTCGGTGCTGAACAACAAGCCGCCGTCCTCGAAGGTCAACGCCCTGACGTCCGATGGCCTGGTGGTCAACGCCGTCAAGCAGGACACCAACGCGATCGGCTACGCCGGTCTCGCCTGGCAGGGCAGTGGGCTCCGTTCGGTCAAGGTCAACGGCATCCCGTGCACGCCTTCGAACATCAAGTCGCTGCACTACCCGCTGTCCCGGTTCATCTGGCTGGTTCTCCCCCAGAACAACCCGAACCGCTTGGTGCAGCAGTTCGCTGACTGGGCGAGGACCGATCCGAAGGCCGGGAAGATCATCGCCAAGGCCGGCGGGGTCCCCGCGTTCAACAAGGGGAAGAAGTAGTAGCGATGCGATACGGGGAGGCCGATCTCTCCCTCCTCCCCGGCGGTGAGGGTCTCGGTGAGTACAGCGCCGAGACCCCTCCCCGGTGGTCGGATCAGCGCGTCGGGCGGATGCTCGGCGCGCTGGTCACGGCCATCGTCGTGCTGCTGCTCGCGATGTTCGTCTTCGTGCTGATCCGCGGCTGGCCATCGTTCGCCGCCAATGGCCTCAGCTGGTTCGGCCCCGGGGGCAGCCCCGACGAGCAGCTTCAGGCCATCTCCCAGTCCGCCGAGACCGGCAAGGGCTACGTCTACACCTTCCACGCCTGGCCCCTGATCTGGAGCTCGCTGCTGATCACGGGCATCGCGGTGATCCTCGCGTTCGTCTCCGCCCTCTTCGTCTCCGTCTTCATCGTCGAGTTCTCGCCGGGCTGGATGCGGAACATCCTGCAGCCGGTCGTCCGCCTGCTCGCGAGCGTGCCCTCCGTCGTCTACGGGCTGATCGGAGTGCTCGTCGTCGTGCCGTTCGTCGGCGAGAACCTGATCAGCGAGAGCAGCAAGGAATCGGTCTCCCACGTCATCTCCCTGACCGGCTACGGGCTGCTCACCGGCGTCGTGATCCTCACCGTGATGATCGCCCCGCTGATGATCTCGATCTTCAGCGACGGGCTGCGCTCGGTGCGCCGCGGCTGGCTCGAGGGATCGCTCGGGCTCGGCATCAACCGCTGGCGCACGGTCTGGAAGATCTCGGTGCGAACCGCTCGGCCGGCGATCGTCGCCGGGACCGTCCTCGCGACCGCGCGGGCGATCGGCGAGGCCGTGATGCTGGCGATGGTCTCCGGCTCGGTCGGCTTCGCGCCTAACCCTTTCGACGGCTGGATCTTCCTCGTCGAGCCGTCGCGCCCGCTGGCTCCGACGATCATCAACAACATCGACATGCTGAGCTCGCCGCCCGGCAACGCGACGCTGTTCGCGATCGGGACGGTGCTCCTCTTCTCCGCCGCGATGCTCTCGCTGGCGGGCTGGGTCGCGAAGCGCTCGATGCGGAAGTACGTGATGCCGTGAGC
Organism: Solirubrobacterales bacterium; assembly: GCA_046330415.1. Classification (GTDB taxonomy): domain Bacteria; phylum Actinomycetota; class Thermoleophilia; order Solirubrobacterales; family 70-9; genus RHKX01. The sequence goes on along the minus strand of JAXLSW010000008.1, from coordinate 98,186 downwards.
GCCCCGGAGCTCGTCCCCGTTCCGCCGGTCCCGGCCGCCGGTCCGCCACCGCCCCCGCACGCCGGGCCGACCCCGCCCGCACCCGCAAGGCCACAGGCGCCGCAGGTACCCCGCGGGCCAGCCTGGCACCGCTCCGACCGCATCGGTCTCGCGTTCTGCTGGGCGCTCGGACTCATGTTCTGCGCGATCGCGGTGGCGATCGTCGGCTACATGTGCGTGGAGGGGATCAAGTACGTGCGGCCGGAGCTGCTCGTCACCTCACCGTCGATCGGCTTCGACGAGAGCCAGACGGGTGGGTTCAAGGACGCGCTCATCGGCACCTTCGCCGTGTCAATCCTCGGGATGGCGATCGCCATGCCGGTCGGCGTGGGGATCGCGGTCTGGCTGAGCGAGTTCGGGCGGCCCTTCTTCCTCGCGCGCCTCGCCGAGTCGACGATCGAGATGATCGCCGGCACCCCGACGATCGTCCTCGCGCTCTTCGGGACGGTGATCTTCAGCAGCCCGGCCCTCGGTTTCCTCAGCCGCACGTCGGAGGGGATCGTCTTCGGCCGCTCGTTCTTCGCCGCCTCCGCGATGCTCTCGCTGGTCGCCTTGCCGCTCGTCGTCGGCAGCGTTCGCGAGGGCCTGCAGGCGATCCCGCGGCACATCCGCGAGGCCTCCTACGCGGCCGGCAAGACCAAGGGAGCGACGACGCGGCGGATCCTGCTCCCGGCCGTGAGGCCGTCGGTCGCCACCGGCGCGATGCTGGGCGTCGGCCGGATCATCGGCGACACCGCGATCATCGTCGCGCTGCTCGGTGCGACGCTGAACTCGGAGCCCGCCAACGACGTGCCGATCCTCGGGTTCCTGCGCGGAACCGGCAGCACGCTCACCAGCTACGTCTTCCAGAACGCACCGACCGGGGAGCGCAACCAGCCCGAGAAAGCGTACGCGGCCGCGTTCGTCCTGCTGGTGATGGTCCTCGTCCTCAACGTCGCCGTGGACGTCGTCCACCGGCATGCCCGAAAGGCCGGAACATGGACATCGTGACCCCGCCGCCGGTGCGGCGGCTCAAGCACACCGGGGAAGCCGCGCGCGAGGTTCAGCCGACTACGGCGCCCGCCGTGAACGGCGCTGCGAACGCCGCAGGTATGAACGTGAACGGCAACGGCAACGGGACCGAAGCGGTCGCCGGCATCGCGCCCGCGCCGAGCGCTCGCACCGCGACCAGGAAGATCGGCGCGCCGCAGTTCTCGATCCCCCGTATGGAGGTCGACGAGCTCTCGATCGCCTACGGGCCGAAGGTCGCGGTCAACGCCGTCTCCCTGCCGGTTCGCCAGGGTGAGGTCCTCGCCTTGATCGGTCCCTCCGGCTGCGGCAAGACCACGCTCCTGCGCTCGCTCAACCGGCTCACCGAGATGACCCCGTCGGCGTCGATGTGGGGCCGGATCCTGCTCGACGGCTACGACACGTCGCTGATGGAGCCGACCTCGCTCCGTCGCCGGGTGACGATGGTCTTCCAGCAGCCGAACCCGTTCCCGATGAGCATCTTCGACAACCTCGCCTACGTGCTGAGGGAGCAGGGCTCGAGGCGCGCGCGGAAGAAGACGCTCGAGCCCGCCGTCCACCTCGCCCTGCACAAGGCCGGTCTCTTCGAGGAGGTCAAGGACAACCTCAAGCACCCGGCGCTGAAGCTCTCGGGCGGCCAGCAGCAGCGGCTCTGCATCGCCCGAGCGCTCGCCGTCCAGCCCGAGGTGCTGCTGCTCGACGAGCCGTGCTCGGCGCTGGACCCGCAGTCGACTGAGGTGATCGAGGACCTGATCGTGAAGCTGCGCGAGGACGTGGCGGTCGTGATCGTCACCCACAACCTGCAGCAGGCCTATCGCGTCGCCGACCACGTCGGCTTCATGTACCTCGGCGACCTCGTCGAGTACGGGAGCGCCACCCGGGTCTTCGGCTCCCCGACCGAATCCAAGACGCAGGAGTACGTCAGCGGTGCGTTCGGTTAGCAGGATGACGGCGAGCATCGCATTGCTGGTCCCGTGCTGGTTCGCGTCCGGATGCGGCGTGACGACCACGCAGGAGAAGGACGCGCGCCTCGAGGTGAAGGCCGAGCGCACCGTCTTCGACCCGAAGAAGATCGAGCTGGGCGAGCCCCCGGCAGGCGTGGAGCTCGGCGCGACGACTGTGCTGCGGACGAAGGACGGCTCCGCGGTTGCGGTCGAGGTCAGCAACGAGACCGATGCGCCCGTAAACGACGTGCCGCTCGCCGTCGGCGTCCGCACCGACGAGGGCAAGCAGTACCTCAACCTCGAGAAGGGCAGCTCCTACTTCGAGACCCACGTGCCCTCGCTCGCCCCGGGCGAGAAGACGACCTGGGTCTACGCGAGCCGCGACGAGATCCCCGACGGGCAGGTCTTCGCGCAGCTCGGCACCCCGGCGGATCCGCCGCTGACGGTCGCCGACGAGCTCCCCGACGTCGAGGTCTCCCAGCCCGGCAAGGGTGACGATCAGGGCCGGATCGAGGTCGAGGTGAGCAACGACTCCGACGTGCCCCAGTACGAGATGCAGCTCTACGCCTGGGCGGTCGACGGCGGTGAGCTGCGCGCGGCGGGCACGGCCAAGGTGGCCAAGCTCGAGGGCGGTCAAACGACGACGGTCCGCCTCAAGCTCACCGGCGACCCGGGCGGGGCCCCGATCGAGGTCTCGGCCCCTCCGACGATCTTCCAATGAACGGCGATGGACGGAAGGAGAACGTGAGATGACTGCCACGAAGACGACAACCGAGCCGAAGCGGGTCCTTCCCAGCTTCGAGCAGTGCGAGCAATGCGGGGCGCCGCTGGATCACCAGCAGCGCTACTGCGTGAGCTGCGCGGAACGGCGCCCGGACCCCAACAACCCGACGACGCGCTACTTCGCGACCGCGAGCCGGCGCGCGAAGCTGGCCGCGGCGCCGCGGCGGCCGGTTCAGACCGGCTCCTCGCTGAAGGCGGCGGCGGTCCTGGTCCTCCTCCTGCTGCCGGTCGCGGTGGTGGGCGGGATCCTGGTCGGGCGCTCCGACGACGACGGCTCGAGCGCTGATCTCGCGGCGGCGATCCGCGACGGCGGCGGACTGGCGAGCGCGGACTCCTCCTCGGGCGAGGACACGACGCTCGCCTCCGACACCGGCGGCGGCGCGATCACCAGCGATTTCTCGCTGCAGAAGGGCTACACCGTGCAGTTGACGACGATCCCCTCCTCGAGCGATCAGGACGCGGTCGACAAGGCCACCGACGATGCCGAGTCCAAGGGCGCCAAGGACGTCGGCGTGATCGTCCCGGCGGACTACGCGATCACCCCCGATCCCGGCGGCGACCTCGTCATCTACTCGGGCGAGTTCGATCAGAAGCCGGACGCCGAGAAGGCGCTGAAGGAGCTCGGCAAGGACTTCCCCGACGCGAAGGTCGTCGCGGTCAAGGCCGCGGCGGGCAACGGCGGCGGCAACGAGGACCCGAAGGACGGCGCCGGCGGCGAGCTCGTCGAGAAGACCGACTACGGCGACGTCCACAAGGTCACCGACATCGAGCCCACCGACGCCGATCAGGAGGAGGGGGAGCAGATCGCCCAGGATCAGGCCAACCAGACCGGCGGCGACTACATCGACAGCCAGCAAGGGCTCCCGGACGTGATCGCAGTGGGTGAGCCATGAGAACCCCACTCTGGTTCGACGACATGAGAAGCCGCGTGCGGATGCCGCAGCTTCCGAGCCGGCGATCCGCGGCGAGCAAGCCGGCCGTGGCGCCGAAGCCCGCCGCCGCCGTCACCGTCAGCGGCAAGGCGAACGGGAACGGGAACGGCCGCGGCCGCCTGTCTGGAAATGGCGGCAACGGCCCCATGCCCGGAAGCGTCGGCGGACCCGATCCGGAGCTGATCGCCCAGCGCGATCGCCTGATCGAGAAGCTCACCGTGATGCAGTGCGATCTCGGCGGCGCCTTCTACGAAATGGCGATCAGAGATCACGTCAGGCTCGACGCGCTGACGGCCAAGGCAGCCGAGCTGCAGGTCGTCGACACGGAGCTGGCGCAGGTCGAACGCGCCATCGAGCTGCAGGTGAGCGGCGTCGCGGGCCGGTGCCCGAGCTGCGCTGAGCCCCACGGGGCCGGGGTCGCCTTCTGCTCGCAGTGCGGTCACGCGCTCGTGCAGACGGCGGGCGCGGAGCCCGCGGGCGCGCAGGTAGCCGCGGCCTCGAACGGGGCGGCGGCGTGAACCCGCTCGGCAAGCTCGTCGCGCGGGCGCGGACGGTCTCCAACCGGAGCCTCGCTCTATTGGCCTGCTCGTCGGTGATCACCACCGGCGTGATCGTCGGTGGTTCCCTGTCGGAGGCCAGCGGCGTCGACGACCAGGCGATCGCGGCCGCGCTCTTCGGCGGCTCGGCCGGCGACGACGCCGCCACGAGCAACGACCTCCAGGCCTCGACGGCGCCCAGCGCCGATCCGGGCGCGTCGGCCGGGCCTTCGGCCGGCCCGGGACCGGGCGACGCCCCGCTCGACACCGCCCCGGCGCCCGTCCCCACGACCGACCCGCCGCCGACCGACACGACCGACGACGGGACCGACACGACCGACGACGGCGACGACGGCGACGACGGGACCGACACGCAGCCGACCGGGCCGTTCGGGCACGTGTTCGTCGTCTCCGTCGCCAGCCCGGGGTACGAGGAGGCGTTCGGCGCCGACTCGAAGATGCCGTACCTGGCGAACAAGCTGCGCCCCCGCGGGACCCTGCTGGAGAACTACTCGCTGCTGACGGACGGCCCGCTCGCCAACAACCTGGCGATGGTCAGCGGCCAGCGCCCCAACGCCCTGACCGAGGACGACTGCGCCACCTACAAGGAGTTCCCGACGAGCGCCGCACCCGACGACGACGGCTTCGTCGACGGCGACGGTTGCGTCTACCCGGTCCTCGCGCTCTCGATCGCCGACCAGGTGAACGCGGTCGGCGGCAGCTGGCACGCCTACATCGGCGGCATGGTGGACGACCGCGGCAAGGACGCCAACTGCGTCCGTCCGGGAGCGGGCGAGCCCGACGCGACCCAGGGTCAGGATCCGGCGAGCGAGTACCAGACCCCCCACAACCCGTTCGTCTACTTCCACTCGCTGCTCGATCTCGGGGCGTGCGCGAGCAACGACGTTCCGCTCGACGGCCTGAGCAAGGACCTGGCGAACGCTTCGGCAACCCCGGACTACGCGTTCATCGCGCCGGGTGCATGCGAGGCGGGGGCGCTCGAGCAGTGCGGCGACGGCACCGACGGCGTCGCGAGCGCGGACGACTTCCTCGCCGACGTCGTGCCGAAGATCCTCGCCTCTGACGCGTTCGGCGAGGACGGGCTGCTGCTCGTCGTCTTCTCCGAGAAGGGCCCGGCATCCACCGACGACGGCCTCAGGGTCGGAGCCCTGGCGGTCTCCAACTTGAGCACGCCGGGGGGAACCATCTCCGACGACCTCGATCCCTACGCGCTCCTCCACACGACGGAGGACGTCTTCGGTGTCTCAGCGCTCGCTGCGGCATCGGATGCCCCCTCCCTCACCGACGACCTGGTCAGCAGCGGTGACTGATCGAGCACCGAGCTGACCACCTTCACATCAACGACCGACCCAGCCTCAAGAAAGGTGACTACCCGAATGCGAAATCGATTCATGCTCACGTTGAGCTCCACCCTCGCCCTCTTCGCCGTCCTTGCCGTGACGGCGGCGACGGCCGACGCGAAGCAGGCGGATCCCGTCTGCGGGCAGGTGGTCCGTGACGACCTGGTCCTCAAGAACGACCTCGACTGCTCGACGTCAGGCACCCCCGGGCTGGTCGTGGGCAAGGACGGGATCACCATCGACCTCAACGGTCACGTGATCAGCGGTGCCGGCGCCTACGACCTCAACGAGGGGATCGAGAACGCCGGCCACGACAACGTGACGATCAAGAACGGCGAGATCCGGCGGTTCTCCCATCAGATCTACTTCCTCAACGTCGCGAGGTCGACCGTCACCGGTGTCCGGTTCTCCGGCGCTCCCGGGGCCGCCAACGGGATCTACTCGAGCTACGGCACCGGCAACCACTTCGTCGGGAACTACTTCTTCCTGCCGAACTACGGGATCGAGCTCAGCAACGGCTCCGAGAACCTGATCCGCGACAACGTGATCAAGGAGGCGAACCGCGGTGTGACGACGTCGAACGAGGCGTTCGACCAGATCATCGACAACGTCTCGAAGGGGTTCTCGATCTCGACGTACGCGTTCTACAGCTTGTCCGACTACCGGATGAAGTACGACGGCGACATCGCCAACGGCGGCTACCAGGGTTTCTACGCGCTCAACCCGCGCGGGCTGCTGATCCGTCGCTCGCAGGCCAACGAGAACGGCTACGCCGGCATCTACATCGATGCGAACACCGCGTGCCCCTCGTGCTCCGCGAGGATCAGGGAGAGCGAGACGAGCAAGAACGCCGAGTACGGGATCTACGCGGTGTTCCCGGTCTCGAGCCTGGGCAACACCGCGCTCGGCAACGGCTACTACAACTGCCACCTCGTGGCGTGCAACGGCCGCCGCGAGGACTGAGCGACAACCGGGATCCATTCGATCCGGGTGGTCGGCGCCGGGAAGTGGGGTCGCCTGTGGGCGGCCCCACTTCCGGCAACGCCGCACTCCTCGCCGAGTTGCTGATTTGGGACGCCATACGTCCAAAACGTAGATCTCGGTGAATACGATCGCCGGATGACGAGCAGTCCTGCCGCAACGACCGAGGCGACGCTTCGCGAGGTGATCGAAATGCTGGCGCCGATCGAGCGGCGGGCGGGCTCCGACGGGGAGCGCGCCGCGGCGGAGTGGATCGTCGCGCGGCTCGACGCGGCGAGCGCACGCGATGCGCGGATCGAGGAGACCACCTTCCTCGACGGCTACGCACCGCTGATCGCCGCCCTCTCGGCCGCGGCAGCGGCCGCCGGGAGCGCGGCGCTGCTGAGCCGCCGCGCGCGGATTCCGGCCGCCATCGCCGCCCTCGCAGCCGCGGCGTTGATCGCCGACGACTGCTCCAACGGGCCCCGGCTCGCGCGTCGCACCGCGTATGAGCCGAAGCCGACGCAGAACGTCGTCGCCGAGACGGGTGATCCCAGGGCCGAGCGCACCCTCGTCGTCATGGCCCATCACGACGCTGCACCGACCGGAGCCTTCTTCGACCAGGGCGGGCAGGAGTGGGTCGCCGACCACCTGCCCGGGGTGATCGAGCGGATGGACACCACCTTCCCGAACTGGTGGGCGACCCTCGCCGGGCCGACCCTCGCGGGCCTCGGCGCACTGAGCGGAAGGCGCGGCCTCACCGCGACCGGCGCGGCGATGAGCGCCCTCGGCGCGGCGATCCTCGCCGACATAGCCCGCAGCCCGATAGTCCCCGGCGCCAACGACAACCTGACCGCCGTCGCGACGCTCGTCGCCCTCTCGGAGCGCTTCGCGGAGCGGCCGATCGCCGGTGTCCGCGTCCTGCTCGTCTCACTGGGTGCCGAGGAGGTCTGCCAGGGCGGCATCTACGGCTTCGGCGAGAGCCACTTCCCCGAGCTCGACCGCGAGCGCACCTGGTTCCTCAACATCGAGACGGTCGGCTCTCCCGAGCTGGTCCTGATGGAGGGCGAGGGGACGGTCGTGATGGAGGACTACTACGACCGCCCGTTCCGCGACCTGATCGCCCGCGAGGCCGAGCGCATCGGGATCCCGATGCGCCGCGGGATGCGCTGGCGCAACTCGACCGACGCCGTGATCCCCAACCGCGCTGGCTACCCGATCGCCACGGTCGCCTCGATGAACCGCTTCAAGGCGATGTCCAACTACCACCTGATGAGCGACACGCCCGAGAACATCGACTACGCGACGGTCGAGCGCGCGGTCGATCTCGCCGAGGCGACCGCGCGGGCGCTCGCGCCCCCGCCACCGGGCTGACGAGGGGCGCTGTGCGTCGTGCTCCGCGCGGCTACGGCGTCGACTCGAGGCTCGTGACCGACCCCACCCTGACCGCCGTCAGGACCATGGCGCGGATCGCGGCGCCCCCGTCCGGGTTGCAGCTGAGCCGCACGACGCCGCCGTCGGTGACCCCGGTCAGGCTGATCGTGTCCTGGAACGTGTTGCTCGCGGTCGTAGCCGAGAGCGACTCGGCGAGCGGGTTGTTCGCGTCGAGAAGGTCGCATTCGATCGAGTTGACCGCCGAGCTCGAGTTGCCGACCTCGCCCGAGACGGTCACGGCGAAGTTCCCAGTCGGCAGCGTCGTCTGGATCGCGACGGTGTCGACACCGCCGGGGAGGTTCACTTGGAGGTGCTTGGCGGTGAACGCCTCCGAGCGCTCAGAGGGATCGAGCTTCGAGGTGGTGACGGCTCCGTCGGCGAGCGCCCCGTTGCCGACCGCTCCGGCCCCGATCTTGTCGGCGGTGACGGCACCGTTGGCGAGTTTCTTCTCCTTGACCGCGCCGTCCTTGATCTTGGAAGCCTTGACCGCGCCTGACTCGATGTCCTTGCCACCGATCTTGCCCGCCGCGAAGGCGACCCCGCTCATCGCGACGATGAGTGCGATCACCCCCATGACTAGCCCCGGCGACGGTGCCTTGAGCCCTGTCCTCACCTGCGTACCTCCTCGACTCGCTGCCTCTTGCCTCTTGTCCCAACATAGTCGGGATGGCGCGCGATGGAAAGGTGCGTCGCCGTCGCCGCTGCCTGCGGCACGCGGCGGCGGAAATCGCTTAGATCTGCCCCGATGAATCGACTTCTCGTCAACAGCGGGCGCCCCCGGGCTTCGCTCGCGCGCCGGATCGTCCCGGTTGCCGCCGCCCTCGCCCTCGCTTTCGCCCTGCTGCCGGGGTCCGCGTCCGCGCAGCAATCCGTCGTCACCCCCGAGCAGGCCGCCTCCCTCGGCAAGCAGGCCTACGACTACGGCTTCCCCTTGCTCGAGTTCACTCGCGTCAGACGCGAGATGACCAGCGTCAAGTGCCCGACCGACCACGGCGAGGCACCGATCAACTCCTTCTCCAACGCGGGCGGTTTCGCGAACGCCAGCGCGCGGACCGTCGTCGCGCCCAACACCGACACGCTCTACTCGATCGCCCATCTCGACCTCGGCAAGGGGCCGATGGTGATCAGCCATCCCGACATGGGGAAGCGCTACTACAGCTTCGAGCTCCTCGATCCCTACACGAACGTGATCGACATCCCCGGCCTGCGTGAGGACGGCGGCGAGGCCGGCAGCTACGTCATCAAGTGGAAGGGCCATTCAGGCAAGGGCGCGAAGCCGCAGGGCGCGCGGGTGATCAAGTCCGACTACAGGCGTGTCTGGGTGATCGGACGGACCCTCGCCACCGACGCCAAGGACCAGCGCAAGGCCCAGAAGCTGATGGCCGGCTACGGGCTGACCAACCTCAAGGGCAAGTCCAAGAAGTTCAAGAAGGGCTGCAAGCCCGGGGAGCCGAAGACGTTCCCGACGCCGACGAGCGGCCCGGAGTTCATCAGCGCGCTCAACAAGGCGCTGGCCGACAACCCGCCGCCGAAGCGCGACGAGTCGCTGCTCGACCAACTCGAGACGGTCGGCATCGGCCCCGGCCTGCCGGGCGACGGGCAGGGCCTCGGCGCCGACGCACAGGCGGCCCTCTACAAGGGGATCTCAGACGAGGCCGCCGCTCTGCCGGGCCGCGCCCGCCTCAGCGTCTTCACCGAAGCCCAGAAGACCGCCGGCTGGCTGCTCCCCGCCTCCAACATCGGCGACTACGGCACCGACTACGAGTTCCGGGCGATCATCGCCGTCGTCGGGCTCGGCGCCAACACGCCCGACGAGGCCATCTACCCCTCTGGCATCACCGACGGCAGCGGTGCCCTCTACAACGGCGCGAACAGCTACCGCCTCACCTTCGCGCCGGGCGAGGCGCCACCGGCCAAGTACTTCTGGTCGCTGACGATGTACGACGGCTCCGGCTACCTCGTCGACAACCCGCTTGACCGCTACTCGATCGGCCCCAGCCACCCGCCGCTCGTCACCCAGCCGGACGGCTCGATCGTGATCGCGATCCAGGCGACGGACCCGAACGACCCGACCGTCAACTGGCTGCCATCGCCGGCGACGGGCAACTTCCGCCTCAGCCTGCGGCTCTACGGGCCGAGCAAGGCGGCGCGGACCGGCGCCTGGCGGCCTCCCGGCGTCGTCAAGGTCGGCTGAGCCACTCCAGCGGGCACGGCCCACGGGCTGGGGTCGTTCCACGGATTCCCGCCGCGGAACCCCGCTGCGGGCTCCAACGCTCCACCAGGGGTGACAGAGACCAGCATGCTGGTCTGAGTCACCCCTGCTCCGCTGACAATGGGCTGACGGTGGGCTGACGTGGGCTCCGCTGCTTCAAGCGCCCGAGCGCGTGGAACAGGGCGCGACTACTGGTCGGCGGTCGGCTAGGGTCGGAGCGGTCAGCGACGGCGAGGAGCGGTGGATGAGCGGGAACCTGAACGAGGGCAGCGTCGAGCAGCTGCGGGAGACGATCGGCGGCGACGTGGTCCTGCCCGGCGAGGCGGCCTACGACCCCTCGCGCCAGGCGTGGAACCTCGCCGCCGACCAGCATCCGGCGGCGGTCGTCCTCGCGGAATCGGCCGACGACGTCGCCTCCACCGTCCTCTTCGCGACCGACAACGGGCTCCGCGTCGCGCCGCAGGGAACGGGGCACGGCGCCGGCTCGCTGCCGGATCTCGGCGGGACGATCCTGCTGAAGCTCTCGCGGATGGGGGGCGCCGAGGTCGATCCCGCCGCCGGGACCGCCCACGCCGGAGCCGGCGCGCAGTGGCGCGACGTCGTCGGCCCCGCCGCCGAGCATGGGCTCGCGGCGATGCACGGTTCCGCCGGGACGGTCGGCCTCGTCGGCTACCACGCCGGCGGCGGGCACGCCTGGGTCGGTCGCTCACGCGGGTGGGCCTGCAACAGCGTCCGCAGCTTCGACGTGGTCACCGCCGACGGGGAGCAGCGAACCGCCTCCGCCGAGTCGGAGCCGGATCTCTTCTGGGCGCTCCGCGGTGGAGGCGGGTCGCACGCGATCGTCACCGGAACCGAGGTCGAGCTCTTCGAACTGGCATCCGCTTACGCCGGCGGGCTGCTCTGGGACATCGAGCGCGCCGCCGAGATCGCAGCCGCCTGGCGCGACGTCACGGCCTCCGCGCCCGAGGAGCTCGCCTCGACCCTGAAGCTCGTTCGCTTCCCGCCGTTCCCCGACGTGCCGGAGCCACTGCGGGGCCGTGCGCTCGTCGGCGTCACGTTCGCATTCCTCGGATCGGCCGCCGAGGGCGGGGAGCTGCTCGCGCCGCTGCGGGCGGTCGCCGATCCCTATCTGGGGCAGGCCGGCGAAGTACCCGCTCCGGCCCTGGCCGAGATCGCCGGAGACCCGGTCGACCCGGTTCCCGCACTCGCCTTCGGGGCGCCGCTCGCCGAGCTCGGCGACGACACCCTGGACGCCTACGTCGAGCTCGCCGGCCCCGAGGCCGACGTCCCGCTGATCCACCTCGAGATCCGACATCTCGGCGGCGCTCTCGCACGCGGCTCCGCATCGAACGGCGCGCTCGACTCCCTGGACTCCCCTTACCTGCTCGGCGCGATCGGGCCGGTACCCGTCCCCGAGGCGCGGGCCGGCGTGCAGGCCACCTTCGAGGCGATCGGCGAGCGGATGGCGCCTTGGACGGCGGAGCGCGGTCTGCTCGGGTTCCAGGAGCAGGAGCCGGGATGGCGTGCGTCGTTCCCGGCGGCGACCGCCGATCGGCTGGCCGAGCTCCGCGACGCCTACGACCCCGCCCGCCTGATCGTCTCCAACCACGACGGGGACTGAACTGCGAAGCTGATCGCCATGCCCGTGGAGAAGGTGGAGACGGTCCAGACGGTCCATCGGCAGTGCAACCTCTGCGAGGCCCACTGCGGCCTGCGCATTCACGTCGAGGGTGCCGAGGTGAAGCGGATCGAGGGCGATCCCGACGACCACATGTCGCGTGGCTACATCTGCCCGAAGGCGGCGGCGCTCGTCGACCTCCACACCGATCCCGATCGCCTGCGCCGGCCCGTCCGCAAGGTCGCCGGCGGCTGGGAGGAGATGGAGTGGGACGAGGCGCTCGACCTCGCGGCCGCCGGGCTGCGCCGCATCCGCGAGGCGGGCGGTGAGGACGCGGTCGCCACCTACTTCGGCAACCCGTCCGCACACGGCTGGTCGCTGCTCTCGGCCACGTCCCTGCGGGAGGCGATCGGCGGCCGCAACCACTCCTCGGCGACCTCCACCGACCAGCTTCCCCAGCACCGCACCTCGGCGGAGATGTACGGCAACCTCGGGCTCTTCCCGATCCCCGACATCGACCGCACCGACTACCTCCTCGTGCTCGGCGCCAACCCGTCGGTCTCCAACGGCTCGCTGATGACCGCGCCCGGCGCGCGCCACCGGCTCCGCGACATCGTCAAGCGCGGCGGCACCGTCGTCGTGGTCGACCCGCGGCGGACCGAGACGGCGGCCTCGGCGTCGCGCCACATCGCCGTCCGTCCCGGCGGCGACGTCCACCTGCTGCTCGGGATCCTCAACGTGATCTTCGCCGAGGGTCTCGACGAGGTCCCGGAGATCTGCTCCGGCTCGGCGGAGATCGCCACCCTCGTAGCCGACTGGACGCCTGAGCGCGCCGCGCCGCTCGCGGAGGTCGACGCCGCCGAGATCGAGCGGCTCGCGCGCGAGTTCGCGACGGCCGAGTCGGCCGTCGCCTACGGCCGCGTCGGCGTCTGCCAGCAGCGCACCGGCACCCTCGTCCACTGGCTGATCAACGTCCTCAACGCCGTCACCGGCAACCTCGACCGGCCCGGCGGCGCGATGTTCCCCGAGCCGTTCCTCGACCTCACGCTGGCCCTGCGCCTCGCCCGCCGCGGGGGCGAGGGCGGGCACGGCCGCTGGCATCAGCGCGTCAGCGGCCTGCCGGAGCTGAACGGCGAGGTGCCCGTGGCCGGCCTCGCCGACGAGATCACGACGCCGGGCGAGGGACAGGTGCGCGGTCTGGTCGTCTACGCCGGCAACCCGGTGATGTCGCCACCGGGCGGCAGGCAGCTCGACGAGGCGTTCGAGCAGCTCGACTGGATGGTCGCCATCGATGCCTACGTGACCGAGACCTCGCGTCACGCCGACGTCATCCTGCCGCCGGTCTCGGTGCTCGAGCGCGGCGAGGTCGACGTCGTCTTCCCGCTCGTCTCGGTCCGCAACACGATCCGCTGGAACCCTCCAGCCGTACCGAAGCAGGAGGGTGGCAAGGAGGACTGGGAGATCCTCAACGGGCTCACGAGCAGGCTCGGCGGCGGGCTGCTCACGCGCCGGCGCGGGTTCTCGCTCGCCGCACGGGTCGCCTCGCCGGCGCGGATCGTCGAGGCCGCGCTCGCCTCCGGCCCCTACGGCGTGCTGCGCCGCGGCCCGCTCAAGGGTCTGACGATGCGCAAGGTGAAGGCGGCGAAGCACGGGATCGACCTCGGCCCGCTGAAGCCGCGCCTGCCCGGTGCGCTGCTGAGCGCCGACAACCGCGTGGCGCTGGCGCCGCGGGTCCTCATGGACGCGGCCGCGGAGCTCGACGAGCAGGAGGCACAGCGCAACCGCGACTTCGAGGAGGGGTTCGACCTGACGCTGATCGGCCGCCGCAACCTGCGCTCCAACAACTCCTGGATGCACAACAGCCGTCGACTCACCAAGGGAGCCGACCGCTGCACAGCGATGGTCCATCCCGACGACGCCGGCTCGCGTGGCCTGGACGACGGGGCGGTCGTGAGGGTGATCTCCCGGGTCGGCGAGATCGAAGTCCCGCTCGAGATCAGCGAGGACATGCGTCCCGGGGTCGTGTCGGTTCCTCACGGCTACGGGCACGGGCGCCGTGAGGGCGTCGGCTGGAAGCATGCCGCCTCGCTGCCGGGCGCCAGCGTCAACGACATCACCGACCCCGCTGTGCGGGATGCCGTGACGGGCAACGCCGCCTTCAACAACGTCGCCGTCCGCATCGAAGCGGCGTAGGCGGTGTTGGGGATCCCAGCGGTGCCAACCGGCGCCCCTGGTCGAACCAGTCGTTAACTTCTCCGGCGCCGCGCCGGATAGGTTTCGGCGACCGGCTCGGGAGAAGCGAGCTTCAACATCGGCGCCGCGGCGCCGCGGATGAGAGTGGATCGGAGAGAGAGATGAGCGAGAACGGAAGCGATCACGGCCTGCGCCGGCGCGATTTCCTGGTGGCCGGTGCGGCAGCGGGGATCGCGGCCACCGCGCCACCACTGATCAACCACGCCGCGATCGCGCGGGCGGCGAAGGTCCCGGTCGCGAAGGGCGGCAAGTTCCTGCACGGCGTCTCCGCCGGGTTCCCGACGCACAAGGCGGTGACGCTGTGGACGCGCGTCTCCGAGCTCGACCGGACCTCCAAGCTCACCCTCGAGGTCGCCCGCGACAAGCACTTCAAGAAGATCGTGCAGTCGACGCAGGTCCAGGCGAAGAAGAACCAGGACTTCACCGTCCACGAGCGGATCACCGGCCTGAAGCCGCACAAGGACTACTACTACCGCTTCGAGACGAAGAACAAGACGTCCCGGGTCGGCAAGTTCCGGACGATGCCGCCGCCGGACTCGAAGACGCCGCTCACGATCGCCTACATGTCCTGCCAGGACTACGAGGCCGGCTACTACAACGCCCATGCGGCGCTGGCCAAGGAGGACCTCGATCTCGTCCTCTTCCTCGGCGACTACATGTACGAGCACCGCTACTACCCCGGCCCCGACGATCGTCTCGACACGCTCGGCGCCAACGGCGACGGTGACGTGCAGACGCTCGACGAGTACCGCTCCAAGTACCACCAGGCGCAGGCCGATCCCGACCTGCAGGCGCTCGCCGCCGCCCACGCCGTGGTCAACGTCTGGGACGACCACGAGGTCGAGGACAACTACGCGGGCAGCCAGCCCGACTCCGCCTCGACCGACCCGGAGAACCTCGAGAACGACAACAAGACGCCCCGTCGCGTCCCCTATCTCGAGCGCCGCAAGAACGGCTACAAGGCGTTCTTCGAGGCGATGCCGCGGATGCGCTACAAGGGCGACAAGAACCGCATCTACGGTTCGGTCCGCCTCGGTGGGCTCGCGGAGTTGTTCCTGACCGACCAGCGCCAGTACCGCGACCTGCAGCCGTGCAACGACGTGCTGCTGGCCGGCTGCGCCGACAGCGACAACCCGGCGCGGACGATGCTCGGCGCCGATCAGAAGGCGTGGTTCAAGAACGCCGTTCCCGCCTCCGACGCGAAGTGGAAGCTGTGGGGCAGCGAGGTGATGCTGATGTCCCTCGACCTGCCGGCCAACAACCACGTCAACCAGGACGCCTGGGACGGATACGGAGCGGAGCGGCGCGAGATCCTCGAGCACTTCGTCAGCACCGGGGTGGAGAACCTGGCGACGCTCGTCGGCGACATCCACACGTTCTTCGCCGGCGACCTGACGACCAACGGCCAGGCGAGCGGCACGCCGGTCGGGGTCGAGCTGGTCGGTGGGTCGATGACGTCGTTGGGGATCCCGGAGTCGCTGGGTGTCAGCGCCGACTCGATCACGGCCCTCGGCATCCCGGCCAACCCGCACATCAAGTTCTTCGACCTGAAGAACCGCGGCTACGCGGTGGCGACGATCGGCAAGAACGAGATGACGGCGGAGTTCCGGACCTGCGACACGCAGACCCGCGGCTCGAAGCCGGTGACGTCGGCCAAGTTCCAGGTGGCGTCGGGGGTCCCGACGCTGAACGTCGTCAGCTAGCGGCGCCTCGTTGCGGAAGGGGGGCCGTCGGCCGGCGGCCCCTCCTCAGCAACCTCAGCCGGGGTTGCGGACGCGGAAACCCTTCGCCGGCCGCTGGTACTCGCTCCAGCCGGGGCCGCTTTGGTCGCCGTCGGTGATGTAGGAGGTGTCGAAGCGGAGGCCCGCGACGGTCATGAAGACGTGCTCCTTCGAGGCGAAGATCGACACCCACCGGCCGCGCCCCTTCTCGCCCCACTTCATGAAGCCCTTCGAATCGAGCGAGTAGTCGAGCATGTCGGCGCCGTGCAGGACGAAGGAGACGGCGCCTGAGCAGTCGTAGCCTTTGTCGGTCCAGTCGCCGTGGCCGCCGCCCCACACGTACCGCTTGTGGCGGATCTTGTTGCCGGCGCGGATCATCGCCCTGACGTAGTCGGGCGCGCCCTTCGGGGCGACCGCCTTGGTCCCGTTCAGGTGTGCGGGCGTGTAGCCCGCCGAGGCTCCCGAGGGCAACGCCGCGGCGGCCAGCGCCGCCGCCCCTACAGCAACCACCGCCGCCAGCCTGCGAAGTCGTCCCGACCGGCCCTGCCCCATCCCCCTGCCGATCGGCGCGCACCCGCCGCCCCTTGAACGCGCGGCGCCGGGTTGGACCGGCGTTGACTTCGTGCCGTGCCGAGGCGTGCCCCGGGCGGGCCGGCGCGCCCTGGGTCGAAGGCGTGCAGCGGCAGGAGTCAGCCGCCGCTCCTTGAAGCCCGTCCGGTGCATTCCTACTCCCAGACCGAGGCCCCCAGCGTCGATCAGGTGACGCTGCTGCCCGATCGCCGTCGTCTGCTCGAGCTGCTCGCCGAGGCACTGCAGGGACGAAGCGGATCCGTCGCCGTCCTGCTCGTCGACATCGACGGCTTCCGCAAGATCAACCGCGACCGCGGCCACGATGTCGGCGACGAGCTCCTGTTCAGCGCCGGCAGGCGGATCCGCTCGGCGGTCGGCGCCGACGACGTCGTCGCCCGCGCCGGCGGCGACGAGCTCGCGGTCGTCTGCATGGAGCTGACCGAGCCCGGGGAGTTCGCCGACCTCGGCAAGCGCATCCTCGCCGCCTTCGACGATCCCTTCGCGCTCGGCGAGTCGGAGTTCGACGTCTCGGTCTCGGTCGGGGTCGCGGTCGCCGACGACCCGGGCACATCCCCGGAGGGCCTGATCGCCGAGGCCGAGGCGGCGCTGGAGCTGAACCCGCACGGCATCCGCCGCTTCGAGGTCTTCGACGCCGAGCTGCGCACGCGTCTGCGGGGTCGCAGCGAGCTCGGCCGCGAGCTCGCGCTCGCGCTCGGAGCCGGTGACGTCAAGCTCGTCTTCCAGCCGATCGTCGACATCGCCTCCGGGCGGATCGCCTCGGTGGAGGCGCTCGCTCGTTGGGAGAGCCGCAGCCGCGGATGGATCTCGCCGGAGGTGTTCGTCGAGCTCGCCAACGAGGTCGGCCTCGGCGGCGAGCTGCGCGAGTACCTGCTCGAGCGGGCGGCTGTGGAGTTCGCCGCGATCGCGAGGGAGGACCCGACCGAGCGGGTGAGCCTCGCCTTCAACATCTCCGCCGCCGATCTCGGCGCCGAGTCGCTGATCGCCGGTGTCGAGGGGCTCGTCCGGCGCAGCGGCGTCGAGCCGGGGCGCATCGTCATCGAGATCTCCGAGTCGGCGTTGACCGGAGCGCCCGACGACTACATCGAGCGCGTCACCGTGCTGCGCGCGCTCGGGGTGAAGATCGCCCTCGACGACTTCGGCACGGCCTCGACGTCGATCGCGCAGCTCCGCTCCCTGCCGATCGACCAGATCAAGCTCGACCGCTCCTTCGTCGAGGGCCTGGGAAAGGCGTCGCCCGACGCGGCGCTGGCGGCGGGCGTGCTGCCGATCGCCCGCGCGCTCGGGATGGAGGTGGTCGCCGAGGGGATCGAGACCGACCAGCACCTCGCCCACCTGTTCGCTCTCGGCTATCGGCTCGGGCAGGGCTACCGCTTCGCGCCGCCGGCCGCGCCCGAGGATGTCGGTGGGCTGATCGCCCGCGGCCCGCTCGCATCCGCCCGGATGCCCGCATCCGAGGCCGCCGCCGCCTCCCGCGAGAGCTTCCGCCGGGCGCTGCTGGCCGGCGACGCCAAACACGCGGCGGCGGTCGTTGCAGCGGCGCTGCGCGCCGGGATCGGGCCGATGACCATCCAGTCGGAGGTGATCGGGCGCGCCCTGCACTGGATCGACTCCGAGTGGGAGGCGGGGAGGCTGCGCGCCGCCGACGAGCACCTCGCCGCCGCGATCTGCGAGCGCGAGCTCGCGGCCGTGCTCGAGTCGGTGGAGAGCTCGGGCCCGCGCGGCGGGCCGCGGATCCTGATTGCCGCAGTCGGCGGCGAGGCGGGCAAGGGCGAGCTCGCGAGCGCGGCCGAGGCGCTCGAGGCCGCCGGCTACGAGACCGTCTCGCTAGGCGAGCACGTCGGCGACGACGAGCTCGAGCGCGCGATCGGCGCCCACCATCCCGGCGCGATCTGCCTCAACGTGCCGCGCGAGCGCGGCCCCGCCGAGCTGCAGGAGACCGTCGACCGCCTCGGCTCCGTCTCGGAGCCGCCGCTGGTCCTGATCCGCGGCGGCGAGGCGGGCGAGCCGCGAGCCGGCACGATCCCCGTCACCTCGACCGAGGACGCGATCGAGGTCCTGGCGAGCGAGCTCTCCGGTTCGGAAAGCGCCTAGGCGTCCGGCCAGGGGAGCGGCGAAGCCGCCGGAACTCCGTCACGGGCGCGGAACCCCAGCCTCCCGAGGCCAGCGGGGTGCCTGAAGCCAACATATTGGCCTCAGACGCCCCGCTCTAGCCGTCGTCGCGCTCGGGGTGGACGTCGTCGATCGTCGCCAGGGGCGTGTAGGGGGCGCCGCCCGCCGCCTCGATCGCCTCCGCTCCGCCGGCCAGGCGGTCGAGCACGCTGACGGTGCCGACGATCTCGAGCCCCTCCTCGAGGCAGCGTTCGATCGCCTTCACCGTGGAGCCGCCCGTGGTGACGACGTCCTCGACGATCAGGCACCTGGTCCCGGGCCGCAGGAGCGGTCCCTCGACCCAGCGCTGCAGGCCGTGGGCCTTCTTCTCCTTGCGCACGAAGAACGCCAGCAGCTCCTCGCCGCCCGTCCCCGCGAGCGCGGCGCTCGCGATCGGGTCGGCGCCCATCGTCATCCCGCCGACGGCCTGCGCGTCACGCCGCCGCGCCTCGGCGGCGACGAGCTCGGCGAGCGCGCCGAAGCCGGGCTGGCGCAGGATCGCCCGCTTGGCGTCGACGTAGTAGGAGGCGGTGGCGCCGCTGGTCAGCGTCACCTCGCCGAGCACGAGCGCGTGCTCGCGCAGCTCGGCGATCAGCGTCTCCTTGGCGCTCATCGGGTGGTCGGCCCCTTCCCTATCGATAAACGTAGATCGGGTCGCCGATGTCGATCCAGTTGTAGATGTGGAGCGAGTCCGGGATCGGCGAGCGGATGCAGCCGTGGCTGGCGGGGTAGTCCGGCACCGACGCGTACCCGTGCGTCGCGTAGCCGCCCTGGAAGTAGACGGAGTTGACCATGCCGTGGCTGTTGGTCCCCGGTTCCTTGCGGTAGAAGTTGAAGTGGCCGAGGATCGTCGGCGTCGTCGACTTGCCGGTGGAGACCGAGTAGATCTCGTCGACCTTGTCGCCCTTGGCGAGCACCATGATCTGCCGCGAGATGTCGGCCTCGACGTGCTTGCCGCTCACCCCGGGCTCCTTGATGTTGTAGCCGCCCTTGCCCTTGGCGAGCTTCTTGAACATCGCGCTGTCGGCGTTCTCGGAGCGCGCGTCGTTGTTCACCTTGTTGAAGGCGAGGACCGCGCGACCGGTCGCCTCGTCGTAGTCACCACCCTCGTCGTTGACGTAGCCGAGGCGCGCGAGCAGGGTGTTGAAGAGCTTCACGGTGTTCCCGGAGTTGCCCTTGCGCAGGTTCGGGTAGTGGATGTGGAAGCGGCGGCTCTGGTCCTTCGATCCACCGACCGTGGCGTTCTTCTTGTGGATCGCCTGGACGCTGTAGCGCCCGGGCTTGATCAGCCGCTTGCTGAACTCGAAGCGCCCGGCCCCGCCCTTCTTGCGAACCGGGACGACCACGCGCTTGGCGGTCTTCTTGCCGCGACTCAAGATCACGGTCACCTTCTGGCCCTTCACGTAGGGGCGCATGGTGCCGACGGCGACGATCTTCTTGCCGACGGTCAGGTCGCCCTTCTTCAGGCCCTTGAGCTGGACGTTCAGCCGCGACGGTGTTCGGTCGCCGGCCTTGTCCCCCTTCTTGTCACCGTGCGCGGTGGCGCTCGCGGCGACGGTCAGGACCAGCGCTGCGGTCAGGAGGGCAACGGCACGGAGGCGTGATGGGGTGCTCATCGGCGCCGATTGTAGGGAGCGGTGCGGCCCGCAACGACCGCCGAGAGGTCAATTGCTGACGAGATACGCGAAAGCGATCGCGTTGTTGAGCATGTGGGCGAAGATCGGCGCGTAGAGCGACCCCGTGTGCTCGTAGACCCAGGCGAGGATGACCCCGAACACGGCGAGCTGGATCGCGACGCCGACGTTGCCCCCGGTCAGGTGTAGGGAGCCCCACACCGCGGCCGAGATCACCGCCGCCGCCCACATCGGGATCGAACGCCGGAGCCCGGCGAACATGAAGCCCCTGAAGAAGGTCTCCTCCGAGAGCGGCGCGACCACCACGATCAGGAACCCGGCGATGATCAGGCCCAGCGTGCCGCCATCGCTGCCGATCTCCTTGGTGACGTCCTCCTGCTCGGGGCTGAGCAGCGGCGAGAGGACGAGGGCGCAGAGCAGGTAGGCGCCCCACGCGAGCGCACCGAGCCCGATGATCCGCCAGGCGAGGCCCTGGTAGCCGAGCCTGCGCAGCGCCTCGCGCAGCTTCCCCTTCGCGTCGATCGTGGCGAAGATGAGGGCCGCCCCGATCAGCGCGACCCCGACCATGAGCTGCGCCACGTCCTTGCCGGCCGTCGTCTCGATCTCGGGGTCGAAGAACGCGATCGGGAACGTCCCGAAGATCACGATCCCGATCGCGGCGAGGGTGCCGAAGAGGACGGTCAGCGCTGTCCATCCGGCCGGCGGCACCCCGACGTCGAAGCGCAGGCCGCGCGGCGCCGGGGGGACGGGCGGCGGCGGAGGGGGAGGCGGCGGAGGGACGCTCGCCTGAGCGGACGACTGCGGCGGCGTCGCCGGGGGCGGTGGGGGTGGCGGCGTGTCGCTCATGGCAGCGGATCCTGACCGATGCGCTCCGCCGGCTGCAGCAATGCCGGGATCTCGGCGAGCGATCGGACGTCGCCGCCCCCGTCGCGGGCGATGCGGAGAACGCGGATCCCGGCGGCCTCAGCGCCCTCGACGTCCTCGGGCGAATCGCCGACGTGCACCGCTTCGGCCGCCTCGCAGCCGGCGAGCTCGAGCGCCCGCCGGAAGATCGCCGGGTCAGGCTTGCGGGCGCCAGCGGTCGCGGAGGCGACGATTCCGTCGAAGCGGTCGGCGAGCCCGATCCCTGCGAGCACCGCCGGCAGGTCGCAGTCCCAGTTGGAGACGCAGACGAGACGCAGGCCCATCGCCCGCAGCTCGTCCATCGCAGGGGCGGCGTCGGGGTAGGCCTCGAAGGCGATCGAGGCCATCAGCTGCTCGACGCTCACCGCGCGACCCAGTCCGGCGGACAGCAGCTCGGCGCATCGCTCCCTGAGGGCGCCGAGCGCTGCGGCGTCGACGGCCTCGTGCGCGTGGGCGGCGTAGTGGGCCATCTCGGCCCCGAAGGCCTCGCGCACCTTCGCCGCCGGGATGCCCTCCACGAGGGCCGGGTCGATGCGCTCCCACGGCGGGAGCAGGCGCACGGTGGTCCCGAGCGCGTCCAGCATGCAGCAGCGGTATCTGCTCGGGCCGGTCCCCACGACGGCGCATTCTCGCGCGTGCCTCTCCCGCGTGCGCCACGTTGGCTCCTGGGGCGGCGATAGCCTTGGTCGCGATGGCGCAGCGCCGGTCGATCGCGGCCGCTTCGGCGGCCTTGGCGCTGGCCCTGCTCTCGGTCCCGCTGGCGGCACCCGGCCTGCGCCTCGTCCCCGGCGCCGAAGCCGGCGACCCCGGCTGGCTCACCGGCCTCTACGGGGGTGGGTTCGCCCTCTCGACCGGCGCCTACGAGGCCTTCCTGCTCGTGGCCGTCCTGGCCTGGGCGCTGCTGCTCGCGCTGCCCGGGGCGCTAGGCCGGCGCGTCGTGGTCGGGCTCGCCGGCGCGCTGATCCTGCTCTTCGCGCTGGCGCCGCCTCTGCTCTCTCTCGACGTCTTCTCCTACATCTCCTACGCCCGCCTCGGCGCCGAGCATGGGCTCAACCCCTATACGCACGCGCCCGAGGCGATCCCCGCCGACCCCGCGGCGATGAGGGTGCAGGACTTCTCCGATTCCGTCTCCGTCTACGGGCCGCTGTTTACGTTGCTCAGCTACCCGCTCGGGATGCTCGGGGTGCCGGCTGCGATGTGGTCGCTGAAGGCGATCGCGGCGCTCTCGCTCGCCGGAATCGCCGCGGTCTGCGCGCGGTTGGCGCGGCTTCGCGGTGTGGACCCGGTTGCAGCGGTGACCTTCGTCGCTTTGAACCCGCTGATGCTCGTCCACGTCGTCGGCGGCGCCCACAACGACGGGCTCATGGTCCTGCTCGCGATGCTCGGCGTGGCGGCGGCGCTGACCGCGCGCCCCGCGCTCGCCGGCGCCGGACTCGTCGCCGCGATCGCGATCAAGGCCGCGGCGGCGCTGTACGTGCCCTTCGCCCTCGCCGGATCCGGGGGCCGGGAGCGCAGCCGCCTGCTCGGCGGCCTTATCGCCGCGGGCGTCGTAGTCGCCGCGGTCGGCCTCGCCGTCTTCGGCACGGACGTCCTCGAGGCTCTCGGGGTCGCCGGCGGCAATCAGGGGACCGTGAGCCACTGGAGCGTTCCGGCGACCCTCTCCCGGCTCAGCGGGATCGACGTCGACGTGCTTCGCGCCCTGCTCGCGCTCGCCTACGCCGCCGCGGTGGTCTCGCTCCTGGTCTGGGTGGTGCGGGGTGCCGACTGGGTGCGCGCGGCGGGTTGGGCGGCGTTCGGCCTGCTCGTCGCCTCCGCCTACATGGCCCCCTGGTACCTCGTCTGGCTGCTGCCGGTGGCGGCGGTCTCGCGCGACCGCGCCTTGCAAGTCGGCGCCGTGGCCTTCACCGTGTTCCAGGTGGCGAACGGGATCCCCTGATGACGGAGGCCGAGCAGCCGCGGATGCGCAGCTCCCCTGAGTTCGACCTGATCGCGCGGGTGCGCGAGCGCATGCAGGCGACCGTGAGGGCGTCGGCGAGCGCCCCCGCGCTACGGGTCGGGATCGGTGACGACGCCGCCGTCACCGTGCCGCTCCCGGGCCGCGGCGCGAGCGCGACGAGCGTCGACGCGATCGTCGACGGGTTCGGCTTCCGGCGGCGCTGGTGCCCGCCGGGGGCGGTTGGCCGCAAGGCGATGGGCGCCGCCCTCAGCGATCTGGCCGCGATGGGGGCCGGGCCGGGGGAGGCCTACGTGTGGCTGGGGATGCCAGAGGACTTCGGCGCCGACGATGCGCTCGAGCTCTGCGACGGTCTCGCTGGCCTCGCCGAGCGGCACGGTGTCGCGATCCTCGGCGGCGACGTCACCAGGGCGCCCGCGCTCGCGGTGAGCGTCACCGCGGTCGGCTACGCGAGCGGCCCTGAGCGCCTCGTCGGCCGCGGCGGGGCAAGGGAGGGGGACGCGCTCTGCGCGACCGGCTCCTTCGGCGGTGCCGCCGCCGGGCTGATGCTCCTCGAGCATCCGCTGATGGAGAGTGAGGTCGCCCCGCTGGTCCGAGATGCGTGCGTGGCCCGCCAGCTCGATCCGGAGCCGCTGCTCGCCTGCGGCGCTGCACTGGCGGCGGCGGGTGCGCGGGCGATGATCGACGTCTCCGACGGCCTCGGCGCCGATGCCGGCCATCTCGCCGCCGCCTCCGGGCTCGGCATCGAGATCGAGCTCGAACGGGTTCCGGTCGCCGTCGGCGTCGCCGAGGTCGCCGAAGCCGCGGGGCGCGACCACGCCGAGCTCGTCGTCTCCGGCGGCGAGGACTACGAGCTGCTCTGCGCGGTCCCCCGGCTCGCGCTGGCCGACTGCGTTGCGGCTGTGAAGGAATGCGACAAGCGACTGACCGAGATCGGCCGCTTCACCGATGGTGGCCCGGTTCGGGTCAGGCTGCCCGGAGGCCGGTCAGTGCCCGCAGAAGGGCACGACCACCTTCGGCCTCGCTGACGCGCTCCTGATGGGAGACCGTTGCGCCGATCCGCTCGAGCATGGCGGTCGCCACCCTCTGCGAATCGACTACGTACTCCCCGCGGGAGACACGGCGCTGAACCGATTCGACCTGTTCGCTGCTGCTTCGCATTCTCAGCCGAATCATCGACGCGCCTCCGGACGGCTTTAGCTGCCCATCGGACGCCCGTCCACGACTGGGGGCGAGACCCCAGGGGATCCCGCTGGCGCGGCGCGGAAACTGGGCGTTCGACCGCGCAACGCGTTGTCCAGGCGTCCAGGCGTCCAGCCACACGAGCCCGCGCCCAAGGCTCCTCCCCGTCGAACGTCGCTTAGTGCGCCCTATAGGGGGTGAGGAATGACGTTCGGCGAAAGCGCGGGCGATCAGCGCAGGCGCGCGTCGGCGGGCGGGGTCGCGCCGAGCGCTCCGGGCCCAACGTGGGTTCCCGCCCCGCGCAGGCTGCCGGCAAGCGGCTCGACCCCGCGGCGGTCGGCCGCCGTCGCCGACACGGCGGCGATCAGCCCGCCGAGGAGCACGCACCAGACGAGGCTCGTGCCGAGGCCGATCTGCCCGTCGGCGACCATCAGCAGCAGATGCCAGGGCGCGGCCAGGCCGAGGTCGAGCTGCGCGGCGACGCTCGCCGCGGCCGCGACCGCCCCGAGGAGGCTCGCGGCCGCGAAGGCGGCGACGACGAGCGCCCGCGGCGGCCCGGCGGCCCGCGCCACCAGCAGCCACACGTTTGCGGCGGGGAAGAGGAGCAGCGCCAGGTAGGGGTTGAGGATCCAGAGGACGAGGAGGGCTCCCCCCGTCACGAGCCCGGACGCCGCCGCCAGCACGTGTGGCTGCGAATCGAGCGGCGTCCGCATCGGCCGCACCAGCAGGCCGGCAAGCACGATCGCCGCGATCAGGAGCACCGCCACGATCGGGCCCTTGACGCCGGGCGGGTAGACGGCGGGGTCGTAGGGGAAGGGGGGGTCGGGGATCAGCCCGACGATGCTGAGCGCGTAGGCGAGCAGCAGCGCCGCCAGCGGCAGCAGCGCGCGCTCGAGCGCCCAGGGGATCGTCCGGCGGGTGCGCCAGTTCTGCCGTTGCTCGCGCGCCCAGAGCTCCGCGGCGCTCAGCAGTGTCGGCAGCAGCAGCGTCAGCGCCAGCAGCGCGATCGCCCATCCGGGGATCAGGTTGCCGCCGAGCCGGACGTAACCGGAGGGGCCGGCGTCGGGCGCGCCCGACGGAGCTTGGTCGATGGTGAGGATCAGGTCGAGGGCGGCGGTTCCCGCCTGCTGCATCGTCGCGCTGGACACCGTGGTGTCGTCCTCGGGTGGGACGAGGCGCTCGCCGCGGGCGCTCAGGCCGATCGCCTCGACACCCTCGCCGCGCAGCGCCGCCGCTTCCCCGAGCCCCGCCGGGAAGGCGAGGCGGGAGAGCCCGGTCCAGAGCCCCGGGCTGGGGTCCCGCTCTCCGAACGAGCGCGAGGTGACCTGGCGGGCGGTCTGCACGAGCTCGGCGTCGGCGCTCTCGGGATTGGTTCCCCACGGCAGCACGAACGGCGGCTCGGGGTCGGCGACGCCCGACTGCGAGAGGGCGATCGCGACGTCGATGTCCTCGCTGCGCGGCAGCGAGTCGATCAGCTCGCGAGCTCCCAGCGCGCCCTCGGAGGAGCCGTCGGTGGAGACCAGCATGATCGTGCGCTCGTGGCGCTGGGTGCCGAGGGCGCGCGCGAGACCGATCAGCTCCGCCGTCGCCGAGGCGCTCGAGCCGGCGCCGAGGTTGCGGTCGGAGTCGCGTGGCGCGATCACGAGGACGGTCCGCTCCGAGGCGCCCGGGATGGTCAGGATCACGTTCTGCATCCGGGCGTCCTCGCCGCGGAAGTCGCCGTTGAACTCCTGGACGGAGACGCGCCCTCCCTCGATCGATTCGAACGCGTCGCGGACCTGCGCGGCGATCGTCCGGTCGCCCTCCGAGCCGGGCGTCCGGTCCTCCGACCGCAGCGCGATCTGGCGGGCCAGCCTCGCGCTCGCCGTTCCCGCGAACTCGGGCGTCGCGACCGGCTCCTGGAGCGCTCGCGGGATCGGCTCGAACGAGAACATCATCACGACGAACGCGATCACGGCGGGGATGAGCGCCGCGCGGTAGAGCCTTGCGTTGAACATGGGAGGGGCGAAAGGTAGTGACCGTCCCCGGTTGCGTCCGGCGGTTCTGACCCGCGCACTAACCTGCCCACATGGGCGAGGCCACAGCGCGCATCCTGCTCGTCGACGACGAGGAGGCAATCCAGACGCTGCTGGCGTAT
Organism: Solirubrobacterales bacterium; assembly: GCA_046330415.1. Classification (GTDB taxonomy): domain Bacteria; phylum Actinomycetota; class Thermoleophilia; order Solirubrobacterales; family 70-9; genus RHKX01. The sequence continues at coordinate 71,836 of JAXLSW010000008.1, read as the reverse complement.
CCGCTGCGCAAGGAGGGCTACGAGGTGACCGTCGCCCGCGACGGCCGCGAGGCGCTCGACACCTTTGCCGCGCACCGCTTCGACCTCGTCGTCCTCGATGTGATGATGCCACGCGTCGACGGGATCGAGGTCTGCCGCAGGCTCCGCTCCCGCAGCCAGGTGCCGATCATCATGCTGACCGCGCGCGACGACGAGGTCGACAAGGTGCTCGGCCTCGAGATCGGCGCCGACGACTACATCACCAAGCCGTTCAGCGTCCGCGAGTTCCGAAGCCGCGTCAAGGCGGCGCTGCGGCGCACCCGGATGTCGGGCGGCGTGATCGACGAGGAGGAGATCAGCTCCGGGGAGCTGACGATCGATCGCTCGCGCCGTCAGGTGGTCGTCCGCGGCGGTGGCGTCGTCCTCACCTATGTCGAGTTCGAGATCCTCGCCGCGCTCGCGGCGAGCCCCGGGCGGGTCTTCGATCGCGACACGCTGCTCGAGCGCGTGTGGGGAGACAGCGCCTACCGCGACCCCCGCACGATCGATGTCCACATCCGCCATCTGAGGGAGAAGATCGAGCTCGACGCCAAGCAGCCCGAGTACCTCTTCACGGTCCGCGGTGTCGGCTACCGCTTCCGCGACGACGGCCCGCTCGAGCGCGACGAGTGAGCAGGACGTGAGCGGAGGGCCGCGCCGGACGAGGAGCTGGACCCCGGCCACGCCGCTGGCGAGCGTCCGCAACCGCCTCGTCCTCCTCTTCTTCGCGATCACCACCGCCGCGGTCGGCTTCGTCTACCTGTACGTCGTCCCGCAGCTCACCTCGAGCCTGACCGCCGAGCGGCTCGAGCGGCTCGAGCAGCAGGGGACCGAGGAGCTCGACCGGCTCCGGGATGCCTCGGCCCGGGGGCTGAGCCAGCGGGAGCTCTTCGAGCTGGTCCGCAAGAGCGCCGCCGACGTCGACGCGCGGGTCACCCTGCTCGGGGTCCGCGACGGTCGCCCCGACTTCGTGATCGCCGACTCCGAGCTCGAGGAGGAGGCGCTCGACGCCTCCTACCCGGCCGCGGTCGGGGCCGCGTTGAGCGGCGAGGTGCGCTCCGGCGTCGAGACCGTGCGCGGCCGCCGCGTCGGCGAGACGGCGTTCCCGGTTCCGGAGGGGACCCCGGGCGCCGCCGAGTGGGTGGTCGTGCTCTCGACCCCGCTCGACGACGTCTCCGACAACGTCGCTCTGATCAGGCGGCAGACGCTGATCGCGGGCGCGATCGCGCTCGTCGCCGCTCTGATCGCCGCCTACCTCGCGGCCAGCTACCACGCGCGGCGCCTGCGCCGGCTCGAGCGCGCGGCCGAGCGCGTCGCCCAGGGGGACTTCAGCGTCCCGATCCCGGTGGGCTCGCTCGACGAGGTGGGCCAGCTCGCGCTGACGCTCGACGAGATGCAGCGCCGGTTGCGGCGTCTCGACTCCGCCCGCAGCGAGTTCATCGCCAATGCCTCCCACGAGCTGCGGACGCCGATCGCGTCCCTCGGCGGCTTCGTCGAGCTGCTGGACGAGGAGCCCGAGCCCGATCGCGAGAGCCGGCGGGAGTTCGTCCGCACGATGAGGGGCCAGGTGGACCGGCTGACGAAGCTGTCGGTCGACCTGCTCGACCTCTCGCGGCTCGATGCGGACGCCGTCAGCCTGCGGATCGAGGAGTTCGATCCTGCCGGGCTGGCCGTCGAGGTCGCCGGGGAGTTCGCGGTCGCCGCCAAGCGCCACGAGACCGCGATCGAGGTCGAGACCGATGCGAGCGCCGGCGCCCTCGCGCTCGCCGACCGGGCGAGGAGCGCTCAGATCATGCGTATCCTGATCGACAACGCGATCAAGCACACCTCCTCGGGAACCGGGATCACCATCACCTCAGCAGCCACCGCAGATACCTGCCGCCTGTCCGTCGCCGACGACGGCCCCGGTATCGACCGCGCCTCCGCCGATCGCGTCTTCGAACGCTTCTACACCGCCGACTCGGCGAGCGGGACCGGCCTCGGCCTCGCGATCGGGCGCGAGCTGGCCCGCCTCATGGATGGCGACCTCGACCTCGAGACCCGCCGTCGCCACACGGTCTTCACCCTGACCCTGCCGAGGGCGAGCGCGTGAGCCGCGTCTCCCGCCTGCGGCTCCCGGCCCTGGCCGCCGGGGCGGCGGCAGTCGCGCTCGTGCTCGGCGCCTGCGGCGAGAACATGTCCTCGCCGGGGACGACCGACGCAACCGCGACCGACGCGACCACACCGACGATCGCCGTCAACACCGCGATCGGCGGCTTCGACGCGCAGCAGGTCTACGCGGACGCCGCTCCCAGCGTCGTCACGATCATCTCGATCCTCGACGACAAGGGCCTCTCCGGCGGCGGCGCCGGCCAGGGCTCCGGCTTCGTGATCTCCGACGGGGGGGAGATCGTCACCAACGCCCACGTCGTCACCGACGCTGAGGACACCGGCGCGGCGAACCCCACCGACATCAACGCGGCCAAGGAGGTCTACGTCGAGTTCGGCGACCACAACCAGGTCCCGGCGGAGATCATCGGCTTCGACCCCAACGCTGACGTGGCGCTGATCAAGGTCGACCCCGATGGCCTCGACATCCAGCCGATCGGGCTTGGCGACTCCGACGAGCTCGCGGTCGGCCAGCCGGTCGCCGCGATCGGCAGCCCCTTCGGCCAGGAGCAGTCGCTGTCGACCGGGATCATCTCCGCGACCGATCGCTCGATCGACTCGCTCACCCAGTTCAAGATCGACGGCGGCATCCAGACCGACGCCTCGATCAACCCCGGCAACTCCGGCGGGCCCCTGATCGACGCCGACGGTGAGGTGATCGGCATCGATCAGCAGATCAACACGACCTCGGGCGGCAACGAGGGAGTCGGCTTCGCGGTGCCGATCAACCTCGCCAAGCGCTCGATCGATCAGCTTCGCGAGAGCGGCGAGGTCGCCTACCCCTACCTCGGGGTCGCCACACAGACCCTCTACCCGCAGCTCGCCGAGCGGCTCGGCGTCGACACCGACCACGGCGTCCTCATCACCCAGGTCAACCAGGGCAGCCCCGCCGACGAGGCCGGCCTGAAGGCCGGCGACGACCGCTTCCGCTTCCAGGCTCAGCAGGTGATCGGTGGCGGCGACGTGATCATCGAGGCCGATGGCGACGAGCTCGAGCAGGACGGCGATCTCGCCACCGCGATCCTCGACAAGGAGCCGGGCGACACCGTCACCCTCAAGATCATCCGTGACGGCGAGGAGCAGGACGTCGACGTCACCCTCGGCGACCGCAACGACGCTCAGACCGGCTGAGCGCGCTCGCCCCGTCGGCACCACCGTCGGTGAGGATCCCGATGCTCGCCGCTCGCGTCTCTAACGGATAACGCAGAAAACGTTAGGGACGTCACCCGACCCTAACGCGGCCGTTAGGGTCGTCTCAGTCCGTCAGAAGCTCTACGAGGCGGGGGCCCCACGGGGTCGTCGCGACCTTACCCGTAGGGTCGTGCTCAGTGACAAGTGAGCACTTGACACTCCGAGACCTCGTCACCGACCTCGCCGGCGAGCTCCGCGAGGAGGTCCTGCCCGAGCTCGGGCGCGCCGCCGGGCGTGAGCACTCGGGCGACGGGGCGGGCGGCGACGTCACCTTCGCGATCGACGAGCGGGCCGAGGCGCGGATGGAGGCGTTCCTCGCCGAGCGCGCTCCCGACGTCGCCTTCTACTCGGAGGACCGCGGCATGGTCACGCCGGGGGAGGAGGCGCGGTGGGTGCTGGTCGTCGACCCGATCGACGGGACGCGCCCCGCGATGGCGGGGCTCGAGTCGGCATGCGTGTCGGTCGCGGCGGCGCCGATGGTGGGCGCTGGGGGAGGGGGCCCGACGATGGCCGACGTCACCGTCGGCTGCGTGGTCGAGATCAAGTCGGGCGCGCGGTTCCTGGCGGTGCGGGGCGAGGGCGTCGAGCCGGCGCCGGACCTCTCGTGCGAGACCCGGATCGAGCGAATGCTCTGGACCTACGGCTTCCGCGGACGCCCAGTCGTCCCGACCGCGATCGTGATCGAGGAGCTGATCGACGCCTCCTCGGTGTCGGGCGGCACCTTCGACCTCGGCTCGGCGACGTTCGACATGACCCGCCTGGTGACCGGTCAGCTCGACGCCTACGTCGAGCCCGGGCCGCGGATGATCGACGAGGTGCCCTCGGTGCGGGCCGAGTTCGAGCGGGTCGGCCGCGGGGCGATCCTCAACAACTCGCCCTACGACCTCGCCGCCGCGGCGCTGATCCTCGAGGAGGCCGGAGCCGTGGTCACGGATGCGGCGGGTCACCCGCTCGGGGACAGGCCGTTGCTCGGCTCCGGGCACGAGTTCCAGATGTCCTGCGTGTGCGCGGCGACGCCGGAGCTGCACGCCGCGATCGTCGCCTCCCTGGACGCCGGGATCGAGCGCCTGCGCGCGGCGAGCTGAGGGCGCAGCGCCCGCCCGCGTAGAAGCGGGTAGAAGTAGTCGTAGATGCCTTACCGCAAGGACGAGCCGTTGATCATCGTCTCCAACCGGGGGCCGGCCGAGTTCGAGCGCGGTCCCGACGGAGAGCGGCGGATCAGGCGGGGCGGCGGCGGTCTGGTGACGGCGTTGACCGGCCTCGCGACCCACCGCAAGGTGCTCTGGGTGGCTTCGGCGATGGGCGAGGAGGACGTCGCGGTCGCCGAGGAGGCGGGCGGCCCGGTCGAGATCGAGCTCGAGGACTCCAGCTACGAGGTCGACCTGGTCGTCTCCGACCCCGACGCCTACGACGCCTTCTACAGCGTCATCGCCAACCCGCAGCTGTGGTTCACCCAGCACTACCTCTGGGATCTCTCCAACGCACCGGACATCCGCCGCGAGGAGAAGCGCGCCTGGGAGCAGGGATACGAGGTCGTCAACGAGGACATCGCCCGTGAGGTGCTGCGCCAAGTCGAGGGCCGCGAGAAGCCGCTCGTGATGTTCCACGACTACCACCTGTACACCGCTCCGGGGATCGTCCGGCGAGCGGTTCCCGACGCGTTCCTGCATCACTTCGTCCACATCCCCTGGCCCCACCCGGATGCTTGGCGGATCCTGCCGCGGGTGTGGCGGGAGGACCTCTTCGACGGCCTCCTGTCCAACGACATCATCGGCTTCCACACCAACGCCTACGTCCACAACTTCCTCGACTGCTGCCGCGAGCTGGTCGGTGCCGACGTCGACTACCGCAACGCGATCGTCCACTACGAGGGGCGCGAGATCTGGGCGCGCGAGTACCCGCTGGGAATCGACGCCGAGCGACTCCGGCGCGTCGCCGACAGCCAGGAGGTCCGCGATTACGAGAACCAGATCCTGGCGCGTCGCCGCGAGCACCTCATCATCAGGGTGGACCGCGCCGATCTCTCCAAGAACGTCCTGCGCGGCTTCACCGCCTTCGACCAGTTCCTCACCGACCACCCCGAGTTCCACGAGCGGGTCACCTTCATCGCCCAGCTCGTCCCGTCGCGGACGGACGTTCCCGAGTACCAGGAGTACCTGGAGCGGATCGAAGCGATCGTGGCGGTCGTCAACCACCGCCACGGCACCACCGACTGGATGCCGATCGACCTGCGCATGTACGAGAACTTCCACGAGGCGGTCGCCCGCTACAAGCACTTCGACCTGCTGATGGTCAACTCGCTATTCGACGGCATGAACCTCGTCGCCAAGGAGGCGCCCGCGGTCAACACCCGCGACGGCGTCCTGATGCTGAGCGAGAACACCGGCGCCCACGAGGAGCTCGGCGAGTACGCACTCAGCGTCAACCCCTTCGACATCGAGGAGCAGGCGGAGGCGATCTACAACGCGTTGACGATGAGCCCCGAGGAGCGCCGGCGACGGGCCGACGGGATGCGCCGCATCGTCGACTCGACCGACCCAGGGGGCTGGGTCGACCGCCAGCTCGCCGACATCGCCGACAAGCAGCGGGGCGCGGGATTCCAACCGGCCCCCGGCTCCACACCCCACCCGGGGTGACAGAGACCACCATGCTGGTCTGAATCACCCCATCCCAGTGTCGTCGGCACCTCCTCCGGGGGAGGTTCCGCGGTTCCGCCCAATGCGGTCAGGGGCCGAACTGGTTGATACCCGGCGGTTGCTGCTGCGGAGGAGGGTCCGGCGCGCTCGGCGGTGGAGTCGCGGGAGGAGGGGCGGGTGCAGCGGGCGGCGGTGGGGCCGAGGTGGGCGGGGTCGCCGGAGTCGTGGCCGGCGCGTCGCCGCTGCCGCCGGAAGACGCCGGTGGTTGATCGGGGTGCCCGGGACGCCCGCCGTCGCGATGGCCGTCGCCACTCCTCCGACGTCCGTTCCCCGCGTTGCCGTTGCGCTGACCGGTGTCGCCGCGGCCGCTCCCTTGCCGTTCGTCACCTTCGCCTCTGCCACGTCCACCCTGACCTTCGCCGCTCGGCGTGAGATCGCGCTCCCGTTCCGCCGCAGCGGTGCCGCCCGCGGCCGCGGGGACCGCGCCGCCGACCTCGCTCACCCCGGCGAGCCCGATGCGGGGATCGAGCGGTGGCGGCTCCGGCGTTCGCAGGAGCGAGGGCAGCAGCGCCAGCGCGCCCACGACCGCGGCGAGCATCGCCACGACCCGTAGCGCCCTCGGCCAGCTGACGCTCATGCCTCGCACATCTCCCGTAACCCCGGTGCCGATCGGCGCGCCCCCGCTCGCGAAGCGGCTCAGATCTCTATAGTCCGCCGCCGCAAATGGCCGTACTCGACTACGAACTGATCCTGATGCTCGACCCGGAGACGGCGGACGACGCGCGCGAGAAGGTCGCCGCCGAAGCCAAGGCGAAGCTCGAGGCCAAGGGCGAGATCAAGAACGAGGCGAACTGGGGCATGCGCAAGATGGCGTATGAGATCGACCGCCGTGGCGAGGCCGACTACCGCGTCTGGCGCTTCACCGGCGGCAAGGACCTCCTCGACGACCTCGACCACTCGCTCAAGATCACCGACGGCGTGCTCCGCTTCCGGATCTTCAAGGTCCCGGCCGACTCGCCGAACATCGTCCCGCCCGACACCGAGCAGATCATGCGCCGGGACGAGGACGACCGCCCGCGTGGCCGTGGCCGCGACGATCGCGGTGGACCGCGTCGCCCGCGCTACGAGTCGGAGTCCGACGACTCCGGCGCCGACGAGGCTCCCGTCGCCACGGGCGCCGACTCCGAGGCCTAGGCACGCAGCCGCTTTCCCCGCTGTTTGCGGGGACCTGCCACCGGCGCTCCGAAGTGCCGCCTACTCCGGTGCCTACACTCGGTCGGGACTGAAACAAAGCTTCGAAGGAGCACTCACTCAATGGCGAACATCAACCGCGTCACGATCACCGGGAACCTGACGCGCGACCCGGAGCTCCGCTCCCTGCCCAGCGGGATGAGCGTCTGCGAGCTCGGCGTCGCGGTCAACCACCGCCGCAAGGACAACGCCACCGATCAGTGGATCGAGGAGCCCAACTACTTCAACGTCGTCGTCTTCGGCTCGCAGGGGGACAACTGCGCTCAGTACCTGAGCAAGGGCCGCCCGGTCGCGATCGACGGGCGCCTGCGCTGGTCCTCGTGGGAGGACAAGAACGGGGGCGGTAAGCGCTCCAAGGTCGAGATCGTGGCCCAGACTGTGCAGTTCCTCGGCTCCCGCGGGGACGCTCCCGGCGGCCCGCCGCAGGGGGGCGGCCAGGGCTACGTGCCGCAGAACGACGCTCCCGCCGACACGAGCGACTTCTCCAACCCGGCGCCGGTGGCGGCGGGCGGCGGCTCCGAGGACGACATCCCCTTCTGATATGGGATGACGTTTGTCAAGTAGGAACGGTCGAGCCTCCGGCGCAAGCTGGGGGCTCTTCGCGTTTCTGGGGACGGCGCTCCCGGGACGAGACGCGGAGGAACCAGGTTCGCCGACTGCTTGGTCAGCCTGATATTCGAGGGCTTGGATCTACCTCATGACCGGAAGATGCGCCGCGGGACCGCTTTCTAGGGCCGGGCGCGCCGAAGTTGCCCTCGTGCCCAAAGAAGGGTCGCGATCCACTGACAGCGGCGCCCGGGCCTCGCTGGTTGCGTCTCGTCCCGGCAGGGTCGCCGTGGACTTGTGACAGATGGCCGATCGTCAAGGAAATCCGCGCATGGACGTCGAACGTTGCTGCCGTGGACAAACGTAGGATCTACACCCGCAATCCACTGACACCGGCAAGCTGCGAGATAGGATGGAGCTATGAAGCGCCGAGTACTTATCGTCCTTACCACGTTCTTCGCCACCATCCCCATCGGCTTCGTGGCGGTTAACGCGATTGCTGGCGAGTCGACGCCCGCGTATGACTTCGCGCCCAACTACAACCCCGAAGACCCTGGGGTCGTGGGTCCTTATCCGGACGTTCTGATGGGAGCCGGTCAAAAAGCCATATGCGAGCGCGTCCTTGCTGATGGCCTGCGCGATCCAGGCTGTGAGACCGAGGTCAAGAACGACTACTCAGACGATGTCCTCGACGATCTCGACCAGTTGCCGCCCATGGTCCTGCCGACTAGCCCCACGGAGCAATACGAACTGCGCAATGGAGTGGTGAGCGGCCCTGTTCCGCGGACTGACCCTGACAGGCCGAACCCTGAGGCAGCTACTCCGGAAGACCTCGCACGGCTTCACCAGCAACTCAAGGAAGGTCAGTAGAAAACCAATGGCCCGTGGTTTCTCGCAAGCGCGAACCGCGGTCATCCTGTTGATTTCCGGGGTGGTCGGACTTGCCATCGGTGCTGCAGTAGCGCTGGCGCAGCCCTGCGGTAGTACCAACTGCACTGGGACCAATGGATCTGACAGCTTGGTCGGAACCAACGGCAATGACATCATCGACCTTCTTGCAGGCAACGACCAAGGCTACGGACATCCTGGCGATGACGGGGTTTTCGGTGGCGAGGACCGAGACGAAGTCGATGGCGAAGGTGGCGCAGACTGGGTCCGCGGCGGCAACGGTTACGACGGCCATGATGGTCATAGCGTCAACCTGGGTGAGCCTCAGGTCATTGGCGGAGGAGGCGGCGACGTCTTGGAGGGCGGCGCCGGTGTCGACGACGTGATCGGTGAAGATGGAGCCGACGGCATCTTCGGACAGGAAGACAACGACCAGCTGAACGGCCTCGACGGTTCCGGGAGCGACAACCTTTACGGCGGTGATGGGAACGACGACTGCTTCGGGGATCCCGCCGACTTCAAGGCAGATAGCTGCACCCCCTGAACCGCCGACGGGGTTTCCCACGGTTTTCTCCCCATCGCGCACTCCGATCACCGCATGCAGCGCTGCCAGGGGCAGGAGAGGATCCTCGCGATCGCCTTCTTCAGTCCCTCGTGGTGGTCTGAGATGCAGAGCCGGACTCCACTGAGACCGCGGCCGACGAGATCGCGGATGAACTCCTCCCAGAAGGCCTCCGTCTCGACCTCGCCGATGTCGAGGCCGATGACCTCGCGGCGGCCCGTCTCGTGGACCGCGTAGGCGACGACCAGCGCCTTGCTTGTGACGTGGCCGCGGCTTCTGACCTTGAGGTGCTTGGCGTCGAGCCAGAGTTAGGGGAAGGCTCCTTCCAGCGGCCGCTCCCTGAAGGCGGCGACGCTCTCGTCGAGACCGCGGCAGAGCGCCGAGACCCGGTCCTTCGTCATCCCCTCGATCCCGAGCTCAGTGACGAGGCGGTCGACCTTCCTCGTCGAGACGCCGTTGACGTAGGCCTCCATCACGCAGGCGACGATCGCCTGCGTGGTCGGCCGACGGGGCTCGAAGAAGCTCGGGAAGTAGGCGCTGCCGGAGCGCTTGCGCGGGATCAGCAGCTCGAGCTCACCGACCCGGGTCTCCCAGGCGCGGGGCCGGTAGCCGTTCCGGTGCGTAGATCGTTCGGCGGATATCTCGCCCCTGCCGGCGCCGATCTCGGCAGCGATCTCGGCCTCCATCAGCTCCGCGGCGACGAGCTTGACCGACTCGCGGAGGAAGTCGGAGCGCTCGTCCATCATCGTCTTGGCGACGACCTCGGCGGTCGTCATGCTCTGACTCTCGGCCATCGTGGTGCTCCTTCGTCAGTCGACTTGCAGGTCAACCGACGAGTCTGGGGCCCGCGGTGGCCGGAACTACGTTCAGGCCCTCAGGGGCGAGTTACACCACTTCTAGCGATGTGACCGGGCGCCCCGCGCTGATGGTTCAGCGCTCCCCGCTGTCGGCGGGGGGCGCGAAGACCGCGCTGTGGGCGCTTTCCGCGCCCCGCGTCTGCACGATCGGCAGCGAAGGGGGGCGAGGAGTTCCTCCCTCCCTTCGACTCGCATTAGCGCCCCGGCGGCAGGGGGGCGCGGGAGAGGGGGGCGGGGTTTCCTTGCTCGAAGCCATTCGAGCAAAGGAGCACGCGATGTCCGCCGCCAACATCAACCGAGTCACGATCACCGGGAACCTGACCAGGGACCCGGAGTTGCGCGACATCCGCGAGAACGGACCGCAGGTCTGCGAGATGCGGATCGCGGTCAACGGCCGGCGCAAGAGCGGGGAGGAGTGGGTCGATCGCCCCAACTACTTCGACGTCGCCGTCTGGGGTGGCCTCGGGAAGCTCTGCAAGGAGTACCTGAGCCGGGGACGCGGGGTCGCCATCGACGGCCGGCTGGAGTGGAGCGAGTGGAAGACCAAGGAGGGCGCCAACCGGCAGTCGGTCCAGATCGTCGCCGACACGATCCAGTTCTTCCCCCGTCCGCAGCAGCCGAAGGACGACGAGGCCAACGCCACCGACGAGCCCGCCCCGCCGGTGGCGACGACCGACGCCCCGGCCGACAGCTCCGGCTTCGAGGCGCCCCCGGCCGCGATGGCGTCGGCGGGTACCTCCGACGACGACATCCCCTTCTGAAGTCACCCCGGGGACACCTCGGAGCGGCCGACGGGTTGCTGACTGCGCCGAGCGGCGTGGCTCCCTACAATCCACCGCCGCTCGTGAAGCACCCCCACGACAACTCGACCCTGACCTCGACTGGAGCTGTTCGCTGATGGCGACTCAGGCACCACCGCGCCGCGGCGGCCGTCGCGCGTTCGACAAGAACCGCCCGCGCAAGTACACCAAGCTCCCAGTCGACTACATCGACTACAAGGATCTGACGCTGATCCGCCGGTTCATCTCCGACCGGGGCAAGATCCGTTCGCGTCGCGTCACCGGCCTCTCGCGCCGTCACCAGCAGCAGCTCGCTCTGGCGGTCAAGCGCGCTCGCGAGGTCGGCTTGCTGCCGTACGTCGGCGAGCGCTGATCCGGGCTGAGGAGCTGACTCTCTGATGGCTCAGGCGATTCTTCTCAAGGAGGTCCACGGTCTCGGTGAGGCCGGCGAGGCGATCGAGGTCTCGCCCGGCTACCTCCGCAACTACCTCGTCCCGCGCAAGCTCGCGCAGCCCGCGACGAAGGGTGCCCTCGAGGAGGCCCAGCGCCGTAAGGAGGCCGCCGAGAAGGCCGCCCGCGAGGCGCTCGAGCGCGCCGGTGAGACCGCGGCGGTGCTCTCCAAGACCGTGCTTACGATCAACCACCGCGCCGGCGAGGACGGCCGCCTGTTCGGCTCCGTTACCTCCAAGGAGATCGCCGAGGCGATCCAGGAGGCCCGCGGCATCCGCGTCGACCGCAAGCGCATCCGCCTCGAGGAGGGGATCCGCGAGGTCGGGACCTACATGGTCGAGGTCGAGGTGCCGGGCGGTGCCACGGCCAGCGTCAAGACCATCGTCGCCGAGCAGCGCTGAGCGCCGCACGGGTGCAGGGCGCCCGCGCAGGGCGCCCGGCCTCCTTGGCCTGCCAGTCCTCCTTCTCTCCCTCGGGGCGTCGGGAGCCCTCTTCACGTGTCTGGCGCCCGGTGCGGTTCTCGCCGCCCCCGTGACCTCGATCTGGGCCCACGCGATCGGCGAGACCGATCTCGACGCGGACGAGGTCGACGGGATCGCCATCGACGACAACGACCGCACCTACGCCTCCGGCGTCTTCCGCGGCGAGGTCCGTTTCGGCGACACAACCTTCACGAGCGCGGGCGAGGGGGACGTCTTCCTCGCCTCCTACGCGCGCGACGGCTCGCTCCGCTGGGCGCGGCAGATCGGCGGCGTCGGCGACGACAACACCTTCGACCTGCAGAGCGATGGCCACGATGTGGTCGCCTCCGGGTGGTTCGCCGGGACAGTCGACTTCGGCGGGACCACGCTGAGCAGCGCCGGCTCCCAGGACATGTTCCTCGCCCGGTTCGACTCGCGGGGAAGGCTGGAGTGGGCTCGCTCCTTCGGCGGCGCGGCGGGCGACGGTGGCAACGAGCTCGACGTTCTCCCGAGCGGGGAGATCGCGGTCGCGGCCATTTCCGACGGCGCCTTCACCGTCGACGGTACGACCTACCCGTATGGCGGCGGCGGCAGGGACGCCTACGCGATGCGCGTCACCGGCGCCGGCGATGTCGTCTGGGTTCACCCGTTCAATGGGCCGGGGACCGAGCGCATCCGGGCGATGGCGATCGACGGCAGCGGCGAGGTCTTCGTCGGCTTCCAGTACCGGGGATCGGTGAGCGCCGGCGGCACGAGCCTGGTGAGCCGCGGGGACTGGGACGGCGCGGCGGCGAAGCTCACCCCGGACGGAGAACCTCTGTGGCTGATCCCCTTCGGCGGCCCGGGCGTCGACAACGTTCGCGGCATCGCTCCGGCCGGGGATGGCTCGGCATACGCGTCCGGTGTCTTCGCGGATGAGGCCGACCTCGCCGGGCGAGCCGCGAGCGGTGGAGCCAACGGCGACGATTACCTGATGCGCCTGTCGGGGGCGGGGGCGCCCGAGTGGCTCGTCCTGCAGTCGGGCGCGGGCCCGAGCACCGGCGCCGAAATTCGCTCCGACGAGCGCGGGGTCATCGCCTCGTCCGTCCTCAGCGGCGCGGTGGAGCTGACCCGCGACGGCTCCCAGCTCGCGAGCCTGACGCCGCCCGGCGGGAACCCGACGAGCATGCTGAACGCCTACGACCCCGAGGGGAACCTCCGCTTCTCCTACTCGCCGACCGCGACGGGAGTGGGATCAGGGGCTCTGGGCGACGTGCTGGCGATCTCCCCCGACGGCCGCTGGATCGCCCAAGCCCTGCGCTTCACCGGCCTTCTGGACACCGGCCCGGCGCAGCTCAGCACTCCCGCCGCCAGGGACTCGGCGATCGTCTTCCTGCGCGGCGACGCCCGCGCCCGCGTCCGGGTGCGGCGCGTCACGCCGCGTCGGCTGCGTCTTCGCCCTGGCAGGTGGGCAGCGCTGAAGGTGATCGTCCGCAACGAGGGGGACGCCGTCGCCGATCAGGTCGACGTCTGCCCGGAGCCGTTGCGGTCCGCTCGCCGCCGCATCCGCGTCGGGCGTTGCGTCAAGGGGGCGCCGCTCGGCCCCGGGGCGAGGCGCCGGATCAGGATCGTGGTCCGTGCCCGCCACGGCGCGCCGGCGGGTCGAGCTGGGCTCCGGCTTCGGCTCATCTCGGAGGACTCCCGGAGCGTCGCCGTCGCCGCCCGGGTCAGGATCCGCCGCCGCTGAGTTCGTCTCGCTCGTTCCCGCAAATACCCCGGTAACGGCAAACGCCCCGCCGCCGCCCGTGCTTTCTTTGACGGGCACCACCGAGGGGGCGGATTCAGCCTCGCCGGGGTGCACTGGGCATGACCGAGATGATCGATACAAACGGGTACGAGGCCGCTTCCGGAGGGCCGCTCCTGCAGCCGCACAACCTCGAGGCCGAGGAGTCGGTGCTGGGGGCGATGATGGTCTCGGAGGCGGCGATCGACCCGGTCGTCTCCGATGCACGCCTGAAGTCGGAGGACTTCTACCGGGGTCGTAACGGCGTCATCTACGACGCGATCCACGAGCTCTACTCCCGCAACGACCCCGTCGATGCGCTGACCGTCACCGAGCTCCTGCGCAGCAAGGGCAAGCTCGAGGAGGTCGGCGGGCGCGACGCGGTCACCTCGCTTGCCTCGAGCACGCCGGTCCCCGGCAACGCCGGCCACTACGCGCAGATCGTCAAGCAGAATTCGATGCTGCGGCGCCTGTTGGGCGCAGCGCAGCGGATCGAGCAGTCGGTCCACGCCCGCGAGGGCGAACCGCAGGACCTCGTCGAGCAGGCCGAAAAGCTGCTCTTCAACGTTGCCCGCGAGGAGCAGGCCGGCGACTTCTCGGCGATCTCAGACATCCTCGACGCCGAGACCGAGCGCCTGCACAAGCTTGCGAGCGGCGACGCCTCGATGACGGGCACGCCGTCGGGTTTCCGGCGCCTCGACGAGATCACCGGTGGCTTCCAGCCCGGCAACCTGATCATCCTCGCCGCGCGCCCGGCGATGGGCAAGTCGACGTTCGTCTGCAACGTCGCCGAGAACGTCGCCTGGAAGGCGGGCCTACCGGTCGCCTTCTTCTCCCTCGAGATGTCGGAGACGGAGCTCGCGCACCGCTTCATCGCTTCGCGGGCGCGGATCTCCTCCGACCGCCTCCGCAAGGGCCAGGTGACGAAGGACTGGAACAAGGTCCTGAAGGCGTGCAACGAGCTCGCCGAGGCGCCGCTTTGGATCGACGACTCCTCCGACCTCAGCCTGCTCGACCTGCGCGCGAAGTGCCGGCGGCTGCACTCGAGCGCGGGCGGGCTCGGCGTCGTCATCGTCGACTACATCCAGCTCATGCGCGCCGACGATCCGCGGATCAACCGCGTCGAGCAGGTCGGGCAGATGAGCCGAGGGCTGAAGATCCTCGCCCGCGAGCTGCAGGTCCCGGTGATCGCGCTCTCCCAGCTCTCGCGTGCGCCGGAGCAGCGCACCGGCAAGGAGAAGGGCGTGCCGATGCTGTCGGACCTCCGCGAGTCGGGATGCCTCACTGGCGAGAGTCGCGTGCACCTCCCCGATACGGGTGGGTGGAGCACGATCGCCGACATCGTCGCCCGGCGCGAGGAAGGGCTGCCCCGGGTCCTCGCGCTGAACGAGCAGACGATGAAGCTGGAGCCGGCTCAGGTGACCAACGCGTTCTCCACCGGGACCAAGCCTGTCTTCCGCCTCCGGACGAAGCTGGGGCGGACGATCCGCGCCACCGGCAATCACCGGTTCCGGACGCTGGTCGGGTGGAGGCACCTCGACGAGCTCGAGGTCGGGGACGCGCTGGCGCTCCCACGGGAGCTGACAGCCGGGAGCGGTGCAGAGATCAGCGAACCGGAGGCGGCCCTGCTCGGCAGCCTGATCGGCGACGGCTGCACGCTGCCGCGCCATGGCGTTCGCAATCCGATCGCCGCCTGGATGGACGGGCTTGGGATCTTCGGCCTGCGCAGCTACGAGAAGCACGTGCCGGAGCTCATGTTCACGCAGTCACCCGGCGTGATCGCGCGATTCCTGCGCCACCTCTGGTCGACCGACGGGTCGGTGCTGCTCGCCAAGAGGAGCGGCAGTCCGCGGATCTACTACGCGACCAGCAGCGAGCGCCTTGCGCGCGATGTCCAGTCGCTGCTCCTCCGTCTCGGTGTCAA
The DNA here is from genome assembly GCA_046330415.1 of Solirubrobacterales bacterium. Classification (GTDB taxonomy): domain Bacteria; phylum Actinomycetota; class Thermoleophilia; order Solirubrobacterales; family 70-9; genus RHKX01. The sequence goes on along the minus strand of JAXLSW010000008.1, from coordinate 56,363 downwards.
CGCGTTCGTCCGCCATGGGTCCAGCAAGGGGCGTTGCAGCTGGCACGTCGACATCAGCGGCCGCGGGGACATGACGGCCTTCCTGCGGGTCGTCGGAACCCTCGGTGAGAGCAAGGTTCGGTCAGGCGTCTCGATCCTCGGCGCCTTCGAGGCCGCGGGGCCGGCCAACGTCACCCGCGACGTGATCCCCCGGGAGTCCTGGGAGACGATCGTCAAGCCGGCGATGGCCGAGGCGGGGATCACCGCGCGGCAGATGCAGGCGGACATCGGCACCGCCTACTGCGGCTCGACCTTGTACCGCTCGGCGATGAGCCGGGAGCGAGCGCAGCGGGTCGCCACCGCCGTGAGGCCGGGGGCTCTCGACACGCTGGCCTCCAGCGACGTCTACTGGGACCCGGTCCTCTCGATCGAGCCCGACGGGGTCGAGGAGGTCTACGACCTCACCGTCGCCGAGCACGCCAACTTCGTCGCCGAGGACATCGTCGTCCACAACAGCCTCGAGCAGGACGCCGACATCGTCGCCTTCCTGTTCCGCGAGGACTACTACGACGAGGAGTCCGATCGTCCCGGCGAGGCCGACCTGATCATGGCCAAGCACCGCAACGGGCCGATCGGCAAGGTGCCGCTCGCCTTCCAGCCGCAGTTCCCCAAGTTCGCCTCGCTCTCGACGAACGACGGCTACGACGGGGGCGATTCGTGAGCGAAGACGAGCGCGGGCCGCTCGGCGGCCTCCGGGTGCCGGGCGAGCCCGACGGCTCCCAGGGATCCGGCGGCACCGATCCCCTCGGCATGCCCTTCTCGCACGACACGCTGAGCGTCCTCGGCGACGGCGGCGGTCCGGGGCGCCGAGGCCGCGAGGAGGAGGTGCGGGCGAGCGCGGTCTGCGCGGTCGGCGTTTGCGACGGCTCCGGCTGGATCATCGGCGACGACGACGAGGCCGTCCCCTGCGAGTGCCGCAAGCGCAAGATCCGCCGGGCGCGGACGCGCGGGATGCAGAGCACGATCCCCGATCGGTATCGCGGCGTCTCCTTCGACCGCCCCCCGATCTCCAACATGGCGGCCGACCCGGGAACAGCCGCGGTAGTGCGTGAGATCCGCGACTTCTGCGAGAACATCGACGAGGAGCTCGCCGAGGGCAACGGCGTCTGGCTCCAGGGAAATGCCGGAACCGGCAAGACGTCACTGGCGATGCTGATCTCCAGCACCGCCCTCGAAGCCGGCCACAGCGTCGCGATCTACTCGATGCCGCGCCTGCTGGCGCGGATCCGCCGCACCTACGACGCCGACTCCAACGAGGAGGGCTACCTCGCGTTCTTCGACCGCCTGACCTCGGTCGACCTGCTCCACGTCGACGACCTCGGGGCGGAGAAGCGAACGGACTGGGTGCTCGAGCAGCTCTATGCGATCGTCGACCGGCGCTACGAGGAGCGGCGCTCGATCGTCGTCACCACGAACATGGAGACGGACGAGCTCAAGGAGCAGATCGGGGAGCGCACGGTCTCCCGGCTGCTGCAGATGTGCGATCACGAGAAGCCGGTCTTCGGCGACGACTGGCGCGAGCGGCGAGGCCTCGTGATCCCCCCGGCGCCGGACGCTCCGGCCTGACCCTCCATAATCCTCGGCCTATGCCTGGAATGGTCATAGTCGGCGCCCAGTGGGGCGATGAGGGCAAGGGCAAGGTGACGGACCTGCTCGCGGAGCGGGCCGACCTCGTCGTGCGCTTTCAGGGCGGCAACAACGCCGGCCACACGATCGTCCGCGATGGCGAGGTCTTCAAGCTGCACCTCGTCCCCTCCGGGATCCTCCACCCGGGGACGACCTGCGCGATCGGCAACGGCGTCGTCATCGATCCTGAGATCCTCACCGGCGAGATCGAGGGGCTCAAGCGGCAGGGCGTCAGCACCGGAAACCTGAAGATCTCGGCGAACGCACACCTGATCATGCCCTACCACGTGTTCTTGGACCTGGCGGGGGAGCAGAAGCTCGGCAGCCTTTCGATCGGCACCACCCGCCGTGGGATCGGCCCCTGCTACGCCGACAAGTCCTCGCGCCTGGGGATCAGGGTTCAGGACCTGCTCGACGAGAAGATCCTGCGCAAGAAGATCATGGCCGCGATGGAGCCGAAGCGGCAGCTGCTGCGCCCGCATGCGAAGGACCCGGCGCTGGACCTGCACACGATGACCGAGGAGTACGTGACCTACGGCCATCGCCTCGAGCCCTACATCGCCGACACCGCCCACCTCTGCTGGGAGGCGCTCGACGCCGGCAGGTCCGTTCTCTTCGAGGGCGCGCAGGGAGCGCTGCTCGACCTCGACCACGGCACCTATCCCTTCGTCACCTCCTCCAACCCGATCGCCGGCTCGGCCTGCATCGGCGCCGGCGTCGGCCCGCGCGACATCGACGAGGTCTGGGGGATCACCAAGGCCTACTCGACGCGGGTCGGCGCGGGTCCGTTCCCGACCGAGCTCGAGGACGAGATCGGCGATCGCCTGCGAACGGCCGGCGGCGAGGTCGGGACGACGACCGGCCGCCCGCGTCGCTGCGGTTGGCTCGACCTCGTCGGGCTCAAGTACGCGGTGCGGCTCAACGGCATGACCGGTCTCGCGATCACCAAGCTCGACGTGCTCAGTGGCATCGACACCCTCCGGGTCTGCGTCCGCTACCGAGGCGCGGAGGGAGCGCAGTTCGACGAGTTCCCCTACCACCAGTCGGTGCTGCATCACGCCTCGGCCGAGTACGACGAGCTTCCCGGCTTCGAGGAGGACATCACCGGCGCCCGCTCCGAGGAGGACCTGCCGGCCGCCGCGCGGGAGTACCTGCGCTACATCGCCGACTTCGTCGGTGTCCCCGTCGTGCTGATCGGCGTCGGCCCGGGTCGCGAGCAGGTGATCTGGGTAGGGGACGAGGAGAACCGGGCGCTCGAGGCCGCCTGACAGGAGACGCGCATGAAGTTCATCTACAAGCCCTTCGCGATCGTCATCGGCCTGCTGGCCGGGGTGATCAGCAAGAAGGTGTTCGAGCGGATCTGGGGAGCGATCGCCGACGACGATCCCCGCGACCCCGACGATCGTGACGCGAGTTGGCCCGAGGTGATCGCCTCGGCGGCGGTGGCCGGAGCGGTCGTCAAGGTGGTGCAGGCGCTCATTCGCCGTGGCGGGGCCAAGGGCTTCGAGCGCGCCACGGGGTACTGGCCGGGCGACGATCCCGCAGGCTGACCTGGGATCGGAGGGGCGGGCCGGGCGCTGCACTCCCGTCCGGGTGCGTGCAGGTGTGCGCGGTGACGCGTCCTGGATAAGAATCCCCGTTCGTGAGTGCGGGCGCAGCATTTCGGGCGGAGTCCGACAACCGGACGGCAACCCGCCGGATCGGGCAGCTGTTCCTGCTCGGCGCGACGTTGTTCGGGCTCGGCACCCTGCCGGGCGCGCAGGAGTTCAGCCTCGTCGGTGCCTCCGCCGTGATCTTCGCCGGATCGGTCTTCTTCACCTCGGCCGCCGCTGAGCAGCTGCGCACCTCCGAGGGCGATCCGCTCGACATCGGCAGCGCCGCGGTCCAGCTCGCCGGCACGATCATGTTCAACATGAACACCTTCGCGGCGCTGGACACGCGCCTGGAGACCCACTCGGTGGACTTCCTCGTCTGGATCCCGAACGCGGTGGGCTCGGTCTGCTTCCTCGTCTGCAGCGCGATGGCGTGCGTCGCGGTGCGCCGTCAGGGCGTCAACGCACGCCGGATCGCCTGGCTGAACATGCTCGGGTCGATCGCCTTCGCCTTCTCGGCTGTCGCCTCGTTCGTCTCACCCTCGACCGACGAGGCGCTGAGCATGACCGTCGCCGCTTGGGGAACCCTGATCGGGGCGATCTGCTTCGGGATCGCCGCCTGGATGCTGATCCCGAAGGAGCGCGGCGGCGAGGTGCTGGAGCCGGCCGCTTCCGCTCCGGCTTCCTGACCCTCCGGCGGTGGGAATGGGGGTCGTCGCGCCCTGCCGTCTCGCTTGGGAACGCGGAAAGTCAGCCCGCACCCACACGGATACACTCCGCCGCCGTGTTTGAGAAGGTCCTCATCGCCAACCGGGGCGAAATCGCTGTCCGTGTCATCCGCAGCCTCAAGGAGATGGGCATCGGCGCAGTCGCCGTCTACTCCGAGGCGGACCGCGACGCCCGCCATGTCCGCGAGGCGGACGAGGCGTATCTGCTCGGTCCCGCGGTTCCCGCCGAGAGCTACCTGAACATCGAGAAGATCCTCGAGGTGGCGGCGGAGTCGGGGACCAGCGCCATCCATCCCGGCTATGGGTTCCTCGCCGAGAACGCCCCCTTCGCACGGGCAATCGGCGAGACCGACATCACCTGGATCGGCCCGCCGCCCGATGCGATCGACGCGATGGGTTCGAAGACCCGCGCCCGCGAGATCATGCAGGCGGCCGGCGTACCGATCGTCCCCGGGGCGACCGAGCCCTCGGAGACAGTCGCTGATGCCAAGAAGCTCGCCGAGGAGATCGGCTTCCCGATCGCCTGCAAGGCGGCCGGTGGTGGCGGCGGCAAGGGCTTCCGGGTCGCGCTGACCGCTGACGATCTCGAGGGCGCCTTCGAGGGCGCCGCCCGCGAGGGCGAGAAGTTCTTCGGCGACGCGACCGTCTACCTCGAGCGTTACCTCGAGGACCCACGTCACGTCGAGGTTCAGGTCCTCTCCGACTCCCACGGCAACACGATCCACCTCGGCGAGCGCGACTGCTCCATCCAGCGCCGCCACCAGAAGCTGATCGAGGAAGCGCCCGCTCCGCACGTCGACGAGGAGATGCGCGAGCGGATCGGCAAGATCGCCACCGACGCGGCCATCGCGGTCGACTACCGCGGTGCCGGGACGATCGAGGGCATGCAGCTCGGCGAGGAGTACTTCTTCCTGGAGATGAACACTCGCGTCCAGGTCGAGCACTGCGTGACCGAGATGGTCACCGGCATCGACATCGTCCGCGAGCAGGTCCGGATCGCCGCCGGCGAGCCGCTCTCGATCTCCCAGGACGAGGTGGAGATGCGCGGCTGGGCCATCGAGTGCCGCATCAACGCCGAGGCGGCACACAAGAAGTTCGCTCCCGCGCCAGGCAAGATCGGCGCCTACCTGGAGCCCTCCGGCCCCGGCGTCCGCGTCGACTCCGGCCTCGAGGCCGGCGGCGAGGTCACCCCGCTCTACGACCCGATGGTCGCCAAGCTCATCACCTGGGACGTCGACCGCGAGAAGGCCACGCGCCGCATGATCCGCGCGCTCGGCGAGTACAAGATCGAGGGCCTGACGACCCTGATCCCCTTCCACGAGACGATCATGGCCACCGAGCAGTGGGCGAAGGGCGAGACCTGCCGCGACCTGCTCGAGGATCCCGAGTGGATCAAGGCCCTCCCGACCGGCGATCCCGCGCCCGTCGAGGGCGAGGACGGCGCCGAGCTGACCGAGCGTGAGTACAAGGTCGAGGTTGGCGGCCGCCTCTATCCCGTCAAGGTGATCGGCGCGGCGCTTGGCGGTGGCGGCGGTGCCGCCGCTCCGGCCGGGAAGCGGCCGGCCAAGCGCGAGCGCAAGTCCGGCGGCTCGGCCACGGCCTCCGGCAACGACGTCGTCGCGCCGCTGCAGGGTTCGATCTTCAAGGTCGAGGTCAAGGAGGGGGACGAGGTCGAGGAGGGCCAGCTCATCGTCGTCATCGAGGCGATGAAGATGGAGAACGAGATCACCGCTCACAAGGCGGGGAAGATCTCGAAGCTGACGGCCGAGGTCGGGGCGGCGATCAACGCCGGCGATCCGATCGCCACCATCGAGTAGCGGCCAGCGCTTCAGCGGCGGGGCGGCGCCGTGGGGTGCATCCCCGCCTCGTCGCAGGGCGGCTTCGCCGCCTTGCTCCTGAGTTCGGCGGGGACGCACCCCACGTCACCGCCCCTTGCGGTGTGCCGGTTCTGGCGCGGACCCATCCGCCGATCGGGTGTTTCCACCTATACCGGTGAGGGAGTCGCGTCTCTACGTTCGGCGGTATGAGATCCACCGTTGGGCCGCGCCATGGCCTCCTTGCTGCTGCCGTCGTCGCTTTCCTCGCGCTTCCCGTAGGGGCACAGGCGGCCACGTTCTCCGTCAACTCGATCGGCACCGGCTCCGACGTGACGATCGACGGGTCCTGCGACACCGACGCCACCGCGGATACGGATTGCGGGCTGCGGGCCGCGATCGAGGAGGCGAACTCCACGACCGCGAGCGACACGATCGTCTTCCAGTCGACGGCATCTCCGAGCGACCCGGACGATGTCGAATTCGACCTTGCGAGCAATCGCGTGATCGGCGGCACGCTCCCGACGATCACCCACGCCCTCATCATCAACGGAGACGACTGCCAGCCCGCGCCTGACCTGCCCGCGACCCCCTGCCTGAGGCTGAACACGCAGATCGGCATCAACTCCGACGGTGAGGTGAACATCCGCGGCCTGGCCTTCAGCGGGGCCGGCACCGCGATCGACGTCATCCACGTCACCGGCACCAGCCCGGGGGCACCGGACTTCGTTCTCAATGGAAGCTGGTTCGGCCTCGACCCCACCGGCGCCGTGCAGTCCCCGCCCGATACGGCCATCTTGCTCGAGGATGTCGACGGCGCGCAGATCGGCGGCTCGACCCGGGGTGAGCGGAACCTCTTCGCCCGGCAGGGGACCGGCGTCGACGTGCTCGGCGCCGACGGTACCCAGATCCGGGGGAACTGGTTCGGGATCAAGCCCGACGGCACGTTCGCGCGGACGGGGGAGGGGAGCGCCGCCAACGGAGATGCGATCGAGATCACGGGGAACTCCACCCCCAACCCCGACAACCAGGCGACCAACACCAAGATCGGCCTCGCCTCGAGTTTCTCCGCCACCCCGGAATGCGACGGCTTCTGCAACCTGATCGCCGGCGCGGGGAGAACCGGCGCGGGTGGCGCTGCGGCCGGGAGCGCGATCGACCTGGGCGGGGACGGCGGAGTGGAGATTCCCGCCGCCGGTGCGACGATCGACGGCAACGAGATCGGCCCCGACATCGCACCCAACAACTCCGCGGTCAACGTCGGCGACGCCGACGGCGTCACCATCGGCGGCGCGAGCGCCGACGCGGCGAACGTGATCGGCGCGAATGGGATCGGCAGCGGTTTCAGCTCCAACGACCTCACCATCAGCCACAACTCCTTCGACGGCTCCGGAACCGGCTCCGGGGCCATCTCGGTCAACGGCGACGGCGAGATCAGCGACAACTTCGTGGCCAGCGGGACCAATCAGCCCGCGATCCAGCTCGTCAGCACCTCAGGGGACGGCTACTCGGTCACCGGCAACGTGATCGGCGAGAGCGCCGGCGGCTCCGCGCTCCCCTCCGGGCGGTTCGGCATCAGCGTCAACGGCAACGGGAACACGATCGGCGGAACCGGGGCCGGCGACGGCAACGTGATCACGAACCTGACGAGCACGACCCCAGCCATCAACACGATCGGCATCAACGTCGTCGGCGACGGCAACGAGGTCGTCGGGAACACGATTGGTGAGGGCACAGGCGGGGCGCCCGGATCGCAGCTCGTGGGCATCCAGTTGGGCGGCGACGCTGACGACAACGTGATCGGCGGGACGACCGCCGCGAGCGAGAACGAGATCGTCAACACGACTCAGGGAACCGCGGTCGTGCCCGCCGCCGCGATCCGGGTGGTGAACCAGTCGCCGGTGGTCACGAGCACCGGCGACCAGATCCTCAGGAACGTCGGCAGCGACAACGACGGGTTGTTCATAGACCTCGGAGAGGATGGAGCCGGAAACGTCGCCGACGGACCCAACCTCGGGATCCAGGCACCGGCGATCACCACCGCTCTCGCTGCGAGCGCCACCGGGAGCGCGACGCCGAACGCGGTCGTCCGGATCTTCTCCAAGGCCACCGCCGACACCGGTGAGGTCCAGGCCTTCGTCACCGAGGCGACCGCAGGGGCGGACGGCAGCTGGACGGCGAGCTACGCGGCGCTCCCGATCGGGCAGCGACTGGTGGCGACGGCCACAACGGGCGCCGGAACGTCTGAGCTCTCCGCCGTCGCGACTGTCGCGGAGCCGCTCCCCCCGCCTCCCGCGGGCGACACCGACCCGCCCGAGACCGTGATCACCAAGGCTCCCAAGGACAAGATCAAGAAGAAGAGGGCGACGTACGTCTTCAGCGCCGACGAGGCGGGCGCGACCTTCACCTGCACGATCGACAAGGGAAGCGCGAAGCCATGCAGCTCGCCGCTGACGCTGAAGCGGCTGAAGCGCGGCAAGCACAGCTTCGCGGTCTTCGCGACCGATGCCGCGGGGAACGTCGATGCGACGGCGGCCGGTGACAGCTTCAAGGTGAAGCGGAAGCGCAAGCGCTGAGGTTCTGACATGGGGGGCGGCGACGCGGGGTATGCATCCTCGCCTCGTCGCAGGGCGGCTTCGCCGCCTTGCTCCTGAGTTCGGCGGGGACGCCACCCCGCGTCGCCGCCCCTTGCCGCTGATCGGTTCGGGAGCATCTGCGCATGCGCAGATGCTGGCTGGTCGGGGCGATGCTTGCCGTTGGCGCGGTGATGGTGGTGCTCGTGGTCGCGGCCGAGCCCAAAGGGGAGCCCGATGGGGGTGGGCCGCAGCGGATCGTTGCGGCTGCCGCGGGCCCCGAGGTCGGGTTCGATTCGGCCGTTGAGCGGGCGGAGGCGCAGGCGCCGGAGCCGCCGACGAAGCTCGCGGCCCGCTTCGGGCTCGAGCCGGAGGCCGTGCCGCCGCCCGTCGAGCACGAGTTCAAGGATCCGCCGAAGGCCGGGCTGATGTTCGACACCGGGACCGGGGAGATCCTCTGGGAGCGGCATCCCGACCGTGAGCTGCCGATCGCGAGCCTGACGAAGATGCTGACGGCGTGGATGATCGTCACCGCTCACCGTCCCGGCGAGCGGGTGCGGATTTCGAAGTCGGCGACCAAGGCGGGTGGCTCGATGGTCGGGGTGCTCCCGGCGGGCAAGAAGGTGCGGCTGGAGTCGTTGCTGAAGGGACTGCTGCTCGTCTCCGGCAACGACGCCGCGGAAGCGCTCGCCGAGCATGACGCCGGCAGCGTCGCCGCGTTCGTCAAGCGGATGAACCTCGAGGCGAAGCGGCTGGGCCTGCAGTGCAGCCACTTCACGAGCCCGCACGGGCTGATCGACCGCGGCAACTACTCGTGCCCGCGCGACCTCGCCCTGCTCGCCCGCGCCGACCTCTCCCAACCGCGGATCCGCGCCATCGCCCGCACCGACCACGTCCGGCTGCCGTTCCCGATTAAGGGCGGTTTCCTCGACCTCTGGAACAACAACCCGTTCATCCGCGCCGGGGTCAAGGGGATCACGGGGCTGAAGACCGGCTACACGGACGCCGCCGGCCGCTGCTACGTGACCACCGCCGAGCGTGGCGGCCACAAGCTCGGGGTGATCCTGCTCGATGCACCCAACCCGCTCGAGCAGGTCCCCAAGTTGCTCGATCTGGGAGCCTCCGCAGGATCATGAGGAGGACGAGATGACCGACGAGCAGCGCGCGGCGCTGAATGAACTTCCCTGGCGCGGGCCCGAGGGCGTGCGCCCGGCGCTCCCGCTTCCTCCCGCGAAGATGCCGCTGCGCTTCGCCGGCGGCTGGCGCAAGCGCTGGCGCTACGTCTCCTCCTTCGGCGAGAGGCTGATGATCTGCGCGGCGAGCGTCCAGGTGGGTCCCGGCGCGCAGACGTTCTGGGCGGTGCTGGACCGCGAGAGCGGCGAGCTCCACGAGCACACGCGAATGCGCATGCCGGGAAGCCGCGGCGAGGTGTGGAACGAGGACTCCGGGGGCCACCCGCTGGAGATCGGGATGGAGGAGCGCGGCGCGGTGAGTCGCTTCGCCTCGGGCGAGGTGAAGGGCAAGCTGACGATCGGGACCGGCACCTGGCAGCAGTGCGTGGCGCCCGCGCCTGATGGCGATACCCAGCGTTACGCATGGACCCGCAAGCGCATCGCGCCGGTGAGCGTCGACGTCACCCTTCCCGGCGGGCAGCGGATCAGGGAGGAGGCGCGAGGGGTGGAGGACGAGTCGGCGGGATACCACCCGCGCCACACCTCGTGGCGCTGGTCGGCGGGGATCGGAACGACCGCCGATGGCCGCGAGATCGGCTGGAACCTCGTGAGCGGCATCAACGACCTCCCGGAGGGCAGCGAGCGGGCGGTCTGGATCGACGGCCAGGTGGTCGCCGAGCCCGCGCCGGTGATCTTCGACGGCCTCGATGCCATCGAGTTCGGCTCCGGCTCACGCCTCGAGTTCACGAAGGAGGCCGAGCGCGCTCGCGAGGAGAGCAAGGCCATCTTCAAGTCGAGCTACCGGCAGCCGTTCGGGACCTTCTCCGGTTCGCTCGACGGCGTCGAGCTCGCATCCGGGATCGGCGTCATGGAGAGCCACGACGCCGTCTGGTGAACCGGCCGAGCGGACCGGGCCCTCAGCTCACTTCTGCTGCGCGTTGTCGACGCGCCACTCCCCGTCCTCCTGCAGCATGTCGGTGACGTAGGTGACGCCCTGCGAGCCGGTGACCGTGACCTTCGCCGTCTCGCCGTTCACCTGGCTGTCGGTGACCTCGGGGGAGTCCATGTCCCCCCGCTCCGCGAGGACGGCCGCCGTCTGCGCGCAGCTGTCGGCACCGGCGGTGCCGAAGAAGTCAGCGCTCATCTCGTCGCACATGCCGGCGCCATCGCCCTCGGCGTAGGCGTTCCAGTACGAGAGCGCGACGTCCTCCGGTGACGCCGGGCCTGAGGACGTGTCCGAGCTGTCACCTCCGCATCCCGTTGCCCCGATCGCGATCAGCGCTGCGGTGATCCCGGTTGCTACGACGAGTCTCTTCATGTGCCTCTTCCTTCGGTGGACGTTGACTGCACGGCCCCCGCGGCTGGCGACGGTCATAGGTATCAGGAATGGCCCATCAGGGCGGCCGCGGTTCCGCTCAGCGAGTCACCGACCGAGCGGAACGAGCTCGACGTCGGTCGCCGCGAAGGCTTCGTCGAGGCTGAGCAGCGGCTGGCCTTCGACCTTGGCGAGCGCGTAGGCCATGCAGTCGCCGAAGTTGAGGCGGGTCGACGAGCGCCCCTTGCCGTGATCCGCGAACGCCGCCGCAGCAGCGGCACGGTGCTCGGGCCCGAACGGGATCTCCTCGATCTCGAAGTGCTCGAGGATCGCCGCGAGCCTCCGCGAGCCACCCCGGCCCCTCCTGCCGCGCGCGACCATCTCCGCCTCGAGGAGGGTCGGGGAGCCGACGCGTGCACGGTCGGCCGAGGTGATCGCCCATACGATCCGCGGAGCCTCGGGCTCGCGCAGGACGATCGCGATCAGAGCCGAGGAATCAAGGATCACTGTAGCCGTGCTCCCCGTAGCCGAGGATCTCCTCGCGCTCCGCCTTCGTCGGCGCCCGGATGCCCTTCGTGTGAGGCCAGATCTCTTCCTCGAGGAACTTCATCAGGCGCGCGTAGCGCTCCTCCGGGGTCTCCTCGGCGCGCAGCCGGGCGAGCCGCTCCTCCAGCGCCACCCTGATCGCGCGGGTCTTGCTCTCGCCGGTCATCTCGGCGACGAGGCCCGCCAGCCGGACCGCCTCCTCGTCCTTCACGTTCAACGCCATAGGTACCACTGTAGGTAGATCAGCGGTACCAGTCAACGCCCCCACCTGCTTTCCACCTGACCGCGCCACGGCGGCTCCTCGCCGGCGGCGAAGCGGGCGTCGTCGCGGCCGAGGGTCGTCTCGAGAGGGACGAGCATCGGGTCGAGGGAGTCGAGGAGCGGCACGTGCTCGTAGCCACCGAGCTCTGCCCGGCTCACCCGCGCCGTCGTCTGCTCCCAGCCGAGCGTGGGCCGGTAGCTCCAGTAATCGATCGCGATCTCCGCGTCGGTCTCCCGCACCGATGTGAAGACCGTGGTGCGGCGGTTGGAGGTGGTCAGGTGCGGGCCCGCCCACGCCGCGCAGCTCACCTGCCGGCAGCGCCGGTAGTCGACTGGAGCCAGCCCGGCGACGGCGACCGGGGCGGGAGCCAGCGCCCGGATCGCTCCCGCGAGCCCGCGGCCGTAGGCCTCGGTCAGCGGGTCCTGCCAGCACGGATCCGGGAAGCGGACCGCGCAGCGTTGCTTGAAGGCGATCTGGGAGGCGAGCGATCGCTCGCCGCCGAAACCGGCGCCGCTGAGGAGGGCGATCACCGCGGCCACGGTCAGCGCGAACAGCAGCACCAGGCCCGCCTGCTCGACGCTCGCAGTGCCGCGCTCAGCCGGAGGCCCTCGCCGGGCCGCGCGCGTTCGGATCGATGCCATGGGACGACCGTAGGGTGGAAGTCGTCGCAGGTGGGAGACGCGGAGTGACGTTCCCCGCGCGATCTGGTGCCATCTTCGTCACGCCGCCTGGCGCCGGCTGAGCTGCCTTCGCCGGGCGCCCCGAGCGGGTAGCTTGCAGGGGGATGGAATCAGCGCCCAGCAAGCCGAGCGTCGACGTCCCCGCCGGCACCACACCCTCCTACCGGCTCGAGGTCGACGACATCGAGGTAGGGGAGGGGATGAAGGCCACCTCGGGGCACGTCGTCGAGGTCCACTACGTCGGCCACGCCTGGTCGACGGGCGAGCAGTTCGACTCCTCCTGGGACCGGGGTGAGACCTTCAAGTTCGCGCTCGGCAAGGGCCAGGTGATTCCCGGATGGGATCAGGGAATCGCCGGGATGAAGCCCGGTGGCCGCCGCCGTCTGACGATCCCGCCGACCCTCGCCTACGGCAAGCGCGGCGTGCCCGGGGCGATCGAGCCCGACGAGACGCTGGTCTTCGTCGTCGACCTGATCGGCGTCCGCTAGCTCAGACCCTGGCGGGCCTCGGAGACGAGGGTCACCGCCTCGGGGAAGATCAGCCGGATCGCGTCGCGGACCTGCGCCGCCTGCTCGCCGGAGTTGCCCTCGAGCTCGATGCGCTGGATCGCGGCGACGGTCATCGAGACGGCCAGCTGGATCGCGTTGTCGGCCCAAGCGACCTTCTGCGCTCCCTGCATCGAGTCGGCGAGCTCACCGAGTCGCGCCTGCAGGTCGTCGGGGTCACCGAACAGTCCGAAGCCACCTTCCATGGGAGCGAGCATACGCAGTCGGTGGTCTCGGCTGAGCCCAGCTCAGTTGAGCCGGGACTGCAGCGCCCGCAGGACCTGCTCGTCGTCGCGGCGGCGGGCGCCGTGGAGCGGCAGGAGACCGGCGAGCTCGGCCGTCTTGATCGCGCGGGCGAGATCCCCACGCTCCTCGTAGCGCTCGCCGATCGCGCCGAGCAGGAACCGCGCGACCACGTGGGGGCACGCCCACGCCGGCTTGCCTCGCGGCGGCCGCCCGCCGGGGACGGGATCGATCAGCACCGTGCTCTCGTCGGTGCGATCGGCGACCAGCAGCGCCCGCCCCGCGAGCACCGGGTACGGGGAGAGCCCACACCGTGCGCCGACCGCCGCGTAGACGATCGCAAGCGCGTAGGCATGACCGGCCCGGTCGGCGACGACGCGGTCGAGCATCAGCGACTGGGGATCGCGGTCGAGGCGCCGGCGCAGGCGCATGCGGCGCTCCAGGTAGACGACGAGCGCGTTGGCCCTCTCGGCCGGCTCCAGGGCGGAGAGATCACCGAGGCCGGCGGCGATCAGGTCGAGCTGTGAGCTGCAGCGCTCGAAGTCGACCGGGCGCAGCTCACCGGCGATCGCGAGCGCGACCTGCTCGAGCGACACCCCGTGGAGCTGGGCGATCTCGGCGAAACGCGGCGAATTAGGGTTCCCTAACGCGATCGTGGAGTGATAGCGGATTGGGCCGGCGGCGCGCGTCCCGGCCTCGGCGCGAGGTCCGCCTTCGTCAGCCCTCGCCCTCGCCCGTCTTCCCCCTGACCACGAGCCTGCCGCCGCGGCCGAACGTCGCAGCGGCCAGCTCCAGCGGGAAGGCGACGACCGCGCAGGGAACCCAGACGAGCACGGAGACGACCGAATCGAGGCGCGTCAGCCAGCGGTCGCGGCCGCTCTGGGGCTCCGGCAGCAGCCCGGCGCGCCCGTTGCGCAGGAAGTTGTCGCGGAAGGTGAACGCGTTGATCAGCGTCTGTCGCATCAACGAGTAGGAGTCACGGCCGAAGGGCGTGGAGACGTCGGTCACCTCGATGCCTCGCCTTGCGAGCAGGCGACGCGACGCGTCTGGGCTCAGGTGCAGGCGGCGCAGCTCCGGCTCCAAACCGGCCCATTGTGAGCCGCCGATGCCCGCCTGCACGCTTGCCCCGTTTGCGGTGTCGAGCTCGACCTCCTCCCCGCTGGAGTCGTGCAGTAGCGCCGCCACCTCGGCGTCGGCGTCGGGGGGAGCCGGCGCGCGGGTGACCGCCAAGCGGCAGTTCTCGCAGCGGTCGATCACCACCTTCCTGCCCTCGTGGAGCGGGTCATGCGCCGCGACCCACCCGTAGAGCGGCGAGCCGCATGCCGGGCACGGGTAATGGACGATGTCGTCGTCACCGTCCGTGGTGCTCGCGGCGGTCTCCTCGCTCACCGTCCTCGCACTTCCTCGAGCTCGTAGCTGACCCCGAACGGTGCGAGCGCGTTCAGGAAGGACTCCGGATCGAAGGCCTGCGCCGGGGCGAGCGCGCTGCGGCGGTCGTAGTCCGGGCTCGCCATCCGCGCTGCTCCCTCGGCGATGATCGCGGCGGTGAGCCCGTAGATGTCGCTGCCGCGGACGACGCCGCGGCGCCGGCGCCCGTCGGCGGTCTCGGCCTCGCAGGCGACCGTGAAGCGCACGGCTCCGCGAGCGCGCTCGCTCGGTCCCTCCGGCATCCGCGAGATCAGCTTCCCGGCGGCGCGGCGGGCGGGCCCGACCATGAGCAGGCCGCTGAGCGTCATCGCCGGGGCCGAGAGCGGGCCGAGCTGCATCCCCGTGAGCCCGCGCAGATCGATCACGCAGCGCATCGAGTCGGTCTCGACGTGGCGCGGGACCGTGATCGTCTCCCCGCACGGGTAGCGCCCGACCCGGCGCGAGCCGATCGGGGAGGGGAACTCATAGCGCCCCTCGCCGACGTGGCGAGGGGCGGTGCGGCGGGAGCCGTCGCGCCATTCGAGGTCGCCTCCGCTCATCATCTCGAGCGCCGAGAGCGCCGTTCCACGGGTCGGGCCGAAGCCGCGGACCGCGTAGGCGACCGTCATCTCCCGGAGCCTGCCTAGCCCGGCGGCGACGAGCGCCGCGAGCATGTCGCCGGGCGCGTAGTCGAAGCCCATACCGCTCGCGAGCGCCGCTCCGGACGCCTCCGCCGCGGCCCCGTGCACCTCGAAGGAGTCGCGGATGAAGGGCTGCTCCCCGGTCGTGTCGAGGTAGTTGGTGCCGGTCGCGGCGGCGGCCTCGATCAACGGCCGGCCGTGCAGGGTGAATGGCCCCGCGCAGCCGATCACGACCGCCGCCGGCTCGAGGAGCGAACGCACCGCGGCGGGATCGTCGAGCGCGACCGCGGCGACGGTTTGCGGCCTCGCGAGCTCGGCGGCCACCGCGTCGAGCTTCTCGCGGGAGCGGCCGGCGAGGGTGAAGTCGAGCCCGCGCGCGCAGAGCTCGGCGGCGATCAGCTTGCCGGTGAAGCCGCTCGCCCCGTAGAGGACGATCGGGCCGGGCTTGGAGGGGGAGGTCGCTTCGGCGGTTTCGGTCATGGGGTCGGGAGCCTAGTCGCAGCGCCCGCGACACCCGCAGCGCTCGAAGCGCCGCCACGTGGCCCCGCGTATCGTTGCGGCCGATGGCGAACCTGACGCCCGGACAGATCGCGACGCGCAGGCGCTTCGAGCAGGCGATCGGCCTCGCCGCCCCCTTCCTCGATGTCGTCCTCGGGGTCGGCGAGCGCATCAGCCGCATCGCCGAGCCGACCGACCACGAGTACTACCCGATCCGCCCCGGCGGCCGGGTCGCTCTGCCGGGCGAGCCCGGCTACGACGCCGACGCCGACCTGGCGATCGCTGCGCCTCCGACGCGCCGCACCGATTCCCCTCAGGACGAGTAGGTCCGCCGCGTCCCTAAGATAAGCGCCCCGCCGCGAGCTGCGCCGCGGGACGATCCCGATGGCGAGCGAAGTCGACAACCAGGTAGTCGAGCTGGAGAGCCGGCAGGCGCGCGTCGTCCTGGCTACCACGATCGTCGGCGTCATCGGCGCGATGGCCGGGCTGATCATCCAGTCGTCGGGCCTGGACCCCAACGCCTCCGACGACGCCGACCGCCTCGCCGACCGCGCCGACCACTTCGGCTCGATCATCGTCGGCTCGATCATGACCAGCATCGGCTACGTGCTGCTCGCGTTCACGGTCCTCTTCCTCTTCAACGCCGTCGCGCGTCGCACCGACCGCGTCCGCGACACCCTCAAGCCGCTGATCGTGCTGGGCCCGGTTCTGCTCGCCATCTCCGGTGTCGTGACCTCCATCGGCTACGACTCCGTCGCCCAGGACTTCGTCAATGCCGGCCTGCCGATCAGCGGCGACGACGCGGTCGACCGCGCGCAGGACCTCGTCGGCGACTCCACCGTCCTGCAGGTGGGTGCCTTCACGGCGCTGGCCGGGATCGCGGCCTTCGCCTTCGGGATCATCTACTCGTCCATGTGGGCGATGCGCGTCGGCCTGCTCACCCGCTTCTGGGGAACTCTCGGCATGGCCTTCGGCGCCGCCTTCCTGCTCTCGCAGTTCCTCGGCCCGATCGGCTTCCTCGGCGTCCTCTTCTGGATGGTCCACGTCGCGCTGATCGCCAACGGGCGCTGGATGGGTGGGCCGCTTCCAGCCTGGGAGACGGGTACGGCGGTGCCGTGGCCGGACCCGAAGGCCCCGCCGCCCGAGCCGGAGCCGGAGGAGTCCGCCAACCCCGAGGACTTCGAGGGCTCCGCCACCGAGGTCTCCGAGCGCCCCGGCCGCCGCGACAACAAGCGCAAGCGCAAGCGCAAGCAGCGCGGCTGAGGCGATGGGCTCCGACGACCGGTTGGGCCTACCCGCTCCGGTCGTACGCGCGATCCTCGCGATCCTCGGCGCCATCCAAGCCGCCGACGGGCTCTACGCACTCCTGGCCCCGCGCTCCTTCTACGAGGACTTCCCGGCTGGCCGCGGCTGGGTCGAGGCGCTCCCCGCCTACAACGAGCACCTCGTCCGCGACGTCGGCAGCCTCTTCCTCGCCACCGCTGTCGTCCTCTTCGCGGCGGCGATCTGGATGGAGCGGCGGCTGGTCCTCATCGCGCTCGTCTCTTTCCTGACGTTCGCGCTCCCCCACGCGATCTACCACTTCCTGAACCTCGGCCCCTACGACACCTTCGACGCGGTCGCCAACGTCGTCGCGCTCGGCTTCACCGTCGTCGCCCCGGTGGTCGTCCTGGTCGCGATGCTGAGGGCGGGCGCTCGTTCGGGCTGAGGGGGGCGGGGCCGCGGGCCGGGAATCCCCGCTCAGACGAAGCTCGCGACCAGAGCCGCGGTGACGACCAGCGCCGTCGTCCAGGTGATCGCCTCGGCCGTCGTCTCGAGGTCGAGCCCGTAGGCGTGGGCGACGATCATCGAGTTGAGACCGGCCGGCATCGCCGCCATCAGCAGATAGGTGCCGGGAAGGTCGATGAACGGCAGCGACAGCGCGTAGAGCAGCGCCGGCAGCAGCAGGACCTTGGTGAAGGTGACGGCGATCGTCGGCGGCGTGATCGGCGGCGGCAGCTTCACCTCGCCCTCGTCGGAGTCGTGGGCGAGCGCGGTGCCGACGGCGAAGAAGCCGACGGGGAGGATGAGGACGACGATCACCCGGGAGATGTCGACGGCGATATCCGGTGCCCAGGAGTCGGGGGCGAGCAGCGCCGCGATCGCTGCGTAGAGGAGGTTGCGGGCGAAGAAGGCGCCGCTGCGCTCTCGGGCGCCCTCCCCGGCCTTGGTCCCGAAGGCGGCGCCGACGGCGAAGCCGCCGATCAGCAGCGCCGGGACGCCGACGCCGATGTCATAGGCGACGCCCTCGCCGAGCTTGTCGGAGCCGAGCAGCGCCGCGACCAGCGGGTAGCCGAGGTAGCCGGTGTTGGCGACGAGCGTGCAGGTGACCATCGCGCCGGTCACGTAGGCGGGTAGCCGCAGGAGCCGCGAGCCGATCAGGTAGGCGACGGTGGCGGCGATCACCACCGCGAACCAGGCGATGACGATGCCGCCGGCGTGGTCGGTGTCGAACTCGACGGCGGTGAGGTTGAAGAACGTCGTCGGCGGCAGCACCACGTAGAGGACGACGAGCAGGGACCGTCGCGACAGCCTCGTCGCTCGCTCGGGAGTAGCGGTGCTCGCCCAGATCCCCGCGGCGGCGGAGAGCAGGATGGCGGCGATGATGGCGGGCATGTCGGTGGGGGCGCCGCCGACGGGCGGCGCGACCGCCATCGTGGCGCAAGTGCGCGCAGACCGCGGGGTGCGTGCACCGGGGGAAGTACCCGCATCCAACCGCGATCTGCGCGCGAGGTTGAATTGTTCCACAATCACCGACTAGCATGCGTCCGGTGAGCACGGAGTCCCTCGCGAGCGCCTCACCCGGCGATAATCAGGCCATGTCCGCAGCGGAGGAGGAGCCGGTGCCGCGCGTTCTCACAGAGCTGCCCGGTCCGCGCAGTCGCGAGGTGCTCGCGCGCGGGGAGAGCGTGTTCTACAAGGGCCTCAGCGATGAGTTCGCGCCGCTCGTCATCGAGAGCAAGAGCGGCTACACCGTCACCGACATCGACGGCAACGTCTTCGTCGACCTCGCCTCCGCCTCCGCCTCCGTGCCCCTCGGCGCCTGCCGAGGGGACCTGATCGAGCCCGCCGTCGAGGCGATCCGCCGCTACGGCAACGAGGACAGCCACGCGCTCGCCTCGCCCGGGATGTTCGACCTCGCGGAGCGCCTCGTCGCGCTCGCTCCCGGCGACATCTCCAAAGTGGACATCGCCCTGAACGGGACGGAGGCGATCGAGACCGCGGTGCGGCTGATGCGCCGCGCCACCGGCTGCCCGGTGATCATCGGCTTCCACGGCGGCTACCACGGCGAGTCGACCGTGACCGCCACGCTCGGCGCCGAGACGCACGAGATCAGCGCCGGCGAGCGCGCCCTCGTCCCCGGCTTCACCCACGTCCCCTATCCGAACCCGTACCGCTCACCGTTCCGCAATCCCCGCCCCGGGGGCAGCGGCGACTCGACCGTCGACTACATCCGCGACGAGCTGCTCTTCCACGTCCTCGACCCGGCGCTGGTCGCCGGCGTCGTCATCGAGCCCGTGCTCGGATCGGGCGGCTGCATCGCTCCCCCCGACGCCTTCTGGACCGCGCTCACCGAGCTCTGCCGCGAGCACGACTGGCTGCTCTGCGTCGACGAGGTCAAGACCGGGATGGGCCGCAGCGGCACGATGCTCGCGGTCGAGCGCTGGGGCGTCGAACCGGACCTGATCTGCATGGGCAAGGCGCTGGGCGGCGGCGTCATGCCGATCGGCGCGGTGCTCGGGACCGAGCGCGTGCTCGGCGAGGTCGACGACATCTCGACGGGAAGCACCTGGTCGTGGTTGCCGGGATCGGTCGCCGCCGCACTGGCGACGCTTGAGGCCTACGAGCGCGAGGACGTGCTCGGCAACGTCGCCGCGCTCGAGCGGGTCGGCGCCGAGGTGCTCGGCGAGCTCGCGGCGCGGCACGAGCGGATCGGGGAGGTGCGGACCATCGGCTGCTTCCAGGCGATCGAGTTCGTGCGCGACCCCGAGACGAAGGAGCGCGACCCGGAGCTGCAGGACGCGGTCGCCGCCGAGGCGCTGCGGCGCGGGATCCTCTCCGACTCCAGTACCGCGTCGCTGAACCTGCAGCCGTCCCTGCTGATGCCTCCCGGCGCGCTGGCCGATGCGCTCGCGATCGTCGCCGCGGCGCTCGACGACGTGATCGCGGGGTGGGATTCGTGAGCGCCGCGCTCGAGGAGGAGCTGCAGGGCGAGCTCGGCAGCTCGAAGCCGCCGGCGCCCTCAAGGTCCTGCGCCAGATCGACTCGCCACGGGGCCGCTGGTGCGCTTCGCCGACGGCACCGAGGCGATCTGCCTCTGCTCCAACGACTACCTCGGCCTCGCCGACGACCCTGCCGTGGTCGCCGCGGCCGCCACCGGGCTCGAGCGCTACGGCGCCGGCACCGCCTCGGTCCGGTTCATCTGCGGCCTCTTCACCCCGCACCTCGAGCTCGAGCGCGACATCGCGGAGTTCCTCGGAACCGATGCCGCGATCACCTACACCTCCTGCTGGAACGCCAACCAGGCGCTGCTCGACACGCTCTCGGGCGAGCGCACCTGGATCCTCTCCGACGAGCTCAACCACGCCTCGATCATCGACGGCATCCGACTCCGCGCGGCCCGGCGGCAAGGCGGTCTACGCGCACGGCGACCTCAACGCCTCGCCGAGGCGCTCGGCCGCGTCCCCGACGGCGCCCGCTGCCTGATCGTCACCGACGGCGTCTTCAGCATGGAGGGCGACCTCGCGCCGCTGCCGGGGATCGTGGATCTCGCGGCCGAGCACGGGGCGAGCGTGATCGTCGACGACTCCCACGGCCTCGGCGTCCTCGGCGCCAGCGGCGCGGCACCGCCGAGCACTTCGGCGTCGAGGATCGCATCGACATCGTCACCGGCACGCTGGGCAAGGCGCTCGGCGGAGCGTCGGGAGAGCTTCGTCGCCGGCGGGCGCGCCCTCTGCGACCTCCTCGAGCAGCGCTCGCGGCCAGCTCTTCTCCAACGGCCTGCCGCAGTCGGTCGCCTGCGGTGCGCGCGCCGCGCTCGGGATCCTGCGGGACGAGCCCTCCGCCTCGAGCAGTTGCACGAGAACGTCGCCCGCTTCCGCGCCGGCGTCACCGCCGCCGGCCTCAGCGCCCTCGAGGGAGAGCGCCATCGTCCCGATCGTCGTCGGCGAGACCCGCGACGCCATCGCGATGAGCGAGCGCCTCTTCGACGAGGGCGTCTTCGCGATCGGCTTCGGCTTCCCCGTCGTCCCCGAGGGAACGGCACGGGTCCGCGTTCAGATCTCAGCCGCGCTCGGCGACAGCGCAGATCGACGCCGCGGTGGCGGCGTTCGAGCGGGTCGCCGACGAACCCCCACCCCGCCGAACGTACGGAAGTGGGCGCTATGGGGACCCGTTTCGTACGTTCGAGCTATTCGTGGGGGGGTGCGACGCCGCGCTCCCACCGGTCGGAAGGCGCGTAGACGACCAATCAGTGCTCCTGGGGAACACAAAATGGCTCCGCGCGAGCCTTGCCAGTCTTGCCCCCTTCAGCGCAAAGCGGGGCCGCAGCCGTCCCTCGCGCCCACTCTCCCCGTCTGCCCTGGGTCGCTTCTGAGTCCGGCTGAGCCCCCACTTCCACCCGAGGGCCTCCCTTGCCCGTCACGCTCGGTGGGTTATGGGTGGCAGAGGCCGTGTAACTCCCCGAGGACCGATGGCCGCCCAGGGGTCCGGGGGGTTGTGGGGGTGCGGGGAGTGCGGCGCCCCTACTCCTCGCGGATCACGTACACCTTGCGCAGCGGTTCGTGGACCGTCCACGTCGTCCTCGTTCCAGCCGCCAGGACGCAGACGTCGCCTGGGCCGACGTCGACGGGCTCCTCACCTTCGGCCTCGATCGTCGCGCGGCCCTCGAGGACGACGAACGTCTCGTCGGCCTCGACGTCGGTCATCCGTCCGGGGGTGCAGGTCCACACGCCGGTGACGAGGTCGCCCGAACCGGATGGGGAGCGGGCGATCTCGCCGTCGCACACCCGCGGGTCGCCCTCGAGGACCGTGCCCGGGTCGAGCTCCTCCGCGGAGAGCTCGACGTCGGCCGGGGAGCTGACGACGACGCCCCGCGAGCCGCTTGGACCCGCGGGGGTGGAGGGCCGCACTCGGACCGGACGCGAAGCGGAGGATCCGCGGTTGTCTACAGCCAGCCCTTGTCCCACGGACCGGTGATGGCGTAGCTGCGGCCCGGGTGGTAGAGGTTGACGAAGAGCCACTTGCCGTCGGGGCTGTAGCAGGCGCCGGACCACTCGGTGACGCCGGGGTTCTTGTTCTCGCCCGGGATCTTGGTGGTGTTCTTGGCGAACGTCTCCATCTTGCCGGCGGGGGTGAGGATGCGGATGTAGTTGGTGCCGCCGTCCTCGCCGTCGCCGTCCTCGCAGAGGAGGACGCCGCCGCGCGGGCTGACGACGATCGCGTCGGGCTCGTCGAGCACCTTGCGGTCGTCGGACTCGAACATCAGCTCGAGCGTGCCCTTCTTCAGGTTCTTGTGCGGGGTGTACTTCCACACCTGCCCGGCGAGCATGTCGCCCGACTCGCTCGCGGTGAACCAGACGCTGCCCTGGCCCCAGTTGGCGCCCTCGAGGCCGAGGAAGCGCGCGGCTCCCTTCTCGCGGCCCTGGTCGTAGACGCGCGTGGGGTGGCGCTCGGCGTCCTCGGGATCGGGATCGTCGATGGTCACCCACTCGCAGGGGAGCTTCTCGCCGACGGTCTGCCCGTGGACGGTGTCGTACTTGGAGCGGCCCTTGACGGCGAGCATCTGCAGCTTGCCGCCGCGGTGGAGCTGGCCGGGGTGGTTGGGGATGTAGCGGTAGAAGCCGTCAGGACCGTTGTCCTCGGTCATGTAGACGATGCCGGTCCTCGGGTCGATCGCGCAGGCCTCGTGCGTGAAGCGGCCCATCGCCTTGATCGGCTTCGGGTCGATCGGGCTGCTCGCTCCGGCGGGGACCTCGAACACGTATCCGTGCTCCTTCTCGTACCCCTTGTACTTGCCGACCGTCGACTCCTCGCAGGTGAGCCAGGTGCCCCACGGGGTCCTGCCGCCGTTGCAGTTGTTGTCGGTTCCGTTGAGGACGAGCGCGCTGCCGAGCACCTTGCCGGTCTTCGGGTCGAGCGTCGTCGCGGTGACGCCGCCCTTGGCGTTGCGGTCGTAGGCGTTCTTCGGGCCGATCGAGTGGCCGAGCCCGGCGAGCTCCTGGTTGCGGATCAGCGTCAGCCGACCCTGCTTGTCCTTGAAGACGGTCGAGCCGTCGTGGCAGCGCGGCGTCTTCAGCCCGTCGCTCATCGGGGTGTCGGCGATGCCGAACTGGAAGACCTCGAAGCCCTTCGGCAGCTGCATCTTGCCGTTCATCGTCGAGACCAACTTGCCGTAGCCCGGCTTGTTGGCCGCGCGGCCGGCGATGCTGCGGACCTGCTTGGCGACCGCGGTGTCGGCACCGGTTGCGGCCATGATCTGAGCGCCGATCCCGGCGGCGATGACCAGCTTGGCGCCGTCACCGATGGCTTCTCGCCGGGTCATCCCTCCCCCGTCGTTCTGCTGGTCGTCGGGGAGGAAGTTCACGTTCGCCATGTCGCGCTCCAGTTGTGGATCGTTGGGGTTCTCCGGGCCCTGCGGCTCGGAATGTATCGCATCCGATGGAATTGTTGAACAATTCCATCGAGAGGGGGAAGTTGAGGCCGGGACGGGCCGGGTGGGTGAGGCATGGAGTCCACTGCCGAAGAAGGATGCCCGTCAGCCGCGAATCCGGCGCCGCATGCGGTCGCGCGCCGAGAGCGCGTCGCGCAGCACCTCGCGGGAGCAGTTGCTCCCGTTCGCGCCGCTCACGCCCCCGCCGGGATGGGTCCCAGCTCCGCACAGGTAGAGGCCGTCGACCGGCGTCCGGTAGTCGGCATGTCCCCTGACGGGGCGGAGGGTGAAGAGCTGGTCGAATGACATGTCGCCGTGGAGCGCGTGGCCTCCGGTCAGGTACAGGAGGCGCTCGAGGTCCAATGGACTCAACACCTGACGGGCGACAATCGATTCGGTCAATCCGGGCATGTAGTTCTCGAGCGTCGCGATGGCGCGATCGGCGACGGCGTCGCGGTGCTGGTCCCAGTCGCCCTCCTCGGCGTGGATGTCGTAGGGCTGGGAGTTGATGTCGATCGTCAGCACGTGGTGGCCCTCGGGAGCGAGCGACGGATCGTGGAAGGTGGGGACGCAGACCTCGGTGTGGGGGTCGGTGCCGAGCCGCCCGGAGCGGGCCTCGTGCTGGGCGCGGTCCATCTCGGCGATGAAGCCGCCGAACTCCATGATCCCGCCGAGGTAGGGCTGCCTGCCCGACGGCATGCCGGTCACCTCCGGGAGCCGGTCGACGCCGAGGTTGACCTTCACGCTCGTTCCCTGGCAGCGGAAGTTCCGCAGGGAGGCGGCGAAGCGGTCGGGCAGGTGCTCCTCGCCGACGAGCCCGAAGAACGTGCGCAGCGGGTCGGCGTTGGAGAGGACGCGCTCGGCGGCGATCACGGTCCCGTCGGTCAGCTCCACGCCCGTCGCCCGGCCGCCCTCGATCACCACGCGCTCGACCTCCGAGGACGTGCGCACCTCGGCGCCGGCCTCGCGCGCCGCATCCGCCATCGCGGCGGTCACCCGGCCGATGCCGCCCCTGACGAAACCCCAGGTCCGCAGGCCACCGCCCGCCTGCTCGGCGGCGTGGTCGTGCAGGAGCACGTAGGCGGTGCCGGGCGTGGAGGGTCCCGCGATCGAGTCGTTGATCGCGTGCCAGCCGAGCGCCGCCATGACGACGTCGGAGCTGAAGCGCTCCCCGAGGTACTGCGTGCAGGAGGTCCCGAAGAGGAAGAGCGCGTCGTTGATGACGGCGCGGTGCTTGCGGCCGGTCGCCGCGAGCTTCAGCAGGGAGGGGAGGTCCCCTGGCGCGACGTGGGCGGGATCGGGGGGCGTCATGTCCATCATCGGGCCGATCACCTCGGCGAGGCGGCCGAGGTCGGCCTCGAACTCGGGCAGGGCGCGCGCGTCGGCGGCCGAGTGGCGGCGGATCTCCTCCTGGGAGGCGGCGATGTCCTCGCCGAGGAGCAGGCGCTCGCCGTCGGGGAAGCCGTAGAGCGACGGCCCGGCGGTGTCGATGTCGATCCCGCGCTCGGTCAGCCGCATGTCGCGCCACACGTGCTCGCGCAGCATCGAGATCACGTAGGCGCCGGTGGAGGCGCGGAAGCCGGGCGCGAACTCCTCGGTGACGCAGGCGCCGCCGACGAACTCCCGGCGCTCGAGGATCAGTGTCCGCAGCCCCGCGCGGGCCAGGTAGTAGCCGGCGACGAGGCCGTTGTGGCCGCCGCCGACGATGACCGCGTCGTAGCGGTCCTTCTGCGAAGTCGCGCTCATGTCAGGTCTCCAAGCGGTCGAAGCGGGCGAGTTTGTAGGCGACGGCCGCGAACAGGGCCGCGATCGCGAGCATCAACATGCTCATCGCGGCGCCGTGGTGGAGGTCGCCGGATTCGAGCACGAGGTCGTTGACCGCGTTGCCGAGCATGTAGCCGCTGGTGCCGCCGACGAGCTCGGGGCTCGCGAAGTCGGTGAAGAGGGGGATGTAGACGAGCAGCAGGGCGACGAAGATCCCCGGTGCGATCAGCGGCAGCAGCACGCGGCGGGCGGTCGTCCACCAGCCGGCGCCGAGGTCGAGGGCCGCCTCGAACATGTTGCGGTCGATCGCCTTCATCGCCCCGTAGATGGGGATCACTGTGTAGGTGAGGTAGCTCGTCGACAGGACCACCGTGACCGCGAACTGGTTGAAGAGCAGCGCGTCGATCGGCTGGTCGATGACGCCGATCCCCATCAGCGCCGAGTTGATCAGGCCCTCGCGGCCGAGCAGCATCCGCCAGGCGTAGATCCGCACCATCGGGTTGAGCTCGTCGGCGAGGACGAGGAAGAGCAGCAGCGGCAGCTCCCACTTCCCCGCCTTGAAGGCGATCACGTAGGCGAGCGGGACGGCGACGACTAGCTGCACGAGCATGGCCGTCGTGGCGATCACGAACGTCGTCACCGCGACCTCGCGGTAGAGCGGGTCCTTGATGATGTCGACGAAGTTCTGCAGGGTGAAGCTGAAGCCGGGGTCCCCATCGGCGAGGCTCTTGTCGAAGGCGACCGCGGCCATCACGCACATCGGGGTGACGAAGAGCAGGAGCAGCAGCGCCGTGGGCCAGCTCAGGAAGGCGAAGGGGCGCAGCCCGGCGCGCCAGCGGCGGCGCGGGCGGGCGACGGGCGCGGGGAGGGAGGTCGCTTCCATCAGCGCGTCGTCCCCACCATCAGGTCGGTCAGGGCATCCTCGCCGTGGCCGCGCGTCAGCCGCTTCATCAGCAGCCAGCCGCCGTAGACGGCGAGGACCTGGGCGACGGCGATCACCGTCGATACCGCGTTGACGACGGGCAGGTTCTCCGACTGCCGCAGGATCGAGAAGACCCAGACCGGGAACGTCTGCTCGAAGCCGCCGGTGAAGAACGAGATCTCGAAGTTGTTGAACGACCAGGCGAAGGAGAAGATCGCCGCCGCGGCCAGCGACGGGCCGATCTGTGGGAGGACGACGTAGCGCAGCATCTGCATCTGCGAGGCGCCGAGGTCGACGGCCGCCTCCTCGAGATTGCGCGAGAAGCGCACGAGCCCGGCGGAGACGATCGCGACGACGAGCGGGAAGGTGACGACGAGGTGCATGACCCCGACGGTCCGCAGCGAAAGCGGCACCTTGACCTCGCTGAAGAACATCAGCCCGGCGACGCCGATCAGAAGCCACGGGACGACGAGCACGGAGGCGTGGAGGCTCGCGAGCGCGCCGCGGCCGGGGAAGCGCAGACGGGTCAATCCCCAGGCGGCGAGGGTCCCGAGGACGACCGAGAGCACCATGACGATCGAGGCGACGACGATCGAGTTGAGGACCGACTCGCGCGCCAGGCGCGTGTCCCAGGCCGCCTCGTACCACTTCGTGGTGAAGCCCTCCCAGGGAAGCGAGATGATCGTCGAGTCGTTGAAGGAGAAGAGGCCCAGCATCAGGACCGGGCCGAAGAGCACGGTCATCGTCAGGGCGACGAGGACGAAGGAGCCGAACCCGGGGAGGCGGCGCTGCACGCGCACCGCGAGCGGCCGGGCGGGGACCGGCGCGGGGGCGGTGGGACCCGCCGCGGCGGTGGACGGGGAGCCTCCGATCGCGGCGCTCATCCGGCGGCGACCTCCTGCCAGGCGCGGTCGTAGGCGTCGATGAACTCCGGCTGCGTCTCCGGGATCGCGGTGTCGAGGTTCGCCGGATCGGCCTTCTCGCGCAGCTCCGGCGGCAGCAGCTTCAGCGCGCCCGGGTTCATCGCGATGAACCCGCTCTCGGCGGAGATCGCCTGCGCCTCGGGGGAGGCGTAGTAGGCGATCAGCTTGTAGGCGGCGTCGAGGTTCTCGGCGCTGGAGGTGAGCCCGAGCCCGCAAACCCACGAGAGCGTTCCCTCCTTCGGTGCGATCCACTGCACGGGGACGCCGTCGCGGACCATCGCGTCGGCGGTGCCGCGTCCGCCGTCGGCGATCGCCACCTCCCCTGACTTGAAGAGGTTGACCAGCGAGGCGTCGGACTCGGCGAAGGAGCGGAACTGGTCGACGTGGTCCTCGAGGAAGTCCTGCGTCTCGGAGATCTCGTCGAGGGAGAGGTTCATCGGGTCGTCGAGGCCGAGGGCCATCGCGCTCACCCCGATCGCGGTCAGCGGCGTCGACTCGAGCGCCGAGTCGCCGGCGTAGGCGGGGTCGAAGAGATCGGCGTAGGAGTCGATCGTGTCGGGATCGATCTCGTCGGTGTTGACGATCAGCCCGTGCGGGCCAGCCGAGGCGGGGACGAAGAGGACGTTGCCGGCGTCGTCGCGGATGTCGTCGGAGTCGGAGAAGGCGAGATCGTCGAAGCCGGGGATCGCCTTCTCGTCGAGCGGGCGCAGCAGGTTGCGGTCGGTCAGCGGGTTCATCTCGTCCGCGCAGACCTCGACGACGTCGGACTCGAAGCCGCCGGCGAGCTTCGCCGCCGCCGCCTTGTTGGAGTTGAAGCTGGCCGTCTGCAGGTCGAGGTCGGGGTTGGCGTCGCGGAAGGGGTCGAGCATCGCGTCGGTGGCGGTGTCGCCGTAGCTGAACAGGCGCAGGGTCCCGGTCGCGGGCTGCTGCATCTCCTTCTTGCTCGGCGCCGGGGCCACCCCCTTCGCCTGGCCGTAGCCGTCGCCGCAGCCGCTCAGGACCAGCAGGGCCGCGAGCGCGGCGAGCGTTGCCCCGGCTGCGAGCATCGTCGCCACGAGCCGGGAGCGCCTCATGCGCTCGGCGCCTTCGCCGAGCCGATCACGTAGCCCTGGTCGCTGGCCCAGCCGAGGGTCACCTCGTCGCCGGGACGTAGGCCGGCGAGCTCGTCGTCGCCGGGGGCGTCGTTGAGCAGGTGGACGACGAGGCGGTCGCCGGTGTCGGCGTCGACCACAGCCTGCGTCATCGAGCCGAGGTAGATGAGCTCGGCAAGGGTGCCGCCGAGCAGGCAGTCGTGGCCGGCGGCCGCGGAGCCGCGCAGCTTGATCTTCTCCGGCCGCACGGTCAGCGTGACCTCGTCGGCGGTGCCGCCGGGGTCGCCGGCGAGCAGCGCCCGGCCGTCACCCAGGTCCATCACGGCGAGGTCGCCCTCGCGGCGGTCGACGACGAAGGTGATCCGGTTGGAGATGCCGATGAAGTCGGCGACGAAGCTGGTCGCGGGGTGGTTGTAGAGCTCGCGCGGGGAGTCGATCTGCTCGACCTTCCCGTTCGACATCACCGCGATCCGGTCCGACATCGTCAGCGCCTCCTCCTGATCGTGGGTGACGTAGACGAAGGTCGTCCCGGTCCGCTGCTGGATCGCCTTGAGCTCCAGCTGCATCTCCTTGCGGAGCTTCAGGTCGAGGGCGCCGAGCGGTTCGTCGAGGAGCAGCGCGGCGGGGCGGTTGACGAGCGCGCGGGCGAGGGCGACGCGCTGGCGCTGCCCGCCGGAGAGCTGGGCGGGACGACGCTTGATGAACTCCTCGAGCTGCATCGCCTTGAGGATCTCGGCGACGCGGTTGCGCTCCTCGGCCTTGCCCACCTTCTTCAGCCGCAGGCCGAAGGAGACGTTCTCGGCGACGGTCATGTGCGGGAAGAGGGCGTAGTCCTGGAAGACCATGTTGACCTTGCGGCGGCGCGGGGAGACGAGCGTCACGTCCTCGCCGGCGAGCATCACCCGCCCGGCCGTCGGCTCCTCGAAGCCGGCGATCATGCGCAGGCTCGTCGTCTTCCCGCAGCCGCTCGGGCCGAGCATCGAGAAGAACTCCCCGGTGCCGATGTCGATCGAGACGTCGTCGACTGCGAGCTGGTCGCCGAACTGCTTGCTGACGCGCTCGAGGGAGATCATCGGCGCGCCGCCGCCCTGCGGCTCCGTGGCCGCCGGTCCCGCCGCCTCCATCAGCCCGCGGCTCCGATCGCGACGACGAAGAGGTCGTTGACGTTGGTGTGCGTGGGGCCGGTGTCGATGCCGTCTCCGAGCGCAGCGATCGCCTCCCCGAACGGTGGGAGGCGATCGCGGCTCGAAGGTCGATGCCGGCCTCGCGGGCGCGGGAGGCGGTGGCGCCGTCGGCGATGCCGCCGGCGAGGTCGGTCCCTCCGTCGGAGCCGTCGGTGTCGAGGAAGACGACCGCGACCGGAGCGCCGTCGAGCGCGGTGGCGGCGGCGAGCGTCGCCTCCTGGTTGGGGCCGCCGCTGCCGAACTCGTCGTCGGGCCCGAGCCGGACCGTGCTCTCACCGCCGCAGCCGACCAGCACGCTGGGGCTCGGGAACGGGCGCCCGAGGGCAGCGCTCTCGCGGGCGAGCCCGGCGAGGATGCGGCCGACGGGAGCGGCCTCCTCCTCGAGGCTGGTGGAGAGGACGATGGCCTCCGCCCCGGCCTCGGCCGCGGCCGCCTTCATCGCGTTGCAGGCGGTCTCGCCGGTGACGATCAGCTTCGTGTGGAGCTCGACGCCGGAGAGGTCAGGGTTCTCGGAGCTCGCGCCGGAGAGATGGGTGCGGACGCTCTCGGGCACGGCTGCCCAGAGTCCGTGCCCGTGGAGGATCGCCAGCGCGTCGGCGACGGTCGTCCCGTTCGGGACGCTCGGGTCGGTGATCACGTCGAGCACGTCCCCGGCGGCGTCGGAGACCGTCAGGTTGATGACCTTCGCGGGAGCGGCGGCGAGCGCCAGGCGCCCACCCTTGAAGCCCGAGACCTGCTTGCGGACCGTGTTGACGTCGTTGATCGGCAGCCCCGAGGCGAGCATCACGCGGTGGAGCTCGCGCTTGTCGGCGGCGGAGACGCCCTCGGGGGGAAGGCTCGTGAGCGCCGAGCTGCCGCCGGTGAAGCAGGCGATCAGCACGTCGTCGGGGCCGAGGTCGCTCGCCTGCCCGAGCAGGCGCTCGGCCGCCTCGACGCTGCGCTCGTCGGGGAGCGGGTGGGACGCCTCGAGCAGCTCGAGGCGCTCGAGGGCTACGGAGTCGTCGCTGTGACGGACGACGATGGTCCCCCCGCTGAGGCGCTCGCCGAGCACCCGCTCCAGGCCGAGCCCGATCTTCAGGCTCGCCTTGCCGGAGCCGAGGACGACGACGCGGCCACCCGGTGTCAGCGGGTGGCGGATGCCGTCGATGACGAGGTCGTCGCCGTCGAGGCTGACGAGCCGTTCGATCGCGAGGCCGGGATCGCACGCGGCGAGGCCGGAGGCGGCGACCCGCAGCGCCAGCTCACGCGGCCCGCGGAGTCCGTGGCCGAGCAGCTGCTCGGCGTTGCGGATGCTCGCGGGCCGAGCGGCCTCTCCCGGCCCGGGCTCCGATCCGTGCGCGGTGGGCACGGCCGGATCCATCGTCAGGCGACGGCGGGCTGGGGGAAGACGTCCCCGGGATAGGCGGCGGTCGCTCCCAGCTCCTCTTCGATCTCGATCAGCCGGTTGTACTTCGCCGTCCGCTCGCCGCGGACCGGCGCGCCGGTCTTGACCTGACCCGCGTTCAGGGCCACGACCAGGTCGGAGATGATCGGGTCCTCGGTCTCGCCGGAGCGCTCCGAGACCACCACGGTGTAGGCGTTGCGGTGCGCGAGCTCGGCGGCGTCGAGCGCCTCGCTCAGCGTCCCGATCTGGTTGACCTTCCAGAGCAGGGAGTTGGCGGCGCCGACGTCGAGGCCCTTCTGGAGCCTCGCCGGGTTCGTCGTGAACAGGTCGTCGCCGACGATCTGGATCCCGGAGACGCGGGTCAGCTCAGCGAAGCCCTCGAAGTCCTCCTCGTCGAGCGGGTCCTCGATCGTGACGATGTCGAAGTCGCGGATCAGCTCGAGATAGAGCTCGACCATCCCCGCGGTGTCGCGCTGCTCGCCGGCGATCGAGTAGACGCCGTCGGAGTGATAGTGGGTGGCGGCGGCGTCGAGGCCGTAGCGGAAGCGGCCGCTGTGGCCGGCGTCGGCGACGGCCTCGTG
The DNA here is from genome assembly GCA_046330415.1 of Solirubrobacterales bacterium. Classification (GTDB taxonomy): domain Bacteria; phylum Actinomycetota; class Thermoleophilia; order Solirubrobacterales; family 70-9; genus RHKX01. The sequence continues at coordinate 25,143 of JAXLSW010000008.1, read as the reverse complement.
CAGGAGCCCGAGCGCCTCGCGCGGGTCGGAGATGGCCGGCGCGTAGCCGCCCTCGTCGCCGGTGTTCAGCGCGCTCTTGCCGTAGCGCTCGAGCAGGATCTCGGCGAGGGCGAGGTTGACCTCGGTGGAGATCTGCAGCGCCTCGATGATCGAGTCGGCGCCGACAGGGATGACGATGAACTCCTGGAAGTCGAGGTCGTTGGAGGCGTGCTTGCCGCCGTTGATCAGGTTGACCAGGGGCGCCGGCAGCAGGTGGCCGTTGCCGTTGACGTAGCGGTAGAGCGGCTGCCCGTGCGCCTCGGCGGCGGCGCGGGCGGAGGCGAGGGAGATGCCGAGCAGCGCGTTGGCGCCGAGCCGGCCCTTGTCCTCGGTGCCGTCGATCTCGATCAGGCGGGCGTCGAGTGCGCGCTGGGAGCCGACGTCGAAGCCGTTGAGCGCGTCGGCGAGCTCGCCGTTGACGTTGCCGACGGCGCCGAGGACGCCGAAGCCGCCGAAGCGGTCGCCGCCGTCGCGCAGCTCGACGGCCTCGTTGGCGCCGGTCGAGCGGCCCGAGGGGACGTCGGCGCGGCCGCTGGCCCCGCACTCGAGCTCGACGTCGACCTGCACGGTCGGCAGCCCACGGCAGTCGAGCACCTCACGCGCTCGGATCGAAGTGATCTCCAGACCGCTCACGCGGTCACCTCCTCTCGCGCCTTCAGCGCGTTTGTCAGGTTCTCGGTTGCCTCGTCGAGGTGGACGCGGAAGCGCTCCTCGGCGAGCTCGAGGTCGCCCTTGGTGAACGGTTCGAGCAACTCACGGTGCTCGCGGGCGACCTGCGAAGGCTTGTCGTAGTGGGGCCGAAGCTGGGCCATGCAGAGCAGGATCTCCGACTGCACGCCGCCGTAGGCGCGGGCGATCCGCTCGCTGCCGGCGCCGTCGATGATGGCCCGGTGGAAGGCCATGTCGGCGTCGACGACGCTGCGCCAGGAGGCGCTCTCGGGAAGGTTGTTGAGCCGATCGACGGCGTGCTCGGCGTCGGGGAGCTCGGTGCCGGACTCGAGGACGAGCCGCACGGCCTCGAGCTCGAGGGCGGCGCGGAGCCGGAAGATGTCGGTGATGTCGTCGCTGTCGAGGACGGCGAGCTGCACGCCGCGGTTGGGGGAGCGGCGCAGGAGTCCCTCGCCGATCAAGATCTGCGTGGCGGCGCGGAAGGTGTGCCGGGCGATCCCGAGGCGCTTGGAGTACTCGGTCTCGCGGAGCCGGGCGCCGGGCTCCAGCGAGCCGTCGAGCACCATCTGGCGGAGGGCGTCGGCGGCTGCTTCGACGACGGATACGGTTCGCAGGCGGATCTCCGGGTCCGGCGTGATGTCATCGCCGGGGGTGTCTGAGATCGGGCGAACCTGACTGGTAGATTGTTCCACAATTCGACGATAGCACAGGATCGAGAACGAATGAGGGAGAGACTCTGAGATGACCATCAGCCCGTCCGAAGAGCGCGTCCGCACCCTGCTCGAGCGCGAGGAAGCGCGTTTCGAGGACGCCCATCCGCGCTCCCGCGAGATCCACGAGGCAGCCGAGCGCGACCTCCTCTCAGGCGTCCCGATGAACTGGATGACCCGCTGGCCGGGGCGCTTCCCCGTGTACGTGCACACCGCGCAGGGCTCGGAGGTGGTCGACGTCGACGGCATCACCTACGTCGACCTCTGCCTCGGCGACACCGGCGCCATGTGCGGCCACTCGCCGCCGGCCTCGGTCGCCGCGATCACCGCCCAGCTCGAGCGTGGCGTCACGACGATGCTCCCGAGTGAGGACGCGGGCGCGGTCGGCGAGCTGATGGCCGCGCGCTTCGGCCTGCGCCACTGGCAGTTCTCGGTCTCGGCGACGGACGCGAACCGCTTCGTCGTCCGCCTCTGCCGCCAGGTGTCGGGGCGGCCGAAGATCCTCGTCTTCAACCACTGCTACCACGGCTCGGTCGACGAGACGGTCGTCAAGATCGGCGACGACGGCGTCACCGCCGTGCCGCGCTACGGGAGCATCGGCCCGCCGGTCGATCCTGCTGTGACCACCCGTGTCGCCGAGTTCAACGACCTCGAGGCGCTCGAGCGCGAGCTCCGCAACGAGGACGTCGCCTGCGTGCTCGCCGAGCCCGCGCTGACGAACATCGGCATCGTCCTGCCCGACGAGGGCTACCACGCCGAGCTGCGCCGGCTCTGCACCGAGACCGGGACCCTGCTGGTGATCGACGAGACGCACACGCTGAGCTGCGGGCCGGGCGGCTACACCGGCGCCCACGGCCTCGAACCCGACGCGATGACGATGGGTAAGCCGATCGCCGGCGGGATCCCGACCGGCGCCTACGGCCTCAGCGACGACCTCGCCGCGCGGGTGCTCGACGCGACCGTCTGGGACGCAGCCGACGTCGGCGGCGTCGGTGGCACCCTGGCCGGCAACGCGCTGCAGCTCGCCGCGGTGAGGGCGACGCTCGGGGAGGTACTCAACGAGGAGGCCTACGAGCGCATGATCGGGTTGGCCGAGCGCTACGAGGCCGGAGTCAACGAGGCGATCGAGCGGCACGGGCTCGGCTGGAGCGCGGTCCGCCTCGGCTGCCGGGTCGAGTACATGTTCTCGGCCGAGCGCCCGCACGACGGCGGCGAGGCGGCCGAGGTCATCGGCGGCCCGCTCGACGAGCTCATGCACCTCTACATGCTCAACGAGGGGATCCTCTTCACCCCGTTCCACATGATGGCCCTGATGAGCCCGGCGACCACCGAGGGGCAGGTCGACCGCCACACGGAGGCGTTCGACCGGATCGCGGCGGAGCTGGCCGCGTAGGCGCCCCAGCCCTGCTCGCGGCCACCGGGGTGCCTGAAGCCAACATGTTGGCCTAAGACACCCCGCTGGAGAAACGGAAGCTCCGAAGCACCTTCAGGCTCCACGTTTGGGCGAAGGGCACCGAAGGGAGGATGGAAGCCGGCCGGTGGCTCGGCCTTGGCTCCGCGACGGCGGCCGCGCTCCCATACTCCCCTCGTCAGCCCATCGCCGCGGAGCAGGGCTGGAGGATCAAGCCTTGACCGGTTCCGCGGAACCACGCTACGTCTTTCCGGTATCCCATGGGGGCGGTTCCGCGGAACTACCCCCGGCCCCCGAGGCCACCGGGGTGCCTGAAGCCAACATGTTGGCCTAAGACACCCCGCTGGAGAAAAGGGAAGCTCCGAAGCACCTTCGGCCCAAGCCTGGGCGAGGGGCACCGAAGGAGGACGGAAGCCCGCCGTGACCCGACCCCGGCTCCGCAACGGCGGTCGCGTTCCCATGCTCCCTCGTCAGCCCATCGCCGCGGAGCCCAGGCTGGAGGATCAACCTTGGTCGGTTCCGCGGAACCGCCCCAGCCCCTGCCGCGGCCAGCGGGTGCCTGAAGCCAACATGTTGGCCTAAGACACCCCGCTGGAGGGAGCGAGATCCCTGAAGCGACTTCACCCCAGCTGGGCGAAGGGCACCGAAAGGAGGGTCGGGTGGCGGCGTTTCTCAAGGGCCCTCGCAACGCTGCCGATAGCGGCGGCATGCCGAGTGCCTCCACCCGCCGGACCGTCTCCGTCGTCCTTTCCGTGCTCGCGTTTGCGGTGATGCTCGCGATCGCTCCCGACTCCGACGCGCAGGAGCCGGCGCGCAGCACCACGACCATCTCGGCCTATCCGAAGGGTCTCTTCGGGCAGGTCAAGAGCCCGCGGGTCTCGTGTCGCACCGGCCGTGTCGTCGTCCTCTACCGGATGCGCGGGGAGCGCCCTGACCCGAAGGCCGACGAACGTATCGGCCAGGCGCGCTCGAAGCGCGACCGCTCGCGCGGGAAGCAGTCGTTGTGGGCCGTGCGGACGAAGGCCGACGGGAAGTTCTACGCCGTCGCCCAGCCGACGGGCGGTTGCCAGAAGGACGCGAGCCCGCGCACCAAGGACATGCCGCGTGGCGCGGACGTGCCCACCTGCCCGAACGGCAAGATCGGTGAGTTCTGCCGTTTCCCGAAGATGCACCTCGACATCCCCTCCGGCACGTACTGCCCGAGCTTCACGGTCTCCAATGCCAACTGCACCGGGTTCGTCAGCGACGGCGCGATCCCGTGGTGCTGCATGGAGATCGACCAGATCGCCTGGTCCTCGGATGGCGGCCGTCGCGACGTGCTCGTGCAGTCGAACTTCACCCGCGGTGCATCCCTGCGCTGGCAGCTCAAGGGCTACCTGAACGGACCGGGCGACGGCGCGCTCAAGGAAGGCTGGACCCGGATCTACCAGGGCGTCGCCTTCGGTGGCTCCACCCCCGACCTCCCCGGCATGGGCGCCGGAGCGATGGGCGGCCCGCTCCACTTCGACTTCTCGAACGGCTACTGGGGCGCCGACATCTACGTCGACGGCTACTTCAGGAAGTGGGAGTAGCCGCTCGGGACCGGTGTGATGCACTAGCATCACCGCATCATGCGTACGACGCTGAGCATCGACGAGGACGTGCTCGTGGCGGCGCGGGATCTCGCTCGGGAGGAGGGGAGGTCCCTCGGTGAAGTCGTCTCCGACCTCGCGCGGCGAGGCCTGATGCCCGCTCGGGTCGACCAAGACGGCGCCCGACCCGTCATTCGCTCCGTTGCCGGCAGCCCACCGATCACCCCCGAGATGGTCCGCCGCGCGCTCGACGAGGACTAGGCTCCGCCGCGGTTCCAGGCGAGCGTGAACCTGCTCGACGTCAACGCGCTCGTCGCGCTCGCGTGGGACTCGCACGTCCACCACGAGTCCGTGACGCGGTGGTTCGACTCCTCCCAGGAGCCGTGGTGCACCTGCGCGGTCACCGAAGCCGGGTTCGTCCGGGTCTCGGCGAATCCCAAGGTGCTGCCGGGAGCGATCACCGTCGCCGACGCGAGGGATGTCCTGCGACGGCTGCGCGGGGTCGGCGACCACCGCTTCCTCACCAACGACGTCTCGCAGGCCGACCCGGATCTCGAGCCCTGCCACGGACACCGTCAGGTGACCGATCTGCTCCTGCTCGCGGTCGCCCGGCGCGCGGGGGCCAGGCTCCTCACATTCGACGCCTCACTCGCCGCCATCGCGGTCGACGACGCCGTGCTGCTCGTGCGCTGACGGGCGCCCCGCTCCCTACTCCTTCACCTGCTCCTGCAGGTCCTTGACCACCTCGGGATCGCGCAGGGTGCTCACGTCGCCGAGCTCGTTGCCGGCCGCGATGTCGCGCAGCAGGCGCCGCATGATCTTCCCCGAGCGCGTCTTGGGGAGGTCGTCGGCGAACGCCATCCGCTTGGGCCGCGCCAGCTTGCCGATCTTCTCGGCGACGTGGTCCCGCAGCTTCGCCTCGAGCTCGGGGCCGCCCTCGACACCGCCCTCGGGGGTGACGAAGGCGAAGATCGCCTGGCCGGTGTCCTCGTCGGGAACGCCGATCACCGCGGCCTCGGCCACTCCCTCGGCTGAGACGAGCGCCGACTCCACCTCCATCGTCGAGAGGCGATGGCCGGAGACGTTGATGACGTCATCCGTGCGGCCGACGATCCAGAAGTAGCCGTCCTCGTCGATCCTCGCGGCGTCGCCGACCAGGTAGACGTCCTTGCCGAAGCGATCCCAGTAGGTCTCCACGAAGCGCTCGGGCTCCTGGTAGAGGGTGCGCGCCATCGACGGCCACGGCCGGGTGAGAACGAGCAGCCCCGCTCCCTCCTCGACCTCGTTGCCCTCCTCGTCGAAGATCTTCGCCTCGATCCCGGGGAGGGGGACGGTGGCGGAGCCGGGCTTGGTCGTCGTCAGCCCCGGGAGCGGCGAGATCATGATCGCGCCGGTCTCGGTCTGCCACCAGGTGTCGACCACCGGACAGCGGCCGCCGCCGATGTTCTCCGAGTACCAGAGCCACGCGCGCGGGTTGATCGGCTCGCCGACCGAGCCGAGCAGGCGTAGCGAGGTGAGGTCGTGCTTCTGCGGGTGCTCGACGCCCCACTTCATGCAGGCGCGGATCGCCGTTGGCGCCGTGTACATGATCGTCACGCCGTAGCGCTCGACGATCTCCCACCAGCGGTCCTCGGCCGGGAAGTTGGGAGCGCCCTCGTACATCACCGACGTCGCGCCGTTGGCGAGCGGCCCGTAGACGATGTAGCTGTGGCCGGTGATCCAGCCGATGTCGGCCGCGCACCAGTAGACGTCGTCGTCCTTGAGGTCGAAGACGAGCTTGTGGGTGGCGCTGACGCCGGTCAGGTAGCCGCCGGTCGTGTGCTGGATGCCCTTCGGCTTCGCGGTGGAGCCGGAGGTGTAGAGGATGAACAGCGGGTCCTCGGCGTCCATCGGCTCCGGCGGGCACTCGGCGTCGGCGGCGTCGACGAGGTCGTGCCAGAAGTGGTCGCGGCCGTCGGTCATCGGCGGGTCGCTGTCGCCGCGGTTGACGACGACGACGTGCTCGAGCGAGTCGATGTCGCCGAGCGCGCCGTCGATCGACGCCTTCATCGGGGTCGGCTTGCCGCGGCGCATCGTGGCGTCGGCGGTGATCAGCGCCTTCGCCTCCGAGACCTGCATGCGCTCGACGACCGAGCCCGCGGAGAAGCCGCCGAAGACGACGTTGTGGATCGCCCCGATCCGGGTGCAGGCGAGCATCGCCACCGGCGCCTCGGGGACCATCGGCATGTAGATGCCGACGACGTCGCCCTTGCCGATCCCCAGGTCCTTCAGCGCGTTGGCGAACTTCTGCGTCTCGGAGTGGAGCCAGGAGTAGGTGAGCTCCTTGCGGGTGCCGTCCTCGCCCTCCCAGTAGTAGGCGACGCGATCGCCGTTGCCGGCCTCGACGTGGCGGTCGAGGCAGTTGGCGGAGACGTTCAGCTTGCCGCCCCCGAACCACTTGGCGAAGGGCGGGTCGGACCAGTCGAGGATCTCGTCGAAGGGCTCGATCCAGTCGAGCTTCTCCGCCCACGAGCCCCACCACGCCTCGGGGTCCTCGTTCGCGCGCTCGTAGATGCCGGGATCGGAGGCGTTGGCCTGCGCGGTGAACTCCGGCGGCGGCTCGAAGCTCTCCTCGGTCTTCATCAGGACATCGATGCGCCCTTCGGCACCGTCAGCGTTCATCTCAGGCTCTCTCCTCGTTGCGTGGGGATTGTGGATATTGCCACGCCCCTGTTACATGCCCGCTACGTGGCTGCACGACCGCAGCTTCCCCGGTTTGCTGGTGTTCTTCAGATGACGGCCGAGGCGGGCGGCCAACGCTTCCATGCAACTGACCACAGCTCAGATCACCCGGGCGGGCCTCACCCTAGCCGCGGCGCTCCTGGCGCTAGCGTTGCTGTGCGCGCCCGGAGCCCGCGCCGCGGGAGTCGACGGCACCGTCGCCACCGCGACCGGGGACAGCCCCGCCGCCGTGCGCGACTACTGGACGCTGAGCCGGATGCTCGCTGCGACCGATGCCCAGGAGCCCCCCGCCGAGGCGGTCGGTGCGCGTCCCGACCCGACCTCCGCCCGCGCCGGTTCGGGCGAGGCGAGCTACGTGCCGCCCGCCGGACCCGACGGCGGGCCGACCGCGATCCGCTCCGGGAGCCCGGCGGCGACGTCCGGACAGGGCGGAGACGCCGTGGCCTCCCGCCGCGTCTTCACCCGCGAGGAGATCACCGACCCCTCCGCCGCGCAGGTCCGCATGCACGGCAAGGTCTTCTTCACGATCCCCAAGGGGCCGGAGGCCGGTGACTACGTCTGCTCCGGCACCGCGCTCAACAGCCGCAACCGCAGCGTCGTCTGGACCGCGGGCCACTGCGTCTTCGACACCGACGGCGGCGGGTTCGCGACCAACTGGGTCTTCGTGCCTGCCTTCTCCGCAGCTGGCGCGCCCTTCGGGGAGTGGCCCGCCCGCAAGCTCGCGACGACGAAGGGCTGGAAGCGCTCGGCGAGCATCCGCTACGACCTCGGGGCGGCCGTGGTCGCGCCCGACGCCTCCGGGCGCCGGCTCGGCGAAGTAGTCGGCGGCCGCGGGATCGCCTTCGATCAGCCGCGCGATCAGCGCTACCTCGCCTACGGCTATCCCGCCGAGGGCAACCCGGTCGAGTTCACCGGTGCGCGCGAGTACCGCTGCGTCAGCCTGATGACCGGCGCCGACTCACCGCTGGGGTCGGGCCCGGCGACGCTCGGCATCGACTGCGACATGAGCGGCGGCGCCAGCGGCGGCGGCTGGATCTCCGGCTCGACGCTGCTCTCGGTGACCAGCTACGGCTACGTCAACGAGCCCAACCGCCTCTACGGTCCCTACCTGTCGCAGGGTGCGAAGGCGCTCTACCGGTCCGCCTCCGGGATCAAGAAGAAGCCGAAGGGCGGCAAGGGCCGCTGAGCCCGGCGGCGCGGCGCCATGCCCGCGCCCATCGCCCCGTGACCTTCAGGAGGCGCGCCCGGCCGCTGCCTGCTGCTTACGGTGGGTGCGGATCTCGCTCATGATCCGCTCCAGGCGGGGCTCCGAGCTCGAGTCGACGTGGCGCATCGCCGCGCCGATCGCCGGGTGCACGGCGCTGATCTGCTCGTGCATCGCCTGGGCGACCGCGCGATAGGTGGGGTGTCCCTCGCGCCCGGAGCGCAGCTCGCAGACGTGCATCGCCTCGCGCGCGTTCATGTCGAGCACGTAGCGGATCCGGTAGCCGAGGCAGAGCGCGTAGGGAGCGGCCTCCGGCATCCCCGCCTCCTCCAGCCGCTCGAACTCCCGGCGGGAGATCTCCAGCGCCCGCTCGTAGGCGTCGCCGGCCCCCGCCTGCACGACCTCCTCGGGAACCCCGGCGCCGAGATCGGGGGTGAGCGACTGCCACTGGCACGTGAGCATCCGGTGGCGCTGCATGTCGCGGAAGCCGCCGTAGTCGGAGACGATCTCGAAGCGGTAGCGGACCGTCTCCCACCCGCGCCCGGGGCGGTGGCGGCGGTTGCCGCGCGTACCGGCCAGGTCGCCGAGCAGGTGCTCGCGCTCGATCGGGTCGAGCGCCCCGAGGCGGCCGACGATCTCGGCCTCCGCCAACCCCGTCGCCTCATACAGCGACGCCGCCAGCAGCGATTCCTCGGTCCCGTCGACGTGGACCAGCTCGACCGTCGGCGCGTCCTCGCCGCCGCGGCGGTCGAGCCCGAGCCGCGCGACCCAGCGCTCGGTCGCCTCGCGGCGCTCCTGCAGGTAGGAGATCCACTCGCCGCCGCGCTCGGGGCGGCCGACGCGGGAGATGAAGCTGGGGATCACGGCGCCGAGCTCCTCGTGCGCCATCCGCCCGACCTCGCGCGCCTCGGGAAGTGGCGAGGAGGCGAGCCGGAGCAGGAGCTGCTCGTAGGCCTGCCCGGAGGCGTAGATGCCGACGTGGGAGAGGGTCGCGGCGGGAAGCAGGCCGCGCAGGAGGTCGAGCGCCTTGGCGCGGATCGAGCGCTCCCAGGCTCCCTGCGGTTCCTCGCCCCGCGGCCAGCGCTCCTCCGCCCAGGCGGTGACGTCGCGTAGGGAGGCCGAGTAGATGGAGAAGATCTCGTCCATCGCGGCGCCGAACTCGGGGCCGAGCTCATCCGAGCGCCAGTAGCGCCAGGAGCCGGGATCGCCCTGCGCCGCGTCCTCGTACATCGGCTGGTCGTAGGCGATGTAGCGGGTCGACTGCTCGAGGTAGGCGGCGAGCCGGCCGCGCTGCAGGACCTTGGTGAGCACGTTGGAGACCCACTCGCAGGCGAGGTGGGCGCCGCCGAGCTGGGCGACGGAATCGTCGCCGTAGCCGATGAAGATGCGCTCGTAGAGCTCGGCCGCGCGCTTGCCCTCCTCGCCGTCGAAGGGACGCGCGGCCGTGGAGGCGTCGGCGGCGAACTCGTCCAGATACAGGCGCCGCAGCGTCCCGCGGTAGCGGGAGTAACGCGCGAACAGCGCGCCCTTGACCGTCTCCGGCAGGTTCGTGAGCGCGAAGACGGGGCGGTCGAGGTTCGAGAAATGCGGCTCGAGGGCCGCTCGCTCGTCCTCGGTGAAGCTTTCGACGGGGTAGCGCAAGGGGCCGACGACTCTACGGTCTGAGTCGGCGGGCCCGCCCGGCCGACGAGCCGCAAAATGCGGGGTCGCAGTCGGACGGCGGCCTACCTTCTCATGTAGACATATTCGTCTACACTTTCGTCTATGGCTACGACGACAGTGAGGGTCAACGCGCACACGCGGGACGCGCTCACACGGCTCTCTCGCGAGCGAGGCATCAGCACCGCGGAGCTCGTCGACGAGCTCGTCGCTCGCCGTGAGCAGGACGAGCTGCTCGAGCGGATGAACGACGCCTACGCCCTCCAGCGACAGGACCCGGCAGCGTGGGAGGCCGAGCAACATGAGCGCGGCGCCTGGGAGACGACCCTGCTCGACGGGCTCACCGACCTGTGAGCGACGCCGCGCAGGGGGAGGTCTGGTTCTGCGACCTCGAGCCGACGCGCGGCCGCGAGCAGGCGGGTCGCCGGCCGGTGCTCGTCGTCAGCGTGGATCAGCTCGGCACCGGACCGAGCGGCCTGGCCATCGTCGTTCCGCTCACGACCACCCCTCAGCAGAACCCCATCAGACCTGAGATCCCGGCGGGTGAGGCTGGGCTCAGGGAGCGCAGCTGGGCCCTCCCCGACATGGTCCGCTCCGTGGATCGCTCACGGTTGACCGAGCGCTGGGGGAGAGTTCGCCCGGCGACGCTGGAGGAAGTCGCAGCCCGGGTGCGCTTGCTGATCCGGACCTGACCCTTCAACCCCTCAGCTCGGCGGCGCCGCCATCAGCTCCATCCGGTGGCCGCTCGGCGCGAGCACGAACGCCCGCCGCTCCCCCCACAGCTCGCGTGCCTCGTGGACCTCGAAGCCGGCGTCGGCCAGCGCGGCCAGGGTCGCCTCGAAGTCGGGTGCGACGAACGCGGCATGGCCGAGCAGGGGGACGGTCGCCGCCTCGGTGAGGATCAGATGGACCTGGGTGCCCTCGCGCTCGAACCAGCGCACCGCGTCGCCGAGCACCTCCGGGGCGACGAGCGGCTCGAAGCCGATCAGCCCCAGGAGCTCGCCGAAGCGGTCGCCGTCGGCGGGGTCGATCTCGAGGGAGACGTGATGGAGCATCGGCGCCGGATTCAACCACCGCCGCTAGCCTTCAGGCACACGGGCCGTTGCGGGACGGCCACATCAATACGCAGGGAGGTTCCCATGACCGTGGAAGCGGCCAGAGCAGCAGCGAGCGCGTGGCGCAGCGCGCTCACCATGATGATCACGATGGCGAGCGCGCTCGCTCTGATCGCGACGACGAGCGCGAGCGCCGCTGAGGTGCCCGACGGCCTCGAGGTATCCGGCGATTTCGCCGGCATCTCGGTGCCAACCGGCGCAAGCCGCCGTGCCCCCGACTTCTGGACGCCCGAGCGCATCGCCCGTGCCAAGCCGCTCGACGGCGACGGCGAGGTCGAACTGGGCAACGACGCTCCATCGCCGCTCGCCGCACCGGCACCGGAGCCCTTCAAGAGCGAGCCTGTCAACCCGGTCGGCTACCCCAACCGGGTCCACGGGAAGATCTTCTTCCAGCTTCCCGACGGCATCTACAGCTGCTCGGGGACGATCGTGACCAGCGCCTCCGGCAGCCTCGTCAGCACCGCCGGCCACTGCGCCTACGACCCGGCCTCGAGGTCGGTCGCGGCGAACATGATCTTCATCCCGGGCTTCTCGGCCTACGGCGGCCCCTACTCGATCTGGCCCGTCACCAACATCATCCTCAACAAGCGCTGGGTGAAGAAGCGGAACGCCTACGACGACGATTTCGCGATGGTCCGCGTGCAGCCGATCTACGGCGCGATCCAGAACCTCGGCTCGCGAGGGATCGGCTTCAACCAGCCGCGGCGCCAGCACTACCAGTCATATGGCTACCCGGCCGAGGGGCGGCCCAACTACGACGGCAACCTGCTGATCCGCTGCGACTCCGGCTACCGCAGGGAGCTGCGCGGATACGGCGGTCCGCGCGGGATCGGCATGACCTGCGACTCCCAGGGCGGCGCCAGCGGCGGCGGCTGGGTCTCCCAGCACAGCTTCATCGTCTCCAACACCAGCCACGGCTACCCCTCCTACAACGACAACCTGCTCTTCGGGCCCTACTTCGGCTCTAAGGTGAAGCAGATGTACAAGGCCAACAACGCCTTCTGGCCCTCGATTGGGCCGATCCGCTGCGGCGGCGAGGTCGCCTCCATCATCGGCAGCGGCGCCAAGGACAGGATCCGCGGCACCAACGGGCGCGACGTCATCGCCACGGTCGGCGGCCGCGACAGGATCAACGGTCGCGGCGGGCGCGACGTGATCTGCGGCGGTCCCGGCAGCGACAAGATCAAGGGTGGAGGCGGCAAGGACGAGATCGAGGGCGGGGACGGTCGGGACAAGTGCGGGCGCAAGCGCGGCGACAAGCACCACGGGTGCGAGTAGGGCGTGCGCCGGGCCGTCCTGATCGCAACGGTGCTGGCCGCGCTCGCCACGGCCGCTCCCGCGCTCGCGGCCCCGGCGGGCATGACCGCCGAGGACGGGTTCCTCGGCCCCGCCGCTCCGGCCCGCGGGACCCTGGACCGCGCTGAGGCGCGCTCGTACTGGACCCCGGAGCGGATCGCCGCGGCCACGCCGCTCGGTCTCAACGCCGGGACCGCCCCGACCAGCCCGGCTGCCGCACCCCAGCGCCTCTTCGACCCGCCCCAGCCCCTGAAGGCCACGATCCTCACCAACCCGGACGCCTACCCCAACCGCGTCCACGGCAAGCTCGCGGGGACGTTCCCCGGCCTCGGCGACTACGTCTGCTCGGCGACGGTCGTCTCCAGCGGCACCGGCGGTCTGATCACCACCGCCGGCCACTGCGCCTACGACGTCGACAGCGGCACGGTCGCCACCAACCTCGCCTTCGCCCCCGGTTACTCCAAGAGCAGCCTGCCTTATGGCGTCTGGCCGATCACCCACCTGATCGTGGACAAGCGCTGGGGCAAGGGGAGCCTCGACTTCGACTACTCGATGATGCAGGTCGCCCCCGCCGACACGACCCTGCAGGACGCGGTCGGCTCCCGCGGGATCGGGTTCAACCAGCCCCGCAAGCAGCGCCTGCAGGCCTACGGATACCCGGCCAAGGGGAACAAGGAGTACGACGGCTACAGGCTCGTCCGCTGTGAGTCCGGCTACCTGCCCGACCCCTACCGCTCAGGAGGGCCGCGGGGTCGCGGGATGCACTGCAACCAGAAGGAGGGGTCGAGCGGCGGCGGCTGGGTGTCGAAGCACAAGTACGTCGTCTCCAACACCAGCCACGGCTACTCGCGGATCAGCAGCAACCTCTTCTTCGGCCCCTACTACGGCTCCGCGACCAAGCGCATGTACAAGGCGAAGACGAGCTTCTGGCCCTCGATCGAGCCCGTCAAGCGCAAGGGCAAGGTCCCGAACCTGATCGGCCCCGAGCGCGGAGCGCAGTAGCTCCGCCGCTCAGGTCGGGATGTTCGCCTTCGCCAGGCCGGCGGGGATGCTGCGCTCGAGGCCCTTGGCCACGATGAACGCGACGCCCGGGGCGACTGCGCCGAAGGAGATCTCCCAGTGCAGATGGGCGGTGCCGTCCGCGTTCGGGGTGAAGCGCAGCTCGCCCTGGTGATCGCGCAGCGGTGATCCCTTCGTGATCCGGTAGCGGATGAGCTCGTCGGGAACGACCTCGGTGATCGTCTCGACGAACGAGGGCAGCGGGCCGATCTTCATCTCGCGGGCCGAGCCGGGACCGTTGCGGGTGCCGTCGTCGCCGTCGCTGAGCCGCTTCACCTTGGCTCCGAGGAGCGGCTCGAGGTTCTCGTGCTCGGAGAGGTAGGCGAAGGCCGCCTCGACCGGCACGTCGAAATCGTGGTCGATGATCACTCGCTGCATGGGCGGGGATTCAATCACCGCTCCGCATCGCGCGCCCGCGCGGCTCGCGTCAGCCGATGGCGACGGCGAGCGCCTCGCCCGCGTGCTGGGCGAAGTCGACCAGCGGCGAGGGGAAGACGCCGAAGAACACCGACGCGCCCGCGGCGATCAGCATCGCCCCGATCACGAGCCAGCAGCGACCGCCGCTGGGGGTTCCCGCCGGGGTCAGGCCCGGGCGGACCTCGCCGCGGCGAGCGACGTCGGCCGTGGTGTCGGGAGCGCCCCCGGGGTCCTCCTCGTCGGCCTCCGGAGCGCCGCCCGCGATCGCCGGGCGCAGGCGCGGCGCCGGCTTCATCCACATCGCCGCGATCACCCGCAGGTAGTAGCCGAGGGAGATCATCGAGCCGATCACGATCATCACGCCGAGCCACGTGTAGTCGCCGCCGACGGCCGCCTCGATGAGGTACAGCTTGCCCATGAAGCCGACGGTTCCCGGCATCCCGGCGAGCCCGAGCATCGCGATCGTCAGCGGCCAGGCGAGCAGCGGCCGGTCCTTCGCCAGCCCCTCGACGGAGGCGAGGTCGTCGCCGAAGGTCGTCTCGCGCTCGCGGATCGCGATCACCGCGAAGGCCGCCAGGTTCATCAGCGTGTAGCCGGCGAGGTAGAAGACCATCGCGTCGACCCCGGCCTGGGTGGCGACGAGCAGCCCGACGAGGATGTAGCCGCCCTGCGCGACGCCCGAGTAGCCGAGCATCCGCTTCAGCGAGCGCTGCCCGAGCGCGCCGACGTTGCCGACGATGATCGTGATCGCCGCCAGCGCCGCGAGCGCCGGCTGCCACTGCTCGTAGGAGGGGCCGAGCGCCTCGATGAAGAAGCGGGCGAACACCGCGAACGCCGCCGCCTTGGTCGCCACCGCCATGAACGCGGTCACCGGCGTCGGCGCCCCCTCGTAGACGTCGGGAGTCCACTGGTGGAAGGGGGCGATCGAGACCTTGAAGGCGAGCCCGACGGCCACCATCGCGATCCCCATCAGCACGAGCGGATCGTCGAAGAGGTCGGTGCCGAGTGAGGAGGCGATGCTCCCGAAGAACGTCGAGCCCGAACCGCCGTAGATCAGCGCCAGCCCGTAGAGCAGGGTCGCCGAGCCGATCGAGCCGACGATCAGGTACTTGAGCCCGGCCTCCAGCGACTTCGGCCGCGTCCGGTGGGAGCCGCAGAGCACGTAGAGCGGGATCGAGAGCAGCTCGAGGGCGATGAAGAAGGTGATCAGGTTCTCGGCCTGCGCCAGCATCACCATGCCGAGCACCGAGCCGAGCATCAGCGCGTGCGTCTCCGCGTGGCCGGCCTCCTCGGCCCCCGGGTCCCGGAGCTGCAGGACGACCGCGAACGCCGCCGCGAACAGCGTCAGCAGGCTGATCGTGATCGCCAGCCCGTCGATCCGCAGGGCGCCGGAGACGAGGTCGATCTCGGGCTCCCCGAGCCGCCAGATCAAGAGACCCGCGGTCGTCCCCAGGACCGCCAGCGTCAGGAAGGACGAGAGCCAGCGGTTGCCGCGCGGCGAGACGAGCCCCGCCATCAGCACGATCACGAGCCCCGCCGTCAGGGCGATGATCGGCGAGAGCCCGCCGTAGTCCATGTTCGGGGTGTCGATCACTGCGAGTCCTCAGAGGGGGAAGAAGGGGAAGAAGGCGAAGAGGGGATCGGCGCGTAGGCGGTCCAGCTCGGGCCGAAGCGGCGCTCGGCGAGCCCCTCCGAGGCGGGGTCCTCCGACTCGCCGGGCTCCTCCGACTCCCCGGGGTCCTCCGACTCCGGCGCGGTGCTGTCCGGGCACGCATCCGCCTCACACAGCGCCGCGAGGCTGCGGTCCACGCTGGCCTCCCCGCGCGTCGTGATCAGCCCCGGGTAGAGCGCCAACCCGATGATGCAGAGCACCAGCGGCACCACGACCACCGCCTCGCGCAGCGTGATCTCCCGTGACTCCATCCCGTCGGGAAGCCGGTTGTGCATCGTCCGCTGGTACATCCGCAGCGCGTAGAAGGCCGCGAAGGCGATGCCGGTGGAGGCGATCAGGGCGATCGCCACCTTCGAGTGGAACACCCCGGCGAGGATGTAGAACTCGCCGACGAAGTTGGCCGAGCCGGGGATCGCCAGCAGCGCCATCGTCACGATCACGAAGAGGATCGCGAGGATCGGAGCGCGCATCGCCATCCCACCCATCTCGCGGATGTCCTCGGTCCCGGTCCGGGCGGCGATCAGGGCGATGATGAAAAACACCGGGGCGACCACGAGCCCGTGGTTGACCATCTGGATGACGGCGCCGTCGCCGCCGTCGGAGACGAGGCTGAAGATCCCGAGCGTGATGAACCCCATCTGCGCCATCGACGAGTAGCCGGCGATCAGCCGCAGGTTCGTCTGCGTGAACGCCATCACCGAGCCGTAGAGGATCGAGCCGAGGGCGATGATCAAGATGAGCGTCTGGAAGTGCACCGCGGCGTCGGGGAAGAGCGGCAGCGCCACCCGCAGGAACCCGTAGGCGGCCACCTTCGAGAGCACGCCGCCGAGCAGCACGAGCACCGGCAGCGGGCAGGCGCGATAGGCGTCGGGCATCCAGCCGTGGACGAGGAACGCCGGCATCTTCACCAGGAAGGCGAGGGCGAAGAAGCAGAAGATCCAGTACTGGGAGCCGTCGGCGAGCGGGACCGAGCGCAGCGTCTCCAGCGAGAAGGTGAGCCCGCCCGCCGCGTCGGCGCTCAGCACCGCGGTCGCGATCGCCGCCGCCAGCATCAGCAACGAGCCGACGAGCGTGAAGATGATCATCTTGATCGTCGCCGCGACCCGGTCGAGCCCGTCCCCCCAGACCCCGACGAGGAAGTAGAACGGGATCAGCATCAGGTCGAAGAAGAGGACGAACAGGAGCAGGTCCTGGGCCATGAAGGCCCCGAGCGTCCCGGTCTGCGCGATCCCCAGCATCAGGAAGTAGTTGCGGGCGCGGTCGGGCACCTGCATCGCCGACCACAGGATCGCCGCCGACCACAGGACCGAGGTGAGCAGGATCAGGAACAGGCTGAGGCCGTCGACGCCGAGCTGGTAGCTGACGCCGAGGTCGGGGATCCACGACTCGCTGACGTAGTTCTGCAGCTCGCCCGAGGCCGAGTCGAAGCCGGCGACGAGCGCGATCGCGAAGCCGACCGAGACCAGCGAACCGCCGAAGGCCCACCAACCGGTCAGCCGGTTCGGCAGCAGGCAGCCGAGCAGCGCCATCCCCAGCGGGATGAAGAGGATCGCGGTCAGCATCCGGGCACCTCGCTCACGATGCCACCACCAGGAAGTAGAGCCCGAGCCCGACCATGCCGGCGATCACGAGCAACGCGTAGAAGCGGACGAAGCCCGACTGCGCTCCCCGCACCGCACCGCTGAGCCCGCGGACGGCGCCGGTCGCGCCGCCGACGACCGCACCCTGCACGACCACCTTCTCGAAGACCGAGTTGCAGAACCGCCCGACGGCGATCACCGGACGGTAGATCACGAGGTCGATGAGCTCGTCGAAGTACCACTTGTTCTCGAGGAAGTCGTGGACCGGGCGGAAGCGGTCGCGCAGCCGCAGCGTCGAGCCGGGCGCCACCAGGTAGAGGTAGAACGCCGCCCCGATCCCCAGCAGCGAGCAGAGCGCGCCCACGGTCATCCCGATGTAGGAGTCGCGGGTCGTCACCTCGACGGTGTGGGCGATGATCGAGTCCTCGAACGTCGGCTCGAGGAAGCTCTCGACGACGTGGTCCACCCCCGGGATCTGCAGGAACCCGAGGAACAGCGCGCCGAAGGACAGCACCGCCATCGCGATCCGCATCGGTAGCGCCCGCTCGGCGATCCAGTGGTCGGGACCGGGGAAGCCGACGTCGGTGTCCTCCTTCTCCCCGGTCGCCGGGTTCTCCGGCTCGCCGTGGTGGAGGTGGCCCTCCTCGAGCTCCTTCGCCTCTGGCACCGCGTCCCCGTAGACGACTCGGAAGACGATCCGGAACGCGTAAAAGGCGGTCAGGATCGCCGCGAAGTAGCCGCCGATCGCGAAGATCCAGTACATGCCGCCGCGCGCCGCGGCGAAGGTGAGGATCTCGTCCTTGGAGAAGAAGCCCGACGTCCCCGGGAAGCCCGCCAGCGCCAGCGCGCCGATCGTCAGCGCCCCGCAGGTGAACGGCATCGCCTTGCGGAAGCCGCCCATCCGGTCGATGTTCTGAAGGGACGCCATCGCGGCGATGATCGAACCGGCCGCCATGAAGAGGAGCGCCTTGAAGAAGGCGTGGGTCATCAGGTGGAAGAGCCCTGCCGAGTAGGCGCCGATCGAGACGCCGACGACCATGTAGCCGATCTGGCTCATCGTCGAGTAGGCGATGATCCGCTTCAGGTCGGTGACGACGAGCGCGATCGACGCCGCGATCAGGAGCGTCGCCAGGCCGATGAAGGCGGAGACGTCGGCGGCCGTCGGGGCGAGCTGGAAGAGCGGGTAGGAGCGGGCGATCAGGTAGACGCCGGCCGTCACCATCGTCGCCGCATGGATCAGGGCGGAGACCGGCGTCGGGCCCTCCATCGCGTCCGGGAGCCAGGTGTGCAGCGGCACCTGCGCCGACTTCGCGAACGCGCCGACGAGCAGGAGCAGGCAGATCGCGACGATCGTCCACTCGTTCGACTGGAAGACCTCGGGAGCCTTCTCGAAGACCGAGCCGTAATCGCTGACGCCGAGCTCCTGGATCAGCAGGATCGCCGCGAAGACGAGCCCGATGTCGCCGATCACGTTGATCACGAACGCCTTCATGCCGGCCGTCGTCGCCGTCCGGCGCCGGTACCAGAAGCTGATCAGCGCGTAGGAGGCGTAGCCGACGAACGCCCAGCCGACGATCAGCAGGACGTAGTTGCCCGCCAGGATCAGCAGCAGCATCGAGAAGACGAAGAAGTTGAGGTAGGCGAAGAAGCGCCGGTAGCCCTCGTCGCCGACCATGTAGGCGAGCGAGTAGAGGTGGATCAGCATCGACACCCCGCTGACCACGAGGATCATGTAGACCGACAGCGGGTCGACGAAGATGCCGAGGTCGAAGGGGATCCCGGCCGCCCCCGCGTAGTCGTAGAGCGTGTCGGCGAGGTGGCGCGCCTCGGCGGGCTCCGCCTGCAGCTGGACCAGCGCGCCGATCGCGCAGAGGAAGGCGAGGGCGATCGCGGACGTGCCGATCACACCCGCGGTGCGGCCCGGGAGCCAGCGCCAGGTGAGCCCGATCAGGATCGAGCCGGCGAGCGGGAAGGCGAGGACCAGCCAGGCGTAGGTGGTGGCGCTCACGAGATCACCCTCGCAGCCCTCTCGACTCGTCGACGTCGAGCGCCAGCCGGCGCCGGTACATCGCGACGATGAGGCCGAGCCCGACGACCACCTCGGCGGCCGCGACGACCATCACCACGAGGGCGAAGATCTGCCCGTCGGCGTTGCCGATGTTGCGGGAGAAGGTGATCAGCGCCAGGTTGGAGCTGTTGAGCATCAGCTCCAGGCAGAGCAGGATGACGAGGGGGCTGCGCCGCACGAGCACGCCCCCGGCGCCGACGCTGAAGAGCAGCGCGCTCAGCACGAGGTACCAGTTGGCGCTCATCAGACCCCACCCTCCGGCGGGTTCAGGATCGAGGGCTCCTCGACGTCAGGCGAGTCCAGCGGCGGGCGCCGGGCGGCGAGGACGACGGCGCCGACGGCTGCGATCAGCAGGAGCATCGAGGCCGCCTCGAAGGGGATCAGGAAGTCCTCCAGCAGCGACTTGCCGATCGCCTCGGGGCTGCCGAAGCCGAGCGGGATCGTCGGCCCCTCGTCGCCGAGTGACTGCAGCCCGCTCGAGAGGATCGCGATCGAGAGCTCGATGAAGAGCGCCCCGGCGACGAGCGGGGCGAGGATCCGCTGCCCGGGGATCGCATCCCAGAGCGGCTCCTCGATCCCGCCGACGTAGGCGGCGACGAAGACGTAGAGCACCATCACCGCGCCCGCGTAGACGACCACCTGCGCGGCCGCCAGGAACTCGGCGTGCAGCAGCAGGAAGAGACCGGCGAGCGAAAACAGGTGCACGACCAGCGCGAGCACGCTGTAGAACGGGTTGCGAAGCAGGATCACCGCGATGGCGCCGCCGAGGGCGCCGATTGCGCCGGCGAAGAATGCGACTTGCTCCATCGGCCCTCACTCTATTGCCGCGTGGCCGAGGGCGTTCCTCGGCCGGAGACTGCTCATCGGCGTCGTCCACGACCCCGCGGTGGCGTTGTTCAGGCGGGCAGACGTTGGTGGCGAGCCGCCCCCACCGCCCTCGGGATGCTGACTTCTCCGGCCTTCAGCGAGGGCTAGGGTGGTTAGCGCATGAGAGGGACTGCCCGCAACGGCCCGGGACCAGCCCAGGACCGGCGCTCGCCTGCCCCGCGGGGTTGGCGAAGGGGAGACTGCAGCAGCCCGACCCTCAGCAAGTGGACCATGAGAGAGAGGTCGGAGATCAAGGTCAACGGCGACGACCCGGTCGCCTACTCCTATGACGACGACGATCTGATCACCGAAGCCGGGGATCTCGAAATCACCCCCGACCCCGACTCCGGAATGACCGCAGCGACCTCGATCGACGAGATCGAGACCGCCTCGACCTACAGCGACTACGGAGAGCTCGAGGCCGAGACCGCCGAGGATTCGGCGAGCACGCTCTACTCCGCCACCTACACCCGCGACTACGCCGGGCGTGTCGAGACGAAGAGCGAGACGACCCCGGCGGGCACGAACACCTGGGAATACGGCTACGACGACGCCGGCCCGACGCGGCTGAGGTTGCCTACGGCGCCTATACCAATCCCTGCTACGACATTGCATCCGGCTTGGCTGGTTTGACCATATCGGGCATTGGTTACGCGACAAGTGTCGGGGGAGCGGCAGTTGGGGGCCGCATCATGAGTTCGACTTACGGCACGCCTGCCGGGCTCCCGTCGACAGCGGTCGATCTAGCTGTCCAGTATCCAGGTGTCATGCTGGATCAGATGGGCAACATCATCATGGAGGACTCCAGCTATCAACCGGGATATGGCCACAGATAGCCCGGTCGCGAGTCGTCCAGAGTTCCGGCTCAGTCGAAGTCAACGCATCACGCTTGGTTGGAACTACCGAACGCTTAGCGAGGTTGAGCGTATCGGTGGTTGGGGCAGAGAGTTCACAGCGTTCATGGATCTAGTCTCGATAGCGATTGTCGCTGTCCCAGCAGTAGGTATTCTCACTCATAGACCATCGTCAGCCACTGGTGCAATTGTTGCTGTTGCGCTATTGGGTCTGTGTATCTGCGTCCTACTCCTTGTTGCTCGCATGAATCGCTGCGGGATCGCGGTGAATGAGGCGACCGTACACGTCGCCAACCCTCGCGGTCAAGTCATTGTGCCTAAGAGTGAGATTGAGAACATATATCGAGGCCCGTCAGGCGTTACCTATAGCCTTCAGTTGCGCAACGGTGAACGAATCAGGCTGTGGGGAATAGCGTGGCAAACCTCATTGAGAATAGATCTAGTCCCAGCCGAGATCGACGAATTGCGCTGGCGGCTAGGCCTCAGGGATGACCAATCGACAATTTGAGATGGTGCTCGCTCTCAAGGTCTGGTCTTGCCGGCGTCGAGTCGCATCTTCGAGGCTCATGGTATCGATGGTGGGGAAGTCCAAGCGTGACATTGGCGTGCGTCGACTCCCATCCAACGAGCTCGGCCCGCAGCAGCATGCCTGCCGAGCATGCTGTCGGCGCCGTAGGAGGTTTCTGACATGAACATCATCAAGCAGATCCTGAGTCCAGGATGAATCGCCGCGAGTTTCGAAGGCTGCTGGCACGGCGGGACGCCGATGAGTTGCGGCGCGAGATCCCGGGCTTTCTCGATCGGGAGTCCTTTGTCCTGGCCGCAGAGGCATTGGAGCGGCTAAGCGAGATCGACACCAGGGACGTAGCGTCCTTGGCCGCCTTGATCTGGGAGAAGGACGAACTGGGTGGGTCCCAAGGGTTCTTGGTCAAAGCCTTGAGGCACGATCCAAGCCGAGAGGCACAAGTGCTTCTCGTGGAACTTACGGCTGACGCTGCCAGCGAAGTACGCTTCGCAGCCGTGCGGGGTAGTGGTCAAGCCGCGGACGTGCGTCGGCTGGGCGAGATGATCAACGACCCCGACTCAGCCGTCGCAGCGCGGGCCGCAAAGGAACTCAGGCACAGCGGTGACCCGGGGGTGGTCGGCATCCTTATCTCGCACCTCGGCGACTCGCGGCCTAGGGTGAGACGTGCCTGCGCAGCGTCGATCGCCTCCATCGGCGATCCCGACGGCATCTTGCCGCTGGAGACGGCCGTCGCGCAAGAGCGGCTCCCATGGCGGTGGAGCATGCAGGCCGAACTACGCAGGCTGCAGGCCAGGGTTGCCGAGGGAGGTGCAGACTGAGTTCGGCAAACGATCGCCGAATGGCGCCCGGTGCCGTGATGCGATGGGCAAGACCAGCAATTGGTCGGTCGCTCGGACTCCCTGCCGAGGTGACGGAGGTGGCCACCCAGGTGCCCGGAGTTACGGTTGACCAGATAGGGAACCCGGTCATTAACGAGCACAAGCATCGGCGAGATCGCGCAGAGCAAACGGCACCGGCCGTGCGATGAGCGCCGTTATGCACCGCCCTCACTATCGCCTAACAATCGGTCAGCGCGCTGTGCTCGGTTGGAAGCACAAGAGCCTTGAAGATGTTAGACGTATTGGTGGATTCGGCCGCGGGTTCACTGTGGCGGTTGCTGCACTTCTGATTGGAGCCATGACGGTCGCCGCGATGTCAATCGTAGAAGGCGCGGAGCGGCTCTCGGGTGCAGAACAAATTGGAATCGCGTTGACGTTCATACTGTACATGTTGTTTGTTCTTGCGCTGGTGCGGTTGAACGCTTGTGGTGTCGAGGTTCGAGATGGCTGCGTGTCGGTTAGCAATCCTTGGAGGCAGTACACGATGTCTGCTGTGGAGGTCGATCGGATTGGTAGAGGTAGGCTAGGCATCGCTCAGACACTGGAGCTTCGTGACGGCAGTAGCATCGCGCTGTGGGGGATTCTCTGGCAGGGTGGCGCACCGCTAAGCCCTTACGGGGCCGCCTGCAAGAGTGAGCTGGAGTGGCGACTGAGCCGGGCAGCGCTCGAGGCAAGGGTGCCCTCACTAGGGCCGCAGTGATGCGGTCTGCGGGCCGGCTGGAGCACAATGCCGATGTGTGGTGATCGCGGCACCGCGCGGTTCCGCATCCGCGCTGTAAGGCGCCTGCAGCCCACTGAGTGTCCCCTGAGCGACGGCGGACTGGATTGGAGAGTGCCTTGGTAGGCATGATCGCGACTGGGACAGCGAACAGTGGACTGAGGTCGCTTCAGCTTCTCCCTGCATATGCCGATATCGATCGGTGAACTTGTTGGAATCGCAGCCAGAGTCGCGGAAGTCAACCCCTGTGGCGTGGGGCCTTCTCGACGCCTTGGGTATGGTCATCTGCGTCGCGATCATTTGCTTGAGCCTTGCGCTTCCAGGCTCAGCGAACTGGCCGCTGTTTGGGCTCGCCATCATTGTCCTCGCGATCTGGGCCGGCACGATGAGAGTGCAGCCCAGGGATCGTCGATCAGGGAGGCACTGGGAGTACTGGTGGACACCCATCTTGGTGCCTTTCGGGATTGGCTCCTGGGTTAGCTTCCTCAGCCTTGGCATCCACCTGCGTCATCCGGTCTACGTTGCGGCTGGAATCTTCTACGCGACCACCGTCGTCGTCGCTCTCTGGCTGAACGTAGCGTCAAACGATGAAGGGACCGGGTCCGATCTTGCCGGTGTCGTTCTAGTCTGCGCCTGGGTGGCGAGCGCTGCTCACGCCTACGTGATTCGCCGGTCGGTTCGCATTGAGCTCGATCGGCAATCTGAGCGGTGAGCCAGGCTGGATTACGACAGGTCTGGGGGCGGTTGAAGTGCTGAACGCCGACGACAGGCGCGTCTTCTCCTCGCGCGACGGTGCTGACATGCGGGAGCGTGTCTCGGATCTACTGCGCCGAGGTCGCCCCAACGATGCGAATGTCATGCTTGAAAAGCTCTACAAGTGCGATTCGCGACTCGCAACAGATGCTGCCGCCGAGATCGTGGACACAGGCTGGGCCACTGCCAATACCGCGATCATGCTTCTCAAGGACGATTCGCCGAGGGCTCGCCGACCATTACAGGCCATGACGAACAGTGATGCTTGGAGCGACCGGCTGTGGGTCGCAAGAGTCGGCGTAGTAGAAACTGACTGGCAGAGGGTCGCCCACCTTGTGCACGATCCCGAACCAAGAGTGGCCAGAAGGGCCATCCTGAGCTTGGGACGGGCCCGAACGCTGGCAGCTCTGCCAACCTTGATCTCGGCCCTAGATTCATCAAACGCGGGAGTCCGCCGCGCGTGCTCGGCCGCCCTGCTCAAGGTCGGCGATCCAAGCGCTGTAGAGCCGATCTTGCGAGCAGCAGAGGGTGAGGGCCAAGTCGTTCGGACCTTGATGAAGATACGTGCACGGAAGCTGGGGGCCAGGTGGAATCCTCTTTCCTGACGTTGACTGGCGAGAAAGGCAGTTCTATTCCATTGCAGTCTGAGAGCCAGGCCGGGTCTTACGGAGACCTCAACTTGGGTCGCTCCGTCCTGGCGAGAGGAGAGCCGCCGCCGATTCCAGTCCCGAGGCAGCACCCAGCTGAGCTCAAGCAGCGTCGGGCACGGGAAGCGAGGCTTGGCTGCAGGCCGGACCGCCTCGGCTGTCCCGTCTGGCGGCATGAACAAGACGGGCCTCGAGTTTCCGGCAAGCATCGGAGCAGCAGGGAATGACACAGTAGGTGCTGTCGAGAGTACGTGCGAGTGTGCGGGATAGCATGGATAAGGAAGTAACGGGACATGTCTTGATGGTCGTAACCGGGCTTGCTCTCGCCCTGTTCACGGAGCAGATCTTCGGCATCCTCCGGCCCGGGGAGGCGGGGTCGGACGCGGACCGATTCCCGAAGGCGGTCATGCGGCTCATCGGTTGGATCAGCGTGCTCGGTGGAGGGGTAGCACTTCTCACCGATGTTGCCGCGGCTGGGCAGCTGCCGCAAGAAGTTGGTGCCAGCGGTGAAGAGAAGCCCGACGTGTATCTCTTGGCGTTTGGGGTAGCGTGGATCACAATTGCGGGTCTTTGCCTTTGCTTCAGGCGTACCGAGATCTCGCGGCGCCTAGAGGAGGGACTCAGTTCATCGCACGCTCGGCGCGTGACTGTTGTGCTTTGCGCGATGGCCGTGGTCGCAGGCGGGCTCATGGTGGTGGCTGCGGTGAGT
>JAXLSW010000007.1:0-306797 GCA_046330415.1 Solirubrobacterales bacterium | reverse complement strand
ATCGGTGGACGCGTCGTGGGGGCGTGGGCCGGTTCGCTGCCCGTGCTCGACGACCTGGACGCCCGCTCGGGCGATCCCGGTCGCTGGCTCGAGCGCCTCGTGGAGCTGTGGCCGGAGCTCAAGCTCGAGCCTGAAGCCGCCGAGCTCACGCTCTGGGACGAGACCGCCTGGCCGCGGGGCGCGTACTCGGTGCGGTCCACCGACGTCGAGGGCCCGCTGGACACCGGCAGCGAGAGGCTCGTCCTCGCCGGCGAGTACACGGCGGGATCGTGGAGCGGCACCATCGAGGGGGCGCTGCGGAGCGGCCTTCGCGCCGCCCGCGACCTGGCGCCGAGAACCCCGGCGTAGGTTCACTTCCTGGTGACACGCCCTCGACCCGCGCCGGTCAGGGTGCGGGCCGGCGTCTGATTCCTCGCCTGACGCCGGAAGCTCGTCCTACACTGCGAGGCACCGTCCACCCAACGGAGGAGTCAGATGGAAGCGTCGCCTGTAACTGCGTCGGACGTCGAGCGCTCACAACCCCCCGCCGTAGGCGGAGTCTTCTGGGGGATCCTGCGAATCGCGATGGGATGGATCTTCCTCTGGGCGTTCCTCGACAAGTGCTTCGGCCTGGGTTTCGCGACCGGCCGCAACCCGAAGACCGGAGCGATCGACTTCGGCAGCCCGGACGCGTGGATCAACGGCGGCTCACCGACGGAGGGCTTCCTCTCCTTCGGCCTGCACACCAAGGATCCGTTCACCACCTGGTACTCGGACCTCGCCGGCCACGCCTGGGTCGACTGGATCTACATGATCTCGATGGCGTCGATCGGGATCCTGCTCATGCTCGGGATCGCCACCCGCCTGGCGGCGATCGCAGGCGTGATCTGGATGGTCCTCTTCTACACCGCGTCAGCGATCTGGCCCGAGAACAACCCCTTCCTCGACGAGCACGTGGTCTACGCGATCATCCTCGTCGGGATCGCCTACGTCGGAGCCGGGCGCTACATCGGCCTCGGCAACTGGTGGGAGCGCACCTCCCTCGCCAGCCGGTTCCCGTTGCTTCGCTGAGGCGGCGCTGACCGCCCGGGGCCGGGGAGCTTCAGGGTACGGTGCCCCGTGCAAACGATGAGGAGGCGGGGACGGATGACTGCGGGCATCGGGCGAAGGGGATTCACGGCGACGGCCTTGAGCGCACTGCTGCTCGTCGCCGCGGCGGCGGCCGTGCCATCCGGCGCGCTCGGCTCTTCAAAGCCGGGGGCGAAGCCGATTCCGCAGTCGTCCTGCTTCTGGACCGACCAGGTCGCCAGCAAGTTCTCGACGGACCCCGCGAAGAACTACGCGTTCCCGGACACGGGCGCGGTCTACTGGAGCTCCAACCTCGCGATCCCCCCGGGAGCCACCGTCGTGCTGAAGGGGAAGTACGCCCACGCCCGCTACCAGTCGATCAACAGCTACAGGTCGAGCGACAACACGCCGATCGACGCGGTCAACGATGTCAGCACGGTGCCCGATGTCGGGTCGCGGAACCCGTACGTGACCGGCGCACGCCGTGACACCGGTGGAGCCGTGCGCCACTACACACTCAAGATCGTGAACGAGCCACCCCCGGCCGTCAGCCCCCCCAACACCCTCTTCGCAGGGGTGACAGGCCAGGATCGCCAGCAGCTCCTCTACCGCGTCTATCTCCCCGACCACTACTCGGCGAAGGAGGCGACGGGCGGGGTCGGTCTTCCCAAGGCGAACCTCAGGCTCGCCGACGGGACCGTTCTCAAGGGCCAAGCGGCCTGCGACGCCCTGGCCATCCAGCCCGGCCCGCTGAACGTGCTCAAGCTCGGCAGCGCCGCCTACAACGCGATCCGCCACCCCGGTGGCGAGTCACCGACGTTCCCGGCGACGAACCCGACGAACTGGGACGCGTTCTACAGCATCCCCTACGTCCTGCAGTGCAGCTACGAGGGCAACTGCGGTGGCACACCGGCCCGGACCGGCGGCCAGTACAGCAACATCGACAACCAGTACACCTACGCCTTCGGCAACCGTGGGTTCGCCGACGGTCCGGTGTGGGTCCTCCACGGCAAGCTGCCCACCACCCCGCAGACCGGACCGAAGGTGAAGCGCATGCCCGCCGGTGACCTGCGCTACTGGTCGATCTGCCAGAACGAGTCGATATTCACAACCAGGGGCGCAGGCTGCCTCTACGACAAGCAGGTTCCGACGGACAAGGACGGCATGTACACGATCGTGACCAGCACGGCGGCCGATCGTCCCGACAACGCGCACCGGAAGTGCGGCGTCGGCTTCATCCCCTGGCCGGCGGCCGGCGACGGAGCGGGGAACACCGACGACTCGTTCCTGATCCTGCGCAACATGCTGCCCTCGCCGCAGTTCGACCACGCGGTGCAGGACACGCAGGTCCCCGGCGACGAGGAGCAGGTCATGGGTGACTACCTGCCGACCGGCAGCTACGAGACCACCGCCCAGTTCGAGAAGCGGGGCTGCTGAGCCGGCGCGGCTACTCGGGCGGTAGATCCGGCGGCGCGGTTCGGTAGGCGGGCGGCGTCTCGGAGAGCCGGATGGGGTTGCGCACGAGGCTGGCGCTGGTCCCGTCGGGACGATCCACCTCGATGACCGGGTCCAGCCCGAGCTCTTCGGCGAGCCGGAACGCTTGGCCGATGTCGTTCACCGTTCCGGCCGGAACGCCTCGGCCCTGCAGGTCCGCGGCCCACTCGGTCGCGCTCCCGGCGGCCAGCCGGGCTTCGAGCTCAGCCCGCAACTCCGCGCGGGCGCCGACCCGGGCCGCGTTGGTCGCGAAGCGTTCCTCCGACGCGAGATGCTCAGCCCCGATCGTCTCGCACAGCAACCCGAACTGACCGTCGTTTCCGACGGCGAGGATGAGATCGCCGTCGCCGGTCGCATACAGGTCGTAGGGGGCGATGCTCGGATGCGAGTTGCCCATGCGCTCGGGAACGAGGCCGGCGAGCGTGTAGGTGCTCGCCTGGTTGACCAGCGACGCGAGGAGCGACGACAGCAGATCGATCTCGACCAGTTGCCCCCTGCCGTCCCCCTGGTCGCGGTGGCGAAGCGCCGCCAGGATCCCAACCGTCGCGTACAGGCCGGCGAGCACGTCGACCAGAGCCACGCCGACCTTCTGCGGGTCGCCGTCGGGCTCCCCGGTGATGCTCATCAGCCCGCCGAGAGCCTGCACCAGCAGGTCGTAGCCCGCGAGCTCGGCCCCGGCGCCGGATCCGAAGCCGCTGATCGAGCAGTAGACGAGACCCGGGTTGGCGGCGTGCACCGCGTCGAACCCGAGGCCGAGGCGGTCCATCGTCCCCGGCTTGAAGTTCTCCACGAGGACGTCCGCGCCCGCGAGCAGCTCCCTCGCCCGGGCGAGGTCGCGAGGGTCACGGAGGTCCAGCAGCAGGGACGTCTTGTTGCGGTTGACGGCCTGGAAGTACGTAGCCTGACCGCGCTCGTCGTACGGCGGCCCCCAGCTCCGCGTGTCGTCACCGACGCCAGGCCGCTCGACCTTGATGACCTCTGCCCCGAGGTCACCGAGGAGCATCGTGGCGAAGGGACCGGCGAGGACCCGGGAGAAGTCGACGACCTTCAACGCGCCCACGGCACTCATTGGGGTAGAGTATCCGATCTTCGAAGATCGAGGTTCTCATGAATTCGCAATCGTCCCCCGCCCCAGCCGTCCGTCCCGAGGACTTCCTGGCGCTCGATTCCCTCCTCAGCGACGAGGAACGCCTCGTCCGCGACACCGTCCGCGCGTTCGTCCGCGAGCGCGTGGTGCCGGAGGTCGGCACCTGGTTCGAGGAGGCGCGGCTGCCCGCTGATCTGGCCCCGGCGCTTGGCAAGCTCGGCCTCCTGGGCATGCACCTCGAGGGATACGGGTGCGCCGGCGCGAGCGCGACGGCCTACGGGCTCGCCTGCATGGAGCTCGAGGCCGGCGACAGCGGCGTCCGCAGCCTCGTCTCGGTCCAGGGCTCGCTGGCCATGTACGCGATCCACCGTTGGGGATCGGAGGAGCAGAAGCAGGAGTGGCTTCCCCGCATGGCCGCAGGGGAGGCGATCGGCTGCTTCGGCCTGACCGAGCCCGACTCCGGCTCCGACCCCGGGTCGATGCGGACGCGGGCCCGCCGCGACGGCGACGACTGGGTCCTGCACGGCCAGAAGATGTGGATCACCAACGGCTCGGTGGCGGACGTCGCCGTCGTCTGGGCGGCGACTGAGGAGGGCGTGCGTGGGTTCCTCGTCCCCCGCGGGACGCCCGGCTTCACCACCCAGGACATCCACAACAAGATGTCGCTGCGCGCGTCGATCACCTCCGAGTTGCTGCTCGACGACGTGCGCCTTCCCGCCGACGCATTGCTGCCGGAGGCGACGTCGCTGCGCGGCCCGCTCTCGTGCCTGAACGAGGCCCGCTACGGGATCGTCTGGGGCGCCGCCGGCGCCGCGCGCGCGTGCTTCGAGGCCGCCCTCGCCTACAGCCTGGACCGACGCCAGTTCGGTCAGCCGATCGCGTCGTTCCAGATCCAGCAGCAGAAGCTCGCGATGATGGCCCTCGAGGTCAACCGCGCGACGCTCTTGGCCTTCCAGCTCGGCCGGCTCAAGGACGCCGGAGCGCTCCGGCCCGAGCAGGTGAGCATGGGCAAGCTCGGGAACGTGAACGCGGCGCTCGAGGTCGCGCGCACCGCCCGCCAGGTGCTCGGGGCCAACGGGGTCACGCTCGAGTACCCGGTCATCCGCCACATGAACAACCTCGAATCCGTGGTGACCTACGAGGGCACCGCCGACATCCACGCCCTGGTGGTCGGCGGCGCGCTGACGGGGATCGACGCCTTCCGGTGAGCCCTCCGCCGACCCCGCCGGGTCCCGAGCTCTCCCTGGCGCCACCGCCGCTGACCACACCCCAACATGCCCTCGAAGGGCTTCGCCGCGCGATCGTGTCCGGTGAGCTGCGGCCCGGATCCAGGGTCCTGCAGGAGGATGTCGCGGCACAGCTCGGCGTCAGCGTCGCCTCCGTGCGGGAAGCGCTGACGGTCCTGGAGCAGGAGGGTCAGATGACCTACCGCCCGCGCCGGGGCTATTTCGTCACGGAGCTGCACGTCGCCGATCTGGAGGAGATCTACGACCTGCGCCGCGTCCTCGAGACGCGAGCGGTGCGCCTCGCGCTGCCGCTCCTCGACGATGCGGCCCTGCAGCGCATGCGGGACGCCGCGCTCATGTGCGCCGACGCGGTCGGCGAGGCCAACATCCTCGCCGAGCTGGAGGCGAACCGGCGCTTCCACTTCTCGCTTCTCGAGATCCCCGACCAGCCCCACTCGATGCGGCTGGTGCGGCTCCTGTGGGATTCGACGGAGCCATACCGGGCGCTCTACTACAACTCCGCCCGCGAACGGCGCCGCTCGCTCGACGCCCACGACCGGATCATCGCGGCGGTCGGCGACCGCGACGTCGAGCGGGTGATCGCGGAGCTGGACGAGCATCGCGGGCAGGCCCTGACGGTGCTACGAGAGATCCTGTCCGAACCGGAGGGAGAGGTCCGATGAGCGCCGCTCAGCCGCAGGCCCACCCGCTCTTCATCGGCGGCGAGTGGCCACACCGGAGCGAGACCTTCGAGCGCCGCGATCCGTCGCGGCCGGACACGGTCACGGGGATCTACTCGGTGGCCGGCCCGGCGGACGTCGAGCGGGCCTTCGCCGCCGCCGCTGCCGCTCAGCCCGCGTGGACGGCGAGCAGCGCGCAGGTGCGCAGCCGGACCCTCCGGGACGCGGCCGAGTTGATCGACGAATCGGTCGACGATCTCGCGCGGACGCTGACCGCGGACATGGGCAAGGCGATCCGCGACGCTCGCCTGGAGGTCGCGCGAGGGGCGGAGATCCTTCGCTACTTCGCCGGGGAGATCCTGCAGGCGGACGGCGAGACCTATCCGAGCGTCGACCCCTCGACGCTGCTGATGACGATGTCGGAGCCGGTCGGCGTCGTCGGGGTCATCACCCCGTGGAACTTCCCGGTCGCCATCCCGCTCTGGAAGCTCGCCCCCGCGCTCGGGTTCGGCAACGCGGTCGTCTGGAAGCCGGCGTCGGCGGCCGCCGGCTCCGCGATCGCGCTGACCGCGATCCTCGAGCGGGCGGGGGTCCCCGCCGGGGTGCTCAACGTCGTCACCGGCGGCGGTGGCGCGCTCTCGCAGCGGATCACGTCGGCGCCGCAGCTGCAGGCGCTGACGTTCACGGGATCGGAGGCCACCGGCCTGAAGCTGCAGGCGGCCCTCGCCGACCGAACCGCGACGCTTCAGCTCGAGCTCGGCGGGAAGAACCCGGCGATCGTGCTCGAGGGCGCCGACCTCCCCGACGCTGCGCTGCAGGTGTCGAGAGGCGCGATGCTCGCCACCGGACAGCGCTGCACCGCGACCAGCCGCTGCTTCGTGCAGCGATCGATCGCCGCTGAGTTCGAGCAGCTGCTGACGGATGCGGTCCTGAAGATGCGCGTGGGCGATCCCTACGACGAGGAGACCGACATCGGCCCCCTCGCGTCGCGCGAGCAGATCGAGACGGTCACCCGCTACCTGGACATGGCGCGCGGCGGCGATGCACGCGTCCTCTGCGGCGGCGAATCGCTGCCGGACGAGTCGGGGGGCTTCTACGTCTCACCGACGATCCTCACCGAGGTCGATCCGGAGAGCCCGCTGCTTCGCGACGAGATCTTCGGCCCCGTGATCTGCCTGGTCGAGGTCGACGGCTTCGAGGACGGGCTGGAAGCGGCCAACGACACGGAGTTCGGTCTCTCGACGGCCGTCTTCACGCGGGATCTGGGGACGGCGCTCGAGTTCGCTCGCCGCGCCCAGGCCGGGCTCGTCCACATCAACCGCGAGACGGCCGGGGTCGAGCCGCACGTGCCGTTCGGCGGACTCAAGGGTTCGAGCAACAAGCGCCGCGAGCAGGGAACTGCGGCCAGGGCGTTCTTCACCAACACCAAGACGATCTACGTCCGCCCACGATAGGCGGGCGACGCGCGCCCGATGCGCGGTGACGGGCTTGAACCGCCGACCCCCTCGGTGTAAACGAGGTGCTCTCCCAACTGAGCTAACCGCGCGGGGTTCCGCAGGATAGAGAGGGAGGGACGGCTGCGGATCCGCCTCGGCCCGACGCGGGCGTCAGCGGGCGGGCGTCACTGGATCGAGGGGCGGAAGCGGCGCAGGCGCAGCGCGTTGAAGACGACCGAGACGCTCGAGAGCGCCATCGCCGCGCCGGCGAGGATCGGGTTGAGGAAGCCGGCCGCCGCGAGCGGGATCGCGAGGACGTTGTAGCCGAAGGCCCAGGCGAGGTTCTCGCGGATCGTGCGCAGGGTGGCGCGGGAGAGCCGGACGGCGTCGCCGGCGGCACGGAGGTCTCCGGAGACGATCGTCAGGTCGGAGGCCTCGATCGCGACGTCGGTCCCGGTGCCCATCGAGATCCCGAGGTCCGCCTGGGCGAGCGCCGGGGCGTCGTTGACGCCGTCGCCGACCATGGCGACGACGGCTCCGTCGTCCTGCAGCCTCCGCACCGTCGCCGCCTTCTCCGCGGGCAGCACCTCGGCGATCACCTCGTCGATGCCGACCTCGGCGGCGACGGCGCGCGCCGTCGCCTCGTTGTCACCGGTGAGGAGGATGGGCCGCAGACCGAGGTCACGGAGCGCCGCGACCGCGTCGCGGCTCGTCGGCTTCGGCTCGTCGGCGACGGCGATCAACGCGCGCGGCTCACCGTCCCAGCCGGCCGCGATCACGGTCTGGCCCTCGGCCTCGAGCTCGCGCCGCTTCGCGTCGATCGCGGGAGGCAGGTGCTGGGCCCAGTCGGCGAGCAGGGCCGGACGGCCGGCGACGACCGCGTGGCCGGCGACGACACCCTCCACCCCGAGGCCTTCACGGTTGGTGAACGACTCGACCACGGCGAGCTCTATGCCCCGCTCCTTGGCACCGGCCGCGATCGCGCGCGCCACCGGATGCTCAGAGGCATCCTCGAGCGCGCCGACCAGCGCCAGCGCCTCGTCCGCGTCCGTGCCGTCGGCGACGTGCACCCCGACGAGCGTCATCTCCCCGCTCGTCACGGTCCCGGTCTTGTCGAGGACGACGGTGTCGACCCGTCGCGTCGACTCGAGGATCTCGGGGCCGCGGATGAGCAGGCCGAGCTGGGCGCCGCGGCCGGTTCCTACGAGGAGCGCCGTCGGCGTCGCCAGGCCGAGCGCGCAGGGGCAGGCGATGATCAGCACGGCGACCGCTGCGGTGAAGGCGAACGTCGAGCTCTCCCCCACCACGAGCCAGAAGACCAGCGTCGCGGCGGCGATCGCGATGACGACCGGCACGAAGACGGCGGAGATACGGTCGGCGAGGCGCTGGACCGGCGCCTTGCCGCTCTGCGCGTCGCTGACCAGCCGGGCGATCTGCGCCAGTGCGGTGTCGGCTCCGACCTTCGTCGCGCGGACGACGAGGCGGCCGCCGGCGTTCACGGTCGCACCGGCCACCTCGGCTCCGGGGCCGACCTCGACCGGCACCGACTCCCCGGTGAGCAGGCTCATGTCGAGCGCGGAGGCGCCCTCTTCGACGATGCCGTCGGTGGCGACCTTCTCGCCGGGACGAACGACGAAGAGATCGCCGACGGCCAACTCGGCGATGGGGATGCGCCGCTCGCGCCCGTCGGCACCGAGTACCGCGACGTCCTTGGCGCCCATCTCGAGCAGGGAGCGGAGCGCCTTCCCGGCTCGTCGCTTCGAAGTCGCCTCGAGCCAACGCCCGGCGAGGATGAATGTGGTGACGACCGATGCCGTCTCCAGGTAGATCTCGCTGGAGGAAGCGCCCTCGGAGGGGATCAGGACGAAGTCCATTCGCATGCCCGGCATCCCGGCATCGCCGAGGAAGAGCGCGTAGAGGGACCAGCCGAACGCGGCGAGGGTGCCGAGCGAGATGAGGGTGTCCATCGTCGCAGCGCCGTGTTTGAGGTTGAGCCAGGTGGCGCGGTGGAAGGGCCATCCACCCCAGATGACGACGGGCGAGGCGAGCGTGAGGCTGAGCCACTGCCAGTTGTCGAACTGCAACGGCGGAACCATCGCCAGCACCAGGACCGGCAGGGAGAGCGCGGCGCTGATCACGAGCCGCTGCCTCAGGGCGCGTGTCTCCTCGCCCTCGGGCGCGCTCGGCGCCCCCGGCGCCTCGCCGGCCGCAGGTGGGAGCGTCGCCGAGTAGCCGGCGGAGGCGACGGCCTCGAGGAATCGTTCGGGGCTGACGTCCGCCGGGTCGTAGTCGACCGTCGCGCGTTCGGTCGCGTAGTTGACCGTGGCCTCGACGCCGCCGAGCTCGTTCAGTCGACCTTCGATCCGGTTCGCGCAGGAGGCGCAGGTCATCCCCTGGATCGGCAGCTCGAGGCGCTCGAGGGCCTCACTCCGGGGATTCGTACCGATCGTGATCCTGCCGTGATCCATGGTTAGATCGTAACATACCCCCCTGGGGTATTCTCGACGCGCTAGTGTGGTTCCCATGGACCTCGGTATCGAAGGACGGGTCGCGCTGGTCATGGGGGCGAGCAAGGGCATCGGCCGCGGAATCGCCTCGGCGCTTGCCGCCGAGGGTGCGCGCCTCGCCGTCTCCTCCCGCTCGGAGGAGAACCTGGCGGAGCTCGTCGGCGAGCTCGGAGAGGACCGCGCCACCGCCTTCCCCGCCGACACCGGCGACCTGGTGCGGATCCGCGAGCTGCCGGATGAGGTCGAGCGCGATCTCGGGCCGATCGAGATACTCGTGCTCAACACCGGGGGTCCGCCGCGCGGCGACGCGCTGGAGCACAGCACCGACGTCTGGGAGGACGCCTACCAGTCGCTGGTGCTGACGCCGCGGATCCTCGCCGAAGCGGTCGTGCCGGGAATGTGCGAGCGCGGGTGGGGACGGATCGTCAACGTCGCCTCCTCATCCATCCGCGAGCCCATCCCCGGGCTGGCGCTCTCCAACTCCACCCGGATGGCCGCGGTCGGCTTCCTCAACACCCTCGCCCGCGAGGTCGCCGCCGACGGGATCACCGTCAACACGATCGCCACCGGCCGCTTCGCGACCGAGCGTCTCGCCGAGGGCTACGGCGGCTCGCTGGAGGAGGCCGACCGCGTCGCTCGCCAGGAGGTGCCCGCGGCCCGGCTGGGGACCCCGGAGGAGTTCGGCGACCTCGTGGCGTTCGTCTGCTCCGACCGGGCGGGGTACCTGACCGGCACCGTGATCCCGCTCGACGGCGGGCTCACCCGCTCCTCCTGATCAGGCCGCGCTAGGGTCGCAAGCGAGAGTCCGGCGATCGGCAGCCGGTGTCGTCAGGAGGTGAGGCCCGTGGGCTTCATGGACAAGATGAAGGACATGGCGCAGCAGGCCCAGCAGGCCGCCGCGACCTACACGCCCAACCAGGGGGACATGGCCTACGGGCAGCTCGCGAACAAGCTGGCCAGCGCCGGTGTTCCCTGCGTCGCCGAGATCAAGTCGGCGGCACCGACCGGGCAGAAGGACGCCGGCGGCGACCAGTGGGCGTTCGAGGTCTCGGTCGAGGGCAACGGCGATCCCTATGACGCCACCGTCACCCAGTACGTCCCGCCGGGGAACGAGTCGATGTATTCGCCGGGCGCGCGCTTCCAGGCGAAGGCCGATCCCGACGACCGCACGCGGCTGCTGCTCTTCGGTCAGGCCTGAGGTCGGGCGCGCATCGGCCCGCCCGACCGGCCGGCGAAGGACCGAAGCCGCCTAGATGAGTGATTCCACGGATTCCCGCCGCGGAGCTGCCGCGGGCTCCACCACTCCACCAGGGGTGACGGAGGCTAGGCGGGAGCCGACGCGAAAGGCAGCGGGTCGTCGTCTGAGCGGCGCAGCCCGCCGCGGCTGCTGACGACGGCCATCCACACCCCGCCCGCGATCATCATCGCGAGGCTGAGCAGCTGCGCCTGGGTGAGCCCGAGGGCGACGTCGCTGTTGCGCCGCAGGAACTCGACGAGGAATCGCTCGAGGCCGGCGGCGAAGAGGTAGAGCGCGAAGAGGATCCCCGGCTTGAAGCGGTCTCGCAGCCGCCACAGCACGATCGCGACGAGGCCCATCACCACCGTCTCGTAGATCGGCGTCGGGTGGACCGGGGTGTCGGTCGGGACCGTCGCGTCCGGGTAGGCCATCGCCCAGGGACCGTCCCAGGCCTTGCCGTAGTCGCCGTCTCCGGAGAGCTGGCAACCGACCCGCCCGATCGCGTAGCCGAGCGCCAACGGCACCGCGGCGAGGTCGAGCAGAGCGAGGCTGAGGAGCCCGCGGAAGTGCGCCCAGATGATCACCGCGAGCGCGCCCCCGATCGCGCCCCCGTACCAGACGAGCCCCGAGCCACTGAAGAGGTTGCCGATGAAGTCGTCCTTGACGTCGCTCCAGTTCTCGAACAGGAAGTAGAGCCGCGAGCCGACGAGGCCGCCGACCAGTGCCGAGAACGTCATCTCGTAGGCCCAGTCGGGCTGCTTGCCGACCTCCCCGAACCGCCGCGCGATCACCAGCCCCGCGGCGATGAAACCGAGCCCGAACATGAGCCCGAACGTCTGCAGCGTGACCGGGCCGATTGAGATCTCTGGATACATGAAATAGCCCCGGCGAGAATCGAACTCGCGTCTGCGCCGTGAAAGGGCACTGTCTTCGACCACTAGACGACGGGGCCTTGGCGGGGTCAGTCTAGGGAGCGCTGCCCCTCATTCGCTTCCGTCCGAGCAGACGCCTATAACGAACTGATGTTCGTCTCTCTCGGAATCCCAGCTCTACTGGGCCGAGGGATCCAAGTCTCGCAACACCGTGCATCTCGCGAACTCCGATCCGGCGATGATGGAGTTCTTCGTCAGCTTCCTTATGGCGTCTGCTCGTTGAAGATCAAGCGGAGCACCTGGCTGGTGCAGCACATCTACGGGGCGATCCAGGAGTACTCGGGGATCGACCAACCCGATTGGCTCGACGGACCGACGCGGCCTCAGGCCCGGCCGACGCCTCTGAAAGCTGCGACGCCGGCCGGATAGACCCGGCCGGCGTTGGCCGACTCAGCCGGTCGTCGAGTCGTCGCTTCCCGTCGTCGTCGAGTCGTCGCTTCCGGTCGTGGAGTCATCGCCCTCCGCGACGCAGGTGGCCTCGTCCGCCATCGGCACCTGGCCCTCCGGGCACGGGTTGTCGCCGTCGCGCTGCTGGACGCACGTGCCGGTGACCGCGGAGTAGATCTCGCCCTCGTCGTAGTTGCAGTCGGCGGTCGTTGTCGTCGACGTCGTTGACGTCGTGGGGGTGGTCGTGGGGGTCGTCGTCGCCTCGGTCGTCGTCGGGGTGGTCTCGGTCACCGTCGTCGTCGAGTCGTCGCTTCCGCAGGCGGCGAGCGCGAGAGTCGCGGCCGCGATTGCGATCAATGCGGACGCACTACGAATCTTCATTTCGAGTCCAATCTGTTCGCCGGCAGGCTCGCCTGACCGGAATGGGCCGACGGGAATCTACCCACCGCTCACCGCCGCCCGGTCAGTCCACCAGCTCCTCGAGCAGCGCCTTCTGCGCGTGCAGACGGTTCTCGGCCTGGTCGAAGACCACCGAGCGCTCGCCGTACAGGGCGCCCTCGCTGATCTCCTCGCCGGGGTGCGCGGGCAGGCAGTGCATGACGACGGCGCGATCGGATGCCTTCGCGAGCAGCTCCTCGTCGACGCGGTAGGGAACGAGCGCCGCCCGCTTGGCCTCGGCGTCGGGCTCGGTCATCCCGATCCAGACGTCGGCGTAGACGGCGTCGACCCCCGCGACCGCCTCGGCCGGGTCGGTGATCAGGATCGCTCCCTCCTCACCGTCGAGCTCCAGACCGGGAGGCGAGGAGACGACGACCTCGACGCCCGCGGCGCGGCCGAGGATCGCCAGCGAGCGGGCGACGTTGTTGCCGTCGCCGACGAATGCGACCCGCAGGCCCTCGAGCTCGCCGAACTGCTCCTGAAGCGTCATCAGGTCGGCGAGCGCCTGGCAGGGGTGATGCAGCGGGGTGAGCATGTTGATCACGGGGACGTCCGCGGCTGCGGCGAGGTCGGCGAGCTTCTCGTCGGAGCCGGTGCGCATCGCGATCGCGTGCACGTAACGGGAGAGGACACGGCCGACGTCTCCGATCGACTCGCCGCGCTTGATCTGCAGCTCGTCGGAACGGAGGACTACAGGGGTGCCACCGAGCTCGGCGATCCCGACCTCGAAGGAGACGCGCGTGCGGGTCGAGGGGTGCTCGAAGATCAGCGCGACCGACTTGCCGGCGAGCGAGTCCGCGCCGGTCCGCGGCCGCCCCTCCTTCAGCGCGGCGGCGCGTTCGAGGATCGAGCCGAGGCTCTCGCTGATCTCCTCGCCGGTGAGGAAGTCGGGCGCCATGGGAGGCGCGGCAGGTTACTGCGGCCGACACCTCGCGCGCGGGCGGGCGCCCTCCCGCGGGCGGCCCCGCCCGCCGCCGCCGAGCACCTCCCGCGCCGGCCACCGCCGGAGCCGCGCGGATAATCGCCTCGCGGTGGAACTGGTCGCCCTCTCCTGGAACCTCTTCCACGGCCGCGACTTCCCTCCCGAGGAGGCCCTGCGGACGTGGCGCTCCCGCTTGCTGCGGACAACCGAGCGCGGCGCCGAGCACGCCCAGGTCAACCGCGACCTCTTCGCGCAGTTCTCCTCCCTGATCTCGAGCTGGGAATGGGACGTCGCCCTGCTTCAGGAGTGCCCGCCGCGGTGGGCGGAGCAACTCGCCGTCGACTGCGGGGCCGAGCCGCACCTGGCGCTGACGAGCCGCAACCTGCCGCTCCCCTCGATGCAGCGCCTCGCCGCTCGCCTCAACCCGGACCTGATCGCCTCCTGGGAGGGAGGCTCGAACCTGATCCTCGTCCGTAGCACCGCCGTCGGGGCGTCGGCGATCGCCGAGCGGCGCTCGCTCAACCTGACCGCCCGCCCCGAGCGCCGGGTGATGGCGTTCAGCCGGCTGCGCTCGGGCCTCTGCATCGCCAACCTGCACGCGAGCGCCCCCCACAAGCAGGCGGAGCGCGAGCTCCCCCGGGCCGCCGCGATCGCGACCGAGTGGGCGGGCGAGGATCCGCTGCTCTTCGGCGGCGACTTCAACATCCGGCCCGCCCGCAGCAACTTCGTCTTCGACATCCTCGAACGCGACTACGGTCTCCACCCCCGCACCCCGGGTGACGCGATCGATCACCTGCTCGTCCGCGGGCTCGACGTGCTCGAGGCTCCGGCGCGGCGGCCTCCGGAGGAGCGGGAGGTGACGGATCCGACGTCACCGGCCGGAGAGCTCCCGCTGCCGATCCGCCTCTCCGACCATGCGCCCGTCTTCGCTCGCTTCGCCTTCCCCACGGCGGCGCAATCGGACGACCACTCCTGAGATCGCCCCCCAACGGGGGCCTCCAGGTGAGATATTCCCCGCAACGCGCCCATCTCCCGGAAGGACGACATGGCCACTGGCTCCACGAAGAAGAGCGGTACGACCAAGAAGAGCGCCAAGAGCTCGGCGAGCGCGAAGACTGCGAAGAGCGCCGCGAGTACGCGCAAGGAGGCGACGACGAGCAAGCCCAAGGCGAAGGCCACCAGGAAGCCCGCCGCCTCCCGCTCGGCAAGTCGCGACGACAAGAGCGTCGAGGCGTTCCGGGACGCGCTGGAGCGCAGCGTCACCCTCTCGCGCGAGCGCATCCAGGAGGTCGTCGACGACGCGGTCAAGCGCGGACGGATGACGCGCGACGACGCCAACGACATCGTCTCCAAGCTGGTCGCCCGCGGTCGCCGTCAGACCGAGGACCTGATGAAGGAGCTCGAGAAGGTGCTCGAGTCCGCCCGAGGCGAGGTCGAGGGCCGCACCGCCAAGGCCCGCAAGACGGTCGAGAAGCGGACGACGAAGGCCCGCAAGCGGGCCGAGCGCACCGCGGAGAAGGTGGCGAGGTCGGCGCGCGACGCCGCCGATGAGCCGCTCGCGCAGGCCGACAAGCTGCGCCGCCGCGCCGGCGTCGGCTCGAGCTTCCCGATCACCGGCTACGACGAGCTCACCGCCGCGCAGGTCGGCTCCCGGCTGGCCGACCTGAGCAAGCCGGAGCTGCGCAAGGTCCGCACCTACGAGAAGAACAACAAGGCCCGCAAGGGGATCCTGAGCAAGATCGACGCCAAGCTCGGCTGAGCGCGGCTGCCAACATGGTGCGGTGAGCGAAGAGGCCACCGCCGAACACAGGAAGTCCGCGCGACCCCGCAGGGGCGAGGAGCTCGAGCTGCGGATCACCGCGCTCGCGCAGGGCGGGCGCGGGATCGCCCGCACCCCTGAGGGCTTCGTCGTCTTCGTGGGCGGGGGCCTTCCCGGCGATCTCATCCGCGCACGGGTCGGCAAGGCGAAGCGCTCCTACGCGGAGGCGTCGCTGGTCGAGCTCGTCGAGCCCGCGGCCGAGCGCATCCCCGACACCTGCGTGCACGGCGGCGAGCCCTGCCCCGGCGCCGCCTGGCAGGGACTCCCCTACGAGCGACAGCTCGAGCACAAGGCCGAGCAGGTCGCCGACGCCCTCGTCCGCCTCGGCGGCTTCGACGCCGCCGAGATCGAGGCCAAGTCGGAGCCGATCGTCGAGGCGGTCGAGCGCTGGCGCTACCGCAACAAGCTCGAGTACTCGTTCGGCGCACCCACCGCGCAGGACGCTCCCGCTCTCGGATTTCACGCCCGCGGCCGCTGGGACGAGGTCGTCGACGTCGACGACTGCCACCTCGCCTCCGAGGCCAACAACGCCGCCCGCAACGCGATCCGCGACTGGGCCGCCGCCGAGGGCGTCCCGGCCTTCGACAAGGCATCGGAGGCGGGTGTGCTCAAGAACCTGATCGTCCGCGAGGGTCGTCGAACGGGTCAGATCCAGACCCGCCTCGTGACCACCGAGGCGGAGATCCCACGCCCTCCGGTCGACCTCCACACGATCGTCCCGGCGCGGTCGAGCGGCACCGACGGGCCCACCGGCGCCCTCGGCGCCGAGTACCTGAGCGAGCGCCTCGGCGAGCTCGATCTGCGGGTCTCCCCCGCCGCCTTCCTGCAGACGAACACCGAGACCGCCGAGCGCCTCTACGCGGTCGCTCGCGAGTACGCGGCGCTCGGCTCCGGGGAGCGGCTCTTCGACCTCTACTGCGGGATCGGGACGATCGGCCTCAGCATGGCCGCCGACGCGGGTGAGGTCTGGGGGGTCGAGAGCGTGGAGGAGGCGATCGTCGACGCCGAGGCGAACGCCGATCTCAACGCCATCACCAACGCCCACTTCCGCGCGGCCGATGCCCGGCTGGGGATCCGCCCACTGGTCGAGGAGGCCGGCAAGCCCGACGTCGTCGTCATCGACCCGCCCCGGGCGGGCCTCAGCGCCAAGATCGTCCGCCGCGTCCTCGAGTGCGAGGCGCAGCGCATCGTCTACGTCTCCTGCAACCCGACGACGATGGCCCCCAACGCCCAGCAGTTGGTCGAGGCCGGCTATAGGCTCACCCGCGTGAGACCGGTCGACATGTTCCCCCAGACACCCCACATCGAATG
Organism: Solirubrobacterales bacterium; assembly: GCA_046330415.1. Taxonomy (GTDB): domain Bacteria; phylum Actinomycetota; class Thermoleophilia; order Solirubrobacterales; family 70-9; genus RHKX01. Next base: position 290,274 of record JAXLSW010000007.1, on the reverse strand, counting down.
CGTGGCGCTGTTCGAGCGCCAGGGAGGCTGAAGCGATGAGCCAGCGTGGATTCGGCGTCGCCGCCGGGCTCGACTCGGCCGTCGCCACCCAGCTCGCGGGCCGCTGCGAGGAGCTCGGCTACACCTCGATGTGGTCCAACGACCACCCTGCAGCGAGCGGGCTCGAGACGCTCGCCGACTTCGAGGCCGGCTCCGCCGCCCCCCACCTCGGGGTCGCCGTGATCGCCCTCGATCGCCACTCGCCGGACGACATCAACGCGAAGATCACCGAGACCGGCCTCGACCGCTCCCGGCTCCTGATCGGCGTCGGCGCCGGCTTCTCCGAGAAGCCGCTGACGAAGATGCGCGAGGCCCACGACGAGCTCCGGGAGAAGATCCCCGGGGTGAAGCTGGTCCTCGCCGCGATGGGCCCGAAGATGTGCGCGCTCGCCGGCTCCCACTACGACGGCGCCTTCTTCAACTGGATGACGCCGGAGTTCGCCGCGCAGGCGCGCGAGAAGGTCGAGGCCGGAGCCGCCGACGCCGGCCGCCCGGCCCCCAAGATCTACGGCTACGTCCGCACGTCGGTCGGCGCCGACGCGGAGACGCGCCTGGCCAAGGAGGAGGGCTTCTACCGCGACCTCCACGACGGCTACCGCAACCACTTCGAGCGCCTCGGCGAGCCACCGGGGACGGTCGGCGTCGCCGCCGAGGACCCCGGCACCGCCGACGAGCGCCTCAGCGCCTACGCGGCGCTCGACACGGTCGTCGTCCGCGGCCTCGCGAGCGCCAACTTCGACGCGATGGACCGCGTCGCCACGGCCGCCGCGCCGCAGTAGCCGCCCAGCTCGCCGGACCAATCGCCGCCCAGTCACCGACCAATCACCGCGAACGTACGTAACCGGTCCTCATAGCGCCCAACGCCGTACGTTCGGCGCCCGGGAGGGCGACGACGGCCCGCCGCGGGCGTGAGGGACGCCGACGGCTACTGGTTCGGGAGCGGGCTTCCCGCCTTGAAGGCGAACCAGAGCCAGAAGGCGATCGTGACGACGATCGTCGTCACGACGAAGAGGCGCTCGACCCCGTTGATGATCGTCCGCCGACCCGACGCCGGCCGGGTCTCGGTCTGGCCGCGCATCCAGGGCGCGCGCGGCGCCACCTCGGTCCCCTCGCGCGGCTCGAGCAGCGCCATCACGATCCCGGCGAGATAGAGCAGCAGGACGTAGGTGGCGATGATCCCGAAGATGATCGCCATCGCGACCGAGAAGCTCGTCGTGGTCGCGCCCGAGTCGCCCTGAAGCTGGGATCCGATCCAGATCCACGCCAGCGGAACGCCGAATCCCATGAGTGCGGCGGCGACGATGGTCGCGAAGAAGGTGACGATGGTGCCGATCGTGCGCATCGGACCCGGAGGGTAGCCGTCCGCCGTGCGCCGTCCGGGCGGGTCGGCCCGCTCAGCGCCTCAGCTCAGTAGGGCGGCAGATCCTCGTACCACTCGCCCAGTGCCCGGAACGCGCGCCAGAACTCGCGCTTGGCGCCCTCGGAGTCGAGCGACTGATCGACGTCGGGGGTGAAGATCACGTCGATGGTCGGGGTCAGTGGCTGGATCTCCCCGGGCCTCGCCCCGACCGGCCGGGCCATCGGCACCCCGACCTCGTTCAGGGACTCCAGCGCGGGCTCGCCCATGACGACGATGCAGCGGGGCTCCACGATCGCGATCTCGCTCAGCAGCCGCGCCACGCAGTTGGGCGAGGCGAGCGCCGGATCGGAGAGCGGGCACTTCACGCAGAGCGTCCCGTAGACGACGAGCGGATCGATCCCGAGCCGCTTCAGCGACTTCATGACCGCGTTGCCGGAGCGGCCGTAGAAGGCGACGCCCTCCTCGATCTCGGCGACGCTCGGCGCATGCTTCAGCAGCAGCACGTCGGCCTGCGGATGGCCGGACCCGAGCACCGGCATCAGGTTGCCGCGCGGGCACTCGGCGCAGTCCTGCAGCTCGTGCGTGAGCGAGTTGAGCTCGCGGATCGCACGCTCCAGGTACTTCTCCTTGATCTGATCCTCGGTGGTCGTCATGGCGGGCGATCTCTTTGACGATGGTTCGCCGTCTCCTTGTGGTTGCACCGCCGTTATGCCCCCTGCACTAGCTCTTGCCGCGACCGCCGGTCCCCGCAGCGCGCCGCCGCTTCGTCTCGGCCCGCAGCCCACCCCGCACCGGGCGCGGATCCTCCACCTGCTTGCGACCGCCCGATTTCCCGCTCGCAGCCTGCATCCATTTGAGCGCCTGCACGTAGACGAGGTTCTTGTGCTTGCGGACGATGTCGGCGCTGCGCATCGCCTCGAGGAACTCCTCCGGGCCCTCGAAGTCGTGCAGGCGGATGCGCACGCTGCCGAGCGCCTGGGCCACGTGACCATCGGAGCCCGCGCCCGGGACGATCCGGTACTTGGAGGCGAAGCGCTCCGCCTCCTCGTTGAACTTGCCGAAGGCGACCCGCGGGTTGAAGACCTCGAGGATGTCGATCTCCTCGACCATGTCGAGCAGGTGCTCGTAGTCGGGGACGGAGTGCAGACGGTCGAACGGATGAGGGACGTAGACGAGCCCACCCTGGCGGCGGATTTCGGCGACGGTCTCCGCCATCGTCATGCCGCGCTCGATCTTCTCCTCGATGAAGAGGCCGATCACCTCCCCCTGCTCGGCGGTCTTCACCTCCTCGGCGACGATCACCTGGATGCCACCCACCTTCTCGGCGTAATCGCGCGCGAGCAGGGCTCCCGAGATCTCGTTGTGGTCGGTGACCGCGATCGCGCCCATGCCGCGATCCTTCGCCGTCTCGACGAGCACCTCGACCGGGGTCGCGCAATCGCCCGAGTGGTCGGTGTGCATGTGCAGGTCGCAGTCGATCGTCCGCCGCTTGGAGATCCGCCGCCGCACCTCGGGGTTGCCGGTCGGATCGTGGCGGCGGCCGACGGTGCGCGCGTAGATCGCCTCGAGGTCGTCGCCGACGTCCGCCCAGGTGCGGACCGAGCGGCGCCCCGCCGCGGCCATCGACTCGCGCATCTTCTCGTTGCGCAGAAGCCTCGTGATCTGACCCGCGAGCGTCTCGGGATCGCCCTGCGGGAAGAGGAAGCCGCGCTCGGGACCATCGCCGTCGAGCAGCTCCATGTAGGGATCGATCTGAGCCGCAACCGGAACCGCTCCGGCGGCGAGCGCGTCGCGGACGAGGCTCGGGGCCGGACGGGGTCCCCCGGACGTCGCGCAGACCACGTCCGCGGCGGCGATCAGCTCCTCGACCGACGAATCGGAGGGGCGAAGGAAACGGACGCGCTCGCGGAGCTGCCGGTTGATCCGCGGTTCGGGGATGTCGTCGGGGAGCCACACGTCGGCGACCCAGGCCTGATCGAGCGGCAGCCTCCGCAGCGCCCGGATGAAGAGCCGCAGGGCGCCGCGCTCCTCGCGCGCGCAGTAGACGACGCGGGCGACCCGGGCGACCCGGGCGACCGGGGCGATGCGGGCGGGCTCCTCCGAGCCGCCAACACCAGACGCTGACGCGTCGGGAAGCTCCCCGGACGCCGGCTCGACGACGTCGTAGTTACCGGGGAAGAACCGCTGGAGGAGCTCCTCCGTGGATCGCCCCGAGGCGATCCTGGCGTCGAGCCGCCCAAAGAAGATCTCGACGATCGGGCGCGCGACCTGCGTGGAGAGAACCCGCTCGGTCGGCAGGTGGAAGCTGCCCGCGTTGAGCGTCCAGGACTGGCGCAGCGCAGCCGAGGAGAGGCTCGGCGCGAACGGATCGTGAACGTGGACGATGTCGAAGTCGATCGCGGCGAAGAGGCTCTCCAGCGCGTTGCCGACGTCGACCGGAACCGGTGCGGGCCGCGGCCGCGCACCAGCCGGGAGCGGGATTGCGGGAGCCACCGAGAGCACCGGGGGCCCGCCTTCACCTACCCGCTCCCCATCCCAGCCGGCGCCGAGCAGGCGCTCCTCGTCAGCGGCGGCCTCGTCGATGGCGCGATTGGCCCGGCGCACGTCCGAGAGCGATCCGCCCGGGGCGACGACGACGACCCGGTGCCCCCGGGAGGCGAGCTCGCGGGCGGCGTTTGCGACGAACTCGTTGACCTCGTGGTGCTCACCCCAGGGATAGGGGGTGACCTGGGCGATGGTCAAGCGCTCGGGCGGGCTCACCGCTCGAGGATAGATGGGGATGGGCGCGCGCCGCGGCCGCGGCTCAGGCAGGAGCCGCGACGTGCTCGGACGCAGCGGGGAGCGGATCCTTGCCGAGGATCATGTCGGCCGCCTTCTCGGCGATCATGTAGGTCGGCGCGTTCGTGTTGCCGCGCGTGATCTGCGGCATCACCGAGGCGTCGGCGACGCGCAGACCCTCGACACCGCGGACGCGCAGCTCGGGGTCGACGACCGCATCAGCTCCGGTCCCCATCGCGCAGGTCCCGACCGGGTGGTAGAGCATCTCCGTCCGCCGGCGGATGTCAGCGGCGATCTCCTCGTCGGAGGCGCCGACCGACGGTCCCGGGTAGATCTCACGCGCGGTGGCGGAGGCGAGCGGCTCGGTCGCGGCGATCTCGCGGGCCAGCTTCATCCCGGCGACCATCGCAGCGATGTCGGAGTCGTCGACCAGGTGGTTCCCGATCATCCGCGGCTTCGCCGCCGCGTCGGAGCTCGTCAGGGTCAGCTCGCCGCGCGCCTTCGGCTCGACCAGGACCGGACCGACCGTGTAGGCGTGGCCGTCGAACTCCTCGAAGCCGTGGTTGGAGAAGAATGCCGGCGCGAGGTGGAACTGCAGGTCCGGCGGGCCGTCGCTCCCGTCGGAGCGGGTGAACAGGAACGCCTCGGCCACGGTCGAGGCGAGCGGCCCGGTCCGCCGCAGCATCCACTCGGCGGCCGCCTGCGGCTTCTCGGCGTCGGCCAGCGACTTGCCGATCGCCGACTCCCAGATACCGACGCAGAAGGGATGGTCCTGGAGGTTCATGCCGACGCCCGGGAGCTCGACGGCGACGTCGATCCCCACCGCGGCGAGCTTGTCGCGATCACCGACGCCCGAGAGCATGAGGAGCTGCGGTGAGCCGATTGCACCGGCGGCGAGGATCACCTCGCGGCGCGCGCGGGCGGTCGCGAAGGGCGCCTTGCCGGCGAGCTTGACCCCGCTCACGCGCTCGCCGTCGAGCTCGAGCCCGAGCGCGCTCACCCCGGTTGCGATCTCCAGGTTCGGCCTGCCCTTAACCGGCTTCAGGAACGCATCGACACCACTCCACCGGCGCCCGTTTCGCTGCGTCGTCTCGACGATGCTGACCCCGGCCGGATCACCCCCGTTGTAGTCCTCCTGGAGATCGAAGCCGCGCGCGCGTGCCGCGCCGACGATCAGATCGGTGAGCTTGCGTGGGCTTCGCGGCGGCGCCACGTTGAGCGGGCCACCGAACCCGTGGGTCGCCGACGCACCCTTCTCGTGGTGCTCGGAGCGGATGAAGTAGGGCAGCACCTCGTCCCAGCTCCACCCCGCGCAGCCGTGCTCGTCGCGCCAACCGTCGTAGTCGTCGCGGTGGCCGCGCACGTAGAGCATCGCGTTCATCGAGCTCGACCCGCCGAGCATCTTGCCCCGCGGCACGAAGAGCTCACGCCCGTCGCAGCCGGGCTCGGGGCCGTAGGAGTAGTCCCAGTCGACCTTGGTCTGGAAGAGCTGCGCGAAGGCGGCGGGGATCTTCACCTTCGGCGATCGGTCCGAGCCGCCGGCCTCGACCAGCAGCACCTCGGCGCCCTCGGCGCTGAGCCGGTTGGCGAGCACGCAGCCCGCGGTTCCGGCGCCGACGATGACGTAGTCGTAATCGCTCATTGCAAGCTCCTCGTGGGCGGGGAGCCGATCCTATCGCCGCACGCCTCATCCCTCGCGGGGTCCACCGCCCCCGGGCCCCTCCCTGACCTCAGGGAATTCGCACCTCGGTGACCCGCTGCGTCTCGGTCCGGTCCGCGACCCACGGTGGAAGCTGCGCGAGCGCGTCCTCCTCGCTCGCCGCCTCGACGGCCCAGATCAGGAGGTGGTCGGAGCCGGAGGAGCCGTCCGGCTTCGGAGCGGCACACGTCGCGAGGGTGTGCACGTGGCGCAGCGGGCTCTCGAACCCGCGCCAGGCGGCGTAAGCAACCCCGCACTCGGAGGGATCGTGGGAATGGCTGAGGACGAACCTCATATCGGGTCAGCGTCGCCTCTCGGCGCCACACGCGGTATAGGTGGAACCACCTGATTCGTCCTTGGGGGCGCAGAAACAAGTGGATCATCGGATCTGGGGGGTCAAGCTCATCGGTCGCGACACCGAGTTCGCTCGGCTCGAGGCCGCGCTCTCCGACGACCGGACGGCGGCGGTCACGGTCCACGGGGATCCCGGGATCGGCAAGACCCGCCTCCTCGCGGAGCTGGCCGCACGCGCCGACGAAGGGCGCTCCCTCGTGCTCGAGGGCTGCGCGGACGAGGTCGAGGCAGACGTCCCCTTCGCGGTGTTCCGCGACGCGATGGACGACTACGTCGCCTCGATGCATCCGCGCGAGCTCGCGGCCGCCGCCGAGCTCGCTCGCGTCCTTCCCTCCGCACGGCAGGAGGGCGAGTCCGAGCCGGAGGCCGCGCCGGCGGGGGAGGAGCGCTACCGCTCCCATCAGGCCGTCAGGTCGCTGCTCGGGCGCCTCGCCCTCAGGCGCGACGTCGTCCTGATCCTCGACGACGTGCAGTGGGCCGACCCGGCCTCGCTCGAGCTTCTCGGCCACCTGCTGCGCCATCCGCCCCCGGGGCGCGTCCTGACCGCGATGGGCCACCGCGGATCGAACCCGCCCCCGGCTCTGGAAGGGGCCCTTGCGGCGGCGCAGCGCGCGGGCCGCGCCGAGCGGATCTCGCTGACCGAGCTTGGACGCGACGACTCCGAACGGCTGCTCGGCGAAGACGTCGACGAGGCGCGGCGAGCGACGATCCTCGCCGAGTGCGGAGGCAATCCGTTCTACCTGGAGCAGCTCTCGCGCTCCACCCCACCGCCCGGCGTCGGCGAGCGGACGTCGGAGCCGGGTCTGCCCGCGACGATCGCCGCGTCGATCACGGCGGAGATCAGGGAGCTCGACGAAGGGGACGCCGCGCTTCTGCGCGGAGCCGCCGTCGTCGGCGAGCCCTTCGAGGTGGAGCTCGCGGCGTCGGCGGCGGACCTCGGCGAAGCGCAGGCGCTCGATGCCGTCGACACCCTCGCCTCACGAGAGCTGCTTCGGCCCACCGACTCGCCTCGGCGCTTCCGCTTCCGCCATCCGATCCTGAGACGGGCGGTGTACGAATCCACCCCCGAGGGCGGCGCCTCGGCGCCCACGAGCGCGCGGCGCTCGGGCGCCGATCAGCGGCCGCCGAGCGCGCGGGCCGCCGCACCTCGAGCGCTGCGCCCGGGTCGGCGACGAAGCGGCGATGACCGACCTGATCGCCGCCGCCGAAGCAGCCGCGCCGCGAGCGCCGGCGGCGGCGGCGCATTGGTACGGGATCGCCATCGGGCTGCTCGCCGACGACGGTGATCCGCGCCAGCTGGCGCTGCTTGGCGCGCAGGCGCGAGCGCTCGCGGCCTGCGGCGAGTACGAGCGTGCGCTCGCGGCAATGGACCTGGTGCTGGCCGCGATCCCGCCGGAGGCGGTGGCGCTGCGCGCTCGCGTGATCTCCTCCGTGGGTGGGGTGATGCAGCTCATCGGCCGCAGCGGTGAGGCGCACGAGGAGCTGCTGGCCGCGCTCGAGGAGCTTCCCGACGACGCGCCCGAGGCCTCTTCGCTGCGGCTGCAGCTCGCCGGCGACTCGTTCTTCGAGGCCGACTTCGCAACAACCGACCGGCTGATCGACGCGGCGCTGGAGAACGCCCGCGAGCATGGTGATCGCCCGGTGGTCGCCGCCGCCGCGGGATTGCGATCGGCCGGCCTCTACCTGCACGACCGCGCTCCCGAGGCTCGGGTCGCCCTCGCCGAGGCCCTGGAGCTGATCGCTGCGCTCCGCGACGAGGAGCTCGCCGAGCACCTGGCCTCGCACACGTGGACGGCGCTCGGCGCGATCTCCCTCGAGCGCTTCGCCGATGCCGGCGCGCTGCTCGACCGCTGCGAGACCGTCGCGCTCGCGACCGGCAAGGGGCACCTACCGGCGTTGATGCGGACGAACCGGGCGCTGGCGCTGATCTGGACCGGTCGGCAGGAGGAGGCCGGCGCCCTCCTCGACGATGCCATCGACGCCTCGATCCTGACCAAGAACCCGACCTTCCTCTGCTGGGCGCTCTCCCTGCAGTCGTGGGCGACGCTCATCGGCGGCGACCTCGTGGCCGCTGTGCGGATCGCGGAGGAATGCGCGGGGACCGACGGCTTCGGCAGCGATCCGCTTACGGCGACGGCGGCCTGCTACCTGGGCGAGGCGCTCCTCGCATCCGGGGCGGCGGAGAGGGCGCGATCGCTGATCATCGACGCGAACGGCGGCGGCGAGCTGCCGTTGATCGAGCGCGGCTTCCGGGCGCGGCCCTACGAGCTTCTCACCAGGGCGGAGCTCGCCCTGGACGCGGCGGAGCCGGCCGCGGAATGGGTCGCTCGTGGCGAGGAGGCGGCCACCGGGATGGGGATCAGGGGGCGCGAGGCCGACGCCGCAAGGGCGCGGGCCGAGCTGGAACTAGCGGCCGGCGACGCCACGAGCGCAGCGGAGGCGGCGCGGCGCGCGGTGGCTGCAGCCGAGGACGCGGGCATCCCGATCGACGCTGCCCGCGGCCGGATCCTCCTGGGGAGGGCGATGGCCGCGAACGGGGACGAAGAGGGAGCCGGGGCTGAGCTCGAAGCCGCGCGCTCCGCGCTCGACGCCGTCGGCGCCGCTCACCACCGTGACGGGGCGGCTCGGGAGCTCCGCAAGCTCGGCGTCCGGGTGCCGCGTCCCGCGCGGGGAGACGACGGCGCGCTCAGCCCCCGCGAGCGCGAGATCGCGACGCTCGTCGCTGCAGGGCGGCGTAACGCCGAGATCGCCGAAGCCCTCTTCCTCAGCCCCCGCACCGTCGAGGGCCATCTCAACCGCACCTTCCGCAAGCTCGGGGTGAGCTCGCGGACCGAGCTCGCGGCACGGATCAGCGGGGACGACGGCGAACCGCTTTGAGCGGCTCGGTGTTCCGCCGCCCCTCCAACAACGACGAAGGCCCGCACAGACGACTGTGCGGGCCTTCGATCGCAGTCTGAACCGGCCGGAGCCGGCTGGGGTGGGCGCTACGCCTGCGCCTTCTCCTCAGCCTTCTCGTCCGCGGCGGCGTCCTTCTTGCCGGCCGTACGGGCGTTACGGGCGTTCTTGGCGATGAACTCCTCGGTGTGCTCACGGGCGTCCGCGTCGGGGCGCTGCGTGTGCGGGCTCTTCATCAGGTAGGACGAAGGGCCGTCGAGCTGGCCGGCGATGCCGTTGTTGAGCGCCAGCTTGATCAGCCGGACCGCGTCGATGACGACGCCGGCGGAGTTCGGCGAGTCCCAGACCTCGAGCTTGAGCTCGACGTTGAGCGGCACGTCGCCGAAGGACTTGCCCTCGAGGCGGATGTGCGCCCACTTGCGGTCGGTCAGCCACGGCACGTAGTCGGAGGGGCCGACGTGGACGTCCTCCGCAGGCAGCTCGGTGCCCATGATCGACGTCACCGCGTTGGTCTTGGAGATCTTCTTCGAGTCGAGGCGTTCGCGCTCGAGCATGTTGAAGAAGTCCATGTTGCCGCCGACGTTGAGCTGCGAGGTGTGCTGCATCTCGACGCCGCGCTCGTGGAACAGGCGGGCGAGCTGGCGGTGGACGATCGTGGCGCCGACCTGCGACTTGATGTCGTCGCCGACGATCGGCAGACCGGCCTCCTGGAAACGCTTGTCCCAGTAGTCCTCGCGGGCGATGAACACCGGTAGGCAGTTGACGAAGCCGACGCCGGCGGTCAACGCCTGCTCGACGTACCACTTGGTCGCCTCCTCGGAGCCGACCGGCAGGTAGCAGACGACGACGTCCGTCTTCGTCTCCTTGAGGATCTTGACGATGTCGGCCGTCTCGCCGGGCGCCTTGGTGATCCTCTGCTTCAGGTACTTGCCGAGACCGTCGTGGGTCATGCCGCGCTGGACGGTGACGCCCATCTTCGGCACCTCGGCGAACTTGATCGTGTTGTTCTGACCGGACCAGATCGCCTCGCCGAGGTCCTTGCCGACCTTCTCCGCGTCGATGTCGAACGCGGCCGTGAACTCGATGTCACGGACGTGGTAGCCGCCGAGATCGACGTGCATCAGGCCGGGGACCTGGTCAGCGGGGTCGGCGTCCTTGTAGTACTGGACGCCCTGGATGAACGAGTTGGCGCAGTTGCCGACGCCGACGATCGCGACGCGGACCTTGCCGTCGTCGGACCTACCGTGTCCGTTGCTCTGCGCTCCGTTGGTGCTGCTCATGGAAAAGCCATGCCTCCTGGTCTAAGTCAGTCGTAGGGCCCGGTGCTCAGGCTCGTCGTTGGCGCTATCGGGCGCCCCTCCACGGGGCGGCAGATCTAGCGCCGGAAGCTCCGGGACGCACGTAGACACCATACCCCCGGATTGGTTACAGCGACACCCGGGACGGGCGGGTGCCTATTCGGCGGCCTCGGCCTCGTCGATTGCGCGCAGCTTCCCGCGCACGTGCCAGACGCGCTGCAGGACCGTGAAGGCGGTCAGCGCGACCATCACCCAGATCGCCGCCGGGAGCAGGTCGAAGTCGGAGATCAGCTCGCCGTCGGCGAACATCAGCCCGGCCGAGAGGATGACGACGCGAACCGGGCGCGTCGCGATCCCGACCTTGCACTCGACGCCGAGCGCCTCGGCGCGGGCGCGGGTGTAGGAGACCATCAGGGAGCCGAGGACGACGAGCAGGCAGGCGGCCGCGACAGCCGCGTTCCCCTGATCGGCGAAGTGCCAGCAGACGGCGCCGAGCACGACCCCCTCCTCGATCCGGTCGAGCGTCGAGTCGAGGAAAGCGCCGAACTGGGTCCCCTTGCCCGACATCCGCGAGTAGCGGCCGTCGAGCGTGTCCATGATCGAGCCGATGATGAACGCGAACGCGCCGGCCACGAACATCCCCTCGAGGATGAGCACGGCGGCGGCCAGGTTGAGGACCAGGCCGGTCATCGAGATCGCGTTCGGGGTGAGCCGCGACTCGATCAGGCGATCGCGGGCGATCTCCTTGAACTCGCCGCGTTGGCGGCGAGGCGCTGGCGAGCTCAGGCCGTCGCCTCCGCGGTTGCTTCGGCGCGCTCGGGCTGGAAGGCCCATTGCTCCGGCCGGACCGGGGCGAGCGCGTACTTGGCCACGAGCGCTGAGGAGATCGCGACAACCAGCCCGGCGGCCGCGTCGATCCAGTAGTGGTTGGCGGTGAGGACGATCACGAAGAACACAACTACCGGATAGAGCAGCCACAGGTAGCGCCCGACCGGGTTCTTGACGATCGAGAACGCGGTCCCGGCGATCATCGACGAGAACCCGATGTGCATGCTCGGGATCGCGGCGTACTTGTTGATGAAGGCGCTGGCCGTCTTCGAGTCCTGCGCGACTCCGGTGAAGCTGGCGATCGTGTCGGTGAAGCCGGCGTCGGGCATCAGCCGCGGCGGCGCCGTCGGCAGCAGGCCGTAGCCGACCAGGGCGAGCCCCATCGCCACCATGAACATGTTCCTGACGAAGTAGAAGTTGTCGTTGTGGAACAGGTACAGCCACGCGAGGAAGGTGACCGTGATCGTGAAGTGGCTGTTCAGGTAGAGCCAGTTGGCGGTGTCGATGATCCACTCGTGGGGGAGCGCCGCCTTCTGCAGGTCGGGCTCGAAGTAGATCCCGAGGCTCTTCTCGATGTCGATGACGTGCTGGCCGTTCGCATAGGCGAGCTCGGTCTTGCCGTCGACGATTCCGCGCACGAGACCGTACGCCTGATAGGCAACGTAGAAGAGCCCGAACTGCAGGATCAGATCCCACCAACCACGCGGCAGCCGGCTCCCGATGTAGCGAAACGGGCGAGCCATGCGGTTCGCGATTGTAAAGAACCGGTTACCGGTCAGCCGGGAGGCTCGAGGTAGCCGACGACCCGGTCGACCACGTCGGGACGATCGATCCAGAGCCAATGGCCGGCGCCCTCGACGAGCTCGAGCTCGGCGCCGGGAAGCGCGGCCGCGTACCACCGGCCCTGCTCGACCCCGATGTAGGGATCCTCGGTCGCCCAAAGGACGAGCGCCGGGCAGGTGATCTCGCCGATCCGCGCTCCGGTGGCCGCGAGCACCTCGGGATCGGCGGATCGGTAGAGGGCGAGGACCGCCCGGGCCATCCCCTCGTCCCAGCACGACCAGATCTCCTCGATCATCGCCTCTGGCATCGGCTTGCGCCCAGGCCGGGCGAGCCGCAGGAGCTGGCGCACCCCGTGCTTGGAGGTCATGGCGATGAGGGCCTCGCCGACGCGGCGGCGTCGCCACAGCCGCCCGATCCAATGCCACCGGTAGTCGGCGTTGAAGGGGACGGCGTCCATGACGACGAGGCGCTCGACGCGCTCCGGGTTCCGCTGCGCGGCGGCGAGGGCGATCCCTCCCCAGTCGTGGACGACGAGCCGATAGGGACCGTCGATCTCCTGCTCGAGCAGCCGCTCGACGAAGTCGGCGTAACCGCCGAGCGAATGGTCGAACGCACCGGCCGGGGGGTGGTCGGAGCGCCCGAAGCCCGGTAGGTCGAAGGCGAGCGCCGGGCCGCGCATCCGCTCCAGGAACGGGAGCCAGTCCCAGGAGCTGGTCGGGTTGCCGTGCACGAAGACCGCCGGCGCACCGTCGCCGGGCCGCTCGCGGACGAAGACGTCGATGCCGCCGACCGTGATCGTCCGCTCGGTGATCGCGGCGGCGAGTTCGCCCTCTGCCTCGCCCTCTGCCTCTTTCGTCATGCGGCAGAACCTATCCTCGCCTGCGATGACCCACGGGAGCGCTCCTCTGGTCTGCCTCGGTGAGGCGCTCGTCGACCTGATCTGCCCTGATCCGATCACCGGCGACGCCGGCGCGGCGCGCTTCGAGGTGCGATTCGGCGGCGCCCTCTCCAACGTCGCGCTGGCGGCGAGGCGAGCGGGCGCCGAGGTCGCGCTCGCCGGGGGAGCCGGCGACGACCCCTGGGGCCGGTTCCTGCGCGAGCGGCTCGCAGCCGAGGGGATCGATCTGCGCTTCCAGGCGGAGCTGGCGGACGTCCCCACGGCGTTCGCGTTCGCGACCCTCGACGAGCAGCTCGAGCCGAGCTTCGACATCCACGGCGCCGGAATCGACGCCGCGGTCGCCAGCCTCGCCGGGCGCGAGACCGAGATCGCCGAGTTCGCCGGTTCCGCCGGGGCCGTCTGCTTCGGCTCCAACACCTGCGTCGCCGACTCGTCGCTGGGGGTCACCCGCGCGGTCCGCGACGCGGCGCTCGCCGCGCGGGTTCCGCTCCTCTTCGACCCGAACCTGAGGCCGGGGCGGTGGGCCGACCTCGACGTCGCCCGCGAGCGCTGCATCGAGATGGCCGAGGGCGCGAGGCTCCTCAAGTGCAACCGCGACGAGGCCCGATGGATCACGGGACGCCCGCGCGCCGATGCCGCCGAGGCGGCCGATGCCCTGCTCGCCCTGGGACCAGAGCTGGTCGTCGTCACCGCCGGTCCGGACCCGCTCGCCGCCCGCGGCACTTGCACCGCCGACCTCGATCCTCCCCCGGTCGAGATGGTCAGCCCGCTGGGGGCTGGCGACGTCTTCATGGGAGTCCTCGCGGCCGAGCTCCTACGCAGCGGTTGGGAACGGAGCGCGATCGAGCCCGCGCTCGGGCTGGCCGCCGCGGCCGGCGCCGAGGCGTGCGGCAGGCTCGGGGCGTTCGAGTCGTGAGCGGCGGTGGCGAGCGCGGTTACGCGCGCGGTCGCGGCGGTCCGGCCGGTGCTGCGGGAGACGACGTCGGGGAGCTCGACCGCCGCCCCCGCTTCCCGGTGCCGAAGGGCTGGAAGCGTCCCTCGAAGGCCCGGGTGCGGGCGATCCGCGACCGCCTGCGCGAGCTCTACGGCTCCCGCCGCAACGACCCCCATGACGACCCGGTGCACGAGCTCGTTCTGACGATCCTCTCCCAGAACACCAACGACAACAACCGCGATGTCGCCTACCGGCGCCTGCGCGACCGCTTCGACGGCTGGGCCGCCGTCCGCGACGCGCCGGTCGAGGAGGTGATCGAGGCGATCCGGCCGGGCGGGCTCGCCAACACGAAGGCGCCGCGGATCCAGGAGGTCCTTCGCGAGCTCGGCGGGGACGATCCCGAGGCCTCGCTCGACTGGATCAGGGAGGCGCCGCGGCAGGAGGTCATCGACTACCTGACGAACCTTCCCGGCGTCGGCCGCAAGACCGCCGCCTGCGTGATGATCTTCGGCCTCGACCGCCCCGAGATCCCCGTCGACACCCACGTCTACCGGGTCGGCGGCAGGCTCGGGCTGTTCCCGCCGAAGATCTCCTTCGAGGGTGCGCACGACGAGATGCTGGCCATCACGGACCCGGCCGATGCCTACGAGCTGCACCTCAACCTGATCGCCCACGGCCGCTCCATCTGCCGTCCCAGGCCGCGCTGCGGGGAATGCGCGCTGGCGCGGATGTGCGTGGCCAAGCGCGAGGGGCTGGTCGAGCCAGTCATCTGAGCGGGCTGCGCAGGTAGTATCCGCGCCGCGCCGGGTAGCCGGCGCTTCAGGCACATGAACAAGAAGACCTTCATCGCATTCGGCCTCCTCGCCCTCGTGCTCGTCGTGATCATCCCGCTGTGGGTTTACGACAAGGACGGCTCGATGGACTCGTCCTCCGACGCGGTCGCCGCCTCCGACGACTACGCGCGCGAGCTCTTCCAGACCAACTGCGGCTCCTGCCACACACTGGCTCGGGCGGGCACCGACGGTGTCGTCGGACCCGACCTCGACGATCGGCTCGCCGGTGCCGCGGGCCCCGCTCAGGACGACCAGGCGGTCGAGGCGATGCAGGGACGCGTGGAGAACGCGATCAAGAACGGCTTGGGAGACGGCGCGATGCCCGCGGGCATCCTGCAGGCCTCCGAGGTCGAGATCGTCGCCAACTTCGTCGCCCGCGAGGCCGGCCGCTGACGCGGCGGCTGCGCGGAAGCTCACTTCCCAACCGTCTCTTCACCGTCCGCGGGCACCTGTCCTGTCGGGCGCTTTCGGCTTGCTCAAGCCGTTCTACGTCCATTTTGTGAGACTCCATATATCTGCTACGCTGCGACTCAGATTTTCGTCTGCTCGCAAGCTAAAGCAGACGCTTTCACTCACACAGCCAACGAGAGGAACTGAGAACCATGGGCAAGACCATCGGAATCGACCTCGGCACGACCAACTCGTGCTTCGCGGTCATGGAGGGCGGCGAGCCGACCGTCCTCGAGAACTCGGAGGGCGGTCGCACCACCCCCTCCGTCGTAGCTTTCACCGACTCCGGCGAGCGGCTCGTCGGCACCGTCGCCAAGCGGCAGTCGGTGATGAACCCCGAGCGCACCGTCTACTCGATCAAGCGCTTCATGGGTCGCAAGGAGGCTGAGGTCAAGGAGGAGGAGCGGATCGTCCCCTACGACGTCGAACCGGGACCCAACGGCGACGTCCGCGTTCGCATCGGCGACGAGCAGTACTCGCCGCCGGAGATCTCGGCGATGATCCTGCAGAAGATCAAGACCGACGCCGAGGCCAAGCTCGGCGAGACGGTCGACGGCGCGGTGATCACCGTCCCCGCCTACTTCAACGACGACCAGCGCCAGGCCACCAAGGACGCCGGCAAGATCGCCGGCCTCGACGTCAAGCGCATCATCAACGAGCCGACCGCCGCGTCGCTGGCCTACGGCCTCGACAAGGAGGGAACGGACCAGACGATCCTCGTCTTCGACCTCGGCGGCGGCACCTTCGACGTGTCGGTGCTCGAGATCGGCGACGGCGTCTTCGAGGTCAAGTCGACCGCGGGTGACAACCACCTCGGCGGTGACAACTGGGATGCCGCGATCGTCAACTGGCTCGTCGCGGAGTTCAAGAAGGACCAGGGCATCGACCTGGCCGCGGACAAGAACTCCCTGCAGCGCCTCTACGAGGCCGCGGAGAAGGCGAAGATCGAGCTCTCCACCACGCAGGAGACGCAGATCAACCTGCCGTTCATCACCGCGGTGGAGGGTCAGCCCCGTCACCTCGAGATGAAGCTCTCGCGGGCGAAGCTCAACGAGCTCACCGGCGACCTCCTCGACCGCGTCGTCGCGCCGGTCAAGCAGGCGCTTGCCGACGCCGACACGAACGTCGACCACGTCGTCATGGTCGGCGGCATGACCCGCAGCCCCGCGGTCCAGGAGAAGGTCAAGGAGCTGACCGGCAAGGACCCGCACAAGGGCGTCAACCCGGACGAGGTCGTCGCCGTCGGCGCCGCGATCCAGGCCGGCGTGCTCGCGGGCGACGTCAAGGACGTGCTCCTGCTCGACGTCACCCCGCTCACCCTCGGCATCGAGACAAAGGGCGGCGTGATGACCAAGCTCATCGAGCGCAACACGACGATCCCGACCAAGCGATCGGAGACGTTCTCGACCGCCGACGACAACCAGACGCAGGTCGAGGTCCACGTGCTCCAGGGTGAGCGCGAGATGGCGGCCGGCAACAAGTCGCTGGGCAAGTTCCAGCTCACCGGCATCCCGCCGGCCCCGCGCGGCATGCCGCAGATCGAGGTCACGTTCGACATCGACGCGAACGGCATCCTCAACGTCTCCGCCAAGGATCAGGGGACCGGCAAGGAGCAGACCATCGAGATCAAGGGCGGCTCCGGCCTCTCCGACGACGAGGTCCAGCAGATGGTCAACGACGCCGAGTCGCACGCCGACGAGGACCGCAAGGCGAAGGAGCTGGCCGAGGCCCGCAACGTCGCCGAGCAGGCCGTCTACCAGGGCGAGAAGCAGCTGGAGGAGCTCGGCGAGCAGATCGACGAGTCCGCCAAGGCGGAGGTCACCTCCGCGCTCGAGGACCTGAAGGGCGTCCTCAACTCGGCCGATCCCGACGAGATCAAGGCGAAGACCGCCGCGCTCGAGGCCGCCTTCCACAAGGTGTCCGAGCAGATCTACGCGAACGCCCAGGCTCAGGGCCCGAGCGGCGAGGGCGGCGAGGGCGGCTCCTCCACCAACGGGGGTGACCCCGAGGAGGAGGTCGTCGACGCCGAGGTCGTCGAGGAGGACAAGTAGCCATGAGCTCGCACGAAAGAGCTCAGGAGACCCCGGGGAACGACGAGGCGGCTGCGGCCGCCTCGTCGGAGCCTGAGGTCGTCGACGCCGAGGTCGTCGAGGAGGAGGTCGTGGACGGCGAGGCCGGCGCCGAAGGCGAGGGTCACGTCGCCGAGGCGGAGGCCGAGGTCGAGGTCCTCGAGGCCGACCCGCTGGCCGACGCCCTGCGCGAGCGGGCCGAGTACCTGGAGCTGGCGCAGCGGACCCGGGCGGACTTCGAGAACTACAAGCGCCGTGCCGCGACGCAGGCGCAGGAGGCCGAGCAGCGGGGCCGGGCGGCGATCGCCCGCAACCTGCTGCCGGCGATCGACAACCTGCAGCGGGCGCTGGCGGCCGCTGGGGTCGACCCGGCCGACGGCGATCACGCCGACGGGATGACGAAGGGCTTCGTGCTCGTCTACGGCGAGCTGCGAAGCGCGCTCGAGCGCAGCGGCGTGAACGCCTTCGATCCGGCCGGAGCGAAGTTCGACCCGATGCTTCACGAGGCGGTCTCGACCGCCCCGGCGGAGGGCGTCGAGCCCGGCACCGTCCTGGAGACACTCGAGCTCGGCTACAAGGTCGACGAGCAGGTGATCCGGCCGGCGCGCGTCGTGGTGAGCGGATAGGAGGCGCCGATGCCAACCCGTGACCCATACGAGGTCCTCGGCGTCGACAAGAAGGCGACCGACGAGGAGATCAAGAAGGCCTACCGCAAGCTGGCCCGCGACTACCACCCCGACCGCAACCCCGACGACCCGAAGGCCGAGGAGCGGTTCAAGGAGATCGGCCAGGCCTACGACACGCTCAAGGACCCCGAGAAGCGCAAGGCCTACGACTCCGGCGGCATGTTCGGCTTCGGCCGCGGCGGTGCCGGCGCCGGGCCCGCCGGGTTCAACGTCGGCGACGTCGGCGACATCTTCTCCAGCATCTTCGGCCGTGGCCGCGGCGGTCCAGAGCCGCAGCGCGGGCGCGACCTGGAGACCGAGATCAGGCTCACCTTCGAGCAGGCGATGGAGGGCGCGCAGATCCCCGTCACGGTGCTCAAGCAGTCCCGCTGCGGGACCTGCGGCGGCGATGGCGCCGCACCCGGCACCCGGCCGGTCACCTGCCCCCGCTGCGAGGGCAGCGGCATCGACGCGCAGAGCCAGGGCTTCTTCTCCATCTCCCAGCCATGTCCCCAGTGCGGCGGCCGCGGGCAGGTCGTCGAGTCGCCGTGCCCGGAGTGCCGGGGCAGCGGCGTCACCAAGCAGCGCAAGCGCTATCGCGTCAACGTCCCGGCCGGGGTCAAGGACGGGACCAGGATCCGGCTCGCCGGCAAGGGCGAGGACGGGCCGCTCGGCGGACCCTCGGGCGACCTCTTCGTGACCACGCGCGTCGCTTCCTCACCGGTGTTCGCCCGCCGCGCCGACGGCAACCTCGAGGTCAAGGTGCCGATCACAGTCGCGGAGGCGATCGGCGGCGCCAACGTCGAGGTGCCCACCCTGCGGGGGACGAAGCGGATCAGGATCGCCCCCGGCACCCAGCACGGAACGGTGCACCGGCTTCGCGGCGAGGGACCGCCGCGGACGAACGCCAGCGGCCGAGGCGACATCTACTACCGCTTCGAGATCCAGATCCCGACCGAGCTCGACCGCAAGCAGCGCGAGGCGCTCGACGAGCTCTCGCGAAGCCTCGACGGCGCCGACCCGCGCGAGCGCATCCTCCGCGATGCGCGGCGCCGCGCCGGATCCGCCGATGAGTCGGAGAAGGTTGGCGCGTGATGAGCACCTCGGGCTCGCGTCGCACCCATGTCGTCCGGACAACCCGGGTCGAGACCGAGATCGACCGCGAACGCGGCGTGTTCATGATCTCGGTGGCGGCCGAGCTCGCGGAGATGCATCCGCAGACGCTGCGGATGTACGAGGCGCGCGGGCTGATCCAGCCGAAGCGCTCGCCCAAGAACACGCGGCTCTACTCCCACGAGGACGTCGAGCGGCTGCGGCGCATCCAGGAGATGACCGGCGAGCAGGGGCTCAACCTGGCCGGGGTCGAGACGGTCCTCGAGCTCGAGGACCGGCTCGAGGAGATGCGTGCGGAGCTGCGAGCGATGCGCGAGCGCACAGAGGAGATGGAGCGGCACATGACGGCGCAGATCGAGCAGGCGCGCCGCTCGCTTCGCGCCGAGCTGGTCCCCTACGGCGCGTACGAGTCGAAGGACATCCCGTCGCCGACCGTGCGGATCCCCATCGAGGATCGCCGCTCGCGCGGTCCCGGCGCCTGAACTCGCTCCGCGACGGGCGGCCCGCCGAGAAACGGTCCCGACACCGGACGTGTCGACCGGAAGTGGACCTCATCCCCGCTTCTCGGTGACACGTCCGCCGAATTACGCCGGCACGGTCACGGCGGCGCATCGTGCGGTCGCCAGTTAACGTCACCCTCGATGACGCCCGCGGAGCACGCTCAGCCCGATCGACCCGATCAGCTCGCCCGCGCCGGCGCGGTCGCCATCGCGCTCGGACGCATCGGCATCGGCACCGCCGCGCTCGCCGTGACCCGGCCGGGGCTCGCCGCGCTCGGCTTCGAGGATCCGCACCCGGCCACGGTCGTGCTGGCCCGGATGGCCGGGGTTCGCGACATCGCGCTCGGCCTCCACGCGCTCGCCGTTCGCGACGAGCGCGATCGGCTGCGCGAGGCGTCGGTGCTCGGTGCGGCCGTCGATGCCGGGGACGCGTTCGCCTTCGGCGCCGCCCTCGCCGCGCGCGAGGGCATCGACTCGACCGCCCTGCGCAACCTGCCGATCGCCGCCTCGGCGGTGGTCGCGGGCGCTTGGGTCGCCTCGCGCCTGCGCCGCTAGCTCAATCCCCCATCTGGGAGGGCGGCGGGTTCGAGCTCGACGAGCCGCCGCTGCCGGAGCTCCCGCCGTTGCCTGACGACGCACCCGGCCGCGCCGAGCGCGGACCACCCTGACCGACGTAGCCCTCCGCGGGGGTCGGCAGGTCGTAGGCGTCGGGTATGCCGTCGAGGTCGGAGTCGCGGACGGCCTCGAGGACGTCGCTCGCGAGCTTGGAGCCGTCGGCGGGGTTCAGCGGCGCCGCCGTGATGCTGACGGTGACCTCGTCGCCGTCGAGCTCCTC
Organism: Solirubrobacterales bacterium; assembly: GCA_046330415.1. Lineage (GTDB taxonomy): Bacteria > Actinomycetota > Thermoleophilia > Solirubrobacterales > 70-9 > RHKX01. Next base: position 269,943 of record JAXLSW010000007.1, on the reverse strand, counting down.
GAGGGCGACGCTCGGCGGGTTGCGGAGCGGCACCGACACGGCCTTCTCGATCATCCGCTGCAGATGCTGCGGGGTCACCTCCGCCTTGAACTTGGCTCGCAGCTCCACCCGCTCGGGCTCGGAGATCGGGATCACCGCGAGCTGCATGAGCACGTTGTTGGGGATCAGCGTCTTGTCCCCGCCGTTGATGAGCGTCGTGTAGAAGAGCCCGAGGGAGCCGACGATGCCCTCGACCTCGCCGGCCATCGAACCACCGCGCAGGCGCACCCTGTCACCGACCTGGAAGGGTCGGGTGGTGAGCAGCACGAGCCCGGCGAAGACGTGCGCCAGCGTCTGCTGCGCCGCGAGACCGAGGACCACGGCGGTGAACGCGCCACCGACGGCGAGCGTCTGCGGTTTCACCCCCGCGATACGGAGCGCGACGATGATGACCACGACGATCGTCGCGAGCCGGATCAGGAAGCCCATCGTCCCGGCGGTGCCGGGCTGCATGCGCCTGAACAGCGACGGGGCGAGGCCGCGGGCGATCGTGCGCGCCAGCAGCCAGCCGAGGATCGCGAGGATGATCGCGGTCCCGTAGCGGACGAGCTTGCCGGCGTCGTCGGGGAAGATCGAGTGGCGCATCGCGAAGACGACGAGCACACCCGCGATCAGGAGCAGGAGCACGACCGCCTCGCGCCGCGCCCGGCGGGCGTCGGTGCGGTCGATCTCAGCCCCGAGTCCGGCTTCCTGCCAGACCTGCGTCCGGGACTCGAATGCGCGCAGGTTGTTCGTACGGTCGCGCGCTCTGCCGAAGATGCGCTTCACGCTGCTAGTTGTAGCGAGGTCGCTCCCGGGCCCGCAGTGAGCGATCTCACGCTGAACGGAGCGGTCCGCTCAGCTCGAGGTCAGGTAGCCGTGCCGGTCCCGATCCGGGTTCGTGCTTCGTCCATGGCGACGTCGAGCCGCTCCGCGAGCTCGGCACGCTGGCTCGCGGCCGTCCTGTCCAACGGCCTCCCGTCCTTGACGCCGACGAGGTTGTGGGTCTCGTCGGGGTCGCGGGTCAGGTCGTACATCTCGTGCTCGGAGTCGGCCCGCCCCTTGGGATCCAAGTAGACGGCGTACTTGGCGTCGGCCGTGCGCACGGCGCGGACGCGGTTCGGTTGGCCGGGGGCCTCGCGCATCGCGGTTCCCGCCTGGTGATCGTCGTAGGTGAAGTGGATCGCGTCCTGCACCGAGGGCGCGGGCTGCGGATGCTCGAGCACGGGAGCGAGGTCGACGGGGCTGATCCCGGCCCGCTCGCGCGAGGCCACGGCGCGGTTCGCGAGGATCGGCGTCAGATCCTTGCCGCGGAGGTCGGCCTCCTCGCGCGCCGGACCGTCGTCGCCGGCGAGCGCGAGCATCGTCGGCAGGACATCGACGAGGGAGACGAGAGCGTCGCTCCCCGCCGGGCGCGGGAACAGGACGGGGTTGGAGATCACCATCGGGATGTTGATGGTCTCCTCGTAGACGTTGAAGGCCTTCTGGCGCAGGCCGCCGTGAGATAGGCCCATCTCCCCGTGGTCGGCGCAGCGGACGACGACGGTCCGCGAGCGCAGCGAGCCGGGGTCGTCGGGATCCCCGAGCGCGCCGACGATGCGGCTGATCTTCTCGTCGACGATCCGGTGCAGGTGCGCGTAGAAGTTCACGTAGTCGAGCTGCTCGCGCTCGTTGCGCAGGGGGCCGAGGTAGGCGTTCATCCCCATCCGCATCAGCGCGTGGACGGCGGGCTTGTTGTGCAGCGTCTCGTCGACCGTCGGCGGCAGCTCGACGCCGAGATCCCGGAATTCCGAGAGTGAGTAGCCGCCGCGCTCGTAGGAGGCGGGGTAGCCGAGCACGTCGTGAGGGTTGACGAGCGAGACGACGAGGCAGAAGGGCTTGTCGGGATCGGCCTCGGCGAGGAAGCGCTCGGCCTGCTGCGTGTAGACCTCGTCCCAGCCCTCGCCCTCGGCGGCGTTGCCCCCGCCGAAGTGCTCGGCCTTCGCGTTCTCGCCGGCGTCGGGAACCTCCCACTCACCGAAGCCGTAATCGGTCTCGAGGCGCTTGCCGTCGGCCTCGGTCCAGCCCCCCAGCAGCGCCCCCTCCCCGCCGGAGGCATGGGTGAGGTGCCACTTGCCCTTGTACGCGACGCGGTAGCCGCGCGCCGCCAGCAGCCTCGCCATGTTCGGCAGGTCGCTCGGGAGCTCCGTCTCGTGCCCGCGCGACTCGCCGATTCGCAGCGCTCCCTTCGCGAACTGGCGCAGGAGCCGCGGAGCCGGCGCCTCCCGGCGGGCGAGGATGCGCGCCATCGTCGCGGCCACGGAGGGCGTGTTGCGCGGATCGGGCCGCAGATCGGCGGCGGTGAGCGTGAGCTCGACGCCGTGCTCGGCCGGCCAGCGGCTGGTGAACAGCGACGTCCGGCTCGGCGAGCACATCGCCGTGTTGCAGAAGGCGTTGTCGAAGGTGACGCCGGTGCGGGCGAGCTCGGCGTCTCCGGGCATCAGCGACTGCAGCCAGCCGCTCTCGTCGGGCCAATGGCGGGGGCGGCGCTGCTGGTCGGTGATCAGCAGCAGGAAGCTCGGCGGGCGGGTGCTCACTGGGTCATCCGCACCGTCAGAACCTGACCTTGCCCGACAGCGTCACGGCCCCGTTCTGCCCGTCGAGGGTGTTGCGGTCGACGAGCTCGAGGCCCTTGCCGCGGATGCCGCGGTAGCGCCCGGTGCCGCCGGTCAGCGTCGCCGTGCCGGTGAAGGTGATCCGGTCGCCCTCGACGACGTAGGTGGTGGTCGCGGTGCCGAACGCGCTGCCGCGGCCGTTGCTGATCGTGAACGGTGCGGTCATCGTCGAGTTGGGACCGAACGTCGCCGTCAGCGAGAGGCTCGCGGAGCCGAAGGGCTTCCCGGTCAGCGTGCCCTCGTCCTGGAGCTGGCCCGGGGACGGCGCCCCGACGGTCTTGGTCGTCCCGGTCAGGTCGAGCTCGCGCGTCTTCAGCCCGCTCGTGTCGTCGGGGAGCCGCTGGTAGGTGTTCTTGAGCTCGTCCTGGAGGATCGTCGCGGCGCCCTTGGCACGCAGGGTCAGCGGCTCGTCGAGCTTGCGGACGCGGTACTCCCAGCCCTCGGGAAGCGCCAGACGGTCGCCGAGGTGGCTGAGATCCGACATCTGCAGATCGGGGTCGACGATCTGCGAGTACGCCTGCATCATGTAGGTCGCGCCGTCGGGAGCGAGCAGCTCGTAGACCTTGCGACCCGCCTTCCAGTGCCAGGTGTTGACCCGGGAGACCGTGCGCTCCGCGTAGGGGACCTGGGCGAGCTGGGCGAACGTCGGGATCGGCAGCGTCGCGACCTTGCGCATGCGCTCGCCGTGGAAGCGCCGGATCTGGGCGGTGCGGGCCTTCGCCGAGTCCATCAGGAAGTGCCGTGGGCCGTTGAGGACGACGAACGGATCACCGAGCTCGGCGGCCAGGGAGGGAGCGTCGAAGCCGTCCCACCACTCCTGCGGGCAGTCGTTGAGGCCGATCGTGTTCCAGACGACGACCTTGCCGTCGGGCGGCAGCTTCTTGACCTCGAGGATCTCGCAGTAGCGGGCGTTGTGCATGGCCATGCCCTGGCTGCGAACCGCGCTCGCGGGGGCGGCCGCGACCAGCAGCGCCGACATCAGCGCCGCGAGCACCAGCAGCGTTGACCTCACCATCACTCCGGGACGTCGCATGCCTTGCCCTTGCAGTTCTCGAGTGTGGTCAGCTTCGCCGCGAGCTCGTCGCGGATCGACGCGTAGGCGGGATCGTCGACGACGTTGTTGAGCTGGTACGGATCCTTCTTCAGGTCGTAGAGCTCCTTCTCGCCCGTCTCGGTCCAGACGACGTAGGTGTAGTCGTCGGTGCGCACGCCGGTGTAGGGCTGGTCCCAGCGGTTGGCGGGGACGTTGGGGTTCTCGAAGAGCCGCGCCAGCGCCTCGATGGCGATCGCCCGGTCGGGCATCCGCTTCTTGCTCTTCGTCGCCGGCAGCAGCGAGACGCCGTCCATCGTCCTGCCCGGCTTCGCGTTCGCGATGTCGAGCAGGGTCGGTGCGAAGTCGACGTTCGAGACCTGACCGCTGCGCTTGACGCCCTTGGGGATGCCCGGGCCGCGGATGATCAGCGGCACCCGCAGCGACTCCTCGTAGGGCAGGTACTTGTCGCCGGGGATCCGGTGCTCGCCCTGCATCCAGCCGTTGTCGGAGAGGAAGACGATCGTCGTGTTCTTGAGCTGGTGGGTGTTGCGAAGGGTCTGGACGAGGTCGCCGACGCCCTCGTCGACGGCCATCAGCGAGCCGGCCCGGCCCTGGTAGTCGAGCTGGAGCTGCGCGATGTCGTCGGAGTCGAGCGGCGGCGCGTTGTCGATCAGGTTCGACGACTTGTCGGAGATGTCGGCCTCGTTGAAGCTCGGCGGCTCCGGCAGCATCAGCTGGTTGACCGCGGGCTCGAAGCGCATCGCCGGGCGCGGGTCGGGGCCGGGCTTGCCGAGGAGCGTCGTCGAGACGTCCTCGCGGTGCGGTGCGGCCGGCGACCACCAGACGAAGAACGGGTCCTTCTCCTTGCCCTCGCGACGGACGATGTTCTGCGTCACCTGACCGGTGACGTCGGGGGAGTAGTCCTCCTCGTTCTCGGCGCCCCAGTAGGTGTAGGGCGGGTTGCCGAAGATCTGGCGCAGCTTGGTCAGGATCCCGGCGATCCCGGTCGGGTTCGGGGTCACCTCGATGTTGGCGAACTCGACGAGCTTGCGGGCGAAGTCCTTGTCGCCCCAGTACTTGAGCTTGCCGTTCCGGTTCATCACGAAGTTGTAGTAGTCGTAGGCGGAGACGTCGAGGAGGCCGCGCCAGGTGTCGAAGCCCTTCGGGATCTCGCCGTGGCCGTCGAGCGCGCCGTAGCCGTTCAGCCACTTGCCGATCGCGGCGGTGCGGTAGCCGCTCTTCTGCAGCCAGCGCGGCAGGATGTTGCCGCGGTCCTTCATGCCGTACCAGCCGTAGGGGCTGAAGTTGCCCTTGACGCCATGGTTGTGGGCGTACTGGCCGGTGATGAAGGTCGCGCGGGCCGGGCAGCACAGCGGGAAGGAGTCGACGGCGTCGGTGAAGGTCGTGCCCTGGTCGGCGAGGAGCTTGCGCACGTTGGGCATGAACTTGATGTCGCTGGTCGCCATGTCGTCGGTCATGACGACGAGGATGTTCGGACGGCCGTCGGTGTCGGCCTTGACGGGCCGGGCGCCGGCGCTCTGGGCGAGGCCGAGAAGCGTGAGGGCAGCGATTGCGAGCACCGTGGCGGTGCGGGTGAGTGGGCGTAGGGCGATGCGCATCAAGGTCTCTCCTAGGTCTGTGTCGACTCTCCTCAACACTCGCGCGAAAGCGATGACTCGGTTTCCGGCGCCTCTGCTAACGTAACAGACTGTGCCACAGAGTGTCACAACTACCGCGACTCGGCCTCGGTTGAGCCGGGAGGAAGCCAGGGAACGCATCCTCGAGGCGACCGGGGAGCTCGTCCGCGAACGCTCCTTCGCCGAGCTCACCGTCGGCGAGATCATGGACAGGGCCGGCCTCGAGCGGACGATCTTCTATCGCCACTTCGAGAACGTCGGCGCGCTCGTCCTCTCCGCCGGACGCCAGGCGGTTCTCGACCTCTACGAGGCCCAGGCGGCGGTCGCAGGCTCCCACCACAGCTTCGACCCGGCGACGATCCGCGAGGCGATGACCCTGGCCGCCACGGTCTTCCACCGCGACGGGCCGCTGCTCCGTGCCGTCTTCGAGGCGTCGGCAGCCAAGCAGCTCGAGACCCCCGACGAGGACGCGCTCCGCGGCCGCTTCGACGGGCTCGTGGCCGAGGCGCTCCGTGACCTCGAGGCCCACGGCGGCAAGCGGTTCGCCGACGTCTCCGAGACCGCGCGGGCCCTGAACCGCCTGAACGAGAACTACCTTCTGGACGCCTTCGGGCGCGAGCCGCGCGTCTCCATCGACACCGCCGTCGAGACCCTGACCCAGATCTGGGTCGCCGCCACGTCCTACTGACCTCGTACCGACCCGACCCGGGAGGACCAACCGATGCCGATCGAACCCGACCAGCAGCAGCTCGAGGCGATCATCGCCCGGGCCGCCGAGGACGACTCCCCGATCGTGATGCTGAACCTGAACCGCTACGCCGATCGCGACGAGTACCTGAAGTACGGAGCGGTGGCGGCGACGAAGCTCGACGAGCTCGGGGCGAGGGTCCTCTGGCATGCCAACGCCTCCGAGACGTTCATCGGCACCGGCGACGACGACTACGACGAGGTGCTCGCCGTCTGGTACCCGAGCCGCTCCGCCTTCCTCGAGTTCACCAGCGACCCGCGGATCCTCGCCGCCTTCGAGCACCGTCGCGCCGGCCTCGAGCGCGCCGCGATCATCTGCTGCGAGTCCGGGCCCGCGGCCGAGCTCACGGCCTTCGAGTAGGACCGGAGCGCCCGCCATGCCCGGGGCCTACTGGCCGCAACCCTGGACGGGCGAGGACGGCGGCCCGCGCCGCTGGGGGTGCGCTGAGGGGATCGTCGGGCTGGACATCCGCCCCGGTGAGAGTCTCCGGGTCGAGGCCGTCGCCGACGCGTTCGCCACCGATGTCCTGCTCCGGCGCGACCCCGGCGAGCTCTACGCGCTGCGCCACCCGATCCCCCTGCGCGGGGAGCAGTCGAGCCCCGTCGACGGTTGGGTCGAGCGGCTCGATCCCGACACGCTCGAGGTCGTCGCCTCGAGCCCGCGCCTGCCGGCGGGGCAGTGGTGGCCGGGAGGGCTCGCCGCCCACGCCAACGGCTCCATCCACATGGTGCTCGGGCGCTGGGCGCACCGCCTCTCCCCCGCGCTCGAGGTCCTCGCCTCTCACCGCCTTCCGGTCGAACGTCCCCACAACTCGTTCGTGATCCTCGGCGGCGGCGAGCTCGTGACCAAGGACTGCGACGCGCCCGCCGGCCTCGAACCGTCGACCTTCTCGGTCCTCGACCCCGAGACGCTGCTCCCGGTCGCACCGCCGCTGCGCCTGCCCGAGCCATCGATCGCGCGGCTCTCCAGCGACGGCGAGAGCGTCGTCGCCGTCGGCACGACGAAGGTCTTCATGCTGCGCCTCGACCGCGACGCCGGTCGGCTCGTGATCGACGCCGAGTGGCAGCCGAGCTACGGACCCGCCCCCGGGCGGAGCTTCGGCTGGGACCCGGTGATCACCGACGAGCACGTGCTGTGGATGGACCAGGGACGAAACAGCGTCGACCGCTCGATGGTCGGCACCGGCACGCAGCCGGACCCGGTGCGGCTCTGGTGGGCGCGCCTCGACGACGGCTCGGTGCGCTCGACCGAGATCAGCGGGTTCCCGTTCGGGACCGAGTCGAACCCGCCCGGCTGGGACCCGGTGGGGCGGATCGCCGTCGCCTACGACGCCGGCAACGGGATCACCCGCGCGTGGCGGATGGAGGGAGACGAGCTGGTGCCGCTGTGGCGCCGAGACGACGTCGCCCACGCCTGCCACCTGATCCTCTTCCCCGACACCCGCGAGCTCGTGGTCGGCGACTGGTGGGACAAGGGGGTGCTGAGCCATCCGCGGGCGCGCGGCGCGCTGCGCAGGCCGCTCGGAGTCCTCGGTCGCTCAGCCGCGATCCGGCGCCGCTCGCTGCCGCTGGGGCACGACCGGCTCGCCGTCCTCGACCTCGACACCGGTGAGACGAAGGCGAGCGTCGACGTCCCCTCCCCCTCCCAGGGCTTCCTCTTCCCCGCCCCCGGCTTCGGCCGCGACGTCTACTACCAGTCGCTGACCACGATCTGCCGGGTGGCGGTGGCCTGACGGCGACGGCGGTCGTCAGCCGCCGAAGTCGTCGCCGCCGGCGATCGCGGCGCGGATCGCGTCGGCGACGAGCGCCGGATCCTCGATCTGCGGGTAGTGGCCGAGCTCCTCGAGCTCGGTGACGGGAATCCCGGGGCGGATGTCGCGCAGGGCGGCGAGGACCGATGTGGTGGCGACCGGGTCCTTGAGCCCCCACACGAGGCTGAGCGCACCGGGCCAGTCGCGGATCGCGCCGTGCCATCGATCAGCGTGGGCGATGCGCTCGTCCAGGTAGGCGATCAGCTCGTGGCCCATCCGCTGCCCGCCGTCGTGGCAGATCAGCGCCCACTGATCGGTGGCCTCCTCCTCGGTGAGCGGATGCGCCGGTGAGAACAGCGCCGAGAACTCGCGCCGGAAGAACCGCTCGCTGGCGAGTCGCTGCGCGACGGCGCCGAAGCGGGAGCGGAGGATCCGCTGCCCACGGGTGAGGGAGGCGCGGTCGAGGACGATGCTGCCGTTGAAGAGCAACGCGTCGCGAAGCCGCAGCTTGCCGGTGCCGTCGACGTCACGCGCGAGCAGCTCGGTCGCGACCGAGGTCCCCATGTCGTGGGCGACGAGGGCGATGTCGCGACCGGGGAAGCGCTTGGCGACCATCTCCTCGGCGAGGTCGGCCTGCATGAAGAGGCTGTAGCCGAGCCCGCGTGGTTTGGCCGAGAGGCCGAAGCCGAGGAAGTCGAACGCCAGCAGCGGCCCGTCGCCGAGCAACGGGATCAGCGTCCGGAAGTCGTAGGAGCTCGAGGGGAACCCGTGCAGCAGGAGCGTGAGCGGCCCGTCGCCGGATCCTTCGCGCGAGTGGACGAAGACGCGGTGGCCCCGGAAGTCCTCGTAGGAGCCCTCGTCTCGCCAAGCTTCTACCCGTGGGGTGAGCGGTACGGATGCCACGCAGGGAGCATAGTTGCGCGGCGCTCGGTGGCTCGTTGCCAGATCTAAGTGGATTCATAGCAGATTTCTTTACAAACCGTCATCAAGGCTGTAGCCTGTCCAACACATGAACGCAGACCGATTCACCACCAAGTCGCAGGAGGCCGTCGCCGCCTCGCTCAGGCTCGCCACCCAGCACCGCAACACCGAGGTGGCGCCCGCGCATCTGCTCGTCGCGATGCTGCAGAGCGAGGATGGGATGACCGGCCCGATCCTCCGCAAGGTCGGCGCCGACGCCCTCGACATCGAGGGCCGCGCGATCGCCGCGATCGGCGACCTCCCCACCCTCTCCGGGACCGAGGCCATCGAGCCCCGCCTCTCCTCCGCCTTCACCCAGGTCATCCAGCGCGCCGAGCGGGAGATGACCGCCCTCGGCGACGAGTTCATCGCCGCCAACCACCTTCTGCTCGCGCTCGCCGATCGCTCCTCCGGCGTCGCCGACCTGCTTCCCGACCGCGAGGAGCTCGCGAAGGCCGCCAACGCGGTCGTCACCAACCGGATCACCACCCGCGACCCCGAGTCGACTCTCGACGCCCTCGGCAAGTTCGGCCAGGACCTGACCGAGGCCGCTGAGGAAGGCAAGCTCGACCCGGTCATCGGCCGCGACGAGGAGATCCGCCGCGTCGTCCAGGTGCTCTCGCGCCGGACGAAGAACAACCCCGTCCTGATCGGTGACCCCGGCGTCGGCAAGACCGCGATCGTCGAAGGGCTCGCCCAGCGCATCGTCGCCGGTGACGTCCCCGACTCGCTCAAGGACCGCCGCCTCGTCGCGCTCGACGTCGGCGGCCTGCTCGCCGGCGCCAAGTACCGCGGCGAGTTCGAGGAGCGGCTCAAGGCCGTCCTCAAGGAGGTCAAGGACGCCGACGGCCGCATCGTCCTCTTCATCGACGAGCTGCACACGATCGTCGGCGCCGGCGCCGCCGAGGGCGCGGTCGACGCCGCCAACCTGCTGAAGCCGATGCTCGCCCGTGGCGAGCTGCGGACGATCGGCGCGACCACTCTCGACGAGTTCCGCAAGCACATCGAGAAGGACGCCGCGCTCGAACGCCGCTTCCAGCCCGTCTACGTCGGCGAGCCCGACATGGCCGACACGATCGCGATCCTCCGTGGCCTCAAGGAGCGCTACGAGACCCATCACGGCGTCGACATCACCGACCCGGCGATCGTCGCCGCGGCCACGCTGTCGGACCGCTACATCGCCGACCGCTTCCTCCCCGACAAGGCCATCGACCTGATCGACGAGGCCGCCTCCCGCCTGAAGACCGAGCTCGAGTCATCCCCCGTGGAGATCGACGAGATCGACCGCCGCATCACCCAGCTCGAGATCGAAAAGCAGGCCCTGCAGAACGAGAAGGACGACGCCTCGAAGGCGCGGCTCGAGGCGCTCGAGACCGAGCTCGCCGACGCCAAGGAGGAGGTCGGTGCGCTCCGCGCCAGCTACCAGGGCGAGCGCGACGTCATCGACGCGATCGACCACGCGCGCGGTGAGCTCGAGCGCGCCGAGCGCGAGGCCGAGAAGGCCGAGCGCGAGGCCGACCTGGAGCGCGCAGCCAAGCTCCGCTACGGGGTCATCCCCGAGCTCGAGCGGACGATGGAGGAGCAGCGCGCCCGGCTCGAGGAGCTGCAGGCGCAGGGCGGCTCCATCCTCGACGACAAGGTCACCGAGGAGGACGTCGCCGAGATCGTCGGCAAGTGGACCGGTATCCCCGTCGCCCGCCTGATGGAGGGCGAGGTCGAGAAGCTGATCCACATGGAGGGGCGCCTGCACGAGCGCGTCATCGGCCAGGACGAGGCGGTCGAGGCGGTCTCCGCGGCGCTGCGCCGCTCGCGCGCCGGCCTCTCCGATCCGAACCGGCCGATCGGCAGCTTCCTGTTCCTCGGCCCGACCGGCGTCGGCAAGACCGAGCTCGCCCGCGCGCTGGCCGAGTTCATGTTCGACACCGAGAACGCGATCGTCCGCATCGACATGGCCGAGTCCATGGAGAAGCACTCGGTCAGCCGCCTGATCGGCGCGCCCCCCGGCTACGTCGGCTACGACGAGGGCGGCCAGCTCACCGAGGCCGTGCGCCGGCGCCCCTACGCGGTGATCCTGCTCGACGAGATCGAGAAGGCCCACCCCGACGCCTTCAACGTGCTCCTGCAGATCATGGACGACGGCCGCCTCACCGACGGCAAGGGCCGCACGGTCGACTTCACCAACACCGTCCTGATCATGACCTCGAACGTCGGCTCCCAGGAGATCGCCGCCGAGCGCATCGACGAGAACATCAGAGAGCGCATCCAGGACGTCCTCACCGCAACCTTCAAGCCCGAGTTCCTCAACCGGATCGACGAGACCGTGATCTTCCACCGGCTCAGCCGTGAGGACATCAGCCACATCGTCGACGTCCAGGTCGGCCTGCTGACCGACCGGGTCCGCGAGCGCGGCATCGAGATCGTCCTCACCGACGACGCCAGGACGCTTCTGGGGAACCTCGGCTACGACCCGACCTACGGAGCCCGCCCGCTCAAGCGGGTGATCCAGAAGCAGCTCGTCGACCGCCTGGCGCTGAAGCTGCTCGAGGGTGAGTTCAACGAGGGCGACACTGTCGAGGTCGGCGCCGCCGACGGTGAGCTGACGTTCGCGAAGGCTGCGGCGCCAAGCCCCGCTGCCGCGACCGCTTAGCGGCTCTGTTCCGGTCCTCATGCCATGCCCACGGGCGGGCCGGACGCTTCGATGCTCCCCTCGCCAGCCCATTGCCAGCGGACCTGGGGTGACTCAGACCAGGATCGTGGTCTCAGTCACCCCTCGGTGGAGCGCTGGTTCCCATGGCGGAAATCCGTGGAATCACTCGCCGGCGGCCCCGGCCCCTGCGGACCGGGGAACCGAGCCGCTCAGCCCTTGTCCGCCGCCGTGAAGTCCTTGCCGAGGTCCTTGAAGTTCCCTCGCACGTCGATCGGCTTCTTGGCGTACTTGAACTTCACCTTCTTCGGCTTGCCGAGATCGCCGATGGCTCCGAAAGCGGTGACGGTCACGGTGCCGGCTTGAGTCTTCTCGAGGCCCTTGATCGTCGCCTTCGACTTCTTGGCGGAGACCCAGACGGACTTCTGGGTGCCGTTGAGCAGGGTGGCGACGACCTTGTAGCCGTTGGTCGAGTTCACCTTGCGCCAGGAGACGAGCAGCTTGCTGCCGCGGCGCTTCGCCCGGACCTTCTTCATCTTCGGCGCGGGCAGCGGGCCGGGCGACTTGTAGGAGTCGACGACCACCTCCGGGGCGGAGATGCCGTCGACGTCCTCAGAGGCCACGATCTGGCGGACGCCGGCCGGGCCGACGGCGGGCTCGAACTTGATCGTTCCCTTGCCGCTCTTGACCGTGCCGATGGCCGAGTAGACGCCGTTGGCCTTCTCCGAGAAGGTGACGGTGCGGCCCTTGACGTTCCCGACGTCGTATTGCAGCTTCAGGTCGCGACCCTTGCCGACCACCTTCGCCTTGATCTGGTCGTGCTTCTGGAACCTCGTCTCGGAGAGGGACTCGATCGGCGGCGAGCCCTCGAGCGGGGTGACGACGTACTTGCCGGGATCGCCGGTGACGCCGACCCAGGTCATGTCGTAGTCCTCCCACTGCATGACCTGGAGGGTGTCGTCGTGCTGCATCTCGCCCGCGACCGAGGTCATCGTGTCGCCGTTGGGAGCCGTGATCTGCACCGCGGGCGCGCCGCCCTGGCCATGCAGCTCGATGTCCTTGGCGTCGTCGCCCTTCTCGACCGTGAAGGTGAGCGAACCCTCGGCCTGAGCCGCCAGCGCCGTCGGTTTGGACTTGGATCCCGACGCGAGCTGTCGGGCGTCGGCCTCGGCGCTCATGATGTTCAGTTCCCAGTAGCGGCTGGGCTTGCAGCCGTCGGTGATGCCGTTGAAGATGTGCGGGGAGAAGTCGCCCCAGTGGTAGCCGACGCCGGGCTCGAATCCGTCGTCGACGACGATCAGGCAGCCGACCATCCCTCGGCTCGAGACCGTGGCGCCGCCGCCTACGCAGAGCCCCACCCCCGCGATCCTGATTCCCGGAGCGAGGCAGACCTCGCCGTTGATCGTGGCGTTGAACCGTCTGGTCGCGGCGTTCAGGGCGAAGGAGCCATCCGCGTGGATGCCGAAGATGAACGTCTCGAAGCTCGCGAATCCCTTGGCCTCGAAGTAGGCGGGGTAGGAGTACACGAAGTACCCGCGCGCGAGCTCAATTGTGTCGTCGGTGGGGACGACCAGGCCGATGCTTCCACCAAGCGCGAAGGTCGGTGTGGTCAGCTTCCTCCCGGCGAGCCCCGCCAATGTCGAACCGCCGTCGGTGGGAAGGACCGTGTACGGCGCGCGCTGGGACGGGAACGCGGCCAGCAGGCCACCGGTGGCCCGGATGATCTTGGCTCCCGTCACGGTCGCGTGGCCGCTGAGCACGGTCGGGTCAACCTGCATGTCGAAGCCGATGTCCTCGAGGAAGACGCCGGGAAGGATCTGCGGCTGAGGAATCGGGTCGCCGAAGTGGAGCGTGCCGCCGGCGCTGTGGAAGCTCTCATTGCAGAAGGCGAGGCCCTGACGCTCGGGCGGCGGCGCCAGGGTCAGGCCCGCGCCGTTGCCCCCGGTGGGGACGAGATGGATCTCGAGCGTCGCCTTCCAGTACTTGGCCCCACACGGCGGACTCGCAGCGGGCTCGCCACCCGACCTGTATGTGAAGCCGAGATTGCTCAGGCGAACGGGCCCGATGTAGGCCTCCGGGACGGAGAAGCGCAGATCGCCGAGGGTCAGGCCCGTGTAGTTGTCGGCCTGCAGCGTGATCCCGCCGCTGGGAGCGAAGCCACCCGCGGTCTTGAGGATGTCCGGCAGCTTGATGCTGGCACCGAGCTCGGTGAAACGGCGGGCACCCTGCCGCCTCAGGCTGACGGTCATCTGCCCGTTCAGGCCGAACCCTCCGATAGACGGCAGGGCCTTCGCGTCGAACGAGTACAGCTGCTGCCGGAAGTCGTTGGAGCGATTCCCCGTCAGCACCTTCAGGTCGAGCGGGCCGTAGTTGTGGGGCCTGATCTCCCCGAGCTCGTCGGTGGTAAGGGAGAGCTTGGCATTCGAGGAAACGATGCGGCCGGACTGCGGGAAGACTGCGACGACCGCGCCTCTCCTCGGCCGCAACGTCATCCCATTGAACTTGAGCGGCTCATCCGTGGTGAAAGCCCCGAGCCACTCCGCCTTGGAGAAGCACTTCTTCTCGTCGTAGGTCTTGGAGCCGGGACGGCACTTGTTCCCGAGCTGGGAGTCGAACCACTCGCCGGCGACGTTCCGCTCCGGCATGGGGATGTCCTTGGATCTCAGGATGGAGATGAAGCACGAGCCCCTGAGATCGATCTGGCCCATCACCACCTGCTGCTCGCCTTTGGGAAGGCACAACCGCGCGGTACCCGGCGGCTCGAAGATGGCCCGCTGAAAGCCGGAGGCCGCGAGGTTCGGCACCCGGGGGTCAAGCGTTCCGATCGACGTCTTCGGGACGCTGAAGCTCTGGCTCGTCGTGGAACTGCCCGAGGGCGAGCTCGCGGTGAGGGTCGCCGTGTAGGTGCCCGGCTGCTTGATCCGAAGGCCGGTGAAGGGGCTCTCCGGGTTGACCTCGAAGTTCGAGATGTCACCGATGTTCTTACCGCCGGTGATCGAGTAGGTCAGGTTCGTGGCGTTCAGGGAGCCCGACGCGTCGAAGAAGGTGATCGGGAGCTTCTTGGTCGGTGGGGTGACGCTCAGGCCCGCGGTGGGCGGGTCGGTCGGCAGCGCCGCGAACGTCGCCTTGACCGCCGTATCCGCGTTGACCGTCACCGTGCAGATGCGGCCGGCGACGGCGTCGCAACCGCCGCCCGTCCAAGAGACGAAGCGCTGGCCCGCGTCGGGCGTGGCCGTGAGGAAGACGTCGGTGCCCTCCGGATAGGACTCGCTGCAGTCGGAGCCGCAGCTGATGCCCGCCGGAGTCGAGGCGACCGTTCCCCCACCCTCCTTGGTGACCGTCAGCGTCCTGCTGGCGCTCGCGACCGTGAACCCGATGGACCCGTTGTTGTTCGAGGGGTTGGTGTCCTCGCTCGCGCCGGTGGAGATCGGGATGCTGAAGCTGCCCGGCACGCTCGGCGTCAGGACGAACGTGATCGTCTGGGTCTGGCCGAAGGGGATGTCGTCGACGTCGCACTTGACGTCGTCCTCGATCAGCTGACACCCGTCGGACATGTCGCCGACGGCAAACGAATCCGGGATGTTGGAGGCGACGATGGTGACGAAGGTCGCCGGGTCGGGGCCGTCGTTGGTGACGTTGACCGTGAACGTGACCTCCTGCCCGACCACGGAGGGGTCGGGCGAGGCGGTCCCGGCGATCCGCAGGTCGGAGGACGCGCGGCGGCGATCGGAGTTGGAACCGCTGTCAGCGCCGGCGAGCGACGGCACCAGTGCGAGCAGCGTCCCCGCGAGCAGCGCCGCGATCATCAACCTCATGTAGCCCGATCTCCCCACGTACCGCCCCTACGGTTCGTTGCTGACCCCCATTGACGTCGCCAACCTAACCGACGGCGCCCTCGCGGCGCAACCGGCACTTCCGAGCGATCGAAACGCCCTACCGCCTGTGCTTCTGCTTCAGCTTGACCCTGATGCCCTGGCTGGAGCCGGTCGCGTCGGTTGGCGTGAAGGTCACGGTCGCCCTGGCCGTGGCCTTGCCCTTCGTCACGAGCTTCCTCTTCGCCTTTCCCTTCGGCCTCACGAGCAGTCTCGTCTTGCCGGCGTCGACGTCGCGCGTCTGCAAGGCGATCGTCTTGCCCTTCAGCTTGAGCTCGCCCGCGCCCGGCACCGTCACCGGGAGCTTCGCGGTGCCCACCTTCTTGTTGAGCTTTGGCTTGCCGATTGTGAAGTGGCCTTCGGCGACGGTGAAAGAGGCGCTCGTCCGGGCTGTCGAGCCGGCGTGATTGGTCGCCGTGACCCGGCACTCGTAGCGCCCCGGGGTGTCCGCGGCGATCGTGCTGCCCTCAGCGCCGGTGATCTCAGCGCCGTCGCGCAGCCACTGGTAAGCAAAGGTCTGAGGCGCCTGGAAGAGGAAGGTGCCGGCGAGGTCGGGAGCCCAGGCCCCCTGCGAGCAGCTCAGCGCAGAGCCTGGCGCGGAACCGCCGGAGACGGTCGGCGGACCGGCGGCAGCGGGCGCCTTCAGCAGCGCTGGGAAGGAGGGGAAGCTGACGTTGGCGGAAAGCGTCGGCAGCTGCCGCCCGCCGCCGCCGGCGAGGCTCGCCGACCAGATCTGCTTGGGGACTTGGTCAACCCAGTAGATGCGGCCCGCGGCCGGATCGATCGCCACGCCTATCGGGTCGGAGACCGTCGCTCCAGTTGTGTCGAGGTCGCCTCCTCCGCCGCCGTTCAAGCTCGCGTAGGAGATCGAACCTCCATTCCGGTTGGCCCAGTAGATCCGCCTGGAGACCGGGTCGATTGCGAGCCCCCAGGGACCGTTGACGGTGGCCCCCGTCGTGTCCAGTTGGCCGCCTCCGCCCCCGCTGAGGTTCGCGTAGGAGATCCCGGCGTTCTCGTTCGCCCAGTAGATGCGGCCGGCGGCGAGGTCTAGCGCCACCCCCGTTGGGGAGTCGACCGTGGCCGGGGTCGTGTTCAGGTCGGCTCCGCCGGTGCCGCTCAGGTTCGCGAAGGAGATCTTGTCGGCGAACCTGCTGGCCCAGTAGATGCGGCCGCTCGCCGGATCGATCGCCACTCCGGCGGCGCTGCTGACCGTCGTGGCGCCGGTTGTGCTCAGGGTGCCGCCGCCACTGCCGTTCAGGTTCGCGTAGGCGATCGAGTTGTCGTTGCCCCAGTAGATCCGGGCGGCGGCCGTGTCGATCGCGACCCCTTCCGGATTGCTCAGCGTGGCGCCGGTCGTCGTCAGGTCCCCGGCGGTGCTCCCGTCGAGCCCGGCGAAGGAGATGCCATCGGCTCCGAAGTCAGACCAGTAGACGCTGTCGGCCGCGGACGCTGGGCTCACGCCGAGGCCGAGCACGGCCGCAACCACGAGGGAGAACGCCAAGCGCTTCAGACCTCGTGAGATCGCCTCACCCTGCATCTCACCCGAAGGTACTCCGATGCCGGAAGCCGGTCAACGGCAGGCGAGGCGGTTGGACTACTTCTTCTTCGCCCGCTTCACCTTGAAGCTCGCCGTCGCCGGAGTGGCGTCGGTGTTGCCCGCCGCGTCGACGGCGCGGACCGAGAACGTGTGCCTGCCCTTCTTCGCCTTCAGGGTGAGCGGCGAGGTGCACGGTGTGAACGAAGCCTTGTCGAGCGCGCACTCGAAGCTGCCGCTCTCGTCGGCGGAAAAGGCGAAGCTCACCTTCACGCTCTTCTTCTTCGTCTTCAGCCTGGCCTTCGGCTTCGTCGTCAGCGTCGTCTCCGGCGGGTCGGTGTCGGGGGGGACGGGGACCGAGGTGTCGACGGTGAATGCGCGCGAGTCGGGCGTCGGATCGGTGTTGCCGGAGGGGTCGGTTGCCCGAGCCTCGAATGTGTGGGCCCCGTCGGCGAGCGGCGCCGTCGTGAAGGGGCTGGTGCACGCGGCGAAGATGGCGCCGTCGACGCGGCACTCGAAGGTCGAGCCGGCCTCGTCGGACTGCAGGTCGAAGGTCGGCGTGCTGTCGGAGGTTGTACCCGTGGGGCCGCCGGCGATCGAGGTTTCGGGCGGAGCGCAGTCGACCGGTGTGCCGACGAACTCGTCAGCGCCGATGTCCGGCTTCGCCGTGCAGTCGCCGTTGCCGTCGAGGCTGCGCCCGTCGCCGTCGAGGTCCGTCGTCCCGATGAAAGCGTCGGTGACCCCTGCGTCGATCGTCGGCGAGCTGGACGTCTGATGGAAATCGCCGGCGCCGGCGTTGACGAAGGTCGGCGCAGCAAACTGGTTGTTAGCCGTTCCCGGAGTGGTCACGGTGGCGACGCTGCCGCTACTGGGCGTCTGGGCCGTGTTGGTGTAGTTCGAGTTCGCCATCGAGATGAGGGTCGAGGTGCCGCTGCCCGACGACGACGCCCACACGTCGGTAGTGGCGCCGTCCGCAATCACGTTCTTCGCGTCGATGTCGAAGGTCACGCCGGGGGCGGTGACGTTGAAGAAGATCCCTCGCTGTCCGCTCACCGCGGTCACGTTGCGGACTTTGATCGCGTAGGTCCCCGCGGGGGCGCTGACCACGTTGCCGCCGAGGCCCCATGCGGTGGCGCCACTGGCCCAGCAGACGGAGTCGCGGATCGTCGCCTCGCCGTTCACCGAGCACGCGATGCCGCCGGAACTCGAGGCGCTCACGTCGAGGTGATCGAACGTGCTGCGCACGTTACCGACGCCTCCTGAGATCCCGACCGGGGCACCCTGGACCTTCAGATCGCTCACCGTCGCCGCGTCGGTCACCTTCAGACCGTTCCCGTTCGAGACGTTGATCGTCGGCCGCAGCTGACCGGCCTGGCCATGAAGGGAGATCGCGTCGTCGACGACGACGTCGGGGGTCGTGTAGGTGCCCGGCGTGACGATCACCTCGTCGCCGTCGGCGACCGCCGCGTCCTCGACCGCCGTGTCGAGAGTGCAGGGGGTTCCCTGCGTGCAGGCGGTTCCGGTTCCCGTGGGCGAGGCGTAGCGCTGGGCAGCCTGCGCGACCGTGGGTGCAGCGAGAAGCCCCGAGACAGCGAGAAGGAGGGCGACCCGACGACGGAATCCACTCATGTTGCGACCTTAGTACGGAGTGTTGCTTCCGGCAACCGCGTACCGCGGTCTCGAAGCTCGACTCATCCTCGCTTCCGCTTGATCGTGAAGCCGGCCGTAGCCGGAGTGGCGTCAGTGTTCCCGGCGGCGTCGACCGCGCGGACCGAGAACGTGTGCCTGCCCTTCTTCGCCTTCAGGGTGAGCGGGGATGCGCAGGGTGAGAAAGACGCCTTGTCGAGCGCGCACTCGAAGCTGCCGCTCTCGTCGGAGGAGAACGCGAAGCTCACCTTGGCGCTCTTCTTCTTCGTCTTGATCTTGGCCTTCGGCTTCTTGTCGAGCGTCGTCTCGGGCGGGTCGGTGTCGGCGGGGACCGAGGTGTCGACGGTGAACGCCCGCGAGGCGGGCGTCGGGTCGGTATTGGAGGAGTTGTCCGTCGCCCGCGCCTCGAACGTGTGGGCGCCATCAGCGAGCGGGGCCGTCGTGAAGGGCGTGGTGCAGGGAGCGAACGCGGCGCCGTCGACGCTGCACTCGAAGGTGGAGGGGGTCTCGTCGGACTGCAGGTCGAACGTCGGCGTGTTGTCGGAGGTGCTGCCGGTTGGACCGCCCGAGATCGTCGTCTCGGGCGGGTCGCAGTCGATCGGTCCCGAGCCCACGAACTCGTCGGCGCCGATGTCGGGAGCGGTCGGGCAGACGCCGTCGCCCTCGAGCGAGCGGAAGTCGCCGTCGATGTCGCCCGTGCCGGTGAACGAGTCCGTCGTGCCGGCGTCGATGGTCGGCGACCCGGCCGTCTGATGGAAGTCGCCGGCGCCGGCGTTGACGAAGATGGGCGTCGGCGTCTGGTTGCCGGCGGTTCCCGGATCGGTGACGGTCGCGGTCACGCCGCCACCGCCGGTGGTCTCCTGCTCGGTCGCGTAGTTCGAGCTCGCCATCGTGATCGTCACCGACGCCCCGCCCGCGGACGCGGCGCGGACGTCGGCGCTGCCTCCGTCGGCGATCACGTTCCTCCCGTCGATCTGGAAGTCGGCGCCGGGGCTCGTGGAGATGTCGAAACCGACCCCGTAGAAGGACCCGACAGCGGTGACGTTGCGCAGTCGCACCGTGTAGACGCCCGGGAAGGTGCTCAGGTTGGCCCCGAGGCCCTTCGAGTTCGAGTTCGACTCCCAGCAGAGCGAATCGCGCACCGTCGCCGAGTTGCTGATCGCGCAGGCGAGCCCGCCCGGCGCACCGGCATGCACGCTGAGACGCTCCAGCGTGGAGTTCGCCGCGATCGCGTTGATCCCGATGTTCGTCCCCTCGATCTTCAGGTTGCGAACCGTGGCCGCGTCGCTCACGTCGACGGCGGTGGTGCCGCTACCGACGATCGTCGGGGTCGCCGCCAGCGCCTGGCCGTGGAGATCGATCGCGTCGGTGATCGCAAGGTTCACGACCGCGTAGGTCCCAGGCGTGACGATCACCTCGTCGTCGTCGGCCACCGAAGCATCCTCGACCGCCGTCTCGAGGCTGCACGGGCTCCCCTGCGTGCACGCCGTGCCGCTCCCGCCGGTGGACGCGTAGCGCTGCACCGCGCCCGCCTCGCTCGCGGTAACCAGCAGCGCGGCGAGAAGGAGTACGCCTATCGGAGCCGCTCGGCGAGCCAACCGAACGCGCCGCGTCTCGGCCCCGGACAACTTCGAACCACGCCGTTTCACGACAGCGATCTCCCTGTTCGACTTGTCCGAACGTACTCCCGTCGTCGCCCCGCGTCAATGCAAACCCAGCGGCTACTACCGCTTCCGCTTCGCCTTCTTCCTCGGCTTGATCGACTTCTGCTGCGTGCCCTGTTCGCCGCCCGTCGGCGTGTAGGCGATGTCGAAGCCGACCTTGAGCTTGCCCTTCTTCGCGAGCTTCCTCTTCGCCTTGCCCGTCGGCTTCACGGTCAGGGCGACGGTCCCCACCGTCGCGGCGGTGAGCTCCTGGCTTGCGACTCTCTCACCCGAGAGCGAGACCGATCCCGGGCCCGGGAGGTCGACGTTGAGGGTCGCCGTCCCCTTCTTCTTGTTCAGGGTCGGCTTGCCGATCGTGAAGGCGTTCGAGCAGGCTGACTGGGTGGTTGCCTGGCTCGGGCAGAGGTCCTGGGTGTCATCGCCGAAGCCGTCCCCATCGGCGTCGGGCTCGACGGTTGCGGCGATGCTCAACAGCGCCGTCGACTGCGCGTCGCTGTTGGGGAGCCCAATGGGGTTGGAGACGTTGAGCGGTCCGCTTCCTATGGCTCTCACGACCACGTCGGTCGGATCGTTGTTGGCGGCCACACAGCCTGTGCCTCCGCTGTTGCTCACCCCGAAACCGATGTGCTCGCCGCCGCTGACCAGAATCCTCGTCGGATGGGCGGGCTGGGCATCAGCAGCCAGCGCGACCGGTTCGGACTCGGCGACCGGCGTGATCGACTGGGCGCTGGAGGTGGCGCTGTATACGCGCAGACGTATCGACCCGGAGCCGCTCGCCTGGGTGCTCCAGCTCGTGATCACACCACCGCCGGTGGGGACGGCGTAGCTGTTCCCCGTCGTGTTGATCACCTGCACCATCTCGCCGGGCTCCCCGCCGGTGTTGCAGGTCAGGAAGAGGCCGGGCGGGTCCACCTGCCCGACGGTGGTCGACGCCTGAGCGAGTGCGGGCGCAACCAGCATGGCCAACACCGCGGCGAGGGCAATTCGTAGGAGCTCACGATTCCTTCTCAACTTCATCCCATCCAATCCTGAGTCAAGCCCCGACGCCTGGCAATCTAGTCGGATTCGGGACTTCGAGCGCCGGTCGTCTCCACGATCCGTAGTGGGATCTCCAGCCGCCGCTCGAGCTCGCCGATCGCCTTCTCGCCGTCGCCGGAGACCGCGAGGACGACGACCTCGGTCGCGGCGTAGGTCCTCAGCGTGTCCTCGACGGCGAGGACGACGTCGGCGTCGCCGACGCGGCCCTCGACCTCGATCCCGGCGGCCGCGAGGGTGGCGACCGAGACCGCAAGCACACGCTGGCTCTCGAAGCGGGCTGCCTCGATGTCGCCGAAGAAGCGGTCGAGGCGGCCGAGGCGCGTCGGCGCGAGCAGCAGCGGCTCACCCGCCTCGCGCCGGGAGGGATCGGTGATCGCGGCGAGCACGCCGGCGACCGGCGGGTCCTCGATCGGCGTGAGCAGCACCACCAGGACGCCGCCCCGCACCCCACCTCCCGGCTCGGCGATCTCGATCGGGTCATCGGGGCTCGCCCGAATCGCCCAGACCACGATCCCGGCGACGGTGAGGGAGCCGATCAGAGTTCCGCCCTGCACGCCGAGGAAGGCGAAGCCGAGGAACATCGGCACGATCAGGAGCGCCGGGAGCCAGGCTCGCCCGCCGAAGAGTGGGCCGTCGTCGCGATTCACAGCACGGTCATACCCGCTGAGCGCCCGCGGCGTCCCGGCGGATCGTGGTCGCGGCGCCTTCGCGGCTACTGGTAGAGCAGGAAATCCACAACCGGTTCGAGGGCGAGGATCTCCCGCGGCGACATCACCTTCGTGTCAAGGTCGTAGAAGACGGAGAAGCCGTTGAAGAGTTCGTTCGAAGCCAGCGCCTCGTAGCCGGCGACCTTGGGGCCCGGGGCACCGATCCCGTCGAAGTTGAAGGTGACCTCGACGTCGCTGCGCTCCTTCACCGCTCGGCGCTTGCGGATCGAGCCCTTGTGGAACTGGTGGACGACGAGGATCTTCGGCGGCAGGTCCTCGTCGGCGACGATCCGCTGCAGCTCCCGCGAGGCGGCGTTGATCTCGCTCGCGGTGGCCTTGCCGACGGTCTGGCCGGGGACGCCGTGGCGGCCGACGTTCCACTCCGGGTCGATGGCGAGGTCGACATCGGGCTCCGCCAGCCACGGCTCGAGGTGCTCGATCTCGTCGAGGATCGGGGAGCGTCCCGGCTGGATGTCGATCATCAGCCGGCCGCCGATCGCGCGCACGCGCTTCAGGTACTCGGCGATGAGGTCGTCGGGCTGGCGGGTCCGGTAGAGGCGGTCGGGCCCCGGCGTCGAGTTGGCGACCACACCGATCAGATCGAGCGCCGGGATCGCGGGGCGCTCGCCACGCTTGACGTAGGCACGCGCCTGGCGAGCGGCGAGCTTCGCGGCGCCGCGCGAGGAGCGCTCCCCGAGCGCGGTGGAGCCGAGCTGCGGGGCGCCGTAGATGGCGACGACGCGGTTGGCGGGGAGGATGGGCTCGCCCTCGTCCGCTCCCAGCTGCGGGGCAAGGGGCGAGACGGGAGGGATGGGCGCGCGAACCTCACGCGGGATCGCGGCCGTTCGGGCGCGGAACTCGGCGGCGCTGAGGGGTTCGGGCCCGCTCGCGAAGGCCGGCGCGGCCGCGGCGAGTGCCGCGAGCATCGACAGCGCGACCGGAGCGGGCCATCTGCTTGCGCGGAAGGTGGCGAGGCGCATCCGGCGGCGAGGGTAGCGACGACGGGCGACGCGCCCTCCCGCTCATCGAACGTCACCGCGTACTCCCTATAGGGCGCATTCAGTGACGTTCGGCGGGGTGGCGAGGTCGACGCCACCGTCCGCGGGGACACCCGGAGGGCGGTCATGCAAGCCTTGCGGGGATGCGGATCGGGATCGTCGCCTACTGGTTCAACCGCGGACAGGCCGTCGTCGCGCGGCAGATCCGCAGCGCCCTCGACGGCCTCGGGCACGAGACGTTCGTGCTCGCGCGGCCGACGCGCAAGACGAACATCAAGCCCGACTGGATCGACCGCAGCGGCGTCTGGGCGCAGGAGGGCGTCACCGCGGCGAGCGACTACCAGATCCCCCTCGACGAGTACGTGAACTGGGCGGAGGAGAACCAGCTCGACCTGGTCATGTTCGACCAGAACTACCAGTTCCCTGAGATCACGCAGCTGCGCAAGCGGGGCGTCCGCACCGTCGGCCGTTTCGTCTGGGAGCACTTCGCCGACGAGCACGTCGACATCGCCGTCGAAGCCTTCGACCGGATCTACTCGCTGACCGGAGCGGAGCATCGCCGCTACGCGGAGATGGGGATCGAGACCTTCCGCGTCCGCTGGGGCTGCTTCCCGGAGCTGGTCGAGCTCGGGGACCGCCTGCGCGCCGAGCGCGCGGAGCCCGGCTGGATCTCCCCCTACGGCTTCCCCGGCGGCAACGAGGACGACGTCGTCTACCTCTTCCCCGGCGGGTTCATGAGCAAGCGCAAGCCGCTCGCCCAGACCATCGAGGCGTTCCGCAAGGCTGAGGGGAGGGAGCTCCGGCTCGTCCTCAAAGCCCAGGTCGAGCGGCAGGCGAAGCGCGTCAAGCAGCTCGCTCGCGGCGGCTCGCGGTTCGGGATCCGTGACCACCGGATCGAGCTCGTCACGGCCGACCTCCCCAACGCGGAGTACCTGGCGATGTTCGCCGCCGCCGACGTCTGCCTCGCCCCGAGCCGCTGGGAGGGGCTCGGCCTGCACCTCTACGAGGCGACCGCGCTCGGCGTCCCGACGATCACCAACGACAACGCGCCGATGAACGAGGTCATCCACGAAGGCGTCAACGGCGTCCTCGTCCCCGGCGTCCCTGACGGCAACGCGCCGCGGTCGGGGATCCGCGCCTACAAGCCCGACGTGGCGGCGCTGACCAAGGCGATCGAGCGACTCGCCGACCCCGGTGAGCGTGAGCTGCTCGCCGACGGAGTGCGGCGGCGGCGTGAGGAGTTGAACTGGGACGACACCGTGCGGGACCTCACGTCGCTGCTCGAATCGGTCGCTCCCGCCCGAACAGCGGACTGATGCGCGAGCGGGTCCTACGCCGCGAACAGGTCCTCGACGTCCCGGTCGAGGAGGCGTTCGAGTTCTTCTCGCGGGCCGAGAACCTGGAGGCGATCACGCCGCCGCTCCTGCGCTTCCGGATCACCTCCGAGGTTCCCGGCGAGATCCAAGCCGGGACCCTGATCCGCTACCGGCTGCGGCTGCACGGGGTGCCGGTCTCCTGGCTGACCCGGATCGAGGAGTGGGATCCCCCTCACGGGTTCGTCGACCGCCAGATCCGCGGGCCCTACGCCCTCTGGCATCACACCCACACCTTCGAGCCGATCCGCGGCGACGGCGGCGCTGAGCGGACGCGGATGACCGACCTCGTGCGCTACGGGCACCGCTTCGGGCCGCTGGGGACGATCGCCGAGCACCTGATCGTCCACCGCGACCTCGACCGCATCT
This sequence comes from Solirubrobacterales bacterium, assembly GCA_046330415.1. Taxonomy (GTDB): domain Bacteria; phylum Actinomycetota; class Thermoleophilia; order Solirubrobacterales; family 70-9; genus RHKX01. Next base: position 245,297 of record JAXLSW010000007.1, on the reverse strand, counting down.
TCGACTTCCGCCGCGACTCGATCCCGGCGCTGCTGGCAACGGGGGCGTCGTGAGCGGCTCGGCGGTCTCCCGCGCCTACGACGCGACCTGGGGTCGCCTGTTCGCGTCGCTGTATGACCGCATGCTCGCGGCCTCCGAGGAGGCCGGGCTCGGCGAGCGCCGGGAGCGCCTGCTCGCGGAAGCGAGCGGCCGGACGCTGGAGCTGGGAGCCGGGACCGGGGTGAACCTCGCCCACTACCCCGGCGCGGTCAGCGAGCTGATCCTCACCGAGCCCTTCGAGCCGATGGCCAAGCAGCTCCGCGAGCGGGTCGCCGCGAGCGGTCGCGAGGCGCGCGTCGTCGTCGCACCGGCGGAGCGGCTCCCGGTGGAGGACGCCTCGATCGACACCGTCGTCGTCACCCTCGTCCTCTGCACCGTCGACGACCTCCCGGCGACGCTGGCCGAGGTCGACAGGGTGCTGAAGCCGGGCGGGCGGCTCCTGTTCATGGAGCACGTGCGCTCGCCCGACGACCCGCGCCTGGCGCGCAGGCAGGATCGCTTCGAGCGTCCCTGGAAGTTCGTCGGCCACGGCTGCCGCTGCAACCGCGACACGGTCGCGTCGCTGGAGGCCTCGCCGCTCGTCGTCGAGGAGCTCGAGCGCGGGCGCACGCCGAAGGCGCCCGAGATCACCAAGCCCCTGGTGCAGGGCGTCGCGGTCAAGCCCGGTCGCCCCTCGACCACCGAGGCCGATCAGTAGCCAGCACGCATGAGCGGCCGGGATCCCGGCGCTAGCTTCACCACATGCTCCGCTGTGCGACCTACCTCGGCAGGGAGGTGCGCGCCGTCGGCATGGCCGCCCTCCTCGCCATCGCCCTCGGAGCGCTCGCAGCGGAACCGGCGACAGCCGCCGTCGTCCCGGTTCACCTGAAGGCGGAGCCCGAACTGGTCAAGGTCGCGCCCGGGGTGAAGATGCACGCCTGGACGTTCAACGGGACGGTGCCCGGACCCGTCGTCCGCGTGACCGAGGGCGACACCGTCGAGGTCACGCTCGAGAACGCGAAGAAGAAACGATGGGAGGGCCACCCCGGGTACCACTCGATCGACTTCCACGCCGCTCGGATCGCCCCCAGCGTGGGGTTCTCCGACGTCCGCCCCGGCGGCAGCAAGACGTTCTCCTTCGTCGCCGAGCACCCGGGCGTCTACATGTACCACTGCGGCACATCCCCGGCGCTCGAGCACATCGGTATGGGGATGTACGGGATGATCATCGTCGACCCCGCGGTGCCCCGCCCGCCCGCCCAGGAGGTGATGCTGGTGCAGAGCGAGTTCTACGGCAGCGTCCGCGGGAACCTGCTGCACTCCAGCTACGAGGCGATGCAGAGCGAGCTGCCCCGGTTCGTCGTCTTCAACGGCCGCGCCGAGCGCTACGCGCGTCATCCAATCGAGGTGCCCATCGGCGAGCCGGTCCGGATCTACGTCGTCGACGCCGGCCCGACGGAACCCAGCGACTTCCATGTCGTCGGCGACATCTTCGACACCGTCCAGCCCGACGGCAACCCCGCCAACCAGCTCACGGGGGTCTCCACCTTCGGCATCCCGGCGGGAGGGGCCGCGACCTTCGAGCTCACCTTCCCCGAGGCTGGTAGCTATCCCTTCGTCACGCACTCGTTCCGCTCCGCCGACGCGGGCGCGGTCGGCCGGTTCGTCGCGGGCTGAACGCGGGATCGCCCCGGCACGGAGGTGCCCTGCGGGGACCGCGTTGCACCGATCGCGACGACCTGCGAGAACTCGGGATGCGAGCCCACAACCGAGGAGGAGAGGAACTTGCCGCATTTCATCCTGCTGACCAAGCTGACCAGCGAGGGCGTGAAGACGATCAAGAACAACCCCGACCGGATCGCCGAGGTGAACCGGGAGATGGAGCAGATCGGTCTCAAGGTCCACCACCAGTGGGCGACGCTGGGCCAATACGACTTCATCAGCGTCGTCGAGGCCGACGACGCCGAGACCATGGCGAAGGCCTCCGTCGAGCTCGGCTCCCGCGGCACGACCGTCAACGAGACCCTCAACGCGATCCCCAGCGAAGACTTCGCCGGGTCCCTCTAGAGGGCCGGGCGGGCGGGCGATGGAGGCGGGCGGGCCGGAGAATCTGACTTGAAGGTCCTCGTGATCGGCGGCGGCGGCCGCGAGCACGCGATCGTCCGCGCGCTCGCCCGCTCCGACCGCGGCCCCGACATCCTCTGCGCGCCCGGCAACCCCGGGATCGGCGCCGACGCCGAGCTGCTCGACATCGCGGGCGACGACATCGCGGGGATCGTCACCGCCGCCCGTGAGCGCGAGGTCGACCTCGTCGTCGTCGGGCCCGAGGCTCCGCTGGTCGCCGGCCTCGTTGACGCGCTCGGCGAGGCCGGCATCGCCGCGTTCGGTCCCAGCGCGGCGGCCGCCCAGCTCGAGGGCTCGAAGGTCTACGCCAAGGAGGCGATGGCGGAGGCCGGCGTCCCCACCGCGGGCCACGAGGTGGTGAGCAGCCGCGAGGACGCGCTCTCCCATCTGGCGGCCTGCGAGTACCCGGTGGTCCTCAAGGCCGACGGGCTGGCGGCCGGCAAGGGCGTGATCATCGCCGCCGACGAGGGGGAGGCGCGCGAGGCGGTCGAGGCGTTCTTCACGGAGCGGCGCTTCGGCGAGACCAGCGTCCTGATCGAGGAGCACATGGTGGGCGAGGAGCTCTCGATGCTCGCGATCTGCGATGGCGAGAACGTCGTGCCGCTCGCGCCCGCCCAGGACTACAAGCGCATCTTCGACGGCGATCAGGGGCCGAACACCGGCGGCATGGGGAGCTACTCTCCGGTGCCCGGCGTCACCGCCGAGGACGTGTCGCGGATCGTCTCCGAGGTGCACGAGCCGATCGTGAGGCTGATGGCCGGGCGCGGCATCCCCTTCCACGGCGTCCTCTACGCGGGCCTGATGATGACCGCCGACGGCCCCCGCGTCCTCGAGTTCAACTGCCGCTTCGGCGACCCCGAGACGCAGGCGGTGCTGCCGCGGATGCGCACCGACCTGCTCGATCTGTGTCGCGCCGCCTGCGAGCCCGGCGGCCTCGCCGGCGTCGAGGCCGAATTCGCCACCGACTGGGCGGTGACGCTCGTGCTCGCCTCAGCCGGCTACCCCGAGAGCTCGTCGAAGGGGGACGTGATCAGCGGGCTCGCCGCGGCCGCCGTGACCGGCGCGGAGATCACCCACGCCGGCACCGCGGAGGTCGACGGGGAGATCGTCACGGCGGGCGGGCGGGTGCTCAACGTGACCGCGCTCGGGGCCGGGCCGGACGTCGCCCGCCGACGCGCCTACGATGCCGCCGACGAGATCACCTTCGAGGGCCGCCAGATCCGCACCGACATCGCCGCCAGGGCGGTGGAGTCGGCGGGCGGCTGACGAGACCGACGAGACGACTGAGAACTCAACGAGTGGAGGGACGATGAACGAGGCTGAGGCCGACCCGACTCCGGCCACCGGCGTGGCCGCGCCCGGGACCGCAGGAGATGCAGAGGTCGATGTGATGGCGGAGGTGGAGCGCGCCTTCGAGGAGATCGAGGTGGACTCCCCGCTGGTCGGGATCATCATGGGTTCGCCCAACGACAAGCCGAAGATGCAGCCGGCGGGCAAGGCGCTGCACGAGGCCGGCATCTCCTACGAGGTGCGGGTGATGAGCGCCCACCGGACCCCCGACGTCGTCGCCGACTACTGCAGGAACGCGCAGATGCGCGGGCTCCACGTGATCATCGCGGGCGCCGGGATGAGCGCGGCTCTGCCGGGCGTCGCCGCCGCCTACACGAAGCTGCCGGTGATCGGCGTGCCGATCCTCGGCAAGAGCCTGAACGGGCTCGACTCCCTGCTGACGATCGCGCAGATGCCCCCGGGCGTCCCGGTCGCCTGCATGGCGGTCGACGGCGCCAAGAACGCGGGGCTCTACGCGGCGCGGATCATCGAGCTCGCTCAGTCGCAGTCGAGCTAGACGGGGCGACGCTCTTGATCGACCGCTACACCCGTGAGGACATCGGCGCCGTCTGGACCCAGCGGCGCAAGATGGAGGGGTGGCTGGAGGTCGAGCTCGCGGTCACCGAGGCGCTGGCGGACGCCGGGGTGGTCCCAGCCGCCGACGCCGCCGCATGCCGTGAGCGCGCGTCGTTCACCGTCGAGGCGGTCGAGGAGCGCGAGCGCACGACGAACCACGACGTCGCCGCGTTCGTCGACGTCGTCTCCGACTCGATCGGGGAGGAGGGCCGCTGGATCCACTACGGCCTCACCTCCTCCGACGTGCTCGACACCGCGCTCGCAACGCAGATCGTCGAGGCGGGGACGATCGTCGTCGACGGCGCGCTCGCCTACCGCGACGCGCTGATCGAGCGTGCCTTCGAGTTCCGCGACACGCCGTGCGTGGGTCGCACGCACGGGATCCACGCCGAGCCGACCAGCTTCGGTCTACGGCTCGCGGGCTTCGCCTTCGAGGCCGACCGCAACCTGAACCGGCTGCGGGCCGCCTTCGAGCAGGCCGCGGTGGGGAAGCTCTCGGGCGCGGTCGGCACCTACGCATCGCTGCCCCCGAAGGTCGAGGCGGCGGTGATGGAGCGGCTCGGGATCAGGGCGGAGGACGCCTCCACACAGGTCGTCCCCCGCGACCGCCACGCCGAGGTGCTGAGCGCGATCGCGCTCGCGGGTGCGGGGCTCGAGCGCTTCGCCACCGAGGTGCGCAACCTGCAGAAGACCGAGGTGCGCGAGGTCGAGGAGCCGTTCGGCAAGGGCCAGAAGGGCTCCTCGGCGATGCCGCACAAGCGCAACCCGATCACCACCGAGCGCATCACCGGGCTCGCGCGCGTGCTCCGCGGCTACGCGCAGGCGGGGCTGGAGAACGTGGCGCTCTGGCACGAGCGCGACATCTCCCACTCGGGCGCCGAGCGGGTGATCCTCCCCGACGCGACGATCGGCCTCGACTACATGCAGCACCTGGCGACGCGGGTGGCGGGCGGGATGGTCGTCCACACCGAGCGGATGGCCGAGAACCTCGAGCTCACCTACGGCGCGATCTACTCGCAGCGGGCGCTGACGGCGCTGGTCGACGCGGGAATGATCCGCGACGACGCCTACATGCTCGTCCAGAAGAACGCGCAGAGGGCGTGGGACACGCGAACCCCGTTCCGGGACCTGCTCCGCGACGCGGTCGCGGCGAAGAACCTGGAGATCGACGTCGACGCGGTCTTCGACCCGAGCGCCTACCTCACCCACACCGGTGAGGTCTTCGAGCGGCTGGAGAAGCTGCGGGGCTAGGGACCTCAGGGGCCGGGGACCCTCAGGGGCCCTCGATCCGCACGGGGAAATCGCGCGGCTCCGGCAGTGGGTGCCGGGCCGGGAGGCGGCGGCCCTTGACCTCGCGAAACTTGTAGTGGCCGCCGAGGAGCTTCGTCATCGTCACGAGCTTGTACCCGCGTGAGCGCAGGTTCTTGATGATCGCGGGGACCGCCGCCGCGGTCTCGCTGCGGTTGCCGCCGCCGTCGTGCATGAGCACGATCGAGCCGGGGTTGACCGAGGTGGCGCGGGCGATGATGGTCCCCGTTCCGGGCAGCGTGTAATCGCGGGTGTCGACGTCCCAGATCGTCGTCACCAGGCCGAGCGACCTTACAGCCGCCAGCGTCTGCGGCGGGTCGTAGCCGCCCGGCGGGCGGAACATGCAGGGATGGAAGCCGCTGGCTTGCGCGATCAGCTCCGACGTGCGCCGCAGCGACTCCACGCCGGGCCCGTCCTCGTGGTGCAGGGAGTGGTTGGCGAGCTCGCTCCCCTGGGCGAGGATCTTGCGCTCCACGTCCGGGTAGGCCGGCACCTGCTGACCGATCTGGAAGAAGGTGGCGTGAACGCCGAAGCGGTCGAGCTCGCTCAGGATCTGCTCGGTGTAGGGGCTCGGTCCGTCGTCGAATGTGAGGGCGACGCGCTTGCTGCTGCGCGGGCCGTTGAAGACCTTGCTCGTCGAGAAGTCACCGCAGCCCACCGCGCGGACGGGGCGGATCCTCCGGCTCGCCTCCCCGCGGGTTGGCGCCCGGTCCCGGCAGGTCGCCTTGGGGCCACCGCGCCCGGGCGAAGCGCAGGCCGCTCCGCTCCAGCCGCTCAGCGCCGAGAACCGCAGCTTGCCCGGCTTCAGGCCGATCGAGGCCATCGGCAGCCGCAGCCGCAGTGAACGGTCCTGGCGCTCGACGCTCGCGCTGATCTTCCCCGCGCCTCTGGGCTTCCCCCCGTGAAGCTTCGAGACGCCGACGTCGACCCTGCCGTGCTTGACCTTGCCCGCCGGGCACAGCAGCAGCCGGCCGGTCGAGTCCGATTGCACGTCGACGCAGAGGAAGCGCGCCGGCCGGTCGAGGTCGATCCGCGGGTGCGGGCCGAGGCGCCTGAGGCTTGGAATCGGCCGCTTGAACCGCAGGTCGAACTGCAGCCGCAGGATCTTCTGGTCGGCGCGGATCCGCTGGAAGGCGAGCGGTCCGGCGTCGCCTCCGGCGGCGGGGGCGGGGGCCCTTTCGGCGATCGGCGGCAGGTCCTGACCGAGCGGGGGCAGCGATGCGCTCGCGGGGGCACCGGCGGCGACCCGGCGGGGGCGACCGCGATCAGCCTTCCCGCCGCGGCGCGCCCAGTGCACGCGCTGCGGCGTCAGCTCGAGGAGCTGCGGCCACGTGTCCTCGCCGATGACCCCGCTGGCGGGCAGCCCGACCGCGGTCTGCAGCGCGAGGACGGCGCGCTCGGTTGCGCCGTTGAAGCGCCCGTTGATCGGGGCCTTGTAGCCGCCGCCCGCGAGCAGCTGCTGCGCCCACACGACCAGGTCCCCGCGCGCGCCACGGGCGAGCTCGGGATAGGTGTCGTCGAGCTGCGGCGGCAGCGCCTTCCCGGGGCGCTTGGTGATCGCGCGCCACTCGCTTCCGGAGGTCTCCTGCCACGACCACCAGCTCACCCCCGCCGAACCGCTGGCGCGGGCGTAGCGGCGGAAGTCCTCCAGCTGTTTGCGCGGCGGGTTCTCGTAGGTCTGGCCGACCGGGTAGATGGGGCGGTCGTAGGGACGGTTGAAGGTGTAGGTGTGGTCGAACGCCGACGCCACGGTATCCCCGATGGCGTACCAGTAGAGCTGCGGGGCGTTGTACTGGGCGCCGCCGGGGCCGAGGAAGACCGAGTAGGGGAAGGACGGGTGGTAGTCGACGTAGGGGAAGCTCGCCAAGACGAGCGGGAAGTCAGCGCCGATCCGCCTGCGGAGCTTGGTGATGTAGGTGTCGGCGGCGGCGTACTTGCCCTGGTAGTCGGACTCGGCGTCGATGATCAGGCAGTCGGCGCCGGCGTCGACCGCGCGGGCCCCGACCCGCGCCTCCCGGGCGGGGTCGTTCCCGTAGACGAACTGCCACGCGCAGACGTCGACTCCCGCGGCGTGGATCTCGTCCACCAGCTCGGGGCTGAACTGGCTCCAGTAGTTGCCGCCGTCGCCGCTCTTGACGAACACGGAACCGAGGCCGCGGCGCTTCGCGCTCTCGCCGATCGCGGCGCCGCTGCCACCCGAGGCGCTCACGTACCAGATCCAGCTCGCATCACCGGCGAGCGGGGAGGCGGGCGGGTCGTCCTGGCGCGATGCGCCAGCTGTCTGCGCGAGCGCGCAGGTGAGGGCCAGAACCAGCACGACTGCTGCTGCTGCGAACGCGACCTTCGACCCTGCGGCACCCACCACTCGCTCCTCTCGACCGGGCTGCCACGAGGGTAGCCCTGCGCCCGGCTCGGCGAGTCGAATGTCGCTCGTTGCGGAGTTCCCGGCGCGGTCGAGGAGGTGCGGCCGGGACCCGTTGCTAAGGTCGGCCGATGCCCGCAATCGAAGAGTTGAAGCTGCATTCCAGCGGCAAGGTCAGGGAGATCTACGAGGCAGGCGAGCAGGAGCTCATCATGGTCGCCTCCGACCGGATCTCCGCGTTCGACGTCGTCCTTCCGGAGCCGATTCCGGACAAAGGCAAGGTCCTCACCCAGATGTCGATCTTCTGGTTCGAGACGACCGGCGACATCGTCCCCAACCACTACCTCAGCGAGGACGTCCCCTCCGAGGTCGCGGGTCGCGCGATCCGCTGCAAGCGGCTGGAGATGTACCCGGTGGAGTGCGTCGTGCGCGGCTACATCACCGGCTCCGGCTGGAAGGAGTACAAGGAGTCCGGCTCGGTCTGCGGGATCGAGCTGCCGAGCGGTCTGCAGGAGTCCGATCAGCTCCCCGAGCCCATCTTCACCCCGGCGACGAAGGCCGAGATCGGCGAGCACGACGAGAACGTCAGCTTCGAGCGGGCGGCCGAGATCGTCGGCTCCCGCGACCTGATGGAGGAGCTGCGGCGCGTCTCGATCAACCTCTACGAGCACGCCCGCACCCATGCCGCAGGTCGCGGGATCATCCTCGCCGACACGAAGTTCGAGTTTGGCGCTTCGCCGGGCGCGGAGGTCGTCCTCGGCGACGAGGTGCTGACCCCGGACTCCTCCCGTTTCTGGCCGGCCGACGAGTACGAGCCCGGCCGCGGGCAGGCGTCGTTCGACAAGCAGTTCGTCCGCGACTACCTGAGCGAGCAGGACTGGGACAAGGAGCCACCGGCCCCCCCGCTCCCCGCCGGGGTGATCGAGGGGACGACGGCCCGCTACCGCGAGGCCTACGAGAAGATCACCGGCCGCGAGCTCGACTAGGACCATGGAGGAGGGAACCTCCCGGGCGCGGATCGAGCCCACTGCGGAGGACCGCTTCGTCCTCCTGCGCCGCCAGCTCGGGGTGAGTTCGTTCGGGATCAACGAGATCGTCCTCGAGCCGGGCCAGAGCGGGCGCATCCACCTGCATCACGAGCAGGAGGAGGTGTTCCTGGTGCTCGAGGGCGAGCTGACGATCGGGATCGACGGCGCCGAGGAGACGCTCGCCGAGGGCGAGCTGATCCGCGTCGGGCCGGAGGTCCGCCGGCAGCTCGTGAACAAGGGGCCGGAGCGTCTGATCCTGCTCGCGCTCGGCGGCGCGGGCGAGCATCAGAGCCGCGACGCCGAGGCATTCGAGAGCTGGGATCAGGCCGAGGGAGCGTCGCCGCGGGACGTGCCGCTGCCGGAGGACCTGCCGCTCGGCTGACCGCCGCGGGCGGGCCGCGGCTACCCTGCGGCGCCTCATGTCCGAGTCAGCGAGGCCAGCCATCCTGATCCAGGGGATGCGTCGTTCCGGGACGACGATCCTCTACGACGCGCTGCTCGAGGACCCGGGGCTGCACTGCTTCTACGAGCCGTGGCGCGAGGACACCGAGACGCCCGGCGGGGGCTCGAACGCGCGCGAGAGCGACCCTTTCACGGAAACCCGTGAGCTGCGACGCGCATTCCGCGACGCGAACTACCCCGACCTCGAGCTCTCCGACTTCAACCTCGGCGGCCCCGGCAACCCGGCGCTCGAGATCGGCCCCGAGGTGCCCGAGCACTGCGCCGGCTTCCTGCGGACGCTGCTCGAGCGGGACGAGCCGGTGATGGTCAAGGAGACGCGCTTCTACGACAAGCTCGAGGCGATCCGCGGGATCGCTCCCGACGGGACGGTGCTCGTCCACGTCGTCCGCGACCCGCGCGCGGTCTGCGTCTCGATGATGATGGGGCGGGGACGCAAGCGGGCGGACTCCTACGCCGATCCGGACGCGTTCTTCGAGGAGCGGGAGAAGCGCAAGCTCTGGTCGAGCCGCCAGCTCTCCGAGGTGCTGCTCGAGGACCACGAGTACTCGGGGCTGAAGCGGCCCACGAACTTCGAGCGCATCCTGCTCGTCTGGAAGCACACCTTCGAGCGCACCTACGCGGAGGGGCGGCTCTTCTTCGGCGACCGCTACGTGCTGCTGCGCAACGAGGACCTGCGCGCCGACACCGCGGGGACGATCGCGAAGATCTACGAGGCGGCGGGAAGGCCGACGCCCGCTGAGGTAACCGAGTGGGCCGCCGACAAGGTGCGGCCGCCCGAGGAGCCCTACCACCCCGAGGATCCCCGCTGGGGACGAGCCTTCGCGGCGCTGGGGATGCGCGACACGCTGATCGACGCCGACTACCCGGAGCTTGCCGAGCTGGAGGCGCAGCCGGAGGGACGGCGAGCTCGTTCGGGCCGCGGCGGGCTCAGGGGCCTTTTCGGGCGCTGAGGCGGTGCGGAGCGTGCGGGAACGCCGCTTGCGTCCGACAGCTTGTTCCGCCCAGTCAGGTGTGTGCTATCCGACTAAGTCCCGGAGCGTTCATTCACCGGGTGGTCACGTAACCCCGCCACGTCTGACTGCGGGTGGTTGACTTGCTTCAGCAGCTGTTCGTGTAGTCCGTTCCCGGATCAACCCAACATTGATCATTTCCGCCTCCGCCGTAGACATTGTCGGCGACACCGTCCTGCGAATTGAGCTCGTCGTCGTCCTCTTCGCCGTACATGTAATCGTTCCCAGTCTCACCGAACACGTCGTCATTTCCCCCACCCCCGAGGACGGAATCGTTCCCGCCCCCTCCGAGGACCTGCGGCTCTCCAAGGTTGACGTTGTGACCATCATGGCCGTCAAAGCCATTTCCGCCGGTTATCAGACCGTCATCGCTCTGCATTCCGTCGACTTCGTCACGATCCTCACCACCGCGTACGGTGTCGTTGCCGCCCTGCCCATAACCATGGTCGTTTCCGCCGAGCAGATCGATCGTGTTGTTATTGCTGTTTCCGCTAATGCTGTCAGCGCCGTTCGAACCCGTGCACGTAGGGGGACAGTTCGCCGCGTAAGCGACCCCAGCTCCGAAGGTGAGCCCCACAAGGAGGCCGACACCAACCGTAACGGCCAAACCGCCACCCAGAATCCTGTGCAATACACTCCTCATCGCGAACCCTCCTTCTCCATCTCGAAGTCGTACGGCTCGCTGGGGCTGTCTAGAGGGACCGGCCCGCTGACTTCACCGTTCTCAAGCACGTAACCGAGGTCACGCTCTTCGTCAGTGACCAGTGCGACCGGCGGTAGCTGATCAAGCGAGTTCATGACCTCCTCGCTGTATTCCTCGGCCACTTCCACCTCGCAACCAGGCTCATCCAGACCGTCGGCGAGAACCTTCTCGCACACCAATTTGTGGCCTGCGCCCATCAGCACCTCTGGGTACGGGCCGACTGTTCCGGGCGCGGAGTCGTCGTAGTCAGGATCGAATGAATACTTGGGTTCATCTGATCCGGCGATTGCGCTCACGGCAGCAAACCCAGCCACTCCGGCGATTACCACCGACAGGAGAAAGACAGCAAGTGGAAACCTCTTGATCATCTGCATTGGCCCAGGTTATTGACAGATTCGACGGAATGTGGGCGACTAGACGAATGTTTGAAACGGCGGGCTCTACACCGCGGAGGGTCGAGCGGAGCGCTCGCTCGGCTCCCGTCGCCGCATTCCCATTGATGTCAGGTCATCTGAGCGGCGCTAACACACCGATACGCACGCGCGTCACCCGCTGGCTGGTGATCGGGATGCCTCCCTTGTGAATCAAGGTGAGGCGCTCCCGCGCCGCCCGCCTCGATAGCCTCATCCCCGTGCTGGCCCGCGTCCTCATCCGCCCCAAGGAGGGCATCCTCGACCCGCAGGGGAAGGCCGTCGAGCGGGCGCTGCCGACGCTCGGCTTCGAGGGCGTCGGAGACGTCCGCGTCGGTCGCTTGGTCGAGCTCGAGATCGAGGACGAGAGCCGCCTGCCCGAGCTCTGCGAGAAGCTGCTCGCGAACCCCCTGATCGAGGACTTCGAGATCGAGCCGGTCGACGACCCCGGCACCGGCGCCAGCTCGTGAAGTTCGGCGTCCTCCGCTTCCCCGGCTCCTGCGACGAGGTCGACGCCGTCCACGCGTGCGAGCGGATCGGCGACGCCGAAATCATCTGGCACGGCGACGAGAGCATCGGCGACGTCGACGCGATCGTCATCCCCGGCGGCTTCTCCTACGGCGACTACCTGCGCGTCGGCTCGATTGCGCGCTTCGCGCCGGCGATGGAAGCGGTCGCCCGCTTCGCCCGCGAGGGTGGCCCGGTGCTGGGGATCTGCAACGGCTTTCAGGTGCTGTGCGAGGCGGGGATGCTCCCGGGGGCGCTGCTGCCGAACCGCTCCCTGCGGTTCCTCTGCCGCCAGGTCGACATCGAGGTGGTCGACACGGGGTCGGCCTGGACCCAGGCGTGCGAGCCCGGCGAGCTGCTCTCGATCCCGGTCAAGCACACCACCGGTTGCTTCTTCGCCCCGCCCGAGCAGCTCGAGGCGATCGAGGCGAGCGGCCAGGTCGCCTTCCGCTACGCGCCGGGCCAGAACCCGAACGGCTCGGTCAACGACGTCGCCGGGGTCCGCAACGAGGCGGGCAACGTCGTCGGCCTCATGCCGCACCCCGAGCACGCGGTCGATCCGCTGACCGGCTCGGTGGACGGCCTGCGCCTGTTCGAGAGCGCGGCGCTGGCGCTGGCTTAAAGATCCCGGGCGGGGCCTGCGCCGGCCGACCCATGGTGAACGCGGCGGGCGGGCGGCGGCACGGTCCCAGCGGCTCCCGCCCAGAGACTTACTGGAGGGTTGGGGGTTCCCGTTCGCCGACGCATGCGTCGGCGAGAGGGACCCCGGCCGGAACGCCCGAACAGATTGCCCCTACGGGCGCGCCCGTAGGGGCGGTGAGAGGTGGGCGTCCCCGCCGAACTCAGGAGCAAGGCCGCGAAGCGGCCCTGCGACGAGGCGGAGATGCCCACCCCGCCGCCGCCCCGCCACCGGGCGACGTCCCTATCCTCTCCGGCTTCATGCGAGTCGGAATCTGCGCCTTCTGGTTCAACCGCGGGCAGGGCGTCGTCGCCCGCCAGCTCCGCTCGGCCCTCGACGCGCTCGGGCACGACACGTTCGTGCTGGGCCGGCCGACGAAGGAGTCGTTCCCGATGCCGCAGGACGCGCGGACCGATGACGTCTGGGCGCAGGCCGGAGTCACCCCCGCGTCGAACTTCTTCATCCCCGAGGAGGAGCTGGTCGGCTGGGCGGCCGACAACTCGCTCGACGCCTGCTTCTTCGACCAGAACTACGAGTGGGACGCGATCCGGGGGCTGCGGGGCGCCGGGGTCTTCACGATCGGGCGGTTCGTCTGGGAACGCTTCAGCGACGAGCACGTCGCTCCCACGAAGGAGGCCTACGACCTCGTCTACTCGATGACCAAGGCCGAGCAGCGTCGCTACGCCGACATGGGCATCGAGGCCCCCTATATCCAGTGGGGAGTCCACCCCGAGTACGAGCGCTACACGCCGAACCGTCCCACCGACGTCGTCGACTTCCACTACCACGCCGGTCTGCTCGGCAAGCGCAAGCCCTTCAAGGAGGTGATCACCGCGTTCTCGGAGACGAGCGAGCCGGAGCTGCGGCTGATCGTCAAGGCGCAGATCGAGCGGCGCATGAAGTTCCTCGAGAAGGCCGTGAAGAAGGATAGCCGGATCGAGCTCGTCCTCGAGGACCTGCCCACCGACGAGCACCTGCAGAAGTTCGCCGACTCGCACGTCTGCATGGCGCCCGCCCGCTGGGAGGGCCTCGGCCTGCACCTGTACGAGGCGATCGCCTTCGGGATGCCGATCGTCTGCAACGACGACGCGCCGATGAACGAGCTCGTCCGCGACGGCGTCAACGGCATCCTCGTCCCGTCCCACGACGACGGCCTCGCGAACTCGGGGATCCCCGCGAAGACCGTCGACGTACCCGGCCTGGCGCTGGCGATCTCGCGCCTCGCTGACCCCGGGCTGCGCGCCGAGTTGTCCGCCGGTGCGCTCGAGATGAAGAGGGAGCGAAGCTGGGACCGCACGGTCGCAGACGTCGCGGAGCTCCTCCCCTGATCCGCCGCTCCGCCGCAACTCTCCTTCTCGCAGCCGCGCTCGTCGCACTTCTTGCGCTCGCCGGCTGTGGTCAGAAGTCTGAGCCGCCGACCACCGGCGACGTCACCGCGCAGCTCCCCGAGCCGCCGCCGGTCCCGGCCGTCGAGCCCGCACCCGCGCCGGCGGGCGCCGCCGACCTCCCGCGCGCGGGCGACGAGGGGATGCGCTTCGGCTACAACGACGGCTTCGACGCGGGCTCGCCGAAGCTCGGACTGCTGCCGGAGTCCGGCTCCGACACCGTGCGCCTGCGGATGAACTGGAGCTCGATCGAGCCGCAGCAGGGCCAGTACGACTGGAGCCGCTTCGACGCCCTCTACTCCCAGCTCCTCGGGATGGGGATCAGGCCCCTCTGGTACCTGATGCAGGCACCGTGCTGGGCGGGCGATCCGCGCTACCCGTGCAGCGACAACGCCGGCTCCCCCGGGGTCGATCACGCCGCCGATCTCGGCGCCTTCGCGGCGGCGGTCGCCCAGCGCTACCCGGAGTCGCTGGGGATCGAGATCGGCAACGAGCAGAACGACCCGCGCTTCTGGCCCAACGGCCAGGACCCCGTCGGCTACACGGCCCTGCTCGCGCAGGCGGGCGCCGCGGTCGAGGCGGCCGACCCGGAGATGCCGGTGATCGCCGGCGGCCTCGCCCCGGTGGCCACGGCCAACAAGAACGGCAGCGGCAAGATCCCCTGGCGCACCTACCTCGGGGTGATGCTCGAGCACGGCGCCGCCGGCTACGTCGACGCGATCGCCTTCCACCCCTACGTCCGCACCGCTCCCGGCGAGGACCCTGGCCCGGTGTCGGGAGCGCTCGTCGACAAGGTGCGCGCGTTCATGGAGTCGCGCGGCGCCGGCGAGGAGCCGCTGTGGATCACCGAGGTCGGGATCAGCACCGTGGCGAAGCCTCCGAAGACCGACCAGCAGCAGGCCGACGGGCTCGTCTCGATCCTCGGGCGGATGCAGGAGCGCGGGATCCCGGTGACGATTGTCCACCGCCTCGTCGACGAGGTCCGGCCCGACTTCCCGCTGGAGGCGGGCTTCGGCGTCGTCGCCGCCGACAACGGCACCCGCAAGCCCGCCTACTGCGCAATCGCCGCCTGGCGGGGAGTCCCCTGCGGCTAGATCCCCGCCCGGATTCCGGGTCCGCGGTGTCCGCGGTATCTCTGCAACGCTTCACGACCCCATGGCCCTGTTCTCCCGCAAGCCCTCCAAGAAGAAGGCGGACCCGTCGCGGCCGCCGGTGCCGTTCATCGTCGGCGTCGGCCGCTCCGGCACGACGATGCTGCGGCTCATGCTCGATGCCCATCCCGAGCTGACGATCCCGCCGGAGACCCACTTCGTCCCCGACCTGATCGACGCGATCGAGGGCGGCGCGACGCCGGAGCAGGCGGTCGAGGTGATGACGGCGGTGCGTCAGTGGGGCGACCTCCACACCGAGTCCGAGGAGGTCCTCGAGCGGTGGCGCGCCCTCGACACCTTCGAGGCCGGCCCGGCGCTGCGCTCCTTCTACGAGATCTTCCCGGAGCGGATGGGCAAGCCGCGCTACGGCGAGAAGACCCCCGCCTACGTGAAGTCGATGGTCAAGATCGAGAGCGTGATGCCCGAGGCGCGGTTCATCCACGTGATCCGCGACGGCCGCGACGTGGCGCTGTCGCGCTGGAAGCGCACGCTCGGCGACAAGGACCCGGCGCCCGCCTCCAAGGTCGCCGAGACCTGGGCCCGCCGCATCCGCCGCGCCCAGCGCCACGGCAAGAAGGTCGACCACTACATGGAGCTCCGCTACGAGGACCTGGTCACCGACACCGAGCCGAACCTGCGCGCGATCTGCGAGTTCCTCGAGCTCGACTGGGACCCGGTCGTCCTCACCTACTACGAGCACGCCGCCGACCGCATGGCCGAGATGGCGCGGGACCTCCCGGCGATCGAGGGCAAGCCGACGCGCCCCGGCGCCGAGCGCATGCAGGCCCACGCGATGACGCAGAAGCCGCCGGACCCGAGCGCCATGTACCGGTGGAAGGAGAAGATGAAGCCGGAGGACATCGCGTCCTTCGACGCCGCCGCCGGTTACCTGCTCGCCGAGCTCGGCTACGAGGTCGGGACCGCCGACGCGGCAGTGGCCGGAGCGGCCGCCGCCGAGGACGAATCCGGCTCCCCCTCCGCATGAGCGACGCCGGCGGCAAGTTCACGGTCCTCAGCGCCGAGCTGCACGACTACATCGTCGCCAACGGCGCGCGCGAGGACGAGGCGCTGGCGGCGGTTCGTGAGAGCACCGCCGCGCTCGGCCCCGTCGCGGAGATGCAGATCTCGCCCGACCAGGGTGCGCTGCTGACGCTGCTCGCCAGGCTGATCGGTGCCCGCCGCGCGATCGAGCTCGGCACCTTCACCGGCTACTCGGCGATCTGCATCGCCCGCGGGCTCACCGACGCCGGCACGCTGCTCGCCTGCGAGCTCGATCCCGACCGCGCCGAGACCGCCCGCGCCAACTTCGCCGCCGCCGGGGTCGCCGACCGCATCGAGGTCCGGGTCGGCCCCGCGCAGGAGACGCTCGATGCCCTGGTCGCGGCCGAGGGTTCCGACCCCTCGGGCTTCGACACCGAACCCTTCGACCTCGCCTTCATCGACGCCGACAAGTCCGGCTACCCCGGCTACTACGAGAGCTGCCTGGAGCTCGTCCGCCCCGGCGGGCTGATCGTCATCGACAACGTCCTGCGGGGCGGTGCCGTCCTCGACCCCGCAAGGACCGAGGCCGGGCGCAGCGACGGCGACGAGGGAACCGTCGCGGTCGCCGGGCTCAACGAGCTGATCGCGAGCGACGAGCGCGTCGACGTCGCCATGCTCGGGGTCGCCGACGGGATCACGCTCGCGCGCAAGCGCTGAGCCGGGGCCGGGGCCGAGGACCTCCAGAAACCGGGACTGGGCGTGCGCGTCGGGATCGTCAGCAAGTGGTCTGCCAGCGGGCAGGCCGTCGTCGCGCGGCAGATCCGCTCGGCGCTCGACGGGCTCGGCCACGAGACGTTCGTGCTCGCGCGACCCGGCTCGGGTCCGCGGGCGCAGGCGGCCGCCGAGGGCCCGCTCGACCCGGTCTGGGACCAGCCCCGCGTCACGCGGGGCTCCCAACACGAGATGGATCCGGGCGAGTACCGCGGCTGGGCGCAGGAGCACGGCCTCGAGGCAATCCTCTTCGACGAGAACTACCAGTGGGAGGCCGTCAGCTCGCTGCGGCGGATGGGGGTCCGGACGATCGGCCGCTTCGTCTGGGAGTACTTCGGCACCGAGCACGTCGAGCCGGCGCTGAGCGCCTACGACGTCGTCTACTCCCTGCACCGCGGCGAGCGCGACCGCTACGCCGAGCTCGGGATCGACTCGCCCTACGTGCAGTGGGGGATCCATCCGGAGCTGCTCGAGGCGGCGGCTCGCGTGGGCGGCCAAACCGGCCGGTCGGAAGGCGTGACGTTCTACTTCCCCGGCTCCTACCTCGGCCGCCGCAAGCCGATCCGCAAGGTCATCAAGGCCTTCGGGCGCGCATCCGGCGACCACCTGCGGCTGCTCATCAACGCTCAGGTCCCGCGAAACGACGAGATGCTGCACGAGGCGGCGGCCGCCGACCCGCGGATCGAGCTCGTGCTGGAGGACGAGCCGGAGGAGGAGCACCGGCGCCGCTTCGCCTCCTGCGACGTCTGCCTCGCGCCCTCGCGCTGGGAGGGTCTCGGCCTGCCGTTGTACGAGGCGACGGCGTTCGGCCTGCCGATCATCACCAACGACAAGCCGCCGATGTCGGAGCTCGTCCTCGACGGCCGCTCCGGGATCCTCGTCCCCTCCTCGCAGAACGGCGAGGCGCGCTCCGGGATCCCTGCGTGGGACCCGGATGTCCCCGCGCTTGCCGCCGCGATCGAGCGGCTCGGCGATCGCGGCGAGCTCGAGCGGATGCGCGCCGGCGTCGCCGAGCTGCAGCGCGAACGCGAATGGTCGCTCACCGTGGCGGGCCTCGAGAAGCTGCTCGGCGGCTGAGCGCGGCTACCCTGCCGCTGCGAGATGGCCCCAGGCAACGACACCCGCGACGTCGAAGGTCTCGACGAGGATCTGCGCGCGGCCGGCTGGCCGACCCGCTGGGAGCGCTTCCGGCTGCCGGTCGAGCTCGAGGGCCGGAGCTTCCTCGACGTCGGCTGCTGGGAGGGCGTGCACTGCGCGGAGGCGGTGCGCCGGGGCGCGGAGGAGGTCGTCGGTGTCGATCTCTGCACGAGCCCGGAGCTGCTCGAGAACGTCGAGCGCTACGGCTTCGAGTTCGCGCAGATGGACGTCCTCGGCGAGGCCTTCCCGGCGCTGGGGAAGTTCGACGTCGTCCTCTGCTCGGGCCTCTTCCCCGCCGCGCAGAGCCCGGCGCTGCTGCTCTCCCGGCTGCGGGTCGTCGCCGGCGAGCTGCTCGTGCTGGAGACGCCGATCACCGAGGTCGGCGGCACCGAGCCCGTCCTCCTCTTCCAGGGCGGTGACGAGGGGACGCCCAACCGATCCCAGTGGTGGGCGCCCAACGTCGCCTGCGTCGAGCGGATGCTCGAGGCCGCCGGCTTCGCGGGGATCTCCAAGGTCTGGGACAAGCCGAGCGACGGTGGCGCCGCGGGGCGCGCCTGCTTCCACGCCGTTCCCAGCGCGCGGGCCGACCGCCGCAGCCTGCAGCCGCGCAGGCCGAAGGACATGAGCGTCAACGGGGGCAGCCGGATGAAGCACCGCGGCGACGGGTCCGGCGACAAGGCTTCTTGAACGTCGGGATCGTCAGCAAGTGGTTCAACCGCGGCCAGCCCGTCGTCGGCCGCCAGCTCCGCTCCGCCGTCGACTCGCTCGGCCACCGCAGCTTCGTCCTCGCCAAGCCGCGCCGTGAGAAGGGGCCGAAGCCCGGCGCGCTCGAGCTGACGGGGATCTGGGACCAGCCCGGCATCACCCCCGCCTCGGCATTCGAGACGCCGCTCGGCGAGTACGTCGAGTGGGTCGAGGCGAACCGGCTCGACGCGATCCTCTGCGATCAGAACTACCAGTTCGACGAGCTTTCGCAGCTTCGCGCTCGCGGCGTCCGGGTGATCGGCCGCTTCGTCTGGGAGCACTTCACGGAGGGTCACCTCGGCCCGGCGCGCGCGGCCTACGACGTCGTCTACTCGGTGACGCGCGCCGAGCAGGAGCGCTACCGCGGGTGGGGTCTCGAGACGCCGCGGGTACCGTGGGGGATCCACCCGGAGTTGCTCGCAGTGGAGCCGCGGAGGGCAGACGACGGTCTCGTCCGCTTCGTCTTCCCGGGCGGCTTCCTCGGTCACCGCAAGCCGGCGGAGCCGGTTATAGAGGCGTTCACGAGGGCGCGTGGCGAGCACCTGCGACTGCTGGTCAAGGCGCAGGTCAAGCGCTCCCGGCTCGCCGAGATCGAGCGGCTCGTCGCCGCTGATCCGCGGATCGAGCTGAGGCTCGAGGACGAGCCATGGGAGGAGCACCTCGCCTCGATCGCCGCCAACGACGTGTCGATCTCGCCGTCTCGCTGGGAGGGCCTCGGCCTGCCGCTGTACGAGGCCGTGGCCTTCGGAATGCCGACGATCTGCAACGACGACCCGCCGATGAACGAGGTGATCACCGACGGCGAGAACGGGTTGCTGGTGCCATCGCACCCCGACGGCGAGGCGCGCTCGGGATCCCCGCCAAGCGCCCCGACATCCCGGCGATGAGCGCGGCGATCGAGCGGCTCGGCGATCCGGGCGTGCTGGCCGAACTGCGCGACGGGACGGTGCGCTCGCGCGGCGCTTCCGCTGGGAGGACACGGTCGCGGCGCTCGGCGAGCTGCTCGGCTGAGCGGCGCCCACCTGCGCCGGATGGCCGCGGCGGCGGTATCGTCGCCGTGGCGATGCAGGACGTGATCGGGAGGAGCCGCGCGGGTCTGGCCGCGCTGCTGGTGCTGGGCACCGTGCTCGCCTGCGCGCTCGTGCCGCTCTCCGCCGATGCTCGCAACGACGAGCGGCAGACCCGCTACTCGCTCGCCGGCGGCTGCTGGGCGATCCAGCCCGCCAGCGGCGGGTTCCTGCAGCGCTCCGGGGCCGGCTACAACGACCTCGGGACCGCGCCGCCGCGCTCGGAGGCGTTCCGGCTGCAGGCGACGACGCTCGGCCGCTACCTCCTCTTCGGCTCCAAGGCGGAGTTCCTCGCCGCTGGAGACGGCGACGCCATCGTCGCCGCGGGCGAGCCGAGCCCGGCCGCCGACTGGACCGTCGTCGAGAAGGGCGGCGCTCAGTACGAGATCCGCAACTCAGCAACCGACCGTCCCCTGGTCCTTCGCGGCGACGGCGTCGTGGCGCAGGGCGCTCCCGGCCAGTCGGACGCCTCGACCCTGTTCGGCTTCGAGGACTCCTCCGGCTGCACCGTCTACCCCGAGATCACGCTCAACGCGACCGGGACGCCGCGCGGCGGCTCCACCCCCTTCACCGAGACGACCGGCATGGCCGACATGCACAACCACGTCAGCGCCTTCGAGTTTCTCGGCGGCCGCGCTCACTGCGGCAAGCCGTGGGATGCCTACGGCGTCGCCTACGCGCTGGTCGATTGCCCCGATCACTACCCCGACGGGGCCGGCGCGATCCTCGAGAACCTCTTCTACGGCAACCCGGCGCGAACCCATGACCCGGTCGGCTGGCCGACCTTCAGGAGCTGGCCCGCCTACGACTCGCTGACCCACGAGCAGACCTACTACCGCTGGATCGAGCGCGCCTGGATGGGCGGCGAGCGGCTGATGGTCAACAACCTCGTCGAGAACGGGGTGCTCTGCCGCATCTACCCGCTCGGCCACGACACCTCCTGCGACGAGATGGACGCGGTGCGGCTGCAGGCGGAGTGGATGTACGAGCTGCAGGACTACATCGACGCGCAGGCGGGCGGGCCGGGGAAGGGCTTCTTCCGGATCGTCACCGACCCCTTCCAGGCGCGGCGGGTGATCAACGACGGCAAGCTCGCGGTCGTGCTCGGGATCGAGGAGTCGGAGCTCTTCGGCTGCACCGAGTTCCAGGACGTCCCGCAATGCACGATCGATGACGTCGAAGCCGGGATCGACGAGGTCAGAAAGCTCGGCGTCAGCTCGATGTACCCGGTCCACAAGTTCGACAACGCGTTCGGCGGGACGCGCTTCGACGCGGGCGCGGTCGGCGCCGTCATCAACACCGGCCAGTTCACCCTGAGCGGCCATTACTGGGAGATCGAGCCGTGCACCGGCGAGGAGGCCGACAACACGATCGCGACCTCGGCCGGCGGGCTTCTGCCGCTGTCGGCTCCGCAGGCGGCCGAGGAGCTGGCCGGCGAGGAGGAGGCCGGCCTGATCGAGGCGGGCTTCGCGGCCTACGGCGACGGCGGCTTCGCGAGCGACGCCGACCCGCTCCCGGGCCTGCCGGTCTACCCGGCCGGGCCGCATTGCAACAAGCGCGGGCTCACCGACCTCGGGCGCAAGCTGATCGACCTGATGATCGACAACCACATGCTGATCGAGGTCGACCACATGAGCGTGAAGACCCGCGCCGCGGTGCTCGACATCCTCCGCAGGCGCGGCTACTCCGGCGTGCTCAGCGGGCACGAGTGGAGCGACAAGCACTCCTACAAGCCGATCCTCGACCTCGGCGGCATGGTCGGCGGCCGCGCCGACAACGTCGAGAACTTCGTCGCCGACTACGAGAAGTACTCGAAGGAGAAGTCGCCGAAGTACTTCTTCGGCTGGGGCTACGGACCGGACGCCAACGGGCTCGGCCAACTCCCCGAGCCGAGCCAGGACGGCGCTCAGGTCAGCTACCCGTTCAAGTCCCTCGACGGCGACGTCACCTTCGACCGGCAGGTGAGCGGCGAGCGCACCTTCGACGTCAACACCGACGGCACCGCTCACTACGGGCTGCTCCCCGACTGGTTCGAGGACCTGCGCCTCGCCGGCGGCAACGGCGAGCTGACGCGCGACCTGCAGCGAGGCGCGGAGGCCTACCTGCAGACCTGGGAGCGCGCCTACGGAGTCGCCCCCGAGAGCTGCCGCCCGGCGAGGCAACGGATCGGGCGCAAGGGCTACGGCGCCCTGAAGCTGAAGCAGGACGCCTTCGACGCGCTCAGGCGCGGCGGCCAGCCGACGCTCCGGGAGGACGAGCACTACCTCTACTGCGTCGACGGGTCGGCGCAGGCTCACTTCATTGTGGCCTTCGACAGGCGCGGCGCCGCGGTGATCGCGAGCAACGCCAAGAGGGCGAGGGCGGGCGGCGTCCGCGTCGGCACGAAGGCGAAGAAGCTGCGCGGGAAGGCGCGGAAGCGTGGCGGCGTCTGGATCTCGACCAAGAAGGGCAAGAGCCGGTTCGTCTACGTGGTCCGCAAGGGGAAGGTCCGCGCGGTCGGAACCGCGACCAAGAAGGTCGCGAAGAAGAAGCGGGCGCTGAAGGCGTACCTCCAGCCACTGCGCTGACCACCGAACCTAAAGGGTCTGACCCCTTTACAATCAGCCGTCGCCCGCGGCCCCCGTGCCAGCTACGCCAACGCCGCGGCAGGTGCACTCGCCGACTTCACCCCGGCGGAGGCGCTTCCCCCGCATGTCATGTCATCACGAAGCTTGAAGCGAATCTGGGGTCCCGGTAGCCGCGAAGACGGTGAAGGTCGCGTGCCCGCTCCCTTCGTCGTCGGCGTCAACCGCTCCGGCACGACGCTGCTGCGGATGATGCTCGACGCCCACCCCGAGCTGACGATCCCGCCGGAGACACATTTCGTCCCGGAGCTGATCGAAACCGCCGAGGACGGCGCGACCGACGCCGAGCATCTGCTGGCGACCATCACCTCCCAGCGCGAGTGGGGTGATTTCGGGCTCTCCGAGGAGGATCTGCTCGCGCGCTTCAAGGCGCTCGACCCGCTCACCGCCGGCGGCGCGCTGCGCGAGTTCTACGAGGCGTACGCCGAGCGGATCGGCAAGCCGCGCTGGGGAGAGAAGACGCCGATCTACGTCAAGAGCATGAGGGCGATCCAGTCGGCGCTTCCCGAGGCCCGTTTCGTGCACGTGATCCGCGACGGCCGCGACGTCGCGCTCTCCATCCGCGATCGCGCCACCAAGGAGCACCCGATCGACAAGATCGCCGAGCGTTGGGTCCGCCGGATCACCCGCGCCCGCGCCCAGGCCAAGCGCCTCAGCCACTACAAGGAGATCCGCTACGAGGCGCTGATCCTCGAGACCGAGCCGACCCTGCGCGAGATCCTCGACTTCTTCGCGCTCCCCTGGGACGACGCGGTGCTCGACTACCACCAGCACTCCGCCGAGCGGCTCGAGGAGATGAAGCGCGAGCTCCCCGACTCGGGCAAGCGCACCGTGCTCAGCGTCGAGCGGCGGATGATGACCCACGCCCGCACCACCGAGGCGCCGGACCCGCGCCGCGTCTCCCGTTGGCGCGAGCAGATGGACCGCGCCGACCGCGAGCTGTTCGAGTCGATCGCCGGCGATCTGCTGCGCGAGCTCGGCTACGCGACCGGCGACGGTCCCGGCACCGAGCCGCGGGCGGCCGAGGAGGCGACGCCCGCCGCGACCGAGGCCGAGGCGCCGGCCGCCGAGGAGGCGACGCCCGCCGCGACCGAGGCCGAGGCGCCGGCCGCCGAGGAGGAGGCGAGCTCGTGAGGAACCCGTTCGGCCGCAACCGCAAGCCGCAGGGTCCCCCGGTCCCGTTCATCGTCGGCGTCACCCGCTCGGGCACCACGCTGCTGCGGCTGATGCTCGATGCGCACCCCGACCTCGCGATCCCGCCGGAGACGCACTTCGTCCCCTCCCTGATCAAGGCGACCCGCAAGCGCGGGATCACCTGCGAGGAGGCGCACGCGATCGTCACCGGCCACCGCCAGTGGGGCGACTTCAACCTCGACTCCGCCCAGCTCCTCGAGCGCTACTGCGCGCTCGACCGGATCGACCCCGAGACGACGATCCGGGCCTTCTTCGAGCTCTACGCCGAGCGCGAGGGCAAGCCGCGCTGGGGCGACAAGACGCCGAACTACGTCAAGCGCATGAAGCAGATCGAGAACTGGATCCCCGAGGCGCGCTTCATCCACATGATCCGCGACGGCCGCGACGCCGCCCTCTCCCGCTTCAAGCGCGTGCTCAAGGAGCCGCCGCCGATGTCGACGGTGGCCGAGCGCTGGGTGCGCAAGATCGAGGACGCCCGCCGCGACGGCGCCGACCTCGAGTACCTGGAGGTCCAGTACGAGGAGCTCGTCCGCGACACCGAGACGCAACTGCGCCGCATCGCCGACTTCATCGAGCTCCCGTGGGACGACTCGATGCTTCGCTACTACGAGCGCGCCGAGGAGCGGCTGTCGGAGATGCATCGCGATCTCCCCGGTGAGGACGGCAAGCCGCTGCGCCCCGCCGATCACCGCAAGGAAGCGCACGTGCTCACCTCCAAGCCGCCGGACCCGAGCCGTCTCGCGCGCTGGAAGGAGGACATGTCCCCCGCCGACATCGCCGCGTTCGAGGGAGCCGCCACCCCGCTCCTGCTCGAGCTCGGCTACGAGGTGATCGGCGAGCCGGCCGCGGCCAGCGAGAACGGGGCATGATCGGGCGCAAGCGCGGCGAGGACGGGGCGTGGGCGCCGGCGCCGTTCGTCGTCGGGTTGACGCGCTCGGGAACGACGCTGCTGCGGATGATGCTCGACGCTCACCGCGAGCTCGCGATCCCGCCCGAGACCCACTTCGTCCCCGACGTCATCAAGGCCGTCCGCGCCGAGGAGGGGACCGGCGCCGTCCTCGCGGCGTTCACGGACAACCGCACCTGGAACGACTTCGGGATCCCAGCCGATGAGATGCGCGAGCGGATCGAGGCGAGCGGCGGGACCGACGCGGCTGACGTCGTCCGCGCCTTCTTCACCGCCTACGCCGAGCGCCAGGGCAAGCCGCGCTGGGGCGACAAGACGCCCGCCTACATGCTCTCGATCCAGCGCATCGGCCGCACGCTGCCGGAGTCCCGCTTCATCCACCTGATCCGCGACGGCCGCGACGTCGCTCTCTCGCAGAGCGCCCGCGCGCTCAACGAGCAGCCCCCGCCCGCCGAGCAGGCGGCGCGCTGGGTCAAGCGAATCCGCAAGGCGCGCGATCAGGCCTCCTCCCTGAAGGGGCCCCGCTACGTCGAGGCCCGCTACGAGGACCTCGTCCGCGAGCCGGAGGCGACGCTGCGACGGATCTGCGAGTTCGTCGAGCTCGATTGGGACGAGGGGATGCTCAGCTACCACGAGCGCGCCGCCGAACGGCTGACCGAGATGGCCGGCGAGCTGCGCCAGGACGGGGCGCACGCCACTCAGGAGGCCGGCTACCGAATCGACAACCACGCGCCGACGACGAAGCCGCCGGACCCGAGCAAGCTCGACAAGTGGCGGACGCAGATGGCGCCGGAGGACCTCGCCGCATACGAGGGCGTTGCCGGCGAGATGCTCGAAGAGCTGGGATATGAACTTGGTGCCGGGACGGGAGCCTCCGCATGAAGGTCGGGATCGTCACCAAGTGGTTCAACCGCGGGCAGGCGTTCGTCTCCCGCTACATCCGCGATGCCCTCGAGGAAGCGGGGCACGAGACGTTCATCCTCGCCCGCCCCACGCGTGACAAGGGACCGATGGCCGCGCACGTGGACCGCACCGGCGTCTGGGACCAGCCCGGCGTCACCGAGGCCTCCGACTGGGAGGTCCCGATGGAGGAGTACGAGCGCTGGATCGCCGACAACGGGATCGAGATCGTGCACTGGGACAACTGCTACCAGCACGAGGAGATCGCGCGGCTGCGCGAGCAGGGTGTGAAGACGGTGGGCCGCTTCGTCTGGGAGATGTTCAGCCCCGAGGACGCCGAGCCGGCGAAGCGCGCCTACGACGTCCTCTACTCGATGACCCGCTGCGAGCAGGAGCGCTACGCGAGCTTCGGGATCGACTCGCCCTACGTGCAGTGGGGCCTGCACAAGGAGCTGCTCGAGGCGGCCGCGGACGCCCGCGCCGCCGCGCCGCGCGACCGCGACGAGTTCGTGAGGTTCTACTTCCCGGGCGCGCTGCTCGGGCCGCGCAAGCCCCACAAGGAGGTCGTTGAGGCGTTCCAGGCGGCGCGCGGAGACAACCTCCGGCTGATCTTCAAGGCGCAGCTCGAGCGCCGCATGAAGTACCTGGAGAAGGCGGCCGCCGATGATCCGCGGATCGAGCTCGTGATCGACGACATGGAGACCACCGAGCACCTGCGCCTCTTCGCCGGCTGCGACGTCTGCCTCGGCCCGAGCCGCTGGGAGGGCCTCGGCCTCTTCCTCTACGAGGCGGTCGCCTTCGAGATGCCGCAGATCCACCACGACAGCCCGCCGATGAACGAGGTGGTGCGCGACGGCGTCAACGGGCTCCTCATCCCCGACGTCCACGACGACGACGCGCCGTCGGGCATCCCCTCGATGCGCCCCGACGTCCCGGCGATGACCGCGGCGATCGAGCGGCTCGCCGACCCTGCCGAGCGGGCGCGCCTCGCCGACGGCGCTCGAGCGAGCCGCGAGGAGCTGAGCTGGTCGCGGACGGTGACGGACTACGCCGCGTTGATCGAGCGTGCCGCCGGAGCCGGGATCGTGAAGCTGCGCCGCGAGCTCCTCAACCGGACGGCGGGCTGGAACAGCCGCCGCCTCGCGGTCAAGCGCGCCAAGACGGCGCCGGCTCCGGCGCCGTTCGTGGTCGGCGCGACCAGGTCGGGAACGACGCTGCTGCGGCTGATGCTTGACGCGCACCCGCAGCTCGCGATCCCATCGGAGACCCACTTCATCCCCGAGCTCGTCGCCGCCCGCGACAAGCACGGCGCTAGCCGCGAGCAGATGCTCGAGCTGATGACGAGCCACCGCCGCTGGGGCGACTTCCAGCTCGAGCCGGAGGAGCTCGACGCGGCGTGGGCCGAGCTCGACCCGCTGACCGGGCCCGCGGCGGTGCGGGCGTTCTACCGCCTCTACGCGACGAAGCTCGGCAAGCCGGACGCGCACTGGGGCGACAAGACGCCGGGATACGTGAAGTCGATGCGGGAGATCCAGGTCTACCTGCCGGAGGCCCGCTTCATCCACCTGATCCGCGACGGGCGCGACGTCGCGCTGTCGGTGCTGAAGCAGGACTGGGGGCCGCAGTCGATCGAGGCAGCAGCTGAGAAGTGGCGCAGCCGGGTCCTCCGCGGTCGCGCCCAGCAGCCCTACCTCGGCTTCTACATGGAGGTCAAGTTCGAG
Organism: Solirubrobacterales bacterium; assembly: GCA_046330415.1. Lineage (GTDB taxonomy): Bacteria > Actinomycetota > Thermoleophilia > Solirubrobacterales > 70-9 > RHKX01. The sequence continues at coordinate 218,199 of JAXLSW010000007.1, read as the reverse complement.
GACCTCGTCCTCCACACCGAGCGCGAGCTGCGGCGGATCTGCGAGTTCGTCGAGCTTCCGTTCGAGCCGGCCATGCTCGGCTACCACGAGACCGCCGAGAAGCGGCTGCAGGAGAAGGCGCGCGCCCTCCCCCGCGCCCACGGCGCCCCGCAGGCCGCCGAGAAGCGGCTCGCCAGCCACGCCAAGACCTTCGAGCCGCCGAACCCCGACCTGATCGGGACCTGGAGGCACAGGATGTCCCCGGAGGACCGCGCTTCCTACGAGTCGCTGGCCGGCGATCTGCTCGCCGACCTCGGCTACGAGCTCGACCAGCCCGACACCGGCGAGGTCCACACGCCGCGGCGCGGCATGCGGATGCCGCGGCCCCTGCGCCGCGTGGCCAACGTCGCCGCCCACGCGACCGGGGTCCGCGAGCCGGCGGAGAGGCGTGACCCGGCCCCGTTCCTGATCGGTGCCTCGCGCTCGGGGACGACCCTGCTGCGGGCGATGCTCGGGGTCCACCCGGACCTGGTGATGCTGAGCGAGACCGGCTTTGCGCCACAGCTCGCGGAGATGATCCGCTCCGAGCCGATGACCGTCGAGCGCACGATCAAGGTGATGTCGGCCGCCGGGCCACTCGAGGCTCACGGCGTCACCGAGGACGAGATGCGCAGGCGCCTCGAGGAGCTCGACTCGCTCAAGGCCGCCACGGTCCTCCGCACCTTCTACGAGGCGGCCGCCGAAGCCGCCGGCAAGCCGCGCTGGGGAGACGAGACGCCCTCCTACCTGAAGCGCGAACGGCGCCTGCAGCGCGCGCTCTTCGAGGCTCGCTTCATCCACGTGATCCGCGACGGCCGCGACACGCTCGCCGCCAAGCCCGGCGAGATCGACGTCGGCTCGGCGCTGGCGACCGGGCAGCGCTGGGAGAAGAAGGTGCGCTCGGCTCGCCAGCAGGAGCACCTGATGGAGCACTACACCGAGGTCCGCTACGAGGACCTGATCGCCGATCCGGAGGGGACGCTGCGCGGCCTCTGCGAGCTGCTCGAGCTCGAGTTCGACCCGGCGATGGTCGATCCGCCCGAGCGGGCTGAGCTCGAGGCCGGCCTCGGCGCCGTCGGCGGCTGGCGCGAGCGGCTCACCCCCGAGCAGCTCACCGCCTTCGAGGAGCCCGCCGCCGAGATGCTGACCGAGCTCGGCTACGGCACCGCCGCCAAGCAGCCGGTCTGAGCCGCAGCATCGGAACCCCGTTGCCGTTGGTTGCAATTGGGAATAGGCTGGCCGCTGTCCACCTCGCCCATCGCGGAACGGGCCGGCGTCAGGATCGGACCCGTGGGGCGAAAAAGCTAAGGAGAGCTCCCGTGAAGAAGTTCACCGCCTTGATGGTCGCCTTGGTCGTCGGCGCCCTGATGCTGATGCCGAACTACGCGTCCGCCGGTCCGCCGACGCCGATCGGGATCGCCGAGGGCAAGCGTGCCGCCAAGAAGTACATGCACGCCTACTGCCGCTCGCACAACTGCCGCGGTGTGCGCGTCAAGAAGTGCGAGTCGAAGACGCAGTACCGCGTCGACTGCGACGGGCTCTACGGCAAGGGAGCCAAGGACATCTGCGACTTCAAGATCTCCGTGCAGGCGATCAAGGACCGGCAGCTCCGCATCAACGTCTTCGGGGTCAAGTGCCACGACTTCTAGGTCGACCCTGATCTGAGGCCTGGAATGGGGCGGTCCGCGCAGGCGGGCCGCCCCTTCTCGTTTCGCGCCCCGCCAGGCTCAGAGGCCGGCTGGGTGGCGGAGGGTGTAGCCCTGGGGGTACGGCTCCTCGGCGTGCCACTTCGGGCCCGTCCCGCGCTGCTGGCCGACGGTGTCGAACCGCAGCCCGGCGATCACGACGTAGGTGTGTCCGGCGTTCGCGTAGACGGTGATCCACTTCCCCGGTCCCGGCTCGCCCCAGTCCATCAGCGTGCTCGAGTTGACCGGCGCCGAGAGCAGCCCGGCACCCCCGAGCGCGTAGCTGACCGCGCCGGAGCAGTCATAGCCGGTGTCGCTCCACGAGCCGTGACCGCCGCCCCAGACGTAGGGGTAGCCGACGATGGCGTTGGCGGCGTCGATCGCGAGCTGGACCTGCTCGGGAGCGGCGGGGGGCGCGATCGCCTTGCGGCCGATCAGGATCGCGCTGTTCTCGAGCGTCCAGCCGTCCTCGCCGGCCATGCTCGCTGTGGTGATCCGGTGCCTCCGCTCCGGGGGCGCGTCGTAGGTGCCGTTGTCCCCGGCGCTCGCGGGCATCATCCCGTTGGGACCGGGCTGGATGTCCGCCTGCCGCTCGAGCCGCCTCGCCTCGGCGAGCTCGTCGGAGACCTGCTCGCGAGCGGCCTTGGCCTTCTCGGGCGGAGCCGACTCGTACTGGATCTCGTCGGCCGGGAACTCCTCGGTCGTCGTCTCCGCGACCGTCGCCGCGGGGGCGGGCTCGGCCTCGGCGCCCTGAAGCGAGGCGAGCGCCAAAGCGGCACCGGCGCCGACGACGAGCGCCGCGAAGATGAGAGCGATCCCTGTGCGGATGAGCCTGATTGTGACGGGTGGGCGCTCCCAGTGGGGACCCTTCCCCGCCGATGCAGTCGCCGCGCCGCCCTTCCGCGCCGCGGCCTAGTTGAATGGACGCGGTGAGCGCAGAAGCCCAGCCGAAGCACCGCGAGCTCGGCCTCACCGATCGCGAGTACGAGCTGATCGTCGCCGGGCTCGACAAGGAGCCCAACGACGTCGAGCTGGCGATGTTCTCGCTCCTCTGGTCCGAGCACTGCGCCTACAAGCACTCCAAGAAGCTGCTGCGGAAGCTCCCCACCGAGGGTCCGCGCGTCGTCATGGGTCCCGGCGAGAACGCCGGCGCCGTCGACATCGGCGAGGGCTGGTCGGTCGCCTTCAAGGTCGAATCCCACAACCACCCGAGCGCGGTCGAGCCCTTCCAGGGCGCGGCGACGGGCGTGGGCGGGATCCTCCGCGACGTCTTCGCGCTGGGAGCCCGGCCGATCGCGGTACTCGACTCCCTGCGCTTCGGCGAGCTCGACTCCCCCCGCTCCCGCTACCTGCTCGAGCACGCCGTCGCCGGGATCGGCCACTACGGCAACTCGATCGGGGTGCCGACGATCGGCGGCGAGATCGCCTTCGAGCCTCCCTACGAGCAGAACTGCCTGATCAACGCGATGTGCGTCGGCCTCGCCCGGACCGACTCGATGGTGCGGGCGGCGGCCGCGGGGGTCGGCAACGTCATCGTCCTGATGGGGGCGACGACCGGACGAGACGGGATCGGCGGCGCCTCGGTGCTCGCCTCGGCCGAGCTCGAGGACAGCGAGGACAAGCGCCCGACCGTCCAGATCGGAGACCCCTTCGAGGAGAAGAAGGTCATGGAGTGCTGCCTCGAGCTGCTCGAGAAGGACCTGCTCGTCTCGCTGCAGGACCTCGGCGCCGCGGGCCTCACCTCCTCAGCGAGCGAGATGGCCTCGGCGGGCGGCGTCGGGATCGACATCGACGTCTCCAAGGTCCCGCTGCGCAACCCCGACCTCGAGCCGTTCGAGGTGATGGTCTCGGAGTCGCAGGAGCGGATGCTGGCGGTCGTCGAGCCCGAGCAGGTCGACGCGGTGCTCGAGGTGTGCGCGAAGTGGGAGACCGGCGGCACGGTGATCGGCGCCGTCACCGAGGGCGGCCACATGCGGATCTTCGACGGCTCCGAGCAGGTCGGCGACATGCCCGTGTCGCTGCTCGTCGACGACTGCCCGCTCTACGACATCGAGCCCGGCGAGCCGGAGGCGTGGCCCTACCCGAACGAGGCGACGCTGCAGGCCGATCCGGCGAGCGATCCCGGCGCGGTCCTGCTCAAGCTGCTCGCGGCGCCGACCGTCGCCTCCAAGCGCTGGATCTTCGAGCAGTACGACCCGATCGTGCAGTCGCGGACCGTGCGCCGCCCCGAGCAGGCCGACGCGGCCGTCCTGCAGATCCCGCAGGCGGGCGTCGGCATCGGCGTCTCGATCGACGGCAACGGCCGCCGCGTCGCCTGCGATCCCTACGCGGGGACGGTCGAGGCGGTGCTCGAGTGCGCGCAGAACCTCGCCTGCGTCGGCGCCGAGCCGCTCGGCCTGACCAACTGCCTCAACTTCGGCAACCCGGAGAAGCCGACGGTCGCCTGGCAGCTCGACCGCTCGGTGCAGGGCCTCGCGGACGCCTGCGAGGCGCTCGGCGTCCCGGTCGTCGGCGGCAACGTCTCCCTCTACAACGAGACCGACCTCGGGCCGATCTACCCGACGCCCGTGGTGGCGATGGTGGGCGAGCTCCCGGATCCCGGCACCACCGCGGGCGTGGCGCTTCGCGAGGGCGACTCGATCGCGGTGATGGGGCCGTTCAAGCCCGACGTCGCCGGCTCGGAGCTGGCCAAGCGCCGCGGTGAGCTCGGTTTCGGCCTCGGCGAGTTCGAGCTCGAGTCCGTCCGCGCGGCCATCGAGAACGTGCGGGTGGCGGTCCGGGCGGGACGGCTCCGCGTCGCACACGACATCAGCGACGGCGGCCTCGCCTGCGCGCTCGCCGAGTGTGCGATCGCCGGTGGCGTCGGGCTCAGCGCCGACCTCGGTGGCCTCCACTCCGAGCGCGGCGGCGAGCCCGAGGAGTGGCTCTTCGGCGAGGGGCCCGGCGGCTTCGTCGTCGCCGGCGAGGAGCGCGAGCTCGAGCGGCTCGCTCGCGAAGGCATGGCGATCCGGGTGGGTGAGGCCGGCGGGGAGTCGATCGAGATCGTCTGCGCGGAGGCCGCGCTGTCGGTCACGGTGGCGGCGGCGGACTCCGCTTGGAGCTCGCTCGGCGAGCGCATGGAAGCCGCCCACGGCTGACCCGCCTCTGGCGGGGTGTGGCTGCCCGCACCCAAGGTGAGGCCCACGGGCAGCGGAGCGGCGGTTAGGTTCACCGCATGAGCTTCAGCAAGCACGTCTCGCCCGTCCGTTTCCTCCTCCTGGCCGCGACCCTCGTGGCGTCCCTCCTGCTGCCGGCGGCCGCCTCGGCCGGCAAGGGCGAGCCGAAGTACCCGCTGCCCGAGCCGCAGACGACGAAGATCGAGATCCCGGGCTCACTCGGTGGCATCACCCTCGGGATGACGCAGGAGGAGGTCTTCGAGCAGTGGGGCGACGACGCCAAGTGCGGGAAGAGCTTCTGCCGCTGGGGCAGTAACAAGACGGCCCTCAACAAGGGCTACGCCAACGTCTCGTTCGAGGGCGGTGTCGTCTCCGCCGCCACGATCGGCTGGTCGCCCTTCTTCGTCGACGGGAAGCGACCGATCCGCCGCTCGATCACGAAGTTCCACACCCCCGAGGGCATCCGGCTGAAGAGCACGGCCAAGGAAGTGAAGAAGGCTTATCCCGACGCGACCACCGTCGACCCCGGCAACGACCTCCTCTACAAGTTCGCCGACGACGAGGCGACGATGTACATCGAGGTCGGGCGCTTCGTCGAGACGATCAGGCTGTACGAGCCCGGCTTCTCCTTCGACGGCGAGTGACGACGGCCGCGGAGCGCGGATGAGCTCGGCGGACGGCATTCGCACCGAGCGCCTGCTGCTGCGGGGCTGGCGCGACTCCGACCGCGAGCCCTTCGCGGCGATGAACGCCGACCCGGAGGTGATGCGCCACTTCCCGGGGACGCTGCCGCGGGGCGAGAGCGACGAGCTCGCCGACAAGCTCGGCGCGTTCATCGCGGAGCACGGCTGGGGGCTGTGGGCGGTCGAGCTGGGCGAGGGTGAAGACGCGGGCGCTTCGCTGGGTTCGTCGGGCTCGCCCGGGTCCCGGAGCAGATGCCGTTCGCTCCCGCTGTGGAGGTGGGCTGGCGGCTCGCCCGCTGGGCGTGGGGACGCGGATACGCGACGGAGGCCGGGCGGGCGTCGCTCGACTACGCGTTCGCGGCGGACGGGCTCGGGGTGGACGAGGTGGTCTCCTTCACGTCGTTTCCCAACCTCCCTTCCATCGCGGTCATGGAGCGGCTCGGCATGAGCCGTGATCCCGGCGGCGACTTCGAGCACCCGCTGATCGAGCCGGGCCACGCGCTGCGACCCCACGTGCTCTACCGCAGCACGGCGGCCCCGATCGCCGCAAACTGAGGCTTCTTCGCACCCCGGAGCGGGGTTGACCCGCTGCTAGCCTTCCCCTGCAGGCCACGGGCGGCCTGCCGTCCCGATCTCCCGATTCCGGAAGGCACCTTGCTTCCTTGACCGAGCGGCTTCTCGAAGACCGCGACGGACCGCGCGACGAGTGCGGCGTCTTCGGCGTCTACGCGCCGGGCCACGACGTCGCCCGCCTCGCCTACTTCGGCCTGTTCGCGCTGCAGCACCGCGGCCAGGAGTCGGCGGGGATCGCGACCAGCGAGGGCGGGATGATCATGACCCTGCGCGACCTCGGGCTCGTCTCCCAGGTCTTCGACGAGGAGAAGCTGCAGGGGCTCGCCGGTGACATGGCGATCGGGCACGTCCGCTACTCGACCACCGGCGGCGGCGCCTGGGAGAACACCCAGCCCGTCTGGCGCGACGACGGCCGTGAGGTGGCGCTCGCCCACAACGGCAACCTGACCAACGCGGTCGAGCTGTTCGCGGAGCTGCGCGAGCGCGGCATCGAGTTCCGCGGCACCTCCGACTCGGAGATCATCGCCGCGCTGCTGTCCTCCTCCCCGGAGAAGCGGATCGAGGACGCGGTCGAGGCGACGATGCCGAAGCTCGAGGGCGCCTACTCGACCGTGGTGATGACCCCCGACGGGATCGTCGCCTTCCGCGACCCCAACGGCGTGCGGCCGCTCTCGCTGGGCCGGCTCGGCGACGACTTCCTGGTCGCCTCGGAGAGCTGCGCCTTCGACATCGTCGGCGCCAAGCTCGTCCGCGAGGTGCAGCCCGGCGAGATGCTCTCGCTGAGCGAGCGCGGGCTCGAGGTGCGCCAGGCCGTGCGCTCCACCCGGATCGCTCACTGCGTCTTCGAGCACATCTACTTCTCCCGCCCCGACTCCCGGCTCGAGGGCCGGGTGCTGCAGCAGGTGCGCGGCAAGATGGGCGAGATCCTCTGGCGGGAGGCTCCCGTCGACGCGGATCTCGTGATCTCGGTGCCCGACTCCGGCAACCCCGCCGCGGCCGGGTTCTCGCGGGCGTCGGGGATCCCCAAGGACGACGGGCTGATCAAGAACCGCTACGTGGCCCGCACCTTCATCCAGCCGGGGCAGGAGCTGCGCAAGCACGGGCTGAAGATGAAGTTCAACCCGCTGCCCGAGATCGTCGAGGGCAAGCGCCTGGTCGTCGTCGACGATTCGATCGTGCGCGGCAACACGACCCGGCAGATCGTCGGGATGCTCCGCGACGCGGGTGCGCTCGAGGTGCACCTGCGGATCTCGGCGCCGCCGATCCGCTTTCCTGCCACTACGGCGTCGACATGTCGACGCGCGAGGAGATGGTGGCCCACGAGCGCACCATCGACGAGATCGCCGACCACGTCGGCGCCGACTCGCTCGCCTACATCTCCCTCGACGGCGTCTACGAGGCGGGTCGGCACGCCACGCCGAGGACCACTGCGACGCCTGCTTCACCGGGCGCTACCCGCTAGGCGAGGGCAATGGCGGGAAGTTCGCGCTCGAGCAGCTCGCGACCGTGCCGGCCGGCGGCCGTTGAAGGGCTGCCGGCGCCTGGGGGTCCCGGTCCCCTTGAGGAAGTGAGCGGCGACGGGGCTCTGCGGGTCGCCGTCCTCGCCTCCGGCAACGGCTCGAACCTGCAGGCGCTGCTCGACGGGCCGCACGCGCGCGGGACGATCGAGCTCGTCGGCGTCGCCTCCGACAAGCCGGACGCGCGGGCGCTCGAGCGGGCCGCGGGCGCGGAGGTGGCTGCGTCGGTGTTCCCTCGCGCCGACTACTCCGACCGGACGGAGCGCGACCTCGCGATCGCCGCGTGGCTCGAGGGGCTCGGCGTCGAGCTGGTCGTCCTCGCCGGCTACATGCAGCTGCTGTCGGTGGAGTTCATCCGCAGCTTCCCGAACCGGATCGTCAACGTCCATCCGGCGCTGCTGCCGTCGTTCCCCGGGCTCGACGCGGTGGGGCGGGCGGTGGCGCACGGGGTGCGGGTGACGGGGGTGACGGTGCACTTCGTCGACGAGGGCGTCGACACCGGACCGATCCTCCTGCAGGAGTCCGTCGAGCTCACATACACTCGCCCGATGGATGAGGTCATGGACGAGATCCACGCCGTCGAGCACCGTCTGCCCCATTGGCGGTCGAGCTGATCGCCGCCGCAGGGTGTCGATCGACGCTGAGAACCCGCGCCTGGTGAGGATCGAGGGCGAGTGAGCGGGGACCGGGACGATCGCCTCCAACCCGGTGCTCGAGACCGAGCCGGGGCCGCTGAAGATCAGGCGGGCGCTGCTGTCGGTCTCCGACAAGAGCGCGGCTCGCCGACTTCGCCGTCGGGCTGCAGCGGCTCGGCGTCGAGATCGTCTCCACCGGGGGAACCGCCCGGGAGCTGGCCGAGGCGGGGATCGACGTGCGCAGCGTCGAGGACCTGACCGGGGCGCCGGAGATCCTCGGCGGGCGCGTGAAGACGCTCCACCCGCGGCTCCACGCGGGGCTCCTGGCGGTGCGCGAGGACCCCGAGCACGCGGAGACGCTGGAGCGCGAGGGGATCGAGACGATCGACCTCGTCTGCACCAACCTCTACCCCTTCGAGCGCACGGCCTCGCGGCTGGACGCAAGCGACGCGGCGGTGATCGAGAACATCGACATCGGTGGGCCGACGATGATCCGGGCGGCCGCCAAGAACCACCGCTACGTGGCCGTAGTCGTCAAGCCCGAGAGCTACGACGCGATCCTCGCCGAGCTCGAGGAGAGCGGCGGTGAGCTGTCCGCCGGGACGCGGCACTGGCTCGCGAACGAGGCCTTCGCCTACACGGCGCGCTACGACGCCGCGATCTCGCGCTGGTTCGGCGCCCGCTACGAGGACTTCCCCCAGCACCTGACCTTCTCGATGGAGAAGTTCCTCGACCTCTCCTACGGCGAGAACCCCCACCAGCGGGCGGCGCTCTACACGCAGGCGGGCGGGCGGACCCACATCCTCAGCCGGGTGTCGAAGCGGCACGGGAAGGACCTCTCGTTCAACAACGTCCTCGACCTCGACTCGGCGCGCAACCTGCTCAGCGACCTCGAGGGGCCGGCGTGCGTGATCGTCAAGCACAACAACCCGTGTGGAGCCGCGGAGGGTGCAAGCGCGCTGGAGGCCTACGAGAAGGCGCTGGCGTGCGATCCGCTGTCGGCCTACGGGGGCGTGATCGCGCTGAACCGGCCGATCGACGAGGCGCTGGCGCAGCGGCTGCACGAGAACTTCGTCGAGGTGCTGATCGCCCCCGGCTACGAGGGCGACGCGATGGAGATCCTCCAGCAGAAGCAGGCGATCCGGATCCTCGAGGACACCGAGCAACGCGGCGAGGAGGGGGCGCTCGAGGTCAAGCGCGTGCGCGGCGGTCTACTCGTGCAGGAGATCGACGCGGTGGCCCACGACCACGGCGGCATGACCGTCGAGGCGGGGGACGAGCCGAGCGAGGAGACCTGGGCGGACGTCTCCTTCGCCTGGAAGGTCTGCAAGCACGTGCGCTCCAACGCGATCGTGATGGTCAAGGACCGGGCGACGATCGGGATCGGCGCCGGGCAGATGAGCCGGGTCGACTCGGTGCGGTTGGCGATCGAGAAGTGCCATGTGGCGTTCGAGGACGAGGCCGACGCGAAGCTGCGCGGCTCGGTGGTCGCAAGCGACGCTTTCTTCCCCTTCGCGGACGGCCCGCAGGCGGCCATCGAGGCGGGGGCGACGGTGGTCGTCCAGCCCGGCGGCTCCAAGCGCGACGACGAGGTCATCGAAGCCTGCCGCGAGGCCGGCGTGACGATGATCTTCACCGGCCGCCGGCACTTCCGGCACTAGCGGCGCACGGGGCGGGCCAGGTCCACCCGCAGTCGGCAGCCTGAGTGCAAGATGCTGGACTGAGGCAGCCCGCTGCGTGCGGCGCCGGGGCCAGTGGGGAGCATGCGTCCGGCATTTCGTACTCAGGTTCCCCACTGCATGGCGGACGCCACGCCGGTGCGGGGGTCTGTCGACACGGGCGTTGGCGAGGCGGGATGATCGGCGCTCATGGCCAAGCCCCCCGAGATCCAAGTGCGCGTGCCGCGCGTCTTCTGCGACGAGGACGGCCGCTTCGGAAACCCGCTCGGCGTCGTCCGCGACGGTCCGAGCGTCCCGGAGGACGACCGCCAGGCGCTCGCCACCCACCTCGGCTACTCGGAGACGGTGTTCATCGACGACGCCGAGCGCGGCGTCTACCGCATCTTCACCCCCGAGGTCGAGCTTCCGTTCGCCGGCCACCCCACGGTCGGCACCGCCTGGGTGCTCGCGCAGGAGGGCCTCGAGCTGGACGTGCTGCGGCCGCCGGCCGGCGAGATCGCCGTCACCCGCGAGGGCGCCGTCACCTGGGTGCGGGCGAAGCCGGAGTGGTGCCCGCCCTGGGAGCTGCGCGAGTACGCGACGGCCGAGGAGGTCGACGCGCTCCCCGTCGCACGGGTCGGGCTCCTCTACGCATGGGCCTGGGTGGACGAGGCCGCGGGCCTGATCCGCGCGCGTTGCTTCGTCCCCGAGGTCGGCGTCACCGAGGACGAGGCGACCGGCTCAGCCGCCCTCCCCCTCGCGGCCACCCTGCGCCGCGAGATCGAGGTGCACCAGGGCGAGGGCTCGATCCTCTTCGCGAGGCCGGCCGAGGACGGCTACGCCGAGGTCGGCGGGCGCGTGGTGGAGGGGTAGGCGAGTGCCCCCGGTGGGACTCGAACCCACAATCTCAACGCTTAAAAGGCGTGCGCGATAACCAGTTTCGCCACGGGGGCCGGGCAAGCTTAGAAGGGGCGCGGCGATTCGCCTCGGGGTGTCAAGAGTCAAGCATGCGTAGACGGGGACGACCTCCTGATCCAAACCGGACTCGCCCGGTCGCGCTGCGTGCCTGCAAGCGCCACGGGTTGGTGGAGTTCGGCAACTACCGCGCGGGGGGCGGCAAGACGCGCTGGATGTGCAAGTCCTGCGTCGCTGAAGCGGTGACCCGTCGTCACCAGAAGGTGAAGCGGATCCTCGTGAGCGAATGGGGCGGTGCGTGCGCCATTTGCGGTTATGACCGCTCAATGGCGAGCCTGCATTTCCACCACGTCGACCCGACGACGAAGAGCTTCGCCGTGAACATGGCCCACGGCAAGTCCCTCGAGGCGTTCAGGGCTGAAGCTCGAAAGTGCGTCCTCGTCTGCGCAAACTGCCACGGCGAGATCGAGGCAGGACTCACTCCGTCCCCACCGGCCATGGCGAAGTACGGCGAGGAGTGGACCTCGATCGAGGTGGTCGAGGTCGATCCGATCGAGGCCACACCACCCCGCGACGAGCACCCGCGCCTGTTTCCCTGACTGCGACGTCGGGGCCGCCCCGGCCGCCCTCTACCCTCACCGCATGCGCGAGGCGTTCGGTGGACCACTGCGGGCGGCGGGGCTCACGGCCTTCATCGCCGGGTGCGCCTGGCTGCTGCTCGATCCGCCGTCGACGGCGGGGATCGGCGGGACGCTGACGATCATCGGGGCGGCGGTGCTCATCATCGTCGCGATGGCGTGGGTGACGGTGAGGATGATCGGCGAGGAGATGCCCGAGGCTGAGTTCCGGCGGATCGTGGACCGGAGCGACCGGCTGGCGATGCTGCCGCCTCCTGACCGGGTTCCGAGTGAGTTCGACGAGCTCGTGATCGACGCGCTCGACGAGCTGCCGCAGGAGTTCCTCGACGTCCTCCACGACACGCCGGTCACGGTCTCCAACCAGGGCCACGTCCACCACGCCTACGGGCAGTACATCGGCGGCACGATCGCCCGCGACGTCTACCCCGACCACATCGTCATCTACGAGGACACCCTGACGCGCGACTTCGGCCACGACCCGCGGTTGCTGCGGGCGCAGGTGCAGCGCACGGTGCGGCATGAGGTCGCCCACCATCTCGGCTGGGACGAGCCGGGCGTGCGCAGCCTCGGGCTCTGAGCGGCGCGGCGCGAGTGCGCCCAGCGGCGCGGCTCAGGCCTCGGCGTTCCACCTCTCGACGACGCGGTAGTCGTGCTCCCAGCCGAGCCTGCTCAGCGTCGCGGTGTTGAGCTTGAGCAGCCGCCCGCCCTCGGGGCCGAGGCCGATCCAGCGCGCCGCCAGCACCCGCAGCACGTGGCCGTGGGCGAAGATCGCGATCGGGCCCTCCTCGTCGAGCAGCTCCCCGAGCAGGGAGTCCACCCGCGCCCCGATCTCGCCCGGCGACTCGCCGCCTGGACAACCGTCGCGCCACAGCAACCAGTCGGGCCGCTCCTCGCGGATCTGCGCGCTCGTCCTGCCCTCGTAGTCGCCGTAGTCCCACTCGAGCAGCTCCTCGCGCGGTTCTGCCCGGTCCCGGAAACCGGCCAGCTCGCACGTCTCGGCGGCGCGCGAGAGCGGGCTCGTCAGCACGCGCTCGAACTCGACGATGCTCATCGGGTCCTCCAGCGAGCGCGCCTCCGCCTCGCCCGCCGGAGTCAGCGGGATGTCGGAGCGCCCGGTGTGGCGACCGTCGCGGCTCCACTCCGTCTCGCCGTGGCGCGCGAGCCACAGCACCGGCCGCTTCGCGGCTTCGGCGTCCGCAGCCGGTGCCGCATCCATCTCAACGTCGGAATCGACGGCCGCGCCGGCCTCTCCGACCTCCCGCTCCTCAGCCAAGCTCGGGCACCCCCTCCTCCGGGGTCGAGGCCTGCGCGTAGATCCGCTCCGGGATCCTGCCCGCGCGCCGCGCGTCGAAGCCCGCCGCCACGGCGGCCCTCATCGCCCGCGCCATCCGCTCGGGATCGGCCGCCCCGCTCACAGCGCTCGCGAGCAGCACCCCCGAGCAGCCGAGCTCCATCGCCAGCGCCGCGTCCGATGCCGTCCCGATCCCGGCGTCGAGGATCACCGGAACCGACGCGTGCTCGACGATGATCCGGATGTTGTAGGGGTTGCGGACGCCGGCGCCGGAGCCGATCGGAGCGCCAAGCGGCATCACCGCCGCGCAGCCGATCTCCTCCAGGCGCCGCGCCAGCACCGGGTCATCGCTCGTGTAGGGCAGAACCGTGAAGCCGTCGTCGACGAGCTGCTCGGCGGCGTCCACCAGCTCGACCGCGTCGGGAAGCAGCGTCCGGTCGTCGCCGATCACCTCGAGCTTGATCCAGTCGGTCTCGAATGCCTCTCGCGCCAGCTGCGCCGTCCGCACCGCGTCGCGGGCGGTGAAGCACCCGGCCGTGTTGGGAAGCAGGAACAGCCCGAGGCCGTCGATCACGTCGAGGATCGAGTCTCGCGCCAGCGGGTCGACGCGCCGCAGCGCGACGGTCACACCCGTCCCCGAGGCCCGCAGCGCCGCCTCGAGATCCTCGTGTGAGCGGAACCCCCGGTCCCGACGATCAGACGCGACCCCCAGGTGCGTCCCCCCAGCTCGAACGTTCGGGGTCGGCCGCCGCGGCGGCTTCGATGGCGTTCGCCGCCCCGTCGCCCTCCGGAGCCCCACCGCCGATCGCCGCCACGACCTCGACGCGCTGCCCCTCGCGCAGGACCACGGCCTCGAGCTCGCCGCGTGGCACCACCTCGCCGTCAAGCGCCACCGCAACGCCGCGCCCCGGCTCGACGCCGACCGCCTCGGCCGCGTCTCGCACGCTGGCGCCCTCGGCCAGCTCGTGCTCGTCTCCGCTGATCTCCACCTTCATGCCGTCTCCTCCTGCCCTCGCAGCGAACCGGCCTGGGCGCATCGCCGCCGCGGAGCCGGCAGCTCTCCCCCGGTCAGCTCGGCGGCGACCGCGTCAGCGGTGACGGGCGCGAGCATGATCCCGTGGCGGTGGTGGCCGCCGGCAAGGTGCAGCCCGCCATCGTGCTCGCGCCGACCACCGGCAGGTTGTCGGGGGTCGTCGGCCGCAGCCCGGCCCGGCATTCGAGCAGCTCGAGGCCGCGACCTCGGGGACCGCCCGGTACGCCTCCCGCAGCAGCTCGTGGACGCCGCCCGCCGTGACCCGCAGGTCGAATCCACGGTCCTCCATCGTCGCGCCGATCACCACATCGCCGCTCGCGCGCGGCACCACGTACACCCGCTCGCTGGCGATCACCCGCTCGCAGGGAGCGGCGCCCGAACCGGCGCGCAGCCGCAGCACCTCCCCCTTCACCGGCCGGATCGGCGGCCGCACCTCCGGCGGGAGCACCTCGCCCCCGAGCCGGGCGCCGAGCGCCGCCAGCGTGCGGGGCGCGCGCAGCTCCCGGCCGCCTTCGAGCCGCGCGCCGGCGCAACGGTCGCCCTCGAGCAGGAGTCCGGCCACTTCTCCCTCGTGGAGCTCGACCCCTCGACACCGCCGCCGCCCGCAGCGCGACCAGCAACGCTCTGGTGTCGATCTCCGCCTCGCCGGGGAGGCCTCGTAGCCGCCGGTCACCGCGGTCGTCAGCCCTGCGCTCGGAGCTGCCGGCACTCGCTCCCGCAGCCACCGCGCCTCGAGGCCGAGCTCGGGCGTGAAGGTCGTGAAGTCGCCGCAGCCCGGCCGTTTCGTCGCGGTCGAGCCCCACGTGCAGGAGCCGCAGCGCCGGTAGGGAACCGGGAGCCCCGCGTCGGCCTCGATCTCCGCCGCGAAGTCCGGCCAGTGCCCCGCCGAATCGACGGCAGCGGCGAGCAGCGCCTCCTCCCCCCACTGCGCCTCGCCAACCGGGGCGCGATCATCCCCGCCGCGACCTCGGTCGCTCGCTCGCGCCCACCGGCGGCTCGACGACGCAGACGCGCATCCCCGGCACGGGCCGCCTGCCAGGCGCTCCCGAGGCCGATCACGCCGCCGCCGAGGGACGAGGAGATCCCGCTCCTCCGCTGCTCGCCGGGCTCACATCGTCTGCATCGCCTCCACGCTCGTGGGCCGAGGGCGGCGGTTGCGACCATCCCTGCGCCGGCATTGCCCGGATCAGGTGCGGACGGTCGGCGGCGCCAGCCGCCCTCTCAGCCGATCGCGTTCGGCTCCCGTTGACGCAACGGATCCTAGCGCCACGAGCACCCCGCCTCAGCCGCCCCCGCCCCGGTCCCGATGGGGCGCGGTCGCCTACCCTTCCCACCCTGTGGCCGCCCGCCTCGACAAGCTCGCCCGCGCGCAGCTCTACTTCGTATGCGAGGCGGGGGACGACCCCGCTGCCCTCGAACATACCCTCGAGGCGGCGCTGCGCGGCGGCGTCAACATCGTCCAGCTCCGCGACCACGATGCCTCCGACGACGAGCTCCTCGCCGCGGCGCCGATCTTCCGCACCGCCGCCGACCGCCACGACGCGCTCTTCATCCTCAACGACCGCCCCGATCTCGTCGCTGCGGCCGGCGCCGACGGCGTCCACGTCGGCCAGGACGACACCCCGGTCGCCGAGGCTCGCGCCGCGGCCGGTGAGGGCGCGATCGTCGGGCTCTCCAGCCACGGCCCCGAGCAGCTGGCGGCCGCGCTCGAGGCGCAGGGAGCCGCGCGCCCCGACCACCTCAGCGTGGGTCCCGTCTGGGCGACGCCGACGAAGCCCGGCCGTCCGGCCGCCGGCCTCGATTACGTCCGCCACGCGGCGGCCAACGCCGGCGACCTCCCCTGGTTCGCGATCGGCGGGATCGACGCGGGGAACATCGGCGAGGTCGCCGCGGCGGGAGCCTCCCGCGTAGTCGTCGTCCGCGCCCTCCGCGACGCCCCCGACCCCGAGGCCGTCGCCCGTGAGCTTCGAGCCGCGCTCCCAACGCCCGTGGAGACAGCCCGATGAGCAGCCGCGACCGCAAGCGCGCGGCGCGGCGCAAGCGCAAGGACAGGAGCACCGGCGAAGGTCCCTACTCCCCCGCGGCCGCCGAGGCCGAGGCGGAGGCGCTCGCCGAGGCGCACCCGGAGGCGGCTCACGAGACACCGTCGACCAATGGCCGTCCCGAGGAGACCATCGAGGACGTCGCCGCCGAGGCCGACCGGCGCGGCATCACCCGCTCGGAGGTCCGCAACGAACGGGTCCGCGCCGAGCTCGAGCCACTCGAGAGGGGAGAGCGCCCGACCGTGGTCACGATCGGGGCGCTGATCTCGCTCGCGATCGCCCTCAGCATCCTCATCGCCTATGCCGCCGGCGTGAAGGTCGACGTCGAGCACAGCAACGTCGACGAGCGTCCCAACGCCTTTCAGGTATTCCCCCCCGCGATCCTCTTCCTGGTCATGGCCTGGGGGATGTGGGGCGCGCGCTACTGGGCCGTGCTCGGCTTCCAGGCGATCATGGCGATCATCATGATCGGCGCCTTCCTGACGCTGATCGCGGCGACCACCGTCTTCAAGGCCCTCTCGGCCGCGGCGATCCTGATCGGGACCGGGGCGCTCTTCTGGTTCACGGTCAAGGCGCTGGCCCGGATCCAGATGCCGACCCCGCGCGACCCCGACAACCCCTGAACGCCGAGGCATCGGATGCGGCGCGCGGCCGCCCGGCCGTTTGGCGCCCCCGGTCCTTAGGTAGAGTCGCGCGCATGGCTGATACCTATGACGTGATCGTGATCGGGACGGGTCCCGGGGGCTACGTGGCGGCGATTCGCGCCGCCCAACTCGGGCTGAAGACCGCCGTCGTCGAGCGCGACGACGTGGTCGGCGGGCGCTGCCTCAACTACGCCTGCATCCCGGCGAAGACGCTCCTCCGCGCCGCCGAGCTCCTCGACGAGGCCAAGAACGGTGCTGAGCAGGGAGTGATCGCCAAGGACGTCTCGATCGACTTCCCGAAGCTGCACGAGCGCCGCGAGTCGGTCCGCAAGACCCTCACCGGAGGCGTCGCGGGCCTCTTCAAGAAGAACAAGATCGACGTCATCGAGGGCGAGGGCTCGCTCACCGAGGACGGCAACGTCAAGGTCGGCGACACCGTCTACGAGACGAAGAACGTGATCCTCGCCACCGGCTCCGTCGCGCTGCCGATCCCCGGCACCGAGTTCGGCGACCGCGTGCTCGACACCTGGGGAGCCTGGTCGCTGCCCGAGCTCCCGAAGAGCATCGCCGTGGTCGGCGCCGGCGCGTCCGGCTCGGAGATCGCATCCGCCTACATCCGCTTCGGCGCCGAGGTGAAGCTGATCGAGATGCTCGACCAGATCCTCCCCGCCGAGGACAAGGACGTCGTCCGCGTCGTCGAGCGCACCTTCAAGAAGCAGGGGATCGAGGTGCTGACCGGCGCCAAGGTCGAGGACGTCACCCCGGGTGACGGCTCCGTGAAGTTCAAGGCGGGCGGGGCCGACCACGAGGTCGACTACCTGATCATCGCCGGCGGCCGCGGCCCCGACGTCGAGGCGCTCAACCTCGAAGCGGCCGGCGTCAAGGTCGGCGAGAACGGCAAGATCGAGGTCGACGGCGGCCAGCAGACCTCCGCCGAGGGCATCTACGCGATCGGCGACATCACCCCCGGGCCCGCGCTCGCGCACAAGGCGTCGGAGGAGGGCATCGTCGCGGCCGAGAAGATCGCCGGCCAGAAGGTCCACGCGATCGACCTCGACTCGATCGCGGGCGCCACCTTCTGCCACCCGCAGGTCGCCAGCGTCGGGCTCACCGAGGCGCAGGCCAAGGAGGCGGGCCACGAGATCAAGACCGGCAAGTTCAAGCTCGGCGGCGTCGGGGCCGGCGCCGTCTACGACGATCGCGACGGGCTCGTCAAGCTCGTCGTCGACGCCAAGTACGGGGAGATCCTCGGCGCCCACATCGCCGGCAACCGTGCCTGCGACATGATCGCCGAGCTCGTCGCCGTCAAGGACCTCGAGGGCGGCTACCAGGAGCTGGCGCGGATCATCCACCCGCACCCGACGATCTCCGAGGCGATCCCCGAGGCCGCCCGCGCGGTCGACGGCTGGGCGACCCACGCGTAGCGCCCACCGCGGCGCGTAAGTGGCCCGGATGAGCACCCCGGACCCGATCGAGATCGAGGTCCTGACGGCGGGCGGCGACGTCGGCGGGCGCGCGGATGATCCCGAGCCACGCCTCGCCACGTTCTACTTCGACCTGGGCTCCCCCTACTCGTACCTGAGCGCCGAGCGCATCAGCCGTCTCTTCAGCGACGCCGAGCTCGAGCAGCCGGAGTGGCAGCCGGTCCTGCTCGGCGGCCTCTTCGCGCGGTTCGACCGTGGCTCCTGGTCGCAGACCGAGATGCGCCCGGAGGGCATCGCCGAGATCGAGCGCCGGGCCGTCGCCTACGGCCTGCAGCCCGTTCGCTGGCCGGACCCCTGGCCGGGCAACTCGCTCTACGCGATGCGCGTCGCCACCTACGCGAAGTCGATCGGCCGCACCGTCTCCTTCGCGCTCGCGGCTTTCCGCCAGGCGTTCGCAGGCGGCCGCGACCTGACCGAGCCCGACAACGTCGCGATCGCCGCCGCCGCCTGCGAGCTGCACCCCAACGCGATCGCCAAGGCCGCGGCGAGCGACGGCGTCAAGCGCCGACTCCGCGAGGCGACCGACGCCGCCGCTGACCGCGGCGTCTTCGGCGTGCCGAGCGTCGTCGTCGGCGACGAGGTCTTCTGGGGAGACGACCGCCTCGAGGACGCCGCCGCCGCAGCCGCGGCGGCCTCCTAGCCCTCCCCGCGGGGGTTCAGCGCAGCTCGGCCCTGACGGCGGTGACGCTCGCACTCCCGCCGCCGTCGTCCTCGGCGTCCTGCGCGGAGTTGGCGAAGCTCAACACCAGGGCGATGATCCCGGTGCCGAAGATGATCCAGGGCCAGTCGAGCACCGGCGCCCTTGAGTTCTGCATCCGCAGCCAGATCGCGCGGCCGCCGAGCATCAGCAGGAACGGGAACAGCGGCGCGCCGATCACGAACCCGACCGCCTCGCCGGGCGGGTAGTCGCGGTTCAGGGCGGCGCCGAGCGCGACGAAGCAGGCCAGCCCGATCAGGATGCCGCCGACGACGAGCGCCCACGTGGGACCCGTGGACTCAGGCGCCGGTGGCGGCGGGAGCGCTCTCCCCGGCTGCATCGGATCACCCTGCCCGGGCTGGGGAGGCGGTGGTGGCGGTGGCGGGACCCGGCCCGGTGGCGGTGGAGGGGGCGGCGGCTGCGGCATCTGACGCGCAACCTAACCGCACGGCCCGCGCGCGGCCAGTCAGAATCCACCCACGATGAGCGCCCGCCCCGATCGTCCCCGTCATCGCGTCAGCCGCGTCCCCGACCGAGCCCGCTACGACGCCGAGACCGTGCATGCGGTGCTCGACGCAGCGACCGTCTGCCACGTCGGCGTCGTCGACGACCGTGACTTCCCGGTGGTGATCCCGGTGCTCCACGCCCGCGTCGGCACCACGCTGTACCTGCACGGATCCTCGGCCAGCAGGCTCTTCCGGACCGCCGCCCGCAAGGAGGTCTGCGTGACCGCGACGCTCATCGACGGCCTCGTCTTCGCGCGCGCCGTCTTCCACAACTCCGTCAACTACCGCTCGGCCGTCCTCTTCGGCCGCCCCGAGACCGTTGCGGAGGAGGCCGCCAAGACCGAGGCGCTGCGCGCCTTCACCGAGAAGCTCATGCCAGGCCGCTGGGACGACTCCCGCGCGCCGACGAGCCAGGAGCTCAAGGCCACCGCCGTCCTGCGGATGGAGATCGACGAGGCCAGCGCGAAGGTCCGCACCGGCGGCCCCGTCGACGAGCCCGAGGACTACGAGCTTCCCCACTGGGCGGGGACGGTCCCGCTCCGCGAGGTGGCCGGCGAGCCGATCCCGGACGAGCGGATGCTCAGCGCAATCGATGAGCCGGGCTACGTGGCCGCCTACCGGCGCGCGCGCTCCTAGCTCCCCACCCTCGCTCGATCAGCGCCGCCTGATCGTCTCCGGCGAGGGCCTGGACGGCGGCCGAAGGTTCTGGGTGGCGCGGCACGTGCCCGACCGCCGAGCTTGGATATGGTGAAGACACTTGGCCGAGCAGCCTGAAACGAGCACCGTTCAGACCCCGGCAGGGGATCTCGAGAGTTCGCGCGGACGCTCGCTTCCCGACGCCGACACATGCCGGCAGCTGCTGCGGCAGATGACGCTGATCCGGCGCTTCGAGGAGGAGGCCGGCAGGCAGTACCAGCGCGCCAAGGCCGGCGGGTTCCTCCATCTCGCGATCGGCGAGGAGGCGACGATCGTCGGCACCACCTCGGTGATGGAGCCGCGGGACTACCTGATCGGCACCTACCGCACGCACGGCCACGCGATCGCTCGCGGCACCGATCCCAAGAACGTGATGGCCGAGATCTTCGGCCGCGAGGACGGGACCGCCCGCGGCCGCGGCGGCTCGATGCACATCTTCGACGGCGAGCGCCGCTTCATGGGCGGGTACGGGATCGTCGGCGGCAACCTCCCGATCGCCGCCGGGCTCGCGCTCGCCTCCGACCTCAAGGGGACCGACGAGGTGACCGTCTGCATGTTCGGCGACGGCGCCTCCAACACCGGCAACTTCGGCGAGACGATGAACCTGGCGGCGCTCTGGTCCCTGCCGATCGTCTTCCTCGTCGAGAACAACCTCTACGGAATGGGGACCGCGATCGAGCGCCACTCCGCCGTTACCGACCTCTCCCACAAGGCCGAGGGCATGGGCGTGCCCGGCGAGCGCGTCGACGGCATGGACGTGATCGCGATCCGCGAGTGCGTCGCCGACCACCTGCGGATGGCGCGCGAGGACCGGCGCCCGACGCTGGTCGAGGCCTTCACCTACCGCTATCGCGGCCACTCCGCCGCCGACCCCGAGGTCTACCGGGACAAGCACGAGGTCGAGGAGTGGCGGCAGAAGGATCCGATCGAGAGCTTCGCCAAGCGACTCGTGGACGAGGGCGTGATCGAGGACGGGTTCCTCGAGGAGGTCCGCGCTCAGGTCGAGGAGCAGGTCGTCGAGGCGGCCGAGTTCGCCGATGCCTCCCCCGACCCGCCGCTCGACTCGCTCTACGACAACCTCTACGTGCTCCCCGAGGAGACCGGCGGCTGGTACGCGGTCGACGAGCGCACGCCGGACCCGTTCCGCGGCGAGCGCGAGCGCGAGGCGGCCGAGCGCGAGCGGGTCCGCGACCTGCACGAGGCCGGCGCCGCCTACGCGGAGGAGGGCGACGATGAAGGCGGCCCCACCGACGAGGCTCAGGACGACGACGGGTCCGGCTCCCACTCCCGCGAGCAGGGGCGCAGCGGGCACCCGCGCCACGACGAGGACGCCGAGAGCGCCGAGGAGGACCGCGGGGACGGCGAGCCGGAGGACGCGATCTAGATGGCGGGGACCACCTCCATGCGCATGCGAGAGGCCCTCAACGCGGCCCTCCGCGAGGAGATGCAGCGGGACGAGTCGGTCTTTCTGATGGGCGAGGACATCGGCGTCTTCGAGGGGGCCTTCAAGGTCACCGAGGGCCTGATGAAGGAGTTCGGCGAGGCGCGCGTCCGCGACACGCCGATCTCGGAGAACACGATCGTCGGCGCCGGAGTCGGGGCGGCGATGGCGGGGATGCGGCCCGTCGTCGAGCTGATGACGGTCAACTTCGCGCTCCTGGCCTTCGACCAGATCATCAACCACGCCGCCTCGATCCCCTACATGTTCAACGGGCAGGTCCGCGTGCCGATGGTCGTGCGGATGCCGGGCGGTGGGGGCCACCAGCTCGGTCCCACCCACTCCCATTCCTTCGAGGCGATGTTCCTGCAGATCCCGGGGATCCTCGTCGCCTGTCCCTCGACCGCCGCCGACGGCAAGGCGCTGCTGAAGAGCGCAATCCGCGACGACAACCCGGTCGTCTTCATCGAGCACGAGACGCTGTATGGAATGCGCGGGGAGGTTCCCGACGACGAGGATCTGACGCTTCCCTTCGGCCAGGCTGCGGTGCGGCGAGAGGGCGACGACGTGACGATCGTCGGCATCCTGAAGATGGCCCACGAGGCCGAGCGCGCCGCCAAGACGCTCTCTGAGGAGCACGGGATCGAGGCCGACGTGATCGACCCGCGGACGCTGCGCCCGCTCGATCTCGACACGATCCTCGAGTCGGTGAGGAAGACGAACCGCGTCGTCATCGTCGAGGAGGGGTGGCCCCACGGCGGCGTCGGCGCGAACCTCGCGGCTCTGATTCAGGAGCAGGCCTTCGACTACCTCGACGCGCCGATCCAGCGCGTCACCGGCGCCGACGTCCCGATGCCGTACTCCAAGCGCCTCGAGCAGAGCGCGATCCCCCACCCCGAGCACGTCGTCAGCGCCGTCCTCGAGACGACCGCGGGCGCGAAGTAGATGAGCGGGGTGAGTCGCTAGTGGCCGACGTGGTCATGCCGCGCCTCTCCGACTCGATGGAGGAGGGGACGATCCTCGCCTGGATGAAGGCGGTCGGAGACGAGGTCGGGGTCGGCGACGAGCTCGTCGAGATCGAGACCGACAAGGCGAACATGGTCTACGAGTCCGACGTCGCCGGGACGCTGACGGAGATCCTCGCCGAGGAGGGCGCGACGCTCCCGATCGGCGAGGTGATCGCGAAGGTCGGCGACGCGGGCGAAGCTCCCTCGGGCGGCGGCGACGACCCCGCCCCCGCCTCCACCGAAAGCGAAACCGCGGAGTCGGAGTCCGGAGAGGACGCCACCTCCACCGAACGTACGGAACGGGTCCCCATGGCGCCCAGCGACGTACGTTCGGCGGAATCCGCCGCGGCGGAAGGTGCGGGCGAGCGCATCAAGGCCTCGCCGATCGCGCGGCGCATCGCCGCCGATCGCGGCGTCGACCTCGCCTCGCTGAGCGGCTCCGGCCCCGGCGGGCGGATCATCAAGCGCGACGTCGAGGAGGCCCCCGCCGGGGGAACCGCCCCGGCCGCCACCGGCGCAGCCGCCGCGGCCGCTCCCGCCGCCAAGGCCCCCGCCACCCCCGGAGCCTCCGAGAAGCCGGAGACCGCCCGCGGCACCACCGAGACGTTCGAGCTGACGAAGCTGCAGCAGACCGTGGCCCGTCGCATGGCGGAGTCGAAGGCCACCGCGCCGCACTTCTACCTCACCACCGAGATCGACATGAGCCGCGCGGTCGAGGCGCGCAAGCGCATCAAGGCGGCGGCCGGCGAGGGCGACGTCGTGCCCTCCTTCAACGACATGGTCGTGAAGGCCTGCGCGATCGCGCTGCGCGAGTTCCCCCGCGCCAACGGCGCCTACCGCGACGGCAAGGTCGAGGAGTACTCGCGCGTCAACGTAGGCGTCGCGGTCGCCGCCCAGGGCGCGCTCGTCGTCCCGACGGTCTTCGACGCCGACACCAAGGGCTTGCGGCAGATCGCCACCGAGACCCGCGCCCTGGCGGCGCGGGTCCGCGACGGGTCGATCACTCCCCCGGAGCTGTCCGGTGGAACCTTCACCGTGTCCAACCTGGGTATGTATGGAGTGACGAGCTTCTCGGCTGTCATCAACCCGCCGCAGGCGGCGATCCTCGCGGTCGGCTCGATCGAGGAGGTCCCGGTCGTCCGGGACGGTGAGATCGTGCCCGGCAACAGGATGTCGGTGACGCTTGCCTCCGACCACCGCATCCTCTACGGCGCCGATGGCGCCGAGTTCCTCGCGCGGGTGCGCGACTTGCTGACGGAACCTGTGTTCCTAGCTCTGTGACCCCGAGCGCAGCGCCGATGGAATCAGCGACACACCCCGCCGCCGCACCACACAAGCCGCGGACCATCGACGTGCCGCTGGAGGAGCTGCCGCCGATCGACGAGCACTACATCGACGTCGAGGCGCCGGCGGAGGCCACCTTTGCGGCCCTCTTTCCGACGCTCGAGTCCGCGCTGGGGAGCAAGTTCGCCCACAGCTACTGCGAGCGCATCGGCGCCATCGAGACCGAGGCCCACGGCGACCTCCACCACCCCGGTGGCACCCTGCCCGGCTTCACGGTGACCCGCGCGATAGCTCCGGTGATGCTGGCGATGGCCGGCGAGCACAAGTACGCCAAGTACGCGGTCGTCTTCCGGATCGACCTGCTGCCCGGCCAGCGCTCCCGCGTTCGCCTCGAGACGCGCGCGCAGTTCGCCGCCGGCAAGGGCAAGCTCTACAAGGCGGCGGTGCTCGGCACCCGCGGCCACATCCTCGTCGTCAACCGGATGCTGCGCTCGATCAAGCGCCGCGCCGAGCTCAGCGTCAACGGCCACTAGGCGAGCGCGATGTCGCGCGTGCTCCGCCGAACAGCCCCACTGCTCGTCGCGCTCCTCGCGCTCGGCGCCCTCTCGTCCGTCGACGCCGGCGCCGCCGGGGCCAAGAAGGTCGCCGCCGGCGACTACCAGGCATCGCCCGTGGTCGCCTCGAGCAAGAACTACTCCGTGGGTGTCTTCACGGTCGCGCGCGCGGGAACCGCTCGACAGATCGTCCGCACCGACGGCTACCTCGGCATCTACTACCCCGACGACAACAAGTGCGACGACTTCGACCTGCCGCTCGCCGCCGACAACATCCCGATCTCCTCGACGGGGCGCTTCAAGCTCAAGGAGAAGACGCCGGTCGAGGACGAGTTCGTCCAGGTGATCTGGAAGGGCCGCTGGACGAAGCCCGGCGTCGTCAAGGGTTCGATCACCCTCAAGCACGACGGCTGCAAGTCGATCCGCGAGTGGAGCGGCGGCAAGGTCGGCTGACCGCGCCGCGCTCCTGCCAGACTTCCTCCCATGGCCGACCACTCGCCCGAGCCCCTCGGCTGGACCTGGCTGGGAACCGTGCCCTACGGGGAGGCGGTGGAGCTTCAGGGCGCCCTCGTCGAGCGGCGGCGCGCGGGTGAGATCGGCGACGTCCTGCTGCTGCTCGAGCACCCCCCGGTCCTGACGAAGGGCCGCCGCACCGACCCTCGCGAGCTCGGCATGGGCGAGGACTGGTACCGGATGCAGGGGATCGAGGTCGCCGAGACCGATCGCGGCGGCAAGGTCACCTACCACGGGCCCGGGCAGCTCGTCGCCTATCCGATCGTCGACATCGCCGGCGTCTCCGCCGACGGGCGGCCCGACGTGCACGCCTACGTCCGCGCCCTCGAGAACGTGATGACCGGAGCGCTCGCCCATCACGGGGTCCCGGCGCAGGTCTTCGACGGGCTGACCGGCGTCTGGACGGCGGGAGCGCCGCCGATCCCGGTCGGCGTGGTCGGACCGCAGGGGACCGAGGTCGGCGCCCGCGACCCGCGCCTCGCAGCCGAGCCGGGCGACGCACGCAAGATCGGTTCGATCGGCATCCACGTCAGCCGCGGCATCGCCTCCCACGGCCTCGCCATCAACGTCAACAACGACCTGCAGCCCTTCGAGTGGATCGTCCCCTGCGGGGTGGAGTCGGCGCGGATGACCTCGCTGTCACGCGAGCTCGGCGCCGAGCAGGACCTCGAGGGGTTCGCCGCCACGGTCCGGGAGCGCTTCGGCGCCGAGTTCGGCCGCGATCTGGTCCCCGCACCGGCGCCGGTCTCCAGCGTCTCCTAGAGCCCCGGTCCGCTCCGGACCAGGTGGGATCAGCCCGCCGGGCCCGGCTCGTCGGCCGCCGTCAGGACCTTGCGACGCTCGCCGCTCATCGGGTCACCGTAGCTCAGGAGGCGGCCAGGTACTCGGCCTCCGCCCGCCCGAGATCGGTCACCGGCTCGTCGCCGTACATCCACTCGCGGGCGATCATGTGCCAGTTGTTCTCGGCCTCGAGCTGGCCGAGCACCGCCAGCGTCAGCAGCTCGAGGCGACGGCCGAAGAGGTGCTCGGGGGCGATGTCCTGGTGGCGGGCGGTCGCGTAGTGGGTGGAGCGCGGGTCGGTCGTCTGGATGAAGGCGCGGTTGACGACGTCCTGGTCGATCCGCACCTCCTCGTCGGTCGTGTACCACCAGATCGCGTCGCGGACGAACGCCAGCAGCTCCTCGGCGTCGAGCCGGTCTCCGCGCGGCAGGAACCCGGCGCCGCTCATCATCCGGTGCAGCTCCTCGGCGCGTCCCTCCACCGTCGCCCGCTGGCAGGCGAGCTCGAGCTCGGCGACGTCGGGGGTGATCGTCTTGAACAGGCCGAAGTCGAGGAAGGCGATGCGGCCGTCGCCAAGCCGGATCATGTTCCCCGGGTGCGGATCACCGGAGAAGCGGCGGTGCCGGTACATCGAGCCGAAGTAGAAGCGGAAGACGATCTCGCCGATCCGGTCGCGCTCGGCGTCGGCGGCGGCGCGCATCACCTCGAAGCCATCGCCGGCGACGAGCTCGGTGACGATCACGCGCTCGCGGCAGAGCTGGGTGACGACCGGCGGGATGAAGATGAAGGGGTGGCCCTCGTAGAGGCGGGCCATCGTCCGTTGGTTGGAGGCCTCGAGCTCGTAGTCGAGCTCCTCGACGATGCGCTCGCGGATCTCGTTGCCGACCGCCTTGGTGTCGAGCTGCGGCGTCATCGTCTTCGTCAGCCGCAGCAGCAGGCCGAGGTTCTTCATGTCGGCGCGGACGGCGTCGTTGATCCCCGGGTACTGGACCTTGACCGCGACTTCGCGCCCGTCGGGCAGCGACGCCCGGTAGACCTGCCCAATCGAGGCGGCCGCGATCGGCTCGGGGTCGAAGTCGGCGAAGAGCTCCCGGATCGGGCTCTCGAGATCGGCCTCGATCACGGCTCGCATCTGCTCGAAGCTGACCGTGGGCGCCGCGTCGCGCAGGGTCGCGAGCTTCGCCTGGAAGCGGTCCCGGTACTCGGGCGGCACGATCCCGAGGTCGACAAAGGAGAGGACCTGGCCGATCTTCATCGCCGCGCCCTTCATCCCACCGAGCACGGTGACGATCTGCTCCGCCGCCTCGAGCTGGCGCTTGTCCATCGCCGCGGTGCCACCGAAGCGCGCCAGCCGCTGGACCCTGTTCGTGGGGAGCTTGTCGTCCGCCATCCACCCTCGATTATCTAGTGGCGGGTACGAGGCGAATACCCTGCGCCGGATGGCCCGCCTCGTCTACACCGCCCTCTGCTCGCTCGACGGCTACATCGAGGACGCCGGCGGCGACTTCGGGTGGGCGGCTCCCGACCGCGAGGTCCACGCGTTCGTCAACGAGCGCCAGCGGGGGGTCACGACGATGCTCCTCGGCCGCCGCATGTACGAGACGCTCGCGGTCTGGGAGACGATTCCGACCGAGGGGGAGCCCGCCGAGCTCGCCGACTACAAGGCGATCTGGCTCGGCGCCGAGAAGGTCGTCTACTCACGATCGCTGGAGGAGGTCGCGACCGAGCGCACGCGGATCGAGCGCGAGTTCCTCCCCGACGCGATCCGGGAGATGAAGGCCGCGAGCGAGGGTGCGATCAGCATCGGCGGGGCCGAGCTCGCCGCCGCGGCCTTCGC
Source organism: Solirubrobacterales bacterium (assembly GCA_046330415.1). GTDB lineage: Bacteria > Actinomycetota > Thermoleophilia > Solirubrobacterales > 70-9 > RHKX01. The sequence goes on along the minus strand of JAXLSW010000007.1, from coordinate 190,916 downwards.
CGCCGGGCTCGTCGACGAGGTGCAGCTCTACCTCTCGCCGGTGATCGTCGGCGGCGGCAAGCGCGCGCTTCCCGAGGGCGCGCAGCTGGCCCTCGAGCTGCGGGTGGAGCGGCGATTCGCCGGCGGCGTGGTGTTCCTCGCCTACGCGGTCGCAGCTCCGCCGACGGCCTCCGGCGGCTGACCCGTCCAGCCCGCGAACGCCGCCTGCGAGACTTCCCGGCGAGTTGGACCCGACCCGAGGAGGGTGAGATGAGACGCGTGGTGCTGATGGTGGCGACGATCGGAGTGGCGGCGCTCGCGCTCTCCGCAACGGCGGCGGCGGGAGGCGTCAAGGTCTACGCGCCGAACAACTGCACCTCACCGAAGGTCGAGCCCCACCGGATCGTGCTCACCTGCGGCGATGGCAACGTCTTCATCAACGGCTTCGACTGGCAGGACTGGGGCGGCAAGCGCTCCCACGGCTTCGGGACGCTCCACGCCAACACCTGCAAGCCCGACTGCGCCGGCGGCACGATCAAGGACTACCCCGTCGCGGTGACGCTGAAGAAGCCGAAGCCCACCCGCTGCGTCGGCGCGAACATCTACATGTACCGGCGGATCCACGTCGACTTCATCAAGCGCGAGCCGCCGTTCGCCGACAGCCTGCCGACGAAGCTCTTCTGCAGCTGAGGGGCAGCTGACGGCCGGGCGGGCGACCTCCGCCCGCCCGAGTCGTATAGTGACCTTCATCACATAGGGAGCCGGGTGGAACCCCGGAGCCCGTAGTCCGTAGGCGCCGCGACCGGAGATCACGATCGCGGTGAAGCAACCGGCCACGACGAAGTGGAGATCCCACTTCCCGGCCACCCCGAAAGGCGGACCCCATGAGCGCAAGCGAGGTGCGCACGCGTCCCGACGCTGCGACGACGCTGACCGGCGAGGACCGCGAGCGGCTGCTCGGCTACATGCTGATGATGCGGCTCGCCGAGGAGCGGGCGCTGAGCCTGTACCGGCAGGGCAGGATCCCCGGCTCGTTCTACGACGGCTGCGGCCAGGAAGCCATCGGCGTCGGCGCCGCGTACGCCCTCGCCCCGGAGGACCGCATGTGCATCCTCCACCGCGACCTCGGCGCCCACTTCGTCCGCGGCGTGACGCCGGAGCGCTACCTCGCCAACTACATGGGCCGCAGCGGCGGCGTCACCGGCGGGCGCGACGGCAACATGCACTTCGGCGACCCCGGCCTCGGCTGCGTCGGCATGGTCTCGATGCTCCCCGACATGGCGCTCGTCGCCAGTGGAATCGCGCTCGCGTTCAAGCTCAGGCGGGAGCCGCGCGTCGCGCTCACCTTTTTCGGCGAGGGCTCGACCGCCAACGGACAGTGGCACGAGGCGATGAACCTCGCCGGGGTGCGCGAGCTGCCGGTCGTCTTCGTCCTCGAGAACAACGGGTTCGCCTACTCGACCCCGAACGAGCTCGAGTTCGCGGTCGATCCGATCGAGCGCGCGGCCGGCTACGGCTTCGGTGGGGTGACCGTTGACGGAAACGACGTCGAGGCGGTCTTCGCCGCCGTCGCCGAAGCGACGGCGCGCGCGCGGCGCGGCGGCGGCCCGACCCTGATCGAGGCGCGGACGATGCGGATGCACGGCCACGGCGCCCACGACGACATGGGCTACGTGCCGGAGGAGACGCTTGCGGAGTGGCGCGACCGCGACCCGATCGATCGCTACCGCGAGCTGCTGGTGGCCGAGCACGGTTTCGAGCCCGGGGCGCTCGACGATCTCCGCGAGCGCATCGCGGCCGAGGTCGCGGCGGGAGCGGAGCGCGCGCTGGCTTCCCCGATGCCGGATCCGGCGGTCGCGGCGAGCGGCGTCTTCGCCGACGATTGGCGACCGCTGGGGGACGGGCACGCGCCCTGGTCGCGCTACCCGGAGGGGGGTGCGCGATGAGCGCCGTCGAGACCATCGCGGGGCCCGAAGGCGAGGCTGAGGTTCCCCCCTCCCAGGTCCCCTCGTCCAGCGAGATGACATACCTCGAGGCGATCTCCGACGCGCTGCGGACGGAGATGCGTCGCGACGAGACCGTGTTCTGCTTCGGCGAGGACATCGGCGCCTTCGGCGGCGCGTTCAAGGTGACCGACGGCTTCGCGGAGGAGTTCGGCGCCGACCGGGTGCTCGACGCGCCGCTGGCCGAGAACGCGATCATCGGCGCTGCCGTCGGGGCGGCGATCGAGGGGCTGAAGCCGGTCTGCGAGATGCAGTTCGCCGATTTCATCTCCTGCGGGTTCGACCAGCTCGTCAACGTCGCCGCGAAGATGCACTTCCGCCAGGGCCTGGCGGTGCCGATGGTCGTCCGCCTCCCCTCCGGCGGCGGGTTCTCCGGCGGTCCGTTCCACTCCCAGAACCCGGAGGCCTGGTTCCTGCAGGCGCCCGGGCTGAAGGTGCTCGCCCCGGCGACGGCGGCGGATGCGAAGGGGTTGCTGATCAGCGCGATCAGGGATCCCAACCCGGTCTGCTTCCTCGAGCACAAGGGTCTCTACCGGCACGTGAAGGGAGAGGTGCCGGCCGGCGAGCACACGGTGCCGATCGGCCGGGCGCGGGTGGCGCGCGAGGGCGAGCTCGCGACCGTGATCGCCTACGGCTCCTCGGTCGAGCTGGCCGAGCGCGCGGTGGCGGAGCTCGGCGAGAGCATCGAGGTCCTCGACCTGCGCTCGCTCGCCCCGCTGGACCTCGGCGCGATCGAGGCGAGTGCCCGCAAGACCGGGAAGGTCCTCGTCGCCCACGAGGCGACGCGCTCGGCGGGGGTCGGCGCGGAGGTGGCGGCCCTCGTCGGCGAGAGCTGCTTCGAGCATCTCGACGCGCCGGTGCGGCGATTGACGGCGCCGGATGTGCCGATCCCGTTCAGTCCACCGCTCGAGCAGGCCGTCCTGCCTCAGCTCGACGACATGAAGGAGGCCCTCCGTGATCTCCTCGCCTACTAGCCCGGCGACCGTCGTCGAGGTCGTGATGCCGCAGATGGGCGTCTCGGTCGCCGAGGGGACCGTGGTCGAGTGGCGCAGGCGGCCCGGCGATCCGGTCACCGCCGACGAGCCGATCGCCGACGTCACCACCGACAAGATCGACGTCGAGATCCCGGCGCCGGTGGCCGGCGTGATGGGGGCGATCCTCGTCGAGGAGGGTGAAACGGTTCCCGTCGGCACGCCGCTGGCCGAGATCGAGGCCGAGGGGGACGGCGCCGACGGCGCCGGAGCCGACGGCGAGCTCGACCGCTCGGGCTTCGTCTCCCCCGTCGTCCGCCGGATCGCGGCCGAGCACGGCATCGATGTCGGTTCCGTCGACGGCCACGGCATCGGCGGCCGCGTCCGCAAGGCGGACCTGCTCGCCTTCATCGATGGCGCCACCGCCGAACGTACGGAAAGGGTCCCCATAGCGCCCAACGACGTACGTTCGGTGGGAGGTTCCGCGGGGAGCGCGGGGAGCGCGGCGGGCGGCGGCGGGAACGGCAACGGCAACGGCAACGGCAACGGCAAGATGCTCCACACGGAGTCGCCCTACCGCCCGGATCCGGACCGCGCACCGTCACCTGTCGCCGACGACCTCATCGGCCCGACCACGCGCGAGCCGATGAGCCCGATGCGGCAGGCGATCGCGCGGCACATGCTCGCGAGCAGGGCGAGCGCCGCCCACTGCACGACGATCGTCGAGGCGGACTTCTCCGCCGCGGCGGCGCGGCGACGCGAGCTCGAAGGGCGTTCGATGAGGCCGACCTACCTCGCGTTCGTCGCGCGGGCCGTCGTCGCCGCGCTCGGCCGCCATCCGATCCTCAACGCCTCGATCGAGGGCGACGAGCTCGTCCACCACGAGGACGTCAATCTCGGCATCGCGGTGGCGCTCGAGGACGGCCTCGTCGTGCCGGTGATCCGCCGGGCGCAGCGGCTCAGCGTCGCAGGGCTCGCCGAGGAGATCGCGACGCTCGCCGCCCGCGCCCGCGCCGGTGAGCTCCGGCCCGACGACACCCATGGCGGGACGTTCACGATCACCAACCCCGGCCAGTTCGGCGCGCTCCTGGCGACCCCGATCATCAACCAGCCCCAGGTCGGGATCCTCGACGTCGAGGCGGTGGTCGATCGCCCGGTCGCCGTCGACGATGGTGCGGGCGGCAAGGCGATCGCGATCAGGCCGATGGGCTACCTCTGCATGTCGTGGGATCACCGCGCCCTCGACGGCGCCGAGGCCGCTCGCTTCCTCGCCGACGTGCGCGGCGGGGTCGAAGGGGGTGCGCTCTGATGACGCGCGAGCGGTTCGAGCGCATCGAGGTCCGCACCGGGGAGCGAAGCGGCTGCACCGTCGCGGTCGCCGTGCACTCGACCGCGCTCGGCCCGGCGCTCGGCGGCGCGCGGATGTGGCACTACGCCGTCCCGGATGACGCCGTCACCGATGCGAAGCGCCTCGCCGCCGCGATGACGCTGAAGGCCGCCGCCGCGGGGCTCGACCTCGGGGGCGGCAAGGGCGTGCTCGCGGCACCGGCCGGTGCGCCTCCGGCCGGGGAGCTGCGACGAGCGCTGCTGCTCGACTTCGGCGACCTCGTCGAGGAGCTGGGCGGCGCCTACGTGACCGCCGAGGACGTCGGCACCGGCTCCGCCGACATGGACGTGATCGCCGAGCGCACCTCGCATGTCGTCGGCCTCGACGCCACCCGGGGCGGCTCCGGCGACCCGAGCCCGGTCACCGCCCTCGGCGTCGTCGCCGCGATGCGGGCCTGCGCCGAGGAGCGCTTCGGCAGCCGCGACCTCGCGGGGGTCCACGTCTGCGTGATCGGACTCGGCCACGTCGGGACGCGCGTCGCGGAGATGCTGACCGCTGCGGGAGCGCGGCTCACCGTCACCGACATCGACCCGCATCGGCGAACGCCGATGGAGCGGCTGGGAGCCCGGTGGATCTCCCCCGAGGAGGCGGTGCCCGCCCGCTGCGACGTCCTCGCTCCGTGCGCGCTCGGCGGCGTCATCGGGATGCCGGAGGCACGCGAGCTCCACTGCTCCGTCGTCTGCGGGGCCGCGAACAACATCCTCGTCGAGCCGGCGGCGGCCGACGTCCTGCACGAGCGCGGGATCACCTACGCGCCCGACTTCATCGCCAACGCGGGCGGGCTGATCAGCGTCTACGGCGAGCTCCGTCATCTCGACCACGCGCGGGCCCTCGAGCTCGCGGCCGGGATCGAGGGCACGATGACGTCGGTGCTGCGCGCGGCCCGGCGGGAGGGCATCACCCCGCTCGACGCTGCGAGGCGTCTGGCGAAGGCGCGGCTGGAGCCGGTGGCCGCGGCCCGCTGATCCTCGTCCAGAGCCCTTGCCACCCGGCGCTCACGGGGGTAGCGTCACCCGGGAGACCAACATCGCCATCGCGCCATCGCGCCATCGCAAACCAGGGAGGAAGCCGATGAAGCAGCGCCCGAGATTGACCTACGCGAACGTCGTCGCCACGCTCGCGCTTGTTCTCGCGCTCGGAGGGGGCACCGTCTACGCCGCCTCCAAGCTCGGCAAGAACACCGTGACGAGCAAGGCGATCAAGAAGGGCGCGGTCAAGAGCTCCGACATCGCCAAGAACGCCGTCGACGGCTCCAAGGTGAAGGACGGGAGCATCGAGGAGGGCGACCTGGCCGCCGCCCTGGTCTCGAAGCTTCGGGCCGACGTCACCGGATCGGCGACGGCCGGACCGGTCACCGGGCTCACCACCAACACCTTCAACCCGCTGCCGCTGACCGGGACGACGACGATCACGCCGCAGGCGGGCGACGTCGTCGCCATCGCCGGTGAGGCGAGGTTCTCGATCGCGACGACCAACGCCCTCAACCAGTGCAGCCCCGCGATCATCCTCGAGGTCAACGGCCAGGAGACGCGGGTCTTCATCAACCCGGAGACGGGTCAGAGCTCGACGACGCTGGTCAAGTCCGACGGCCGGGACGCCGCCGGCCCCTACGGCGTGCTCGACCCGGGAACGCCGCTGACGGTCACCGCCAAGATCCGCGGCGACACCGACTGCACCCCGGCGACACACCTCGACCGCCTCGAAGTCAGGATCGTCCAGCTCAGCTGATCGGTAGACCCGCCCGGCAATTGGCCTGAGCGGCTACCCTCGGTGACGTGGGAGGCGGGGGCCGAATCGCAGGGACCGTGCTGACGGCGCTCGCCGTCGCTCTCGGTATGGCCGTTCCCGCGTCCGCGTCGGCGGCGCCACGACGATCTCGGCAACACGGTGCGGAAGCTCCGGCGGACGAGCCTGGCGCGCTAGCTGCGGCTGGCGACCTTCGCTGCGAAGCGGCGCCACCACTCGATGTCCCAAGCCCCGTTCGCCGCGCCCGAGGGCGACGGCAGGACGTAGGTGGGGACACCGCCGAGCTCGACCTCCTGGGGGCCGTAGTCGACGCGCCTGCGGGCGAGCGCCACCTGGCCCGCCTTCTTGCTGGTGAAGGCGAGCCACCGCGGCCGCTGGGCCTCCATCAGGGCGACGAGCCGGGGGACGTCGAACCCGTCGTCGCCCACCTCCGCGTCGGATCCCGACCTGGTCTTGCAGAGGTCGGTGAGCCCGAATCCATAGGCCTCGAGCTCGCGGAACTCAGTCGCCTCGAGCCGCCGCGGCGTCAACCCGACCGCGTGCAGCGTCGGCCAGAACTTGTTGCCCGGGCCCGCGTAGGGAGCGCCGACCCGAGCGGACGCGGCGCTCGCCGCGGTGCCGCAGAAGACCGCCCGGAGCCCGGGGCGAAGGACGTCGTCGAGGATCCCGTCGCTCATCGGAACCCAGCGTAGGGGTGCATCGTCTCGCGCTCGAGTACTCCTGAGTACTCGGCGGTGGGACACTCACCCCATGTCCTCCTCCCCACTCCATGGACACTGGCGGCTCGTCGGCTGGAGCGGCGTCACCGACGCCGGAATGGAGATCCGCCACGGCGGGACCGAGCCGCGCGGCGACCTCATCTACCTGCCCTCCGGGCGGATGGCGGTGCAGATCCAGCACGACGGGCGCACCCCGTTCGGCTCCCGCGAGCTCGACGCCGGGGAGCCTGTTCTGCAGGCCGCCGCCTACCGCACCTACGTCGCCTACGCCGGCACCTACTCGCTTCCACGCGAGGGTGTCGTCGTCCACCACGTCGACACGGCCCTGCATCCCGACCAACTCGGGATGGACAGGGAGCGGCGCTACGCCCTCGAGGACGGCGACCCGGCCTTCCTGACGCTGGAGACGCAGCGGCTCCGGACCACCGACGGCGGCGAGGCGAGCTCGCTGCTGCGCTGGCGCCGGGACGAGCGCTTCTAGCCGAGCTCGCGCTCGAACCAGAAGCTCGCCTGGGTGTTGCCGTTGTAGTCGGGGATCTCGACGTAGCCGGCGCTCTCGTAGATGTGCTTCGCCCCGGCCTGTCGGGCACCGGTATCCAGCCGGGAGCGGGTGAATCCGAGCTCGCGCGCCCGCCCCTCCAGCTTCGCGAGCAGGAGGCCCGCGAGCCCGCGGCCCCTGTACTCGGGCAGCACGTACATGCGCTTGATCTCGCAGGTGCGCTCGTCCAGCCGCTTGATCCCGCCGCAGCCGACGGGCCGTTCACCGTCGTAGACGACCAGGAAGTCGCCGTCGGGAGGGGTCATCGCTTCGGGCGGCGCGCCGACGGAGTGGATCGAACCGCCGTCGTCGAGGTAGGTCGCCTCGATCTCGGCCTCCATCGCGCGGACGAGGACGAGCGATGCGTCGGCACCGGGGTCGGCGGGACGGATGTCGACCGCCGGCCCCTCGGCGCTCATGCGCGCCCCGCGATGGCGATCCGGAAGTGGACGGCGAGCTCGTCGGGGGTCTCCCCCGAGCTGACGATCCCGGCTGCGCGGGAGAGCAACGCCGCCCGCTCCTCCTCCTCGAGGGCGGCGACCCAGCTCATCGACACCAGGTAGTCCGGAATACCCTCAGGATCGGCCGGGCGACTGACGGTGACGCGGATCTCGCGCGGCTCGCACCAGCCGCCGGCGCCCGCGAGCGCGTCGCGCCATGGGGGACCGTCGAAGTAGGGGTGCTCGGGGCGCATCTCCTCGATCAGGGAGCCGAGCTCGTGGGCCCAGCTCGCCCCACCCCAGTCGGGGATCGTCGAGAGCAGGACGAGCGAGCCGCCGGGCGCCAGCACCCGGGCGATGTCGGCGAGCGCCGCCGGGGCGTCGAACCAGTGGAAGCCATCCGCGACGGTGACCGCGCGCTGGGAGGCATCCGGAAGCGGGATCGCCTCGGCCAGGCCGGCGATCGCCCGCTCCTGCCCGACATGCCCGGCGAGGACCTCGCGCATCTCGCCGAGCGGCTCGACTCCGACGACGTCGAGCCCGGCCGCGAGCAGTGCTCGCGTCAGCTTCCCGGTCCCCGCTGCGAGGTCGGCGACCGGGTCGCCGGGAGCGAGGCCGAGCTCGGCCATGATCGCCCCCGCCACCGCCGGCGGGTAGTCGGGGCGGCCGCGCTCGTAGTTGCCGGCGACGCCGCCGAAACGGGTGGCGAGGGGATGCAGCTCCATGTCCATGGAGAGGAGGAGGCTAATTCCTACCGGCGCGCGAGCACGCCCGCGACTCTATGCTGCGCCGCTCGCGCGGATGGGGACCGCGTCCAAGAGCACCGAGAACGAGACGTGCGGGCAGCCCCGCGAGAGAGGAACGAGAGAATGCTGAAGGGCCTACGGGTCATCGTCGGACTGGTCGCCATCGGCGCCCTCCTGCTGCCGAGCGCAGCGGCGGCACAGGGCGACAACGCGCCGACGCCGATCATCTTCGTCCACGGCAACTCCGGCTCGGCGCAGCAGTTCGAGTCGAGCATGATGCGCTTCACGAGCAACGGCTTCCCGCAGAACCGCCTCTTCGCCTACGAGTACGACACGTCCGCGTCCAACAACGACGCAGCCGTCGCCAACCTCGTGACGTTCGTCGAGAACGTCAAGCGCAAGACCGGCGCCTCCCAGGTCGACATCGTCGCCCACTCGCGCGGGACGCTCGTCTCATTCACCTTCCTGAAGACGCCGGAGAACGCCGCCAACGTCAAGCACTACGTCAACCTCGATGGTGCCTACGCGGAGTACGAGCCGGGCAACGTCGAGACCCTGGCGCTCTGGGCCGAGGGCGATCAGACCCGCCACATCCTCGGCGCCGAAAACGTCTACTTCCCCAACCGCGCGCACACCGAGGTCGCCAGCTCATCGGCCTCCTTCGCCCGCATCTACGAGTTCCTCGAGGGTGAGAAGCCGGAGACGAAGGCGGTCGTGCCGGAGAACCCGAAGCACATCCGCATCTCCGGACGAGCGCTGTCGTTCCCGGTCAACGTCGGGATCGACGGTGGCGAGCTCGCCATCTACGAGGTCGACGGCGAGACCGGAGCCCGGCTCTCGGAGAAGCCGATCTACACGAAGTCGCTCGACGCGGGCGGGCACTTCGGCCCGGTCAAGGTGAACGGCACCTCCCACTACGAGCTCGCCGTCAAGACCCCGGCCGGCTACACGGTCCACAACTACCCGGAGCCGTTCGAGCGCAGCGATCGCTTCTACCGCGTCCTCGACGCGCCGCCGCTGCGTCCCTACATCGAGCAGGCCGCCGACCACACCAACATCTCGGTGACGCGGATGCGCGAGTGGTGGGGCGATCAGACGGACCCGGTCGGCAACGACACGCTGTCGTTCAACGGCTTCCAGGTGATCAACCCGGCCATCGCCCCCCGCAAGCGGCGGGTGCTCGCGGTCTTCAACTTCGACAAGAACTCCGACGGTGTCTCCGACACGAGCGCTTCGCTGTTCCCGTTCAACTCGGTCTCGTTCCTGACGGGCGTCGACAACTACATGCCGTCGAGCCCGGATCACTCGGGGACGATCGCCGTCAAGGAGACGATGCGCGGCGCCAAGGCGCACAGCGAGACGATCAACGTCCCGAACTGGCCGTCGACCGACGACACGGTCTCGGTGTTCTTCCGCGACTACGCCGCCAAGACGTACAAGGCGCCGAAGGGCAAGGGCTCAGGCAAGTAGGGGGACCGAGTGCCGAGCCCGGCGGGTAGCGCGACCGGACTGCGGGGACGGTCGCGCTATCCAGCCGGCTTCGCGAGCTCTCGCGCGACGGCCTCGGCGAGGTCGGCCGCGCAGGCGACCGTCGGGTAGCAGACGTTCTCCGGCGTGTCGCTGGGCAGGTGGTAGTTGGAGAGCTGCTTGAAGCGGTCGATCGAGACGACGGTCGCGGTCGGGACCCCCATCCGGCTGGGCAGGACGCTGTCGGTGCTGGCGCGCGAGCGCATCCCGCGGCGCAGCGGCGTTCCCTCGCGGTCGGCGACGCGGCAGATCAGGTCTCGGAACGGGCGATCGAAGTAGTCCTCCATGACGAAGCAGCCCTCGCCCTCGACCAGCGCCAGCGAGGGGCCACCGACGGTCTCGATGTTGAGCACCCAGGTGCGCTCGCGGTCCATCTCGGCGAGGTGCCTCTCGCAGTAGCCGTAGATCCCGCCCTGGAGCTCCTCCTCGGCGCCGCAGGAGACGAGCTGCACCCGCAGCCCCTCGAGCGGGCGCGCCCTGAAGGCCTCGGCGAGCGCCACGAGCGAGGCGACCGCGCTCAGGTTGTCGTTGGCGCCGGGGACGATCTCGCCGCGCTGGATGTCGGCGAAGGTCGCGGCTGAGAGGGCGCTGAACGCGGCGCCGAGGGCAGCGGCCCCGCGGCGGCCGCTGGCGCTCCCCGCGGTCGCCAGCAGCGGTCCCACCATCGCCAGCCACCAGAAGGGGAGCGAGGTGTCGCGGCGCTCGACGATCCCGGGGATCTTGTCGAGCACCTTCTCGCCCAGCGAGGGATCGAAGATCGCGCCGGTATGGGCGGCGTCGTGGTGGGCGAGGACGACGAGCGTGCGCTCGGCGTCGTGGTCGCCCGCCTCGGCGACGACGTTCCAGGTGTCGCGCTCGGGGCGCAGCGCCTTGCGGTAGGGGCGCAGGCCGTTGGAGGCGTCATCGGCGAGCAGCGCGGCGGCGGTTCCGGCGATCGCCGCTCCGAGCCCGCGGCCGCGCTTGGTCGCGCCGACCGCACCACCAACGGCGGCGGCCCCCGCCAGGGAGGCGATCAGCGCCGCCCAGTCACCGCGGAACTTCGCCGTCTCGACCTCCGCCGGGGCGCCGGCTGCGGTGAGCCGGTCGGCGATCCAGTGCGCGGCGGCGCGCTCGTCCTCCGACCCCGCCTCGCGCTTCAGCGGCGCCAGCGCCTCGATCACCTCGCGCAGCGTCGCCTCCGAGGTCCGGGCGGCATCGGGGGTGAGGGCTCCAAGGGTCGTCATCGCGAGCGGGGAGGCTAGGCGAAGCTGCTGAAGAAGGCCGGCTCGCGCGCTGCCAATCGACCCCGGATACCGGGGAAAAATGGCAGCGCGTGACTCTTGGCGCCGCCGCGGGCGGCCTCAGTCGTTGATCGCCATACAGTAGGTGGCCTCGGTGGAGCTGAGGATGAACTCGCCGGTTCCGCACTCGATCACGTGGGGATCGACGTCCTCGTGCACGCTCGACACCCGTGAGCGTGCGTCTGGGTCATCGCATGAGATCGACTCCGCCTGGACCTGCTCCGTCGGTGCGGTGGAGCTCACGGGCGGTCCGGCCGCGACGCAATCCCCCACCTTCAGATCCGTGCCGCTGCTCTGGACGATGAAGAAGATCGCGACGGCTGCCACGACGGCGACACCGGCGAACTTCAGCAGGTTCTCCTTGCTCGGCCCAGTTGAATCGGTCATCTCGTCTCCTTGGTGGGGTGCGGTCAGTGCCCACGAGACGAGAGGAGTTGCCGCGATCTTCCCTGCGGCTACCCCATCGCCCTTGTCCGCGGTCCGCCGGCAACGGCAGAGACCGGCTGATCGTCGGCGGCGATCGCGTATGGTGAGCGTGGGTACATGTGATTGGCCGACGCCTCAGCTGAGTCGGCAGGAGCGAAGGGGATCAGATGTCCGAACGTTCGATCAGGCGAGCCGCCCACAGACGGCGAGCGAAGCTGGCGGGAGTGGCCGCCGCCCTGGCCACCGGCGTCGCCGCCCCGAGCGCGAGCGCGATCGAGGTCAACTCGCTCGCCGACCCGGGCAACGGCAACTGCAACGACGGCGTCTGCACGCTGCGCGAGGCGATCGCGCTCGCCGGCACGACGCTGACCACCCCGGACACGATCACCTTCAAGGCGGGGCTGAGCGGCACGATCACGATCGCGAACACGTCGGCCTCGTCGGGGCAGTTCGAGATCTACTCACCGATGACGATCCAGGGTCCGGGCTCCGGGCAGATCACCATCAACGCCAGCCCTGGGATTCAACCCCCCGTCAGAGCCTTCTACACCTACAGCGAAGGCGTCACGATCTCGGGCCTCACGATCACGGGCGGCCGGGGGCGGGCCTACGGCAGCGGAACGCGCAAGCAGGGTGGGGCGATCTACTCCTACGGGAGCGGGCTGACGCTCGAGGACGTCGTCATCACCGACAGCGACTCCGTAAGCAGAGGCGGCGCGATCTTCTCCAATCGCACCAACCTGACGGTCAAGAGCTCCGTGATCACGGGGGGATGCAAGGCAACCAGCGACGGTGGTGGGATCGATTCGGTTGCGGATGCCGGCTCGCACCCAAGCTCGCTGAGCGTGATCGACTCGACCATCTCAGGCTGTGAGTCCGGCCAGACCGGCGGCGGGATCAACGCTGCCGGCGGCTCCGGGCCGGTGAGCATCGAGAGATCGACGATCTCCGGGAACGGCGCCTTCTTCAATGCCGGTGGCGTGAACCTCGGCAACATCACCGGCGCCGCGACCATCTCCGACTCGACGATCGCGGGCAACTCGACCGCCTACACGGCCGGGGGCCTCATGGTGGGGAACATCCCCGCCGGAACGACGATCAGGAACACGACCGTCGCCAACAACACGGGTGACTTCGGGGGTGTGACCCTCACCGGCAGCTCCCAGGGGGTGACGATCTCGAGCTCGGTGCTGGCCGACAACAACCAGATGAACGGCACTCCGGGCGCCGATCTGAACGAGACGTCCGCACGCGCCCTGCCGGTGGTGCTGACAAACACCCTGGTCGAGGGTCTGAAGTCCGGCATGGCGATCGAGCAGAACCCCGCGGGCGCGAGTCTGATCGGGGTCGACCCGCAGCTCTCTCCCCTCGCCGACAACGGCGGGCCGACGAAGACGATGCTGATCGCGGAGAGCAGTCCCGCCGTCGATGCCGGCGTCGCCAACGGCCTGGCGACCGATCAGCGCGGGCTGCCGCGCACCTCGAACGGCCCCGGGGCGAACGGCGCCGGCTCCGACGGCACCGACATGGGCGCCGTCGAGCTTCAGCTCGACAAGAGCGTCGACGGTGCCGCCGTGAACGCCAGCCCGGTGCAGAAGGTCAAGGGCAAGAGTGTGGCGATCGTCGTGGAGGCCGGTGCAGCCGAGGCGGTGAGCCTGAACGGGACCGGATCGATCACGTTGAAGAAGAAGAAGGGCAAGGGCGGCAAGGGCAAGCGGGAGCTCCGCGCCAACAAACCGATCGCCCTCGGCGCGGTGACCGGCAACGCTCCCGCCGGAGGCACCGCGAAGCTGACGCTGACGCCATCGAAGTCAGCAGGGAAGAAGCTGGCCAAGCAGCTCTCCAAGGGAGGAAAGGCGAACGCCACCATCACCGTGGTGCTGACCGACGCCCTGGGCAACACGACCAGCAAGTCGGTTCAGGTGAAGCTGAAGGGCAAGAAGAAGCGGAAGCGCTGAGGCCGGCGCCGGAGTCGGCGATGGGGCAGGAGCTGGACCGAAAGCTCGATGAGCGGCAGTACCGGGCCGCCGTTGACGGTGCGCTCGAAACCCTCCGCAGCGCGTCCATCGACTTCAACGGGGGCGTCCTTGCGCGCGCTGAGACCGAGGTTCTCCTCCGCCGCTTCGTCGATGCATTGAGCGACAGGGCTCCACATGCACGTCTGTGGCCCGAAGGTGACCGAGAGGTGGTGGCGGACCTCCTCGGCAGAGTTGCTGCGCGGACTGCGAACCGCGAGCGCATTTGGTTTGCCTCTGCGGGTGGGGTCGCCGTCGCAGTGGAGATACCTGCTCAGCAGCTACTCGCCAACGCGCTGCACGGTTTCGTTAGCCCCGCAGCTGACCTGATGCTCTCGGACCCGGACATCTCGACCGGAATCTGCGTCGAGCTGAACCGGATCCAGCACGGCGCCCTCCAGTACGAGGTCGTCGCCTGGGGTGAATTTGATGAGGCCTTGAGAGCCGCAATCAGCGGCGGCGGCGAGGGCTGGGTTCCGGAGCCGCCCGGTTTGGATGCTCGACAGTAGGTTCTGCTGACGGAGATGCTCGACCTGCACGACGCAACCCTGCTGGATGTGCGCCTCGATTGGGAGCAGGGGACGGCGCGGATCCGCTTCCAGACCAACAAAGCGACGGCAAGTCTCACCGTGAACGGTCTGGCGAGCGTCGTAATTCCACGTCGCGAGCCATGGGGTTCGAGCGCGTCCGTGAATGAGTTACGAGAAGTCACCGATGGATTGGAGATCGAGATGCAGAGCGGCGACGTCATTCAGATCGAAGCTTCGGCCTGGACTGTCACCAGCGAGTAGTTGCTGACCTCGGCGTGGCGACCTCGCAATAAGCGAACGAGCCGGCGAACCGGCTCGTTGCTCTGCAGGGCTATGTGTCGGTATGGATTCCGGCCCCCGGCCCCTGCAGGGCGCTACCGGTTGCGTGGGCCTTCACCAGTGGACCGACCCATCCGTTGCAGAAGGCTAGACCGCCCGTGTGCAGCGCACAAGCGCCTCTCGGCGAGGATTGGTGATGCAGTTCGACTAGGTCGCCGACAGAACCCTGCGGACCTCAATCATCGACGCCACCGCCTCGAACTGCCGGATCTCCTGCGGCATCCCCTCACCTAACGCAGGATCGCCGATCATCCGCAGCTGAAAGAGATCTGAGTAACCGTGCTGGTTGGTCCCCTCCCACGCGTACTCGATCTCGAGACCGATGAGGTCGCGGAACAGCTCGTGGTCGCTGACGCGCTGGCCAGCCGGCATGCCGTCTACGCGGATCAAGAGCTCATCCGTGTCGTCGTCGCAGGACACTAGGAGGACGCCGGAGTTGAACTCAAGCGCCAGCCACCCAAAGCCATGGCGTGGGCCATCTCGCTCGGACGCGCCATCTGCGACAACGCCCTTGAGCTCTCCTGACTCAGCTGCAATTCGTGAGACCCGGTCATCCACAGCAGCGATTCTGTCGCAGCTGAGTTTGCGACTACGCGACGCGGCGGGCGTCGGGGAGCGGTCCCGCTCGCACGCTGCCATTCGACCCCGGATACCGGGGAAAAATGGCAAAGCGTGACCTTGGTGGTCTCGCTGTCAGGCAGGTGTCACCGAGAAGTGGTCAAGAGCTCCGTTCTTCGGTGACACGTCCCCCGCCGGCTTGGTGGGGACTGCGGCGCCGCGGGAATAGGCGGGCTTGCCGCCGACTGCGGGAGCGGCGGGCACACCGCGCCGGGCCTCAGCGCACCCGGCGGTAGCGGATGTGCGTGGCCAGTGGGGAGTGGAGCGTCTCGACCGGCTCGAAGTCGAAGGAGTCGATCCCGTCGAAGAGCCGCTCGCCTGAGCCGAGCAGTACCGGGGCGACGTCGAGGGTGAGCTCGTCGATCACCCCGGCCGCGAGCGCCTGGCGGACGGTCGAGGCGCCACCGGCGATGTCGACGCCGCCGTCACCGGCCGCCCCGGCCGCGTCGCAGGCCTGCTCGTAGGCGGCGGCGAAGCCGTCGGTGACGAAGTGGAAGCTCGTCCCGCCCTCCATCTCGACGGGCTCGCGGGCATGGTGGGTGAGGACGAAGACCGGCGCGTGGTAGGGCGGCTCGGGGCCCCACCATCCGTCCCAGTCCTCGTCCCACTCGCCGCGAATCGGCCCGAACATGTTGCGGCCCATGACGTAGGCGCCGCGCGGGCGCATCAGCCACTCCGCCGCCGTCCGGTCGGCGTCGGTCTCACGCTCGTCACCGAGGTGCCAGGTGTGGACCGCCCTGCCGCCCACTCCCAGCGGGTTGTCCCTGCTCTGATCCGGCCCGGCGGCGAAGCCATCGAGCGAGACGGACATGTGGCAGGTGGTCTCAGGCATCGGCGCTCCTCGCTCCTCGCTCAGCTCGGGCGGGTCGCGCGCTCGAGCAGGTAGACGAAGCTCTCGTACCTCTCCCCCGTCGCCCGCTCGAGGCCGATCTCGCAGGTGCGGTTCGCACACAGGTGGGCATCGGCAGCGACGCCCTTGACCTCGGCGGCCTCCTCGGCGGTGGCGGCCGCCGTGAGCTCCGGGTGCAGGAAGCCGCGGTCACCGGCGAAGCCGCAGCAGGTTGCGGTCTCGGGGACGACGACCTCCTCGGCGACCGCGCCGGCGATCAGGCGCAGCTCGCCGTCGAGGCCGAGGTGCTTGGAGGAGCAGGTCGGGTGGAGCACGGCACTGGCGACCTTGCGCGTCACCTCGAGGTTGGTGAGCAGATGCCGCCCGCACCACTCGATCGAGTCGAGGATCGTCATCGCGTCGAGCCTTCCCTGGTTCTCCTCGGTGAGCGCGTCGCGCGCCTCGAGCAGGCCGTGGGTGCACGAGGTCGCATCGATCA
Organism: Solirubrobacterales bacterium; assembly: GCA_046330415.1. Taxonomy (GTDB): domain Bacteria; phylum Actinomycetota; class Thermoleophilia; order Solirubrobacterales; family 70-9; genus RHKX01. The sequence continues at coordinate 174,324 of JAXLSW010000007.1, read as the reverse complement.
CCACCGGCAGCTCGCCCTCCTCGCTCCAGCGCCAGAGCTTCTCGACGGTCGCGTTCGCCATCGCCTCGGCGCCCCGCGCGTAGCCCTTCGACGTCCACGGGGTCGAGCAGCAGGTGCCGGCGACGTCGCTGGGGATCCACACCGGCTTGCCGGCGCGGGCGGAGACGGTGGCGAGCGCCTCGGGAACCGAGTGCGCCTCCGCGCCGCCGTCGGCGTAGCCGTAGTCGGAGGGCGAACGGCCGAAGATGCGGTTGACGCAGGCGGGGAGGTAGACGGCGTGGGCACCGGGACGCACCGTCGGCGGTGGCATCGTGGGCGCGGGGGGCGGCATCGGCGGCTCCCACTCGGGGACGAGGTCGGCGCCGACCGCCTTCCGCGCCGCCGCGGTGATCCCCTCGAGCGGGCCGTCGCCGATCACGTTGCTGACCGCGGCACCGGCGCTGAGGCCACCGCGGGCGGCGCGCTCGACCTTCGCCCAGCGCTCCGCCGCCTTCAGCGCGGCGCGCTCCTCGCGGGCGCCGCGCAGGCTCCCGCGCATCGACTTCACCATCACGCCGGTGTCGATCCCGAGCGGGCAGGCCTCCTTGCAGGTGCCGTCGGCGGCGCAGGTCTGCAGGCCGTCGTAGTCGTACTCGTCGAGCAGCGCGCGCAGCAGCGGCGAGCCGGCGGGCTGGCGGGCCATCTCCCGGCGCAGGACGATCCGCTGGCGCGGGGTCGTCGTCAGCCCGCGGCTCGGGCAGACCGGCTCGCAGAAGCCGCACTCCACGCACTTCGTCGCGACCTCCTCGATCTCCGGCGTCGTCTTCAGGTCCTGCAGATGGCAGTCGGGGTCGCGGTTGAGCAGCACCCCCGGCCCGAGCACCGTCTCGGGATCGGCGGCGCGCTTGATCCGCCACATCAGCTCGGTCGCGTCCTTTCCCCACTCGCGCTCGACGAACGGCGCCATGTTGAGGCCGGTCCCGTGCTCGGCCTTGAGCGAGCCGTCGTAGCGGTCGAGGATGAGCTCGACGAGGGCGGCGATGAAGGTCTCGTAGCGCTCCACGTCCTCGGGCTTGCCGAAGTCGGGCGTGAGCATGAAGTGGAGGTTGCCCGCCGAGGCGTGCCCCGCCACGCCCGCGAGGAAGCCGTGCTCTCCCAGCAGCGCCCGCAGCTCCTCGGCCGCCTCGGCGATCCGCGCCGGCGGCACGCAGACGTCCTCGACGATCAGCGCCGAGCCGGGCGCGCGGAACTGCCCGATCAGCCCGTGCAGCCCCTCGCGCACCTTCCAGTCGAGCTCGATCCGCTCGGGGTCGCGCGTGAAGTCGACCTCGCGGAACGGGGCGTGCGCCTCGAAGACCTTTGCGGCGGTGGCCTCCCCCTCGTCGAGCCCCTCCGTGTCCTCAGCGCCGAACTCGACGAGCAGCGCCGCCGACTCCAGCGGCAGCTCCTTCCAGTACTCGGGCGTGCCGGCGATCGAGTTGGCGGCGACCATCAGCGCCGGGGCGACCATCAGCTCGACCGCGGTCGCTCCCGCCGCCACCAGCTCGGGAACGGAGTCGGTCGCCGACTTGATCGAGTCGAAGTGCGCCCACGCCGTCGTCGTCACCGCCGGCAGCGGGACCGTCTCGTAGACAACCTCGGCGATGAAGGCGAGCGTCCCCTCCGAGCCGATCAGCAGGCGCTTGAAGATCTCGACCGGCTCGTCGGCGTCGAGGAACGCGCAGAGCCGGTAGCCGGTCGTGTTCTTGATCTCGAACTTGCGGCGCACGCGCTCGCGCAGGTCGGCGTCGGCGCGGAGCTCATCGCGGATCGCGGCGAGCTCGGCCGCGAGCTCGGGTTCGGCGCGCTCGAACTGCTGGGCGGCGTCTGCGTCGGCCGTGTCGATGACAGTCCCCGACGGCAACGCGAACCTGATCGAGGCGATCGTCGAGTAGGAGTCGCGGACGATGCCGCATCGCATCCCGCCGGAGTTGTTGGCGACGACGCCGCCGACGGTGGCGATGTCGGTGGAGGCGGGGTCGGGGCCGAGCTTGCGCCCGTAGGGGGCGAGCACGCGGTTGACGTGGCCGAGGATCGCGCCGGGCTTCGCTCGCACCCGGAGCGCGTCGGCGTCGAGCACCTCGATCCCGCCCCAGTGATGGCGGACGTCAGCGAGCACGCCGTCGGTCTGCGACTGCCCGTTGAGGCTGGTGCCGCCGGCGCGGAAGACGAGCGGGACGTCGCGCTCGCGGCAGTAGGCCATCAGCGCCGCAACCTGGCCGACGTCGCGGGGACGGACCACCGCCCGCGGCAGCTTCCGGTAGGGGCTCGCGTCGGAGGCGTAGCGGACGATGTCGCTGGCGCGGCCGAGCAGGCCCTCGGCGCCGACGATCGCGCGCAGCTCGGAGGCGAGCGGCTCAGCGACGCCGCTCGCGAGCGCATCGGGAGCGCGGTCGTCGCTCGGCTGCGGCTGCGGCGCTATCCGCTCGATCTTGGTCTCGATCAGCGGCATCGTCCTACCTCGCGCCCGCCGGGACGGTCCCTACGCCAGCCACATTCCGGGGGCGACCCCGACCTCGACGAGCTGCGGCTTGCCGGAGCCGATCCGGGAGCCGAGCGCCTCGCGCAGCTCCTCGCCGGTGTCTACCTTGGTCGAGGGAACGCCGTAGCCCTCGGCGACCGCGGCGACGTCGAGGGCCGGCAGGTCGAGCCCGGGCGCCCCCTCCACCCCCTCGGCGAGCGAGAACCACTTGAGGATCGCGTACTCGGCGTTGCGAAGGACCAGGAAGGTGACCGGGACGTCGTAGGCGGCGGCGCTCCAGAACGCGGTGATCGCGTACTGCGCCGAGCCCTCGCCGATGACGGCGACGACGGGGCGGTCGGGGACGGCGAGGCCGACGCCCACCGCCGCGGCGAGGCCGAAGCCGAGGCCCCCGCCGGCGCCGAAGTAGTAGGAGCCCGGCCGCGAGAGCCGCAGCTGGTTGCGCAGGGCGAGCGTCGCCGACGGCGCCTCGAGGACGACGACGGCGTCCTCGGGGAGCGCGGCGGCGAGCGCGGCCATCGCCTCGGTGCCGCTGATCGGGTTCCCCTCCCCCATGTCGGGTGGATCCATCGGTCCGTCGCGCTCGGGCGGCGCGTCGCGGCCTGAGGGTTCGAGCGCGGCGTTGAGCGCGGCGAAGGCGAGCGCCGGGTCGCAGACGAGCGCCTCGCCGACCGGTGCGCGGGCCGCCTCGTCGGGATCGGAGGTGATCTGCACGAGCTCGGCTCCCTCGGGCAGGAGCGCTCCCGGCAGGTAGGGGTAGTAGGCGAACACCGACGCCCCGACGACGAGGACGAGGTCGTGGCCGTTCAGCGTTTCGCTGACCGCGGCGATACCGGGCGGCAGCAGGCCCTGGAAGGCCGGGTGTCCCTCCGGGAAGCCGATGCGCCCGCCGCCCGTCGCGGGGATCGCCCAGACCGGCAGCTTCTGGGACTCGGCGAAGGCGACCGCCCCCTCCCAACCGCCGCTCGCGTCGATGTCGGGGCCGGCGACGAGCACCGGGTTGGAGGCGTTGGCGATCCGCGCCGCGAGGGCGGCGACCGCGTCGGGAGCCGGGGCGCCGCGGCCGTCGATCGAGCGCTCGAGCGCATGCGGGGTGACCTCGGGGTCGGCCTCCTCGGTCCAGTCGTCCATCGGGATCGAGACGAAGGCGGGACCCTTGGGGGCGAGCGCGGCGGTGTGGATCGCGCGGCCGATCGCGGCGGGGACGTCGGCGGCGCGCGGCGGCTCGTAGCTCCACTTCACGTAGGGATGGGGGACGCGCGTGGCATCCCGGTTGGTCAGGTTCGCCTGCATCGTCATGTGGGCGCGCACCTGCTGGCCGGCCGTGACGAGCAGCGCCGCGTGGTTGGCCTGCGCGTTGAAGAGGGCACCCATCGCGTTGCCGAGGCCTGGCGCGGTGTGGAGGTTGACGTGGCCGACGGTGCCGGACGCCTGCGCATAGCCGTCCGCCATGCCGACGGCGACCGCCTCCTGCAGGCCGAGGACGTATCGGAAGTCGTCGGGGAAGTCGGCGAGCATGGGCAGCTCGGTCGATCCGGGGTTGCCGAACATCGTCGTCATCCCGTGCTTGCGCAGCAGGTCGTAGGTGGCCTCGCGAACCGTGCTCATGGTGATGGTCGCCTCCTCTCCGGGGTGGGAGGCGACCCTATCGGGGCGGCGCCGTTACTTCTTCTTGCCCTTGCCCTTGAGCGTGACCTTGAGCGTCCGCGACTGCGCGTTGCCGAGGGGGTCGGTGCCGTCGACCTTCACGTTGGCGGTCACCTTCTTCTTCTTGCCGAGGAGCTTCGCGACCTTCTTGCCGGTCTTCTTGCCCTTGCCCTTCAGCGTCAGGTTCAGGGTCTGCGCGGTGGTGAGGTCGCTCGTGACGGACTTCAGCTTCGCGTTCTTCAGGCCCTTGCCCTTGAGCGTGCCGCCGGAGACCGTCGTCAGGCCCTCGTTGGCGGTGATGGTCACCTTGACCTTCACCTTCGTCTTCTTGCCCTTCAGCTTCACCTTCTGCTTGGCCTTGCCGGTGAGCTCGAAGGCGGCTTCGTCGTCGGTGTCGACGAACGCGTTGTGGCGGGCGGAGGGCGCGGAGCCGCCGGTAGCGAACGGCGAGCCCGCGACGGCCGTGAGCGCTCCCCCCGCGACCGTGTAGGCGGAGACGTTGTTGCCGGTGGCGTTGCTGGCGAACAGTGTCTTGCCGTCGAGGCCGACGGTGAGACCGCCGGGCGCGCTGCCGGCCGCCGCCGACGGGCCCGCGACGATCGCGCCGTTGGGATCGACGGCGAACGTCTGCACCAGGTTGCTCCCCTTGCTCGCCGAGAACAGGGTCGCCCCCTCGGAGCTGAAGGCGAGCGCGATCGGGCTCAGAGCCGGGAAGGGCGATCCGGCGACCGCCGAGATCACGCCGTTCGGCGCGATGCTGAAGGCGTTGATCACGTTGCCGAGTTGGCGAGACGTATATAGGTGCGCGCCGTCGGGGGCGACGATGGCGTCGCCCTGGAAGGTGCCGCCGAGTGCGAACGGCGATCCGGCGACCGGCGTCAGCGCGCCGCCGCCACCGACCGAGAAGGCCGAGATCGAGCCCGAGCCGAAGTTCGGCACGAAGAGGAACTGACCGTTCGGCGAGAGGGCGAGCGCCGAGGGGCCGTCCTGGGTCGCGACCGGGGCGCCGGCCGGGCTCAGGGCGCCGGTCGTCTGGTCGATCGAGAAGGTCGAGATCGTGTCGGCGCCGAAGTTGGCGACGTAGAGGACCTTGCCCTCCCCGCCGACGGCGACTGCGGTCGGGTTGAGGCCGGTCGAGAACGGGGAGCCGGGGACCGGCGTGAGGACGCCGTCGGGCGCGATCGAGAAGGCCGCGACCTGATCCGGGGGACCGTTCAGCGCGACGTAGAGGAAGCGGCCGTCGGGCGTGGCGGCGGTGCCGAGCGGGCTCTCGCCGGCCGGGACCTGCGGCTGCGCGGTGAGCGTCCCGTCGGCGGCCACCGAGAACGGCGTGATGTTGTCGCTCCCCTGGTTGGAGACGTAGAGGAACGGCGCTGCGAACGCCGTCGAGGCGCAGGCCCAGGCGAACGCGACGCACACGAGTGCGGCGATGCCGATCCGGACGAGCTTCAACTGGTGGGCGCTCACTGATGTCCTCCCCTGTCGGACGTTCTCCCTCGCGGATACGAGGTCCGGACTATAGGTGCGCGGACCGCGGGATTCGCCGGTCCCTCCGAGGAGGGACCGGCCCGCCCGCGCCTCCCCGCTACCTGAGCTCGATCGGCGGCGTCTTCAGCTGCAGCTGGTTGCCGGCGGCGTCGATGTACTTGACCTGGACCTTCGCCTTCACCGGCTTGCCCTTGTCGAGCGCCTTGAGGACCTTGTTGTTGGAGGACTCGCGCTTCAGCTTGAGCTTCAGCACCTTCGTGGTCCCGGCCTTGACGCTCTTCTTGACCTTCAGCAGCGGCTGGTCGTTCTTGCCCTTGATCTTGACCGTGCCGGTGCCGACGACCGTGACGGCCTCGTTGGCGCCCGCCTGGACCTCGACCTTGACGGTCTTGCCCTTCTGCGTCTGCTTGCTCTTGGCCTTGAGCTTCGGCTTCTCGATCTCCTTGTCGGAGACGGTGACCTGCCTCGTCGTCACCGCGGCAGCGCTGCCGTTGCAGGAGGCGGTCTGGCCGGTGTAGACGACGGAGGTGGAGCAGCCCTCGTTGTCGGTCACCGTCAGCGTCACCGTGTAGGTGCCGACCTGCTTGTACTTGTGGCTGACCTTGGGCTTCTCGGCGGTGCCGGTCTTGCTCGTGCCGTCGCCGAAGTCGTAGACGTAGGTGGAGACCGTGCCGTCGGGATCGGTCGACCCGTCGCCCTTGAACTGCGTCTTCTCCTTCAGGCCGGGTTCCTTCGGGATCACCGTCAGGCTGGCCTTCGGGCCCTGGTTGGGGGAGACGACGACGGAGCCGTAGCCGGCGCCGTTGGCCGCGTTCTGGAACGGCGAGCCGGCGACCGCCGCGAGGCTGCCACCGTCGGCCACCGAGAACGCGTTCACGTTGGCGAGTGCGCGATCGGCCGAGTAGGCGTACTTGCCGTCGGGGCTCACGGCCACCGCCGAGTTGTCGTTGGTGGCCGTCGCAAACGGCGAGCCGGCGACCGCCGCGAGGGCGCCGTCGGTGCCGATCGCGAAGGAGCTGACGCCGTTACCGGCGGAGTTCGGCGCGAGCAGGTTCTTGCCGTTCGGCGACACCGCGAGGCCGTAGAGCGAGTTGGTCGCCGCGAAGGGCGAGCCCGCAAGCGGCGCGAGCGCGCCGCTGTCGGCGATCGCGAAGGCGTAGATCTGGGAGCTGCCCGGCGAGGCGATGTACATCCGCTTGCCGTCGGGGGTGACGACCGGCATGCCCGGATCGGTGCCGGCGTCCGCGGGCGTCGCGGCGATGGCGGTCAGGGCGCCGTCGGCGCCGATCGCGTAGCCGTGAACGTTCTGGATCCCGCCCGCGTCAGGACGGGTGATGTAGACGTACTTGGAGTCCACCGTCGAGGCGATCGTGGAGGCGTTCGCGAAGCCCGAGTAGGGGGAGCCGGGAAGCGCGCTGAGCGAGCCGTTGGAGGCGACCGCGTAGCCGCGGATGTTCCCCGAGCCCTCGTTGATCGCGTACAGGTACTTGCCGTCGGCGGTGGCGGTCAGCGCCGAGGGGTAGATGCCCGCGGTCGTCGCGGCTCCCAGCGAGGTGAGCGAGCCGTCGGCGGCGACGCTGTAGCCGGAGATGTCGTTGCTGTTGGAGTTGGCGACGTAGAGGTACTTGCCGTCGGCGGTCAGCACCACGCCCCGCGGTTCGTCGCCGGTGGCGATGCCGAGCGCCGGGGAGGGGCTGAGGACGCCGTTGCTGAGGTCGACCCGGAAGGTCCCGACGGAATCGCCGTCGTAGCTTGCGACGTAGACGTTGCGGGCGGCGGAGGCTGCGGCGGGGATGACCAGCAGCGCGGCCAACGCGAGCATCAATGCGGTTACGGGCTTCCTCAGGGCCGAGGACATATGGGCGGCTTCCTTTCGTCCGGGTTCGGGCTCTCCTAGGTGGTAACACGCCGGAGGCGAGGAGTTGCCCTCCGCTGCCAGGGGATGGGCGATGCCACCCATTGGCAGGCTGCCAACATTTGGTAGCGTCCTGTCCATGCCCCACGGAACCGCCGTCGCGCCCGCGCGCGACGAGCGCCGACTGCAGATCCTCGCCGCAGCCGCGCGGCTCTTCTCCGAGCGCGGCTACAGCGCCGTCTCGACGACCGAGATCGCCGAGGAGGCGGGAGTCGCCCGGGGGCTGCTCAACCACTACTTCGGGACCAAGCGCGGCCTCTATATAGAGGTGGTCCGCGAGATGCTGCGGATGCGTCCCTCCCAGGAGGTTCCCGAGTACGTCAACGGCGCGACCCCGCACGAGCGCCTCAGCGTCAGCATCGACCGCTGGCTGGAGATGGTCTCCCGCAACCGCGAGTCCTGGCTCGCCGCCGTCGGCGCCGAGGGCCTCGGCCGCGACCCCGAGATCGAGGCCGTCCTCGACGAGGCGCGCGAGCAGGCCACCGCCAACATCATCGAGACGCTCGGCCTCGGCCCCGCCGCCGACGCTCCCCCCGAGCTCCACGCGGTCCTGCGCGCCTACGGCGGCATGGCCGAGGCGGCGACGCGCGAGTGGCTCGAGCGCGACCGCTGGACGCGCGAGCAGCTCGCAGCCTTCCTCAAAGCAGCACTTCCGAACCTCGTCGGCGACGTCTACGAGGCGATCCCCGACAAGCAACCAACCGCACCCACAGGAGACGAGAGCAGATGAGCAACAGGACGTTCGTGATCGGCGTCGGCATGACCAAGTTCGACAAGCCCGGCACCAAGGAGGGCGACTACCCCGACTGGGCGAAGGAGGCCGGCGAGAAGGCCCTCGCCGACGCCGGCATCCCCTACGAGGACGTCGAGCAGGCCTACGCCGGCTACTGCTACGGCGACTCCACCTACGGCCAGCGCGCGCTCTACGCGCTCGGGCTCACGGGCATCCCGGTCGTCAACGTCAACAACAACTGCTCGACAGGCTCCTCGGCGCTGTACCTGGCGCGGCAGGCGGTCAAGGGCGGGCTCGTCGACTGCGCCCTCGCCGTCGGCTTCGAGAAGATGGAGAAGGGGTCGCTCGGGATGAAGTACGACGACCGCACTCCCGCGCTCGACAACCACATGAAGCGCATGTTCGAGGAGCGCGAGCCGGAGCAGTCGCCGTTCGCGCCGCAGATGTTCGGCAACGCGGGCCGCGACCACATGGACAAGTACGGCTCCAAGCCCGAGCACTTCGCGTGGATCGGGTGGAAGAACCACAAGCACTCGGTCAACAACCCCTACGCGCAGTTCCAGGACGAGTACACGCTGGACGAGATCAAGGAGGCCCGGATGATCCACGAGCCCCTGACCAAGCTCCAGTGCTCGCCCACCTCCGACGGCGCGGCCTGCGTGATCGTCGCCTCCGAGAAGTACGTCGACGAGCACGACCTCTGGGACCAGGCGGTCGAGATCGCCGGCCAGGCGATGGTCACCGACCTGTCCTCGACGTTCGACGAGAACGCCGACTGCATGACGATCGTCGGCTCCGACATGTCGAAGGAGGCCGCGCGCCAGGCATACGAGGAGGCGGGGATCACCGCCGATCAGGTCGACGTCTGCGAGCTCCACGACTGCTTCAGCGCCAACGAGCTGATCACCTACGAGGCGCTCGGCTTCGCCGAGGAGGGCGAGGGGCACCTGCTGGTCGAGAAGGAGGCGACGACCTACGGCGGCGACGGCCCCGTCGTCAACCCCTCGGGCGGTCTGATCTCGAAGGGCCATCCGCTGGGAGCCACCGGCCTCGCCCAGTGCAGCGAGCTCACCTGGCAGCTGCGCGGCACGGCCGACAAGCGCCAGGTCACCGGCGCCGAGGTCGCCCTGCAGCACAACATCGGGCTCGGCGGCGCGGCCGTCGTCTCCGTCTATGTGCCCGCCGAGAAGTCCAAGGCGACGGCGTAGGTCACACCGGTGGGCTCCGCGGCCGATCTACTGGACCCGGACCGGTTCGCCGCCGGGCCGCCCTTCGAGCTCCTCGACGAGCTCCGCGAGGGCGGCCCGGCCGAGTCCGGCCACGGCCCGACGGGGACGCGGCTCGTCTCCGTCTGCTCCTACGCGGACATCGAGTCCATCAGCAAGGACCCGGGGACGTGGAGCTCCTGGGAGGGCGGGATCTTCCCCCACCCCGATCAGGTCGAGCCGCTTGATCTCGCCCGCAACCTGCTGCTGTACATGGACCCGCCGCAGCACACGAAGTACCGGAAGATCCTGCAGACGGCGTTCGTCCCGAACTCGGTCAGCAAGCTCGAGCCGATGATCAGGGAGATCGTCACCGCGGTGCTCGACGAGGCGACGGGGTCGGGCAACAGCGAGGGCGGCTCCTGCGACTTCGCGGCCGACGTCGCGGTTCCGATCCCGCTGCGCATCCTCGCCCGCCTCATGGGGCTGCCGGAGGAGGACCTGCCGCGGCTCGAGGAGTGGGTCGCGCGGATCGAAGCGGGTCAGCGGAGCACCGAGCCCGAGGCCGCGCTGGACGTGATCACCGAGATGGCTCCCTACCTGCTCGATCAGATCACCCGCCAGCGCGACGAGGGAGCCGAGAGCCTGGTGACGACGCTGGTCGCCGCCGAGGTCGACGGCGAGAGCCTGACCGAGATCGAGATCCTCGTCTTCTTCGCGCTGCTCGTCTTCGCCGGCAACGACACCACCCGCAACACGATGAGCGGCGGCATGCTCGCCCTCCTCGAGCATCCCGATCAGCTCGAGCTGCTGCGCGACGAGCCCGAGCGGATCCCCGCCGCGGTCGAGGAGATCCTCCGCTGGACCTCGGTCGTCAACTACTTCTGCCGGACCGCCAAGGAGGACACCGAGGTCTCCGGCTGCCCGGTCCACAAGGGCGAGAAGGTGATGATCTGGTACCCGGCGGGCTCGCGCGACCCTGAGGTCAACGACGACCCCCAGCGCTTCGACATCACCCGCGACGACGCCAAGCACATGGCCTTCGGCGGCGGCGGCCGCCACTTCTGCCTCGGCGCCGGCCTCGCGCGGCTCGAGCTCCGCGTCGCCTTCGAGGAGATCCTGGGCCGGTGGGGAGACATCCGCCTCGCCGGCGAGCCCCAGCGCGTGCGCTCCAACTGGGCGAGCGTGCTGACCTCACTTCCGATCCAGTTCAAGAGGGGTCAGACCCTTTAAGTCACAGATCTGTGACGCCTGACCCCAGCTACCAAGAGGAGAGCCCCACCGCATGAGCACCATCAACGCCACCTCCACCAACGGCCTCACCGACGAGCAGCTCGACTTCCGCGAGGCGATCCGCGACTTCGCCCAGCGCGAGGCGGGCACGGCCGAGCAGCGCGAGAAGCTCACCGACAACTACGCCGAGCTCCACAACCAGGAGATCTACGAGAAGCTCGCGAAGCTGGGCTGGCTCGGGGTCTCCATCGACGAGGAGTACGGCGGAGCCGGGCAGGGGATGGTCGACGCCTGCATCTTCCTCGAGGAGACCGCGCGCGGACAGCTCCCGATCGCCGGATACGGCGTCTCCCTGATCGTCGCCGGCGCCTACGAGCGCTTCGGCACCGAGGAGCAGAAGCAGGAGATGCTGCGCGGGATCTGTGACGGCCGCGTCGAGGCGATCGCGATGTCCGAGCCCGAGGCGGGATCCGACGTCGGCAACCTCAAGTGCAAGGTCGAGCGCCAGAACGGCAGCTACGTGCTCAACGGCCAGAAGACCTGGATCAGCGCCGCCCACATCGCAGACCACATCCTCGTCATCGGCCGCTCCGACGCATCCGGCTCCAAGCACGAGGGTCTGACCATGGTCTCGGTGCCGACCGACGCCGACGGGGTCGAGATCAACGGCATCCAGACGATGGGCGGCAAGGAGGTCAACGACGTCTTCCTCACCGACTGCGCCGTCCCCGCCGACCGCCTGCTCGGCACCGAGGGCGGTGGCTGGATGCAGCTCATGGCCGGCCTCAACGTCGAGCGCCTGATCCTCGCCGCCGGCGCCCTCGGCCTCGCCCAGCGCGCCTTCGACGACGTCCTCGACTACATCAAGGAGCGCAAGCAGTTCGGGCGTCCGATCGGCACCTTCCAGACGCTCAAGCACCGGATCGCCGACCTCGCCACCGAGCTCGAATGCACCCGCCTACTCGTCTACGACGTCGCCCGCAAGGTCGACGCCGACCCCTCCCAGATGCTCCCCCGCGAGGCCTCGATGGCGAAGCTCAAGGCGACCGAGCTCGTCAAGCGCTGCTCGCTGGAGGGCATGCAGATGATGGGCGGCTACGGCTACGCCTCCGAGTACGACATGGAGCGCCACGTCCGCACCTCCCTCGTGATGTCGATCTACGGCGGGACGAACGAGATCCAGCGGGAGATCGTCGCGAAGACGTACGGGTTGTAGGGGCTTCGAAGGCGTCTACCGGACGATTTCGGGAGCGCTTGGATCCTCCTCAGCCACAGAAGAAACCGAAGGGCGGGGCAGCCGGACTAGGTAGTGCCTGACAGCTCCTCAAGCTTCTGCAGAAGCTCCAAGTCGAGCTCCAACGTGCGTGCCTCGGCGAGCAGGAGTGAGCTAAGCGCCGTTAGCGGGTCCGTCGGCATCGAGGCATCCAGCGCCGCTGCTGCAGTCTCCACGGCGAGTCCGTACTCACCGGCTCTGACGAACTCCTCGTACCAGTGGGCATCCTCGGAGCTAGCCAGGTGGCGAACTTGTGGAATGAGCTTGACCAAGCGAGCCTCCAGCTGCTCGTAGTACTCGTTCGAGAGCGAGTTCACGGGTTCCTCGGGAGGTTCGTCGGGTAGCCGGTGACGATATCCGAGCCGACGGTGACCACCCGGATGGCCAGCAGACGCCGCAAAGCTCTATCCGAACGGATCTGGACGCCCCCGAACTGCGGAGATCAGAAACGCCTGATCGTCGAACGCACGAGCGAGAACCGCAACGGTAGCCTCCTCAAGGGTCCTCCACCGGTCGTGAGCAGACCTGAGCGCAGGGAGGCGGATCAGCGGGAGATCGGCGAGTACACCAATTCCGTGGATACCCCGGAGGCTGGCGGAGAATCCGCACTACGTCCTCGGACTCATCCTGCCCGCAGCGACGCAATAGATGCGGTCGCCGACGCTCAACCGGACACGGGCTACTTGCCGCCGAGGACCGGCAATTCGATCTCGGAGCGGCGGCGGTACACCACGCCCACGATGCCGGCGTACTTGAGCGCTCCGATGACCTGCTCGGTGGCAAGCACCCAGGCACTGTCTTCCGGCATGAACAAGTCGCTGCCGTCCCAGCTGTCGGGCTCGAAGCAGAGCCCCCGTAGGCCGGGCCGTGAATGGCCCTGTGGCACCGGCGGCGGGAGAGTAATCCGCTCGCTCATCTCCTCCTCGATCCGCCCGCACCGTCCTGTAATCGCCAGCCCTCTGTAGCCCTCAAGGGCTTGGCTTATGTCCAGCGCCAGCTCCACGGGGAAAGTTGTCCAGCCTGTGAATCCGTGCTCGTCAAGCAGCCGGAGGAACTTTGGGGAAACCAACTGCAGTGTTGCGTATGTGGTGCCGACCCAATCGCGAGCGTCGCTTCCCTCATCGCGAACAAACTCGATCGGTTCCGATGGTTGCACCTCGCCCCGCAGCAGAGCCAGATCGTTGTGAAGCAGTTCCCGGCTGCTCAATCGCAAGGCATTGCGATTGAATTCCTCGCTAAGGGCAAATGCGGCGGCGCAATCGAGCCGCGCCGCGTTAGAAGCCGAGGTCGAGACCATAGTCGCGTCCTTATTGGCGGCCGGTTGGGTACGCGCGCCAGAGCTCGCCGTTTGGATCTCCGTGGTCCCAGTGAGGGTCTTCCTGCGCAGGGTGGCTCATGTTCGGACGCCAGTATTCCTTGGTCGAGGGTTTGAACGCAGCAGATCGATGTCGCCTGGGGTCACGCATCTTCTCGGCCGGTACGGCATGGTCCCTCTCGTGACGCTTCTCAACCCGCAGGTCGATCTCAGCTAGCGCATGTCCGCGGAGGCCAACAGACGATCCTCCTCGCCAAGCGACGCTGAGTCTCTTGACGAGTCAGCCCTCCAGCGGCTCTTCGGAGGATTTTCTGACTAGATGGCGTCGAATGAACTGAAAGTGGCCGAAGTCAAGTCGCGGTCCGTACCCGATGCCATAGCCGTCTTGCTCGCGCGAGATGACAACCTGGAGTACGGGCTGCTGGCCGTCTTGGATAGCTCACCGACGCCCGCCACTTCCACATCCTTGGGCGTAGATCAAGCGCCGGGCTTCACCGTCGTTGATCAGCAAGTGCTAGTTGATCGAGTTGCACTTGCGAAGCTGATCCGGGCGGAACTCTTCAATGGATTCGACGAAGTGTGGCTATTTGAACGCAGGCCAACATCGCCGCGGCCGCCAGGATCGGCGTTGACCACAGACATCGAGCACTTCGAGGTCTCGGGAGACCTGAACCGTTGGGTCGAGAGTACCGACGCTAGGGTCGGGCTCGGTGATGGAGTCGCGCTGCGGGTGGTCACCAGCGACGATGTGCTCATGGATGCGCTCGTCGGGACGGCCTGACGGCTTGTATCCAGCCCCTCGTTCTCTTGCGGCCCTGGTCAACGGCCCTCTACAACCCGTGCGCACTTGTAACGATCGCTCGCAAGCTATTGAGAAGCCGAAAGGACCTGCGATGAGCACATTCGAGTTCGATGACCAAGGATCTGGCCAACGTGGCTTCGTCTCTGTACGCCAAGAGGATGACGTCGTGGCATTGTCAGTGTCGCTGCAGGACGACGGAGACATCGAGGTCTTCTTCGGCCTTGAGGATGCTGAAAGGCTAGGCAGGATGCTGGCTGAGTTGGCACCTGACAATTGAACTCGAGAAATACCTGAGCGAAAGGAGCCTGAATCCGTGTGTCCTTACGCGCCTCAACCACCACTGCGTCCGACGAGGGCGTGTTAGAGGATGTCGGGAGCGAGGCCATGAAGTACAGCGACTCCAAGTTCCTTCAGGCGGTTTACGAGTTGATCGGGACGCTTTACGTGACTGAGTTCCGGGTTGCCCGCAACCCGGAGCGGGCAATGGCGATCTCAGCTGCTCTCGTCGAGCTTGGCGAGGACCGATCGTGGGCGAGCGTGTGGTGGGCTTACGGGGCGATCAACCACGACCTTCGCGATCAGGCCTGTGAGCGGGCGCTTGTGCTCCTCGCGAAGGTCGAGGCTCCCGAGCAAGCTTGCGCTGCAGCCCTCATGCTCCGTGCCGAGATCAGGTTCACCCAGGCGATTCAGAGCGGAGACGAGCCGGATCAAATTGAACAGGCGGAGCTTCTCTCAGAGGCGGTTGCTCTCGCGCCGGACTGGCCGAACCTCTGCGCTCGCCTCGCCCGCGCCTTGCACGCGGCGGGAGACGAGCAAGCCGCTCGTCGTCATGCCATGAGGGCGGTGGCTTTGATGGAGCAGGCAGGCCCTCCCGAAGATCCCTTCGACACGGCCTTCACCGGAACGGGGCTTCAATCCGGCTGGGCGGCCGAGGAGCTCGGCGCGCTTGGCTTGCTCCGCTGACTCGCCGGCCCACCCACCGCCGCAACTCGTGGCTGAGCAGTCTCCCCTCCGAGACCTTTTCATCCGTCCGTCCCGCGCTCATTTCCCTCCCCGCGTTGACCCGATTGCCTGCAGCCAGGTGAACACGGGGAGTGAAGTGAGAGCGGGACGGGGGCGAAGTGCGGGCAGGGGGCGGTTGACGGTGCTTGCGGGCTGCCTGGTCACGTTCTGGTGCATGGGTGATGACGCTCCACGTGCGCTGGCCACAACGCTGCCATCAACCATAAGCTCAGACCAAACCTGGACCGCATCGGGCTCTCCGTACACGGTGCCGAGCGGCTACTAGCCCTATGTCTGACGCGCTCCAAGAGACGATCGTCCTCGCCAACTCTTCCGATTGGACAGAGCGTGCGCGGGCGGTCAATGCGCTGCGCGATTACGACGACCCTCGGGCGGGAGCTGCGATAGCCCGTGCATTGCATGACAAGAACCTTGGCGTTGTGGAGGCGGGTGTGGCGGCATCCATGCATAAGCGGATGGGTATGCCAATTCTGAAGTCACTAATGGGAGATGAGGACGCTGCAATCTTCATCGGGGATCTGGTGGCCGACGCGGCCGCTCCTTGGTTCGATGATTACCTCATCAGAGTGCTCTTGGACAGAGGAGTGTCAGTGGACTTGCGAATTGCCGCGGCGGAGACACTTGCATCCATTCTCGAATGCCGTCGCGCTTTGCCCGCTCTTCGGGAGGCGGCGGGGCAAGCTGGGGGGCTCCTTGCGACTGTGGCCAAACGGGAGGCGGCTTACCTTGAGGCCAAAGCCGGTTAGAAAGATGGATCGAGTCGGCGTCAATGCTGATCGGTGCTGGCACACCGCGCGGTCTGGGGTGCTGGCCCTCTCCGACCATCAGCGGGAGGGATGGGGCGGTCGGCGCGATCTGCTCACCTTCACCGGCGAGACGGGCTCGGTCCTCTCCCGCCAGGGCTTCGACCCCTTCGGGGCCCAGGTCTCGGGATCGTCTACGGGCCTCGGCCACCGGGGCTCCAGCGGCGCCCGCACCGACACCGAGACCGGATACGTCGGAACAGGGGCCTCCCCCTACGACCCGGCCACGGCGGCCTATCCCACCGCCGGGCTCGCCGCCCCCGGTGCGAGCCCCTACGCCGGCGGCGCCGCGGGAGTCGAAGGAGCCACCTCCCCGACCGATCTACGCGACCATCCAGAAGCTCCTTCGTCAGAAGAGGTTCGATAAGTAGAAGGGCTCGATGAATGTCTATGGATAGCTTGGACGAGGTCCTCCAACTTGCAGAACGGCTCGACCAGGCGCGGATTAGCTACGACGTGACAATCAGTCGCACAGACCGGGTCATGTTCTCGATCGCCGTGCCTGGCGAGCACTGGGAAGTTGAGTTTGGCGCTGGGGGAGTCGTTGAAGTCGAGGTCTTTCGCAGCAACGGTGAGATATCCGACGAGTCCGCACTCCAGCGACTCTTTGCCGAGTTCTCAGACTAGATGTCCCTGGCGGATCCACATCAACTCGAGCCGGGCTGGGCTCACCTATGCGCCCCTTGGAAGCGAGGCGGTCATGTGCCGGTAGACCCAGGCGTGCGACCGAGGTAGATATGACTAGCTCCGCGGATACCCAATTGTGTGTGCATGCTGGCCTAACGGAGCCTGCGGGTGAGGATCCGGTGCTCGCTGAGGCTCTCGATGCGTCACCGTTTTCTCCTGACACCTTCCAGGCAGCTTTGTACGACCTACTTGAGGCGATGTCTCATCTCAACCACGAGCTGAATGGACCGGTTCCGTCAGCCGTAGTTGGAAGGGGGTCGGACGTACCTCGGTCCACGATCCTTGCGGTCCTCGAGATCTCCCGGCTTCTTCGTGAGCACGAAGGGAGGTCCCCAGCTGTCGCCGACGCAGCATGGTCCGTTGAGGTGGCATGGCGTGCCGTCCTCGCCGGAGACATCGACGACCTAGGCGAGCACCTCAGAGATGAGCGCCTGATGCGGGGCTGATCCCACCCCGCTACTAACCTCGATAAGCGCCCAAGACCGTGCGGATCCGAGGCCTAGACGACGACTTCTATGCGGCACTCGGCCGTCGCGCCGGCGCTCCTCATCCGCCAAGCGCGCCGACGTCCTCGCCGCGCTCGATGAGGCACGCAGCCCGTGGCCGAATGCCGCCGGTTGAGGCCTCGCGCGCGATCGACGTGATCGATCCGTAGCGATTGCGCAAGCACCGGCGGCGCGTTTCGGGCAAGGTCTCCGGCCATGGCACTTCACACAGACATCCCGACCGAGGCCGAGATCGTCTCGCTGCTCGAGGCCCGTGGGCCCGCTTGCGTATCGATCTACGTGCCGACAACTCCGATCACGACCGACGTCGAGGGGTCGCGGATCGCGTTCAAGAACGCGGCCGCGGACGTGGTCGAGCAACTGACCGCGCACCGGGTGATCCCGACGCGGGACCGGCAGGCGATCGCCGAGGAGCTCGACGCGCTCCACGACGACGATCGCTTCTGGGCGCTGCAGGCGCACAGCCTCGCCGTCTTCGCGACGCCGAGCGGGCTGCGCTCCTACCGGGTCCCCAACAACCTGCCCGAGGGTCACCACCTCGGCGACCGCTTCTACGTCAAGCCGCTGCTGCGCACCGTCACCTTCCCGCAGGCCGCCTACGTGCTGGCTCTCGCGCAGGGATCGGTGCGGCTGCTTCAGGTCTCCCCCGACGTTCCGGCGCACGACGTGCACGTCCCGGATCTGCCGAAGGACGCCGCCTCGGCGGTCGGCAAGAGCTCGCTCGGGGACCGCAGCGCCGACCGCGGGATCCAGGGCTCGGAGGGCCACAAGGTGCGGCTGCGCCAGTACTCGCGGCAGGTCGACCACGCGCTGCGGCACGTGCTCACCGGCCGTGAGCTGCCGCTGATCCTCGCCTCCACCCAGCCGCTCGACGGCATCTTCCGCGGGATCAACAGCTATCCCGGGCTGGTCGAGCAGGGGATCCACGGCAACCCCGAGGAGGTCTCCGACGAGGAGCTCGCCAACGCCTCGCGGCCGATCCTCGACGGGATCTACGCGCAGGAGCTGA
This sequence comes from Solirubrobacterales bacterium, assembly GCA_046330415.1. Lineage (GTDB taxonomy): Bacteria > Actinomycetota > Thermoleophilia > Solirubrobacterales > 70-9 > RHKX01. The sequence continues at coordinate 156,185 of JAXLSW010000007.1, read as the reverse complement.
AGGCGATCACCGAGCGCATCGCGTCGCTCGGCAGCAGTGGCCGCGGCGTGGTCGAGCTCTCCGGGGTCGCCCGCGCGGCGACGTTCGGCGCGGTCGACACCGTGCTCGTCGACATCGAGGCGTCCGTGCCGGGATCGATCGACCCCGAGAGCGGCGCGATCACCGAGGAGCCGGATGGCGAGGAAGCCCCCGGCGACTACGGCGTCATCGACGAGATCGCCCGGCGCGTCCTGCTCACCGACGGTCACGTGCTCGCGGTCCGCGGCGATGAGGTTCCCGGCGGGGGACCGGCTGCGGCGATCCTCAGGTACGCGGTGTAGGGCGAGCGGGCCGGAGCCGTGGACGCGAGCGAGGCGCCGGTGCTGATCCGCACGTCAGAGGAGATCACCGGCGAGTGGCTCGGGGGGGTGCTGGGGGTTGACGGCCTCTCCGTCGAGTCGATCGAGCGGATCGGCACCGGGCAGATGAGCGACAGCTTCCGGGTCGCCTTCACCGGCGGCCCGGAGGGTGACGGCAGCGTCGTCGTCAAGCTCGCCGCGAGCGACGAGACGAGCCGCGGGACAGGTGTGACGCTGGGCGTCTACCTGCGCGAGGTGACGTTCTACCGGGAGCTCCGCGACCGGATCGGCGGGCCGCTCGCGGTCTGCCACCTCGCCGCCTACGACGACGCGGAGGGCTGGTTCACGCTCGTCCTCGAGGACATCGCCGACAGCGTCCAGGGCGATCAGATCGAGGGCTGCACGCCGGAGCAGGCGCGGGCCGCGATGCTCGCGCTGGCGCGGATCCACGCGCCGGTCATGGGCGACCTCGCGCTCGCCGCGGAGGGTTGGCTGAACCAGGTCAACCCGCTCAACCAGGCGCTGCTCACCGCCCTGCTGCCCCAGTTCCTCGAGCGCTACGCCGACCGGATCGCACCCGAGCACGCCGAGGTCTGCGAGCGGCTCGTCGGGGTACTCGACGCCTGGGAGTCGGACCGGCGCCCGCCGATGGGGCTCGTCCACGGCGACTACCGGCTCGACAACATGCTCTTCCACGGCGACGAGGTGACCGTCGTCGACTGGCAGACGCTCTCGATCGGCCCGGCGATGCGCGACGCCGCCTACTTCCTGACCGGTGGGCTGAAGGTCGAGGATCGCCGCGAGCACGAGGAGTCGCTCGTCCGCGCCTACCACGACGAGCTGCTCGCCCGTGGCGTCAAGAACTTCGACTGGGAGACGTGCTGGGAGGAGTACCGCCGCCAGCCCTTCCTCGGGCTGATCATGGCCATCGCCCCGGCGATGATCGTGCAGCGGACCGACCGCGGCGACGACATGTTCATGGCCGTCGTCGAGCGCACGGCGCAGGCCGCGATCGACCTCGGCTCGCTCGACCTCCTGCCGGAGCCTGGGACCAACTCGGCGCTGCGGCCCGATCCCGGCGACGAGGGCACGCACGAGACCGGGCCCGAGGACCTGTGGAACGAGAGCTGGTACTTCGACGCGATCAGCGACGACGGCTCGCTCGGCGCCTACTACCGGCTCGGCCGCCTCCCCAACCTCGGCGATGAGGGTGCCTGCATGCTGGCGGTGTGCATCGTCCGGCCCGGGGAGCCGGCGATCATGCTCGTCGAGGAGGCGCCGCTCCCGGAGGCCTCCGGGCCCGATCAGGCGGTGGTTGGAGAGAACGGCCGCTCCGAGCAGACCTGCGAGGAGCCGCTCCAGCGCTTCCGGGTCCGGGTGGAGGGAACCGCGGGCGCGCACGCCGACCACTCGGCGCCGCTGCGGGGTGAGGCCGGCGAGCCGGTCGAGATCGCCTTCGACCTCGTCTGGGAGACCGACGGCATCCCCTACCAGTGGCGGCTCTCCACCCGCTACGAGATCCCCTGCCGGGTGAGCGGGACGGTGACGGTGGGCGGGGATACCTTCCAGCTCGACGGCCCCGGCCAGCGCGACCACTCCTGGGGCGGGCGCGACTGGTGGGCGAGCGACTGGATGTGGAGCGCGCTGCACCTCGACGACGGCACCCACACCCACGCCGTCACGGTGCCGACGCATCCCGACTTCGGCGTCGGCTACGTGCAGCGGGGCGAGGAGCTGCGCGAGCTCGGCGCGGTGACCTCGAGCGCGGTCGAGAGCACCGACGGCCTCACCGAGAGCGGCGCGATCGGGATGCCCCCCGGCGAGCTCGACGTCGAGCTCGAGCCGCTGGCCTTCGGGGCGATGCTGCTCGAGGCTCCCGACGGCCGCATCTCCCATTTCCCCCGCGCGATGTGCCGGGTGCGCACAGCCGAAGGCGTCGAGGGCCTCGGCTGGGTGGAGTGGAACCGCAACCAGCGCTGAGGAGCGCGTGCGCGTGCAGAATGAAGCGTTGGGCTCTGCCGAGTACTCAGGAGTACTCGGGGCGGCGGGGCGATCCACAGGTCTCACGCCGCGGTGAGGACCACCTCGACCAGGTCGGCGGCGGCGGCGGCGAGCCGCGTATCGCTCGTGACGAGGGTCGCTCCAAGGCCCTCGGCGAGAGCGATGTAGGTGGCGTCGTAGGCGCTCGCGACATCGCGCAGCTCCCAGATACGGGAGCGAAAGGGTGCGTGCGGATGGAACTCCAGCGGTATCGCCGCGAGGTCGTCGAGTGCGTCACCGGCGCGCGTCGCGCTCAGTTCCCCCCGGCGGACGAGTCGCCGCAGCGTCTGCAGAACCTCCGGGTCGAGCAGGTGCGGGGCGTGCACCGGATCGGAGCGCCGCAGCAGTGGTGTGATCGAGCGAGCGGATGGCTGCGCCAGGAGCCAGTCGATCAGCGCGGAGGCGTCAAGGACGATCAAGCTGCTCGTCGCGCTCCTCGCGAGCGGCGCGTACGGCCGCGGCGGAAGCCGTGGAGAGGCGGACTGGCTCACGGGATGCGATGCGCTCGGCCACCTCGGCCCAGGTGGGGCGCTCGGCGACGCGATCGAGCTCGTCGCGGATGAGCTCGGAGAGCGTCCTGCCCTCCTCGGCCGCCCTGGCCTTCAGTCGCCTGTGGGTCTCCTCGGATATGTCGCGAACCTGGATGATCGACATGCACGCGAACCGTAGCATGCAATATGCATGCACCGAGCCCGTCCCAACCCGAGCCGCATATCTGAATGGATATACTTCCGGCGATGGACTTCGGGTCGATGATCCGGGGCGCCCGCCTCGAGGCGGGCCTCACCCAAAGCGAGCTCGCCGCTCGCAGCGCCACGTCGCAGGCGACGCTTTCCGCCTACGAGCACGGGCGCAAGGTGCCGTCGGCGGCGACGCTCCAGCGAATCCTCGCCGCGAGCGGGCACACGCTCGTCGTCGAGAACGGACGGAGGCCGGTGCGCACGCCGAGCGCCGCCGCCAACGCCCGCGCCGCGCGAGCCCTGCATGACGTCCTCGAGCTCGCCGCAGCTCTCCCCTCGAAGCCGGCGCGCAAGCTTCGTTACCCGCGCCTCGGCCCCGGCTCCCCCTCCCCCGCTTCCCCGACTTCCACTTGACGCCGCGGCTGCGACTTCCCGACCGCCTTCTCGCCATCGACCGGGCGCTCGCCGCGGCCGGCTTCGAGCATGCCTTCGGTGGAGCCATCGCACTCGCCTACTGGACCCTCGACCCACGGGGGACGAGCGACATCGACGTCAACGTCTTCATCCCAGCCGAGCGCTGCGAGGAGGCGCTCGCGGCGCTACCCGACGGCGTCGCCTGGAGCGAGGACGACGTCGCCGCCATCCACCGCGACGGGCAGGTGCGGCTGTGGTGGGAGGAGATCCCGGTCGACCTCTTCTTCGACTACGTCGAGCTGCACGCCGATGCCGCCCGCAACCGCCGCACCGTTCCCTTCGAGGGCGTCGAGATCCCGATACTGGGGCCGGTCGAGCTCGCGACCTTCAAGGCGATGTTCGACCGCACCCGCGACTGGGCCGACATCGAGGCGATGCTCGAGGCGGAGACGCTGGACGTCGACGCGGTGCGGGCGAACCTCCTCACGCTTGTCGGCGAGGGTGATCGGCGGGTGCAGCGGCTCGACGAGACAGCCACGCGGATCTGAGACGAACGGCCGACTCCGGCCCAAGCCAAAGGGTCTGACCCCTTGGGCTGGACGTCTAGGCTTCGGGGCGTGACCGAGCAGCCCGACGAGAGCACCGACCGGCCGCCCAGCTTCCTGCGCTCCTCCATGCGAGAGCAGGTGCGGATCGCGCGCATCCGCCCGCTCGCGCCGCCATCGCTTCTGCTGCGCGTCGGCCGTTGGTGGTGGGCGACCGTGCTGCGCGAGTCGGCGGCACACTTCGCGCTCGCCGGCGTCGCCGCGCTGGGGCTCACGTGGGTCGTGCGGCTCCCGTCCCGGCTGACGACGGCGCTGCGGGCGCTCTCCGTCGCCGCGATTCTCTGGGAGCTCCGTAACGCCTGGAACGCCCACCGCAGCGTCAAGCGCATCGATGAGGCGCTCGAGGACATCGAGACGGAGGGACCGTCCCCACGGGTCCCCCGCTCCCACCTGGTCGTGCCCCCGATCGCCTTCGTCACGCGCGGCGTCAGGCGCACGCGAGGCATCAAGTACGCGCAGGCCGAGGACGGGACCAACCTGCGCCTCGACATCTACCGCCCCGCCGACGACGATCCCGGCGACGACATCCTCCACCCCGCCGTCATCCAGGTCCATGGCGGCGGCTGGCTCGCGGGCTCCCGCTTCGAGCAGGGCATCCCGCTGCTGAACCACCTCGCCTCGATCGGGTGGGTCGGCTTCAACGTCGACTACCGGCTCAGCCCGGAGGCGACCTGGCCGGCGCAGATCACCGACGTCAAGCGCGCGATCGCTTGGGTGCGCGAGAACGCCGCCGAGCTCGGGATCGACCCGGAGATGATCTGCATCACCGGCGGCTCCGCGGGCGGGCACCTGACGGCGCTCGCCGGGTTGACCGCGAACGCTCCCGAGTTCCAGCCGGGGTTCGAGGACGCAGACACCAGCCTCGCCGCGGCCGTCCCCTTCTACGGCGTCTACGACCTGACCAACGCCAACGGCCACTACTACTCCCAACTCAACGACTGGGTGTTCGAGAAGGTGCTGTTCAAGGTGCCGCTCGCCGGCAACGAGGAGCTCTACCGCTCCGCCTCGCCGATGCACCGGATCAACGCCGAGGCGCCGCCGTTCCTCGTCATCCACGGCGAGCGCGACACGCTCGTCCCGGTCGGCGACGCGCGCGACTTCGTCGAGGCGATGAGGGCGACGTCCAAGGAGCGCGTCCTCTACGTGGAGCTTCCCGACGCCGAGCACGCCTTCGACCTGTGGCCGAGCGAACGCACGGCGCGGATCTCGGAGGCGATCGGACGGTTCCTCACGGCCGTCGCCGAGCGCGAGGGCAAGGAGCCGCCGCCGGTGCGCGAGGACAGCCCGGCGCGAGTTGCGTAACGGCTTCGCGCCGGCTCCCCGCTTGACACCCGGGCCGGCGGCCATGCAGGATGCGCCGGCCCCACGGGGAACTCTCAGCGCAACCAATCAGGAAGGAACCGAGAGAGCAATGAGCTTCACGTCCAAGTCCCGCCGCGCCACGGTCGCCACCGGCGTCGCGACCATCGCCGCGGTCGCGTTCGGCGCCACCGCCGCTCCCGCCCAGGACATGCCCTTCGAGTCGAAGATCCGGCTCACCGAGAGGGCGCCCTTCGCCCACGGCAAGGTGCAGTCCGACTCGCCCGACTGCATCGCCAACCGCAAGATCCGCCTGTTCAAGGAGAAGAGCGGCAGCGACAAGGTGATCGGCAAGACCCGCACCGGCTCCGACGGCAAGTGGACGATCATGAAGACCCCGAAGTCCGGCGTCTACTACGCGAAGGTCAACCAGTACGCGAACGAGTCGACCGGCCTCTACTGCCTGCCGGCGAAGTCGAAGAAGGTCGCGATCGACTGATCGGCCGGGGGCGAATCGAAGAGACTGTCCGGGCACATGAGCGGTCCCGTCACCAAGATCGGCAGCCCGGGGGCGCGCCCTCCCTACCCGGCGCCGCTGGCGATCCTCGCCGACATGAAGGACGAGGTGATCGCGACGGTCCGCTCCTCGGTCCCGCCCGGGGAGAACTGGCCCGACCTGCGCAAGACGTGGGGCTTCCGGCGTGACCCGCTGACGCCGCTGCTGGAGTGCTACGAGCGCTACGGGCCCGTCTTCTCGGTACGGATCCTGTTCGGGACGAACGTGTTCATGATCGGCCCGGAGGCGAACCACTTCATGCTCGTCTCCGGGCGCGAGAACTTCTCCTGGCGCAAGGGCCGGATGGGCGACCTGATCCCGCTGCTGGGCGACGGCCTGCTGACGACCGACGGCCAGTTCCACGACACCTCGCGCGCCCTGATCATGCCCGCCTTCCACCGAGAGCGGGTCGCGGCCGCGGCGGAGGTCATGTCCACCGAGGCGGCGACGGCCGCGGATGCGATCGACCCCGGCGAGACGCTTGACGTCTACCACTGGACCCGCGACCTGGCCATGCGCATCGCGATGCGCGCGCTCTTCGGCTTCGACCCCGACTCCAACCGCGCCGAGGAGATGGCTGCGACCTTCGAGAGCGGCCTCGGCTTCTACGGCCGCGAGTACCCGATGCAGATGATCTGGGGACCGTTCACACCGGCGGCCGGATTGCACTCCGACCGGCGGCGGCTCGAGGAGCTCGTCGGCGCCGAGGTCGTGCGCCGGCGCGAGCGCGGCGGTGGCGGCGATGAGGACGGCGCCGACATCCTCAGCTCCCTGATCGATGCGACGGATGAGGACGGCGAGCGGCTCGCGGAGAGCCACGTGCTCGACCACGTCCTCACCCTCCTCTTCGCGGGCCATGACACGACGACCTCGACGCTCAGCTTTCTCGCCTACGAGCTCGCCCGTCACCCCGAGTGGGTGGAGCGCCTTCGCGCCGAGCTCGACGAGGTGTGCGGCGACCGCGAGCCGACCACCGAGGAGCTCTTCACGGGCCTGCCGCTCCTGACCCGCGCCGTCGACGAGACGCTGCGCCTCTACCCCCCGGCCTGGATCGGCGCGCGGCGTGCCGTCCGCGATTACGAGTTCGAGGGCGTCAAGGTCGGCGCCGGGCTCCCAGTCGCCTACAGCTCCTGGGTCTCCCACCGGCTCCCCGACGTGTTCGAGAACCCGCACGACTTCGAGCCTGACCGCTTCGAGCCCGAGGCCCGGGCGAAATGGCCGCGCGGCGCCTACGTCCCGTTCGGGATGGGGCCGCGGGTCTGCATCGGCAAGCGCTTCGGCTACACGGAGGTGCACGCGATCGCGGCTGCGCTCATCCGTCGCTTCGATCTCGAGCTGCCCGACGACTTCCGCCTGACGATTCAGCAGGCGCCGACGCTCTCCCCGCGCGGCGGCCTGCCGATGCGGCTGACGCCGCGCTGATCCGGAAAGCGATCCCGACCTCCCCCGGCGCGGGCCTTTGTCATGGGCGACCGCATCGCATAGGCTCGCCCCACACCGAGATTCCACCCTGGGAGGTCGTCAATGAACGGCGGCAGCGAGATCAAGGACCGGCAGCGAGCGATGTGGACGGCCGGTGACTACCCGGCCATCGCCCAGCGGATCGAACCGGCCTCGGCGACGGTCGTGGCCAGCGTCGGGGTGGGCGAGGGCGACGGCGTGCTCGACGTCGCGACGGGCACCGGGAACGCGGCGCTGGTCGCGGCCGCGCTCGGCGCCGAGGTGACCGGCCTGGACCTGACGCCGAAGCTGATCGAGGTGGCGCGCCGCCGCGCCCAGGAGGCGGAGCTGCGCGTCGAGTTCCTGGAGGGGGACGCCGAGAACCTCCCCTTCGACGATGACTCCTTCGACCGCGTCGTCTCCGTCTTCGGGGTGATGTTCGCGCCGGACCAGCAGCGCGCCGCCGACGAGCTCGCGCGCGTCTGTCGCCCCGGCGGGCGCATCGGCGTCTGCGCCTGGACGCCCGACGGCGTCAACGGCCGCATGTTTGCGGTGATCGGCTCCCACATGCCGCCGCCTCCGGAGGGGTTCATGCCGCCGGTGCTGTGGGGGACGGAGGAGCGGCTGCGCCAGCTCTTCGCCGGCTCTGGGGCGGAGCTCTCCTTCGAGCGCCGGTTCTCGACCTTCGAGGACGAATCCGCCGAGACGTGGGTCGACTACAACTCGGAGGCGCTGGGCCCCGTGATCCTCGCCAAGCAGGCGCTCGGCGACGGCTGGGGAGCCGCGCGGGACGACCTCGTGGGGCTCTACGAGGACGCCAACGAGAGCGAGGACGGCGGCCTCAGCTTCCGCGCGGAGTACCTGGAGACGGTGGTCACGCTCCCGTCGACGTAGCGCAGCGGCGCACTTGCGCCAGGCCGGGCGTCGGCCGAGTGCTAAGTTGCATATGCCACAAGACAGGCTCACCGTGAGGAGGCGGATATGCACAGCCCGGTGCGTTCGGAGACGGACTTCTTCAAGGGGGTGGTGGCGTTCTGCGCGGCGGGCGTGCTCGTCGCCGTGCTGGCGCTCGCGGTCGATGCCGCGGCGGCCGCGATCGTCGCGGCGGCCCTGATCGGCGTCGGCGCCGGACTGCTCCTGCGCGGCTCGCGCGGCTCGATGCCCGATCGCGTCCCCGTCGCCTCGCGGGCCGACGACGTGCACCGCGTGCTCGTCGTCGCCAACGAGACGATCGAGGGCGAGGAGCTCCTGGCGGAGATCGAGAACCGCACGGCGGGCCGGCCTGACGCCGAGATCCTGCTCGTCTGCCCGGCGCTCGCCGGCTCGCGGCTTCAGCACCTCGCCTCGACATCGACGGGCCGCGCGCCGAGGCCGAGGCGCGGATGCACCGGTCGCTCGCGGAGATCCGGCGGATCCACCCGGACGCCCGGGGCGTGGTGGGCGACGACGACCCGTTCGCGGCCACGCGCGACGCGCTCGCCACCTTCGCCGCCGACGAGCTGATCGTCTCGACGCACCCGCCGGAGCGCTCGCGCTGGCTCGAGCGCGGCGTCATCGAGCAGATCCGCCGCGACGTCGAGTTGCCGCTGACGCACGTCGTGGTTGAGAACGTGGGCGAGGGCGCCCGCGTGCAGGCGGTCCCGGCCGCGTAGCCGCGCGCTCCGTAGCCCCGCGCGCCGAACGTCACTCGTTGCGCCCTCCAGGGGGTACTCGGTGACGTTCGGCGGAGCCCGGGTCCGTGTGGTGCGACGGCCGGTGGCGGCTCCCGGCTAGCCTGCGAGGCCATGTGCCGCCTCTTCGCCCTCCACGCCGGACGCACTGACGTCCGCGCCGAATTCTGGCTGCTCGACGCTCCCGATTCCATCGCCCGCCAGAGCGAGAGCAACGCCGACGGCTACGGCATGGCGAGCCTCACCTCGGCCGACGGCCTGATGCTGATCCGCAACCCGGTGCAGGCGGTCTCCTCGACCACCTTCGAGGGCGTCTCGCGATGGGCGAAGGCATGCCAGTACCTCGTTCACCTGCGCTACGCCGACACCGGCTCCGTCGGCCTGCAGAACACGCACCCGTTCTTCCAGGACGGCCGCGTCTTCGCCCACAACGGCGTCGTCGGGGACCTGGAGAAGCTCGATGAGCGGCTCGGCGACGCCCGCTGGATGATCAACGGCGAGACCGACTCGGAGCGCTTCTTCTCCCTGATCACCGTCTCCATCCGCGAGGCGGGCGGCGACGTCCACGCCGGCATCGTCGCCGCGGTCAACGAGCTCGCTCGCGAGTACGAGCTCTACAGCCTCAACTTCATCATGGCCTCGCGGGGACACCTGTGGGCGTTCCGCTACCCCGAGCACAACCCGCTTCACGTCCTGCAGCACGCGGGCGGCTCCCCGCTGCATGCCGAGAGCGCCTTCGGAAACATGAGCATGCACACGAGCGATGCTCCGGAGGAGCCGCTCGTCCTCATCTCCAGCGAGCGGATGGACGACTCCGGCAACTGGGAGGAGGTGCAGCCGGGAGAGCTGCTCCACGTCGGGCCCGACCTCGTGGTTGAACGCGAGGTCGTCGTCGACGGGCCACCGGCGCACCAGATGATCCTGCGCGGCACGGCCGCCAAGTCGCAGGCCTACGAACGGGACGAGGCGGCCGCGGCCTGAGCGGCACGGGTGCGCCGCTAACCTCAGGCGCATGAGCCGACCGCTCGCACGTTCGTGACCACCCCGCCCCCAGTCCAGGCGCCCGCGCCTCCGGCTCCTGCCGAGCAGGAGCAGGAGCGCGAGCACAAGACGCGCTCGCGCGCTCGCCCCGGCGGGATCGCGATCGAGAAGGTGGAGGGGCTCCCCTTCCGCGGTCAGCGCAAGCCGCCGTGGCTGAAGGTCCCCGCGCCGGGCGGGACCAAGTACCGCGAGCTCAAGAAGCAGATCGAGGGCGAGGGCCTTCACACCGTCTGTGCGGAGGCGAACTGCCCCAACATCGGCGAGTGCTGGGAGCGTGGCACCGCGACGTTCATGATCCTCGGCGACACCTGCACCCGCCGCTGCGGCTTCTGCAACGTCAACACGGGCAAGCCGACCTGGAACGACCCGCTGGAGCCGGCGCGCGTCGCCCGCTCGGTGGCGCAGATGGGGCTCAAGCACGCGGTGGTCACCTCGGTCGACCGCGACGATCTCCCCGACTACGGGGCGAGCGCCTTCGTCGGCGTCATCCGCTCGATCCGGATGCAGGCTCCCGGCTGCAAGGTCGAAGTGCTGACGCCCGACTTCCGCGGCCAGGAGATGCCGCTGGCCAAGGTCATCGCCGAGAAGCCCGACGTCTTCAACCACAACTGCGAGGTCGTGCCGCGCCTGTACCCGATGGCGCGCCGCGGGTCGGAGTTCCTGCGCTCGGCGCGGGTGCTGCGCAACGCGAAGGAGATGGGCGGGCCCGACGTGATCACCAAGAGCGGCCTCATGGTCGGCCTCGGCGAGAGCTTCGACGAGCTCGTCGAGACCTTCGGGATCCTCCGCGAGCACAAGGTCCAGGTGCTGACCGTCGGCCAGTACCTGCGCCCGACCGAGCGGCACCTCCCGGTCGTCCGCTACTGGGAGCCGGAGGAGTTCGACGCGCTCGCCGCCGAGGCGAGGAAGATCGGCTTCGAGTCGGTGGCGGCGGGACCGCTGGTGCGCTCGAGCTACCACGCGGACGAGAGCGCCCGCGAGGCGCTGGCCGCACGCGCCGGCTGACGCCCGGCCCGACCGCAGCGCTCCCCGCCGCGAGCCACCACACCGGCCCGCAGCGCCTCTACGCTCCACGCGGCGTGATCCCGCTCAAGGACAACGTTCGCTCACCGACGTTCCCCGTCGTCACAGCGGTGCTCATCGCGCTCTGCACGCTCGCCTTCGCCTGGCAGCTCACGCTCTCCGACAGCCGGGCGAGCTCGCTCGAGCTGTCGATGGCGGGGGTCTCCGAGCGCGACGCCTTCACCATCGAGCACGGCGCCGTCCCCTTTCGCCTGGCCCACCCGGGGAGCAACTGCGGCGTCACCGCCGAGGACATCGTCTGCGGCAAGGGCGCGCTGACCACCGAGGAGGGGAGCGAGCTGATCCGCGTCCCCGACGATCTCGACAACCCGGCGTGGTGGACGACGCCGCTGACGTCGATGTTCATGCACGTCGACTTCCTCCACTTCCTCGTCGCGATGCTCGCCCTGCTCATCTTCGGGCGCACCGTCGAGGCGACGATCGGGCGGGCGAAGTTCCTCGCGCTCTACCTGCTCAGCGGCATCGCCGCCATCTACCTGCAGGTGCTCTGGGACCCCAACGCGACCGGGCCCATCATCGGCGCCTCCGGTGCCGTCGCCGGGGTGATGGGCTTCTACGCCGCCGCCTACGCGCGCGCGCGTGTGGTCGGGCTCGTCGTCATTCCGGTCTTCGGGACGCTGGTGGAGATCGGCGCCTGGTGGGTGATCGGCGCCTGGTGGATCCTGGAGCTGGTGCCGGGGCTGGGGCGGCTGGCCACCCCCGACGTCGCCGACGAGACGATCACCTACCTCGCCCACCTCGCCGTCTTCGCGATCGCGCTGGGGGTGGGGCGGCTCGCCGTGCGCAGGACCCTCCCCTTCGAGCGCGGGGAGACGGCGGTCAGTCGGGAGCCCGGGGAGCCCGTCCATGGCTGACCGGCGCCGGGCGATCTTCATCGGCTCGGCGATCTTCTTCGTGATCGTGCTCGGCGCGTTGTCGGTGGCCGCGTTCGCCACCGCCGAACTCAACTTCGCGACGATCGTCTTCGCCGTGATCACGCTGTTCGTGCTCGGCGCCGTGATCACCGCGATCGTCGAGGCGATTCGCACCCCGCCGGAGGGATGAGCGCGAAGGTCTCAGCCCCAGGTCCGGCGGGCGCCACCGCGGGGCTGCGGCTCGGTGGAGCGGGGATCGCCGCGCTGTTTCTCGTCGGCGCCGTCGGCGGGCTGATCGGCGACATGTGCCACGTCGAGTCGGGAACCACGACCTACCTCGAGGACCCCTTCCCCTACGTGTGGAAGAGCCAGCTCTGGTTCCCGCTGATGGTCGGGGGCGGGACCGCGGCGCTCGGGTGGATCCGGGTGCGGATGGCGGCCGGGGAGCAGGCGGCCGGGGGCGGCGAGCCCGAGGGCCTGCGCGAAGGAGTCGCGATGATCGCCGCGGTAGTCGCCCTCTACGCGCTGACTGCGCTCGTCCGCGGGGAGCCGCAGCCGGCGGCGGTCGTCGTCTGCTGGGCGGTCGCGGCGCTGATCGTGGCCCGCTGGGCGCAAGGGCCGGGCGAGCTCGTCTGCGCGCTGCTCGCGGCCGTCTTCGGGGTGGGGAGCGAGATCATCCTCGCCGCCGCCGGGGTCTTCGAGTACGCCGACGACATCGCCCGCTTCGCCGGAGTGGCGAGCTGGCTGCCGGCGCTCTACCTCGCCTACGGCGTGGTCGCGGCCCGGCTCGGGTTGATCGCGGCGCGGCTCAGCGTGCGCCCGCGGGCACCGCGGGCTCGCCGGTGATCAGGCGGGCGAGGCCGGCTCCCCACCGCTCCGCCCGGTCGAGCTCCCCGTCGGAGAGCGGCCCGGTCGTGTCGTCGACGAAGAAGCTGTTGGAGTCGGCGGCGATCACGTAACCGTGCCTTCGCAGACGCTTCGCGATCCCCCGGGCGGCCGAGCCCGAGATGGTCACCGAGTGGTCCGAACGGGTGTCGAACGCCGCCGCGCGACGCCGCTCTCCATGCAGGCCCGAAAGCCAGGTGCGGAGCGTCGGCTCAGCCGTCGCGCACGGTTCCAGGTCGACTCCGGCGTCGGTGGCGATCTGGACCGCGGTCCTGCGGCTCATCGCGCTCGCCATCCCATGCATGTGGGTCGGGCCTCCGACCACCAGCAGGTCGGCGGCGGCGACCTCCTCGGCATCGACCACGTGAACGGCGACCGCGCGCGCTTCGAGACCCGCCGAGAGCCCCCGCGCAATCGCTTCGGCGACGGTGCGACCGTTGCCGAACATCGACTCGTAGACGACGAGCGCGCGCCGGGCACGCAGCTCGCTCCTGTCAATCGCTTCCATGGCCGGGACGCTACGGACGGGCGGTGCAGACTCCATCCGGCGCGATCACCGAGGCGGCTCCGTGGTCGCTGCGGGGCAGAGAATTTGCACTTCTGTCACACAATTGGCACATCTGGGCCTTGAAGCGTGCGCCCGGCAGCCGTAGCTTCGACGTATGGCGCCGACCAAGCAGAAAGGGGACATGGCGGAGCTCCGAGTCGCCAGCGATCTCGTGCGACAGGGGTACCGAATAGCGCTCCCATTCGGCGAGGACTGCGACTTCGATCTGGTCCTGCTGCGCGGGGAGCGTTTCGAGCGAGTGCAGGTCAAGCACGTGACGTCTGACGGTCGCGTCGTCGAGGTGAAGTGCACGTCCTACTCGCTGACACACGGGAAGGCACGGGCGGTCAAGAAGTACACCGCGCAGATGATCGATTGGCTGGCGGCATACGACGCCACGACGGATCGCTGCTTCTACATCCCAGCTCACCTGCTGGGAAACGGTCGGACGATGTTCAGTATGCGGCTCGCGCCGACACTCAACAACCAGGTACGCGGCACTCGGTGGGCTCATGACTTCACCGAACTCGGCGAATGGAGCCAGTCGGATTCGAACCGACGACCTCGGCAATGCAAATGCCGCGCTCTAGCCAACTGAGCTATGGCCCCATTTCCCCAATTCTAGATCCGGCCACCAAGTCGTTCACATCGCCACGCCCAGCTGTGCGAGGATCGCGGCGCACCGCACAGGCAACGGGAGGAGAGACCAGTGGCCACGGAGACGGATTCGGCGCGCGCGGACGGGCGCGGGGAAACTGACGGAGGTGACCCACGGGCGGCGCGCGCGAAGGTGTCGGACCTCGACGTCGTGCGCCATCACTTCGACCGGGCGTGGGACAGCCTCGGCTACCCCGACGACATCCGCCAGATCTTCTGGGAGCCCTACCGCGAAGTCACCGTCCAGATCCCGATCAAGACCGCCGACGGCACGACGCGCGTCTACCACGGCTACCGCATCCAGCACAACGGCGCGCGTGGTCCGTACAAGGGCGGGGTCCGCTTCCACCCCGAGGTCGACATCGACGAGGTGCGTGCCCTCGCCTCGATGATGACCTGGAAGACCGCGATCGCCGGGATCCCCTACGGCGGGGCCAAGGGCGGGGTGAACGTCGATCCGGCGGACCTCAACGAGGCTGAGCTGCAGCGGGTCGCGCGCGGCTTCATGGACAAGATCTCGAAGGTTCTCGGCCCGACGCGGGACATCCCCGCTCCCGACGTCAACACCAACTCCCAGGTGATGGCGTGGATGATGGACCAGTACGGGAAGCTGCACGGCCACACGCCGGCGATCGTCACCGGCAAGCCGATCTCGCTCGAGGGCTCCTACGGTCGCGAGGCGGCGACCGGCCGTGGCTGCGTCTTCATGTTCCAGGAGGCGGCGCCGAAGATCGGCCTCGTTCCGGACCAGACGCGGTTCGTGGTCCAGGGCTTCGGCAACGTCGGCTCCTGGCTCGCCCGGATCATGCAGGACCTCGGCGCGAAGATGATCGGTGTCTCCGACGCGTTCGGCGCAATCCGCAGCGACAGCCGGCATCGACGCGCAGGCCCTGGTCCGCCACCTGCACGCCGACGGGGGCAAGCTCGAGGACTTCCCGGGAGCCGAGGCGATCTCCCCCGGCGACCTCTACGAGATCCCCTGCGACGTCTTCTTCCCGGCGGCGCTCGGAGGCATGATCCACGCGGAGAACGCCGACCTCCTCAACTGCAAGATGATCGTCGAGGGCGCGAACAACCCGACCACGTTCGAGGCCGACGACATCCTCGACGACAAGGGGGTGCTGATCGTTCCCGACCTGATGGCGAACGCCGGTGGCGTCGTCGCCTCCTACTTCGAGTGGGTGCAGAACCTCCAGCACTTCCGCTGGGAGGAGAAGGAGATCAACTCGAAGCTCGGCCACATCCTCCGCCGCACCTTTCACGAGGTCGAGCATCGCGCCGACCGCGAGGGGCAGACGCTGCGGACGGCCGCGTTCGAGACGTCGATCGAGCGCGTCGTCGACGCGTCGAAGACACGCGGCTACTTCGACTGAGCGGGAGGGCGGCGGCGGAGAGGCGAGTGGCGTAATTCGGCGATCCCGTCGCCGGAATCTGCCACTCGGCGAGGAGTCGCCGCTGGGAACGCCGGGGGCCGGGCCGTCGGCGGCGGGTCAGTCGTCGTCGAAGTCGAAGTCGCGGGGCGGCCCCTGCTCGAACCAGAGGTCCTCGCCCTCGCTCTCCTGCAGGAAGTCCGGCGTCTCCTCGAGGAGGTCCTCGCCGTCCTCGCCCTCCGCTCCCTCCGCGGCGGGCTTCGCGCCGGAGCCTCTCTCCTCGTCGAGCGAGAGGTCAGCGTCGGAGAGACCGAAGTCGTCGTCGGCCCCGAAGATGTCTGATTCCGGAGCCTCCGGGGTCACCGGCTGCTCGGCCGACTCCGGCTCGGGCGGGGCGGCCGGCTGTTCCTCCGACTCGGGCTCCGCGGGTGCGGCGGGCTGCTCGGCCGACTCAGGCGCGTCCGCAGGCGCGGCGGCGCTCGGCGGTTCCTCCGCTTCGTCCTCAGGGCCGAGCTGGGTCGGCGCCGGATGGTCGGCCGTGTCCTCGAGGTGGGAGTGCTCGACCCGCGCCTGCTCCGCCGGGCTCAGGCCGGAGGGGATCTCCTCGGACTCCGCCCCGAACTCGGACTCGGCGTCGAAGATCCCGAAGCTTCCACTGGGAGGCTCCTCCGCAGCCGGTGCCTCCTCCGAGGGAGACTCGGTCGCGGGCGCCTCAGCCGCGGGCTCCTCCTCCTCGCTGAGAGCGGGCATCTCGGGCAGGGTGGCCTCGGCGGAGGGCGCGGTGGCCTCGGCGGCAGCTTGCTCCGCGGACGGCTCCTCACCTGTCGCGGGCTCATCGGACGCCTCAGACTCAGGCGAAGGCTCAATCGGCGACTCGCCGGTCTCGTAGCCGGGGTCGCCCGGGCGCACGGCGGGCCCGAAGGCCTCCTTCTCGAGTCGCTCGAGGTCCTCGTCCTCAGCGCCATGCTGGCGCTTCAGCTCGAGGTGCTGGCGGATCGCGTCGTCGAGGATTCCCATGTCTAAGCCGAAGGTTTGCAGATGCGGGCAGGCCTTGGGACCCGCTTGGTTTCATCGCCTCGCGGCCCTATCTTCGCCGCTACGGCTCGTTCCCCTGCGCGGACGCCGGGCTCCCGGCTTCGGCAGCCACCACCCTGTTCTTCCCGCTGCGCTTCGCCTCATACAACGCTGCGTCCGCTGCGGCGATGAGCCCTTCGGTGTCGGTGGCGTCTACGGGCATCGTCGCGACCCCGAAGCTCGCGGTGACGCTGACCGGCGGCGCCCCGTCCACCCCCTCAGCGCTCGCCTCCTCGAGCACCCGCCGCGCCCGCTCGGCGACGAGCACGGCGCCCTCGCGCGGTGTCTCCGGCAGTGCGAGCACGAACTCCTCCCCGCCGTAGCGCGCGGCGAGGTCGATCCCTCTCACCTGCTCGGCCAGCAGCGCACCGACCATCGCCAGCACCCGGTCGCCCTGCAGGTGCCCGTGGGTGTCGTTGACCTGCTTGAAGTCGTCGATGTCGACCAGGACCAACGAGAGCTCACCGCTGTAGCGGCCCACCCGCGCCGTCTCATGCCGCATCCATTGCGTGAAGTGGCGGTGGTTGGGAATGCCGGTGAGCTCGTCGGTGAGCGCCTGCTCGGCGACGCGCTCATGCTCGTCGATGTTCTCCGCCGAGTCGATCATGCGCCCGAGCAGATAGCGGAGCTTGCCGCGCTCCTCGTCGGTGAACGGCTCCCCGGCCCGGGCGACCGAGATCGCGCAGCGGACCGCCCCCTCCTCGAGGCTTCCCCCCATCGCCTCGGCGATCGCGTGATGCTCCCCGTCGCCCGCGACACCGTCTCCCGTACCCTCCCAAGCCTCCTCGCCCGCCTCCTCGAGCACGCCCGCCAGCGCCTCGGGAGCCTCCTTGGTCACGAGCGTCCGGCCGCCATCGCGGAGCCCGACCCGAGACGCATCCGCCCCGCAAGCCGCCGCTGCGGTCTCGGCGACGAGCTCGAGCAGCGTCTCGCGGTCGAGCCCTGAGGCGAACGCCTCACCGATCCTGTGCACCGACTCGTCGAGCTCCTTGCGCTGCAGCTTCAGCTCGCGCATCTGCTCGCTGAGGCGACCGCTCATCCGGTTCATCTCGCGGGCGAGCCCGGCCATCTCGTCGTCACCCTCGACCGGGACCTTCGTCTCGAAGTCGCCCTCCCCGATCCGCCGGGCGGCCGCGAGCATCGCCGCCACCCGGCGCTGGAGGTCCCGGAGCAGGACGAAGATGCCGGCGAACGCGAGCGCGAAGAAGACGGCCAGGACCAACGCGACCAGCGGCTCGGAGGCGACGAAGCCGCTCTCGAGAGGGGTCGCCAGCACGAGCCTCGCCCCGGGGCGCGCGCCCTCGAGGGCCAGGGAGGCGGCGCGGCCGGCGCGGCCGTCCGAGAGCTCGACGTCACTGGCCTCGTCACCCGCGGGCACTGCGGCCGCGTCGAACCCGGCGCTCGCCGCGACGTCACCATCGCCGTCGACCAGCGCGACGTCGAGCCCCGTGAGCTCCGCGACGCGCGCGACGAAGTCGTCGGGACGGAGCATCGCCGCCCTGACAGTCCCGAGATCGCCTCCGTCGGCGGCGTCGGCCACCTCGCTCTCGCCGAAGGCGATCGCGTCGGGTGGGCCGGAGGTGGCGAGCTCGTCGCCGCCCACGTCGAGGATCGCCACCGCGACGACGTCGGACCTCTCCCGCGCTTCGTCTGCAGCCACGCCGAGGGCGGCTGCGTTGCCGGCGGCAAGGTCGGGACCGACTTCGCGCGCGATCGAGCGCGCCTCGTCAGGCGCCTCGGCGAGCGCCTCGTCGTAGAGGGCGCGGGCGGTCTTCTGCCCGGAGGCGAGCCGCGCGTCGGCCTTGCCGTCCCGAGAGTCCCGGGTGATCAGCAGAACCGCGACAGCCAGCACGGCCATCGGGATCACCACGATCGCGACGAAGAAGAGGCGCAGGCGGAAGCCGAAGCTCATCCGCCTCCCATCGGCCGATCGCCGTCAGCGCCCAAGTCCGGGATGAACCGGCCCATGCGGCCGAGTATCCTCCGCCCACGGGTTCTGACCCGTCACTGGGGCTATAGCTCAGCTGGAAGAGCGCCTGGATCGCACCCAGGAGGTCGGCGGTTCGAGTCCGCCTAGCTCCACTCCCCCACCTTGTCGCCTCGCGCGGGGACCTGCTGCGCTACCCGCCTTCGGGCGTATCCACCTAGGACCCCAGCGCGCCGGCGATCTCGTCGAGCACCGTCTGCTCACCCGGACTGATCTGCTGGCCGCGCTCTTCGTGGGCTTGCGCGACGCGCTCGGCCAGTCCGGTGACGAAGCCCCGGTAGGTGTCGACGTCGTCCGGCGATTTCGCCTCGAGCACGCGAACGGCCTCCTGCAGCATCCGGATTCCGGCGTTGTGGAGCTCGATAGCCGTACCGGGCTTCTCATCCAGCTTCGGCTTCTCGGCGACGATCGCATCCAGCAGCTCGCTCTCGCCATGCTGCTGACGCGCCTCCGCCCAGGTCTTGGACATCGAGAACATCTCGCGGATCGTCCCGCCCTTGCTGGCGGTTGTGACCATCATCCCGGCGTACACCGGGCCGTCGGAGATCGCCTCCCACTCCTCGGCGCTGAAGTCTTCTGCTGTTGCCATGCGGCTCCTCGCGGTCGTTGAATGGGCGCCGCGGACCCTACCCGTCCCTGCGAGTACTGCTGTCGAGGCCGACTCCCGGCTCGAGTCCGCCCAGCTCCACTCCCCCACAACTCGCCGTCAGAACGGCAGGTTCTCGTCGTCCTTCATCAGGACGAGAACCGCGCGGTCGCCGGTTCCCGGCTTCCCGTCCACCCGCTTCACCACCGCGTCGACCTCGACCGAGCCGCTCTTGGCGACCTGCTTGCGGAGCTTGCTCGGCATCGGGATCCGGACGCTCTTCGACTTCCCGGAAACGAGCTTGACCCGAGTGCGACCGAGCACGTTGCCCTGCTCATCGCTGATGGTGACCTGATGGACGCCGCTGACCGGCTTGCCGGACGCACCGCTATTCGACGCCGGGAAATGCTGGAGCAGGGCCACGGCGGAGTTGCCGCGGATCGGCGCGGCGGAGGAGACGAACGTCGCGGCCGGAGCTCCCGCCGCGTCGGCGACGTTGCACTTGAGGCCGTTGACGGTCGCGGTGACGACGGGATCGCTGCTGCCGTTGACGGCGCAGGTGAGGGTCGCACTCCCGATCAGGGGATCGCGGGGTGCCCAGAACCCGCCCCCGTTGGCCTGGGGCGACATGACGCTGAACGACTGCGGGTTGACGTCGCTGTAGCAGAAGCTGTCGAACAGATCCTCCGTCAGAAACAGCGAGCCGCTGGTTCCGGGAGCGAAGGTGTAGGCCGTTGCGTTCGGCCCGGGAAACGGTCCGGTCACGCAGGACGACATGTCGTTGGGGATGTTGTAGTTCGGTCCGCCGTAGTCGGAGACACCGCTGAGCGACGAGGACGAGTTGTTGTTCAGATAGAACGTGTCACCGGCGGAGGCGCTCTGAGCGGCGACCCCAGCCACCCCGAGAGCAGCGAGGACGCAAGCGGCGGCGAGGCAGAGCTTGTTGTGGAGCCGCCTCAGCATCTCGCGCACCCTATCCCGCTGAGCCGCACCCGCGTCGCATCGCACCCGAGGCCGCAGACCACGACAGCTTCGCTCCCAGGCCGAGGCTGCGGGACGACTTGCCCACTTCGATCCGGTAGCAGCCCTTCGCGACGTCCCAGCCGCTGCGGCGATCGCTCCAATAGGAGAACGAGCGGCTCCCGAGATGGAAGCGAAGGAGCTCGCTCGCACCGGGCTTCAGCTTCACGCTCTTGAACGCCTTCAGCTGTCGAGGGGGCTGCACCCGCTTCGCCGATCCGGGCATCGACACGTAGAGCTGGGGTACCGCGAAGCCCTTGCGATCGCCCACATTGACGACCTTGAGCGCGACGCGGGCACCAGCGCCGCGCTTGTCCGGTCGAACCTTGAGCCCGCGGAACGCGAAGCGGCTGTAGGAGAGCCCGTGGCCGAACGGGTAGGCGGGCTTCAGCCCATTCTCGTCGAACCACCGGTAGCCGACGAGCACTCCCTCGCTGTAGTCAACGACGTTGTCCACGCCTGGGTAGGAGGAGGAGTCCTGCGAGGTCGGCAGCTGCTCCTCCGTGGCGGGGAACGTCGCCGGGAGCCTGCCGCCGGGATCGACGTCGCCGAAGAGCACCCGGGCGAGCGCCGGGCCGGCGGCTCCGCCGGGATACCAACCCTCCACGACCGCTGCGACCTGATCGCGCCACGGCGTCAGGACCGGTCCCGCGGTCTCCAGCAGGACGACGGTGTTGGGATTGGCGGCGGCGACCTGCTGGACGAGGGCATCGCGCTGCAGCGCCATCCCGTCGATCGGCCCGGCCCCGCAGTCGATCCCGAGGCATGGCTTGTCGTGGCCCTCGCTCGCGGCGTCGGCGATCACGACGACAGCGGCATCAGCGTCGCGCGCGGCCTGCGCCGCCTGGGCGAGGTCGTAGCCGGGATCGAACCTGACGTCGACATCGTCGCCCGCGCGCGCCTGGATGCCCCCCAGCACGCTGGTGAACTCGAGGGGATCGATGTTCGAGGAGCCGCCGCCGTTGACGTAGCGAGTGGCGTCGGCACCGATCACGGCGAGCGACCCGAGCCGCGACGAGTCCAGTGGCAGCACGCCGTCGTTCTGCAGCAGCACGGTGCCCTGCTCGGCGGCTCGGCGAGCTCGCTTCTGGTGGGCGGCGCTGTCGATCCTGGAAGCGTCATCCACGAACGGGGCGCGGTCGAAGAACCCGAACCGGAACAGCGTCTCGAGTTGGTGGCGCACCGCCGTGTCGATGTCGCCCTGGTTGATCCGCCCGGCCTCGAGCGCGGCGGTGACCTGGCTGGGGGTGAGGTTCTCGCCGCCGTCGAAATCGACATAGGGGAAGGGCTCGTAGTCGAGGCCCGCCCGCAGGCCCGTGTCGATGTGCTTGGAGGCCCCGTAGTCGGCGAGGACGAGTCCCTTGAAGCCCCATTCCTCGCGCAGGATCTTCGTCAGAAGCGTGGGGTTCTCGCACGCGTGAACGCCGTTGATCTTGTTGTAGGAGCACATGACCGAGCCGACGTCGCCGCGCTTGACCGCCGCCTCGAAGGCCGGGAGGTAGATCTCCCGCAGGGTCCGTTCGTCGATCTGGGCGCTGACGTTGAAGCGGCTGCCGCCCTGCGCGTTGCCCTCCTGGTTGTTGGCGGCGAAGTGCTTGACGTCGCCGATCACCCCCTCTGACTGCAGACCGCGGATGTAGTCGACCGCCAGGCTCGACGTCAGGAACGGGTCCTCGCCCATGCTCTCGAAGGCTCTGCCCCACAGCGGGGTGCGAAGGATGTTCACCGTCGGGGCGTAGACGAGGTCGTTCCCCTTCAGCTTCGCCTCGTTGCCGACGAGAGCTCCATAGCTGCGTGCCAGGTCCCGATCGAAGCTCGACGCAAGTGACATCTCCGACGGCATCGACGTCGCCTGCCCCTGGCGAACCCCCATCGGGCCATCCGTCTGGAAGAAGTCCGGGATACCAAGGGTGGGGATGCCGTCGGCGGCTCCCGTGTGGGTGCCGTCGGCGCCCGCGAGCGCAGCGTGGTCGCCGGCGAGAAGGCCGATCCGCTGCTCCGGCGTCATCGCCGAGAGGAGCAGTGACGCGCGCTTCTGCGGGGAGAGCGAGGAGTCGCACCAGGGGGAGTCACCGCACGGGCCACTTGCACCCGCGGTCGCGGCGGTGAACAGCAAGGTGGCCATGACGGCTGCCATCGCCAGGAGGCGAATCGAAATGAAGCGGGGGTAAACCCCGACCCATGAACTGCTGAATCGCAAGGAAGATTCCTCTCTCTCTCGAGCCGGTTTTCTTGTATCCGGCCTTATCGGCCTCCCCCGACGAGAGGCGCCTCCGCGTGGAGATTACGGAACCTTCTCTCCGAAGGCGCCGGTCGCGGGTTCACGCGACCGGCGGACGACTTCGATCACCGTCCCGGTCAGAGCCGCATCGGCTGGATCTCCTTCGCCTCGCCACCCACCTCAACGGTGATCGCGGTGATGCCCGGCGCCTCCGCGGTGTCGGGCCCGAACGAGCAGGCTGGGAGCGGGGCGTCGGCGATCCCCTCCCAACGCGAGCGCGTCTCCTCCGGGTCAGCGACCGAGAGGGTGATGCCGGCGACGCGCCCGGGGACGCTGCGATCGGCCCATCCCTCCCCTCCCCACCGCCACGACGCCGCGGGGTCGGGGACCGAGAGGGCGACGATCGCCCCGCGCATGTCGGCCGGGTGGAGGTGCACCTCCTCGATGTCGTCGAGCTCCACGGCGAAGACCTCGCGCACGCCCATCTGGCGCGCTCTCTCCCGCGCCGCAGCGAGGTCGGTGACCTGCAACATCGCCATGTAGCCGCAGACATCGGCGCCGGAGCGCTCGAGCTGCCGCGCCGCGGTCCTGGCGCCCGGCTCTTCCTCGCTCACCGGCGAGACGACCTCGAGGAAGGTGTCGCCGATCGCGAACACGGCGTTCGCTAGGCCGAAGTAGGCGACGGCGGGGTCGCGGTAGGGCTCGCCGAGGCCAAGCTCCTCGCGCAGCCGGTCCACGGTCACCTCGAGGTCGCGGGCGCAGAGCACGGCTTGCCGCAGGCGCGGCGGCACGGCGCTACCCCTCGTAGCCGAGGGCGAGCACGATCAGGCGCGTCACCTCGGCGACGATCTTGTCGACCTCGACGTCCCAGTCGACGTCGGCGGTCCAGGTGTTGATCAGCCCGTAGACGGCGCCGGTCATCGCAACCGCCGTCAGGTGGAAGTCCCGCTGCGGGATCACGCCGTCGGCGGCCAGGCGCTGCGCTTCAGCCTCCATGAGCGCCGCGAAGCGGTCGATCGCGATCCGCCGGTGCTCCTCGGCGGCCGGGCTGATGCCGACCGACTCCAGGATCGCGATCTGCGCCCACCGCCGGTCGGTGGTCATCACGTCCAGGTAGGCGTGCGTCGCCCGGTGGACCCGCGCCGGGACGTCGTTGGGATCGACGCCGTCGAGGGCGAAGATCACCGCCGCGAGCGCCCGGTTGTTGACGTCGTCGTGGAGTGCGATGACGAGGCTCTCGCGCGAGCCGAATTCGCGCTCGAAGTCGCCCGGTGAGACCCCGGCCCGCTCGCAGAGGTCGGCGATCGTGGTGCCGTGGAAGCCCTTCTCGGTGAAGAGGTCAAGCCCGGCGGCGAGGATCCGCGAGCGGCGGTCGTCCCCGGCGATGCTCGGCGGCACCGCCGCGCCCTCGGCGCCCGGGGAGTGGAGATCGCTCATCGGCTCCTGATCGTAATGCGAGGCGTCCCGGCCGCGGCGCACGCCTGATTCCCACCCCGTCGGGTGACTGAGCCGACCCTGCCGGACCCCGGCGTCCACGCGCCCGGACCCTGGGAGCCACCTCGGATCGGGGCGAAGCTGGATCCAGCAAGCGAACGAGACCCGGCGAGGCCGGGGTGAAAGGAAACGAACATGAGCATCAAGTCCCTGAAGTCCGTCAAGCCCCTTCTGGCGATCGCCGCGATCTCCCTGACCGGAGCCCTCGCGACCGAGCAAGCGTCGGCGGCGAACCTCGCCCCGACCGAGGTCACGATCCAGGCGGAGTCCGGCGGCGACTTCTTCGGCTACGTCCACAGCTCCGACAGCAGCTGCGAGTCGAACCGCAAGGTGACGCTCTTCAAGATGCTCGGCAGCACCCCCGACAGGCACGTCGACCAGAAGGTCGCCTCCGACATCGCCCAGCCCAACGGCCCCGACGGCATGTGGGCGACCGGCAACACCGGCCTCCGCAAGGGCAAGTTCTACGCCCGCGTCGGCAAGACCAGCCTCTGCGGCGCCGACATCAGCCCGGTGGTCAAGGCCCTCCCCTAGCCCCCGGCTCCCCAACTCCGCGACGCGACGACCGGCCCCGTGCCGGTCGTCGTCGTTGTGGGAGGTTCTGGGTTGACATCTGAGACTTTCGTTGTAATGTTGTACTAGTCAAATGGAACCAAGCAGCGAGAAGCGTCAGTACCGAATGGGAGAGCGTGCCGCGTCGACCGCGGCGACGCGCCGGCGCATCCTCGACGCCGCCCTCGAACTCAACGCCGAGCTCTGGTACGACGAGATCACGCTCAAGCTGATCGCCGAGCGAGCGGGAGTGTCGCTGCAGACGGTCGTCAACCACTTCGGCACCAAGCGAGGAGTCGGCGAGGCGATGCTCGAGGAGCAGGCGCAGGGCAGGCTTGCTCGTCCCGATGCCGAGCCCGACGACGTCGCCGGCGCCATCGACATCCTCGTGGCGAACTACGAGGATGTCGGTGACGCTGTCATTCGGGCACTTGCCCTCGAGCTCCGGATCCCATCGATGCGACGCTTCCTGGACGGCGGGCGAGACGATCATCGGCGCTGGGTGGAGCGAGCCTTTCCATCGGCGCTGGCCGGCCTTCGAGGCGACGCGCGCGTACGTCGCCTCGACCTCCTCGTCTGCGCCACCGACGTCTACACGTGGAAGCTGCTCCGCCGCGATCGCAAGCTGAGCGAGCTCGAGACGCGCGATGCGATTCGTGAGCTCGTGGAGGCGCTGCACCGATGAGGGTGGTGCTCTTCGCTCACGGAACGCGCGGCGACGTCGGGCCGCTTGTCGCCCTCGGCTGGACACTCGCTCGAGAGGGGCACGAGATCACGGTCGCCGTCCCCGAGGAGTTCCGAGGGCTCGCGACGGCCGCCGGGCTGCGGACCGCTCCCCTTCCCCTGAACATGATGGCTTGGCTCAGCACCTCGGAAGGCCAGAAGCTCCTCCATACCGGCGGCTACACCTTCCTGCGTCGCTGGGCACATGAGTACGCCCGCCACGCCGACGCCCTCGACGAAGCGCAACTCGCAGCAGCTCAGGGCGCCGATGCGCTGATCAGCAACCATGTCACCGCGGATCGCTCACTCGCGCTCAGCGACGCCTTGGGGATCCCGGTCGCCTTCTTCATCCCGTTCCCCCTGGCGCCCTCGCGGGAGTACTCGCCCCTGACGACCACCAGCGGTGGGATGCGCTCCCCGTGGTTGCGGCTCGCCACCCACAAGCTCGACTCCTGGATCTGGTGGCGTCAGGTTTCAGGCCCCGCCAACGAGTTCCGGGCGAAGCTCGGGCTCCCTCCCAGCAGGAAGCCGACCGTCCGGCGGCTCATGGAGGATCCGAGCTACCTCGCTGTCTACGCCCTCAGCCCCAGCCTGTTCCCGCGCCCGACCGACTGGCCGGACCACATCAAGGTGACCGCCGGTTGGAAGCTGCCGAGCGCCTTGCGGCAGAACCTCGATGAGGAACTCCCGGCGGATCTCGTGGACTGGCTCGACGCCGGCGACCCGCCCGTGTTCCTCGGATTCGGCAGCATGCCGGTGCTCGAACCTCAGCGGCTGCTCGGGGACATCGTCTCCGTCACGGGAGAGCTCGGGGTGCGAGCGATCGTGAGCGAGAACTGCGTCGCCGCGGAGGCGGCCGAATCGCTACCAGCCAACCTCAGGGTCGTCGGCACCGTCGATCACGACGACCTGTTCCCCAGGTGCGCGGCCGCCGTCCACCACGGCGGCATCGGTTCGCTCAGCACCTCGCTCGGCGCCGACCTGCCGACGATGGTCTGCTCGGTGCTCGGCGATCAACCGTGGTGGGGTGAGCACATGAACCGCCTCGGTACCGGCTCCCACATTCCCTTCCGCAAGCTCACCCGGACCCGGTTGCACGCGGGCCTGCGGGGGCTCCAAGACCCATCGGTGAAGGCACGGGCCGCAGACATCGGCTCCGCCATACGCGCGGAGGGAGACGGCCTGCCGGTCGCGGGCCGGCTGTTCTCCGCTTGGCTCGACGGCGAGCGAGGCTGAGCCCGCAGAGCCGCTCTGGGCCAGAGGCCTCTCGGCCCGGCCCGGATACGCTGACTCTCCCTTGCGCTTCGAGACGCGGACCCACCAGCAGTCGATCGCTCAGCGTATGGAGGGCTCAATCGAGAGTCGGACCAACGAGCGCAAGGTCGAGCTCGCATCCGAGACCGAGCCCGACCGCGGCAAGCTCCGCAGCACGATCATCTGGCTGACGATCACCGGCGTCTCCCTCTATCTCGTCGCGCCGAGCCTGCTCGATCTGCTCTCCGCCTGGAAACAGCTCGGCGACATCTACCCGCTCTGGTTCCCGCTGCTGTTCGGGCTGCTGATCGCCTCGCTCGCGTGCCTGTGGTGGCTGCAGAAGCTGGCGCTCCCCTCCGCCCCGATCTCCGGCGTCATCGATTCACAGCTCGCCGGCAACGCGCTCTCGAAGATCGCGCCCGGAGGCGGCGCCGTCGGAGCGGGGCTGCAATACAAGATGCTCGTCGAGCGGGGAGTGGACCGGGGTCGGGCCGTGACCGCGATCACCGCCGTCAACCTGCTCACGTTCGCGATGATCCTCGCCCTGCCGGTGCTGGCGCTTCCGGCGCTGCTGACGGGCGGCACCGACGACCAGCTCCAGCAGGCCGGGCTGATCAGCCTCGTCGTCTTCGTGCTGCTCGCGGGGCTGGCGACGGTGGTACTCACCCGCGAGGGCATCCTGCGGAGAATCGGCGCGGTCGTGCAGGCCGCGATCAACAAGGTGGGACGCAAGGACCCGCCGGGCCGGGGCCTCCCCGACCGGCTGGTCAAGGAGCGCGACCGGCTCACCTCCGCGCTCGGGGCGAACGTCTGGCGGGCGCTGATCGCCTGCTCGGGGAGGTGGGCCTTCGACTACGCGATCCTGCTCGGCGCGCTCGCGGCGGTCGGCTCCCACCCCTCCCCCGGTCTGGTCCTGCTCGCCTTCTGCACCGCCCAGGTGCTGGCGCAGGTGCCGTTCACTCCCGGCGGGCTCGGCTTCGTCGAGGCGGGACTGACCGCGACACTGGCGCTGGCGGGAGTCGGCGCGAGCGAGGCGGTGATCGCCACCTTCGCCTACCGGCTCATGACTTACTGGCTGCCGCTGCCGCTCGGGCTCGCCGGCATCGCCCTGCACCAGCGCCACAAGCCGGAGCGCGCGGAGGCCTGAGGCCGCGGCCTGCTCCTCGGCTCAGACCTTGTCGGCGTGTAGCCCGTGGAAGCCGAACGGGATGTGGTGGGGGACCGAGGCGCGAGCGATCTCGCTCAGGTCGCGGGCGTCGAGGACGAGCAGGTACGAGGTGCGGCGCCCGGCGTCGAAGACGACGGAGAGCAGGACGCCGTCGTCCTCACGGGTGGAACCGGGGCGGCGGACGAAGACGGGCTCGCCGGGGTAGGAGCCGCGCTCGCGCCAGTGGGTCATCTCGCCGCGCTTGATGTCGAGCTTGGCGACCTGGTTGATGAAGCCGTCCTTCTTCGGCTTGCGGGCGCCGACGCCGTACGCGTAGCGGTAGGGCCGCGCGTTGACGGTGTCGTAGTCCTTCTGCGGGAGCTCGAAGTTGCCCTCAGCGAGGTCGCGCATCCGCGCCTTCCCGCTCGCGGGATCGACGGTGATCCGCCGCGGCGCCGCCTGCGGGATCCGCGTGTTGGGCGAGCGCAGGTTCTTCAGGTAGAGCGCCTCGACCGCGGAGCTGTCCTTATGGGCGCAGACGTCGAGGACGACCTTGTCGCCGTCGTCGAAGGCGTTGATGTGGTGGAAGACGAAGAAGGGCTCGAGCTCGAAGCTCGCCGCGACGCCACCCCGCTTGCGATCGACGAGGTGGATCTGGGAGGGGGCCGAGCCGTCCCAGACGTAGTTGGTGACGATCGGCCCGCGATCGGGGGCGAGGAACTTCGTCAGGTCGAACTCCCAGGGCTGCGTGAAGACGGCGACGTAGCGGCGGGTCAGCCCGAAGGAATGCATGTAACCCGCCCGCGCCTGCGGGATGAAGGCGAGCTCGCGGCGCTTGCCCTTGCGCTCGCTGATCACCCGGACCCCGCTGGGCGGGATCAGCTCGCATTCGTAGGAGAAGCGCTCGCCGGTGTCGGGATCGTGGTGGGGGTGGGCGGTCCCGAGCCGGCCCTGGGGAACCTCGCCGTCGACGCCGAGGGTCTTCAGCGTCTTCGGGTCGAAGCGAACGGGGACGGGGATCTCGGTGTGCGCCTTGAAGACCTTGCCGAGCCGCTCGATCGAGACGTTCGCGTTCGGCACCGGCCCGAGCACCGGCAGCGAGGAGACGCCACTGTAGATCGCCCGGCACGGATCGGGGATCGGGTCGGTCCCGAACTCCGAGTACTCCATGACGCCGTCCCGCTTCCACGACTCGTAGTTGCTCGAGCGCAGGAAGCGGTTGGCGTAGGAGACCTTCCCGTCGCCGAAGGAGAACGCGTGCAGCATCGCGAGCCCGTCGAACCAGTGGTTGAGCTTCTGCTCCCCGATCTCGAACAGCGCCGGGCCGTTGCGCAGCAGCACCCCCCGCAGCCACTTCGGCAGCACCCCGTCGACGGGAACGCTCGGGAGCCGGACCTCCTCGGTCAGCGAGCGGAAGCCGAAGGCGTACTCAGGCGCCTTGGAGCCTTTGCCCGCAGCGGGCGCGGAGGCCGCGAACGACCCAAGCGCCCCAGAGCCGGCAAGCGCAAGCGCCGCGCCGCTCGCAGTCCCATCGCGAAGCAGGCGCCGTCGGGTGATCTCCTCCATAGACCGGCAACTTAACTGGTGAAGCCGACTTCCCGCGACGGTTCCCGAGTCTTCCCGTCGTCAACCGAGGGGCCAAACGGCACAGAGCACAAAGGGTCGACCGTTGCTGGTCGCGACCTGTACGCAGTCGGGTGGGCTGCGGCACGCAACCCACCCAACCTTGCACTCGCTCTGCCTAGTACGGGATCTTCTGCTCGCAGGTCGAATCGACGTTGTCGTTGCCAATGCTGACGTCGTAGTAACACTGGTCGCCGTTATTGGCACCTCCGTAGAGATCATCGGTGCCGCTATCAGCGATGCCCCACGACACGTCGCTAGCGCCGTCGCCACCGCGGATAGTGTCATTCCCGTGATCATCGACGAGGCCGTCGCTCCCACCTTCACCATCCTCGGCATCGTGACCACCGTTGCCGTAGACGCTGTCGTCACCTCCTCTCGCGTCGATGTTGTTGTTGTTGCCGTTCCCGTTGATGGTGTCCGAGCCTGCGGTACCCGTGCAATCCGGCGGGCACGACAGATTCGCCGCAAACGCAGATGTCACGGCGAAGGCCAACGCTGCCACTGTGAGGAACACAACCGCTCCGAGACTCAGACGCTTGAGCTTGATGTGATTGACGTCGGCGGTCATCTGCTTCCCTCCGCCGAGACAGGCAGCTGATCCGCTGTCTCCTCGTACACCTGTCGGAACCTCGCGAACCCGTCGAGATCAGGAGGTGGAATGTTCTTCAACTGGTCGGATGTTGGGCACGGACCATCGAAGCCTCCGATCGGGTAGCCCGCATCCTCGTAAGCAGCCTTGGCCTCTGGACAGTCGCTGGCTGGCGTTGCCGACTTGAGCATCTCCCGTCCGGACTGCAGCCCCTTGTCCTCGGTGGTAATGAAGACACACGGGAGGGTGTCGCAGAATGGAGCTACGGCCGGTGGCGCGGGAGCAAATGCGGTGACGTCATCTCTGGTCGTTGCACCATTCGCGACGACGGCCGCCGCAGATCCTGCGAGAGCTGCCACCACGACGCCGACTCCGAGCCATCTCCTGGGCTTGCTGGACTTCATATGTGGCTCCTTTCCACACTTGTACGGTTAGGGCGACCGTACGTCGGACATCGAAAGAGTCAAGAGGAGATGTGTGTGTGCGCACTGCTCTTGGCGCGCGCTTGTGTACCTGCGCACACCTCGGGCGCCGGCAGGAGCCATGGGCTCGATCATCCGGCCAAGGCAGGCTGCCGCTATGCGGACCCTCAACCCTTAGGTGCGTCCCCTCTGAGTTCATATAAGCCGTCCTCTCGCCGCGCTACCAGTCCACGCTCCACCAATTCCGGCATCGCCTTCCGCGAAACCTGCTCGCGCCTAACAGACGAGAGTGCGGCAAGCAAGGCTTGGGTGAGCGGCAGCTCAATCACCACTTTGCCGTTGCTTCGGCGGCCCCAACGGTCGGCAAGTTCCCACAGCACGATCAGGAGACGCTGAGTGGCGTTCGGAAGCCGGGCCGCAGCAAGTCGGGCCATAGCCGCGGTATGGCGTCGAGCCGTTCTAGTCGCAAGCTGCACGTCCAGTTCGCACCATCCTGCGGATTCCTGCCGAAAGGGTTCGTCCAGTACCGCGACTCGCGCCGGAACCAGAACCTCGAAGGTCGATCGCTGCGGGATGGAACCGTACGTCTCGATTCGAGCAGGATCCAGGATGAGATCCCCACGTCCAATGAGTTCGACTGCGAAGGTTTCGAGGACGTGGACGGTCCGCACGAGAACCCCTTCGAGCACAAGAAGCCCGAGGGAAGCTCGTTGCCGCAATTGGGCGGACGGTTCCCATGACCGCTGTTCTGCAACGACGACGTCCACTCGGACTTCGGAGAGGAGTGCCAAGGTTTCGGGACTGGTGTCCCCAGCCAACTCGGGGTCTTCGCGGAACACTCGCGCAACGCGATCCAGTCTGGTGTCGCCATAGCCCCGCAGGGCGGTTGGCCGAAGCCGCTTGACATCCACCCCCGCCTGTGAGCTCACTGGCGGGGGTGGATGCGTCGTGAGTCCGCTACTGCTCAAGGCAGTCTCAGACTCGGTTTCCTGACTCCCCCGACGTGTCGCCGAGTTCATTCACGACGCCACGAGTCAAGATCAAGGAGGCGAAGTAGCGGTGTCCGCTCGGGAGAACCACAGCACGTCCTCGGTATGAGCCGGTGTCTGGATCGAACAGAAGTTCCCACCTGATGCCGTTCGCGCCTCCAAAGTAGATGGCGGTCACCTCGCCACCGGCCGGCGTCTTGATGTGGTCCTCGACCTGAGCACTTGGCACCTGCGCAGCGGCATGGAGCAGCGCCGCTTGCAGGTCAAGGGGAAGGGGTAGGTCTAGCAGCCCGGCGAGAGGCGCGGTGAGCCCCGACGAACCCGACGGCGTGAGCTCGCGAAGACGCGACGCGAGCTCATCCGGCGAACGTGGCAGAGCAAGGACATCGTCGTACGAGAGGGACCCCACCAGCCCGAACTGCTCACCAGGCCCAAAGTCCCCGTCACCTTGACGGTCCTTTACCGGCGTGCCGGACCCGTCCCCTGCATCCCTGGACCAGGTCGTCCCGTCGCGCGAGATCCAGCGCTGGATGGTCGTTCCTCCCACCGGCGCCGAAGCGACGTTGCCCTTCAGATCAGCGACCAGCCCCGTCGGGGATCGGAACTCCTCCTGGTAGAGCAGCTGACCCGGTGACAAGACGAGATCGTCTCCATCTTGACCGACATGGTCGGCCAGTAAGTCAATCTTGGCCTGGGCCTCCGACACGCTCAGCGGAGCATCGCCGCGCGGCCCCGCGAGGGAAACCGAGAGCACCACCAGCGCAATCAGGGAGGCGGCGGCAACGGCGACCACGAACCGACGCGAGCTAACGCGACCACGAGCGGGATCGCTGCGGACTGAGAGCTGGTCGAACTCGCGACCAAGAAGCAAGAGCGTCGGGAAAGGATCAACCGGTTCGTGGGTCATGTCATCTCCTTTGGTGGCAATTCCATCTCGACCGACTCACGTAGCGCTCTCAGGGCGCGCGAGACACGGGTACGGGCGGTTGGCACCGACGTGCCGAGAGTCGATGCAACGTCCTGGTAGGAGCGCTCTTCGACGATTCGCAGTCTCAGGGCGAGCTGCTCGTCCTGGTTCAGTTGTTGGAAACCATCACGGATCGCCGCTCTCGCGGCGCCGAGATCCGCGAGCTCCTCAACGCGATCGAGTTCGTCCCTGCCTGCGGGTGGAAGCTCGATGCCGAGACGCTTGAGGGCCTTCTTCTCGGCTTCGCCTCTCCGGTAGTAGTCGATGAGGCGACGGTTCGCGATCGCGTACAGCCAAGCGGTGGCGTCGGGATCGACGGATCCGCGAAAGCGCAGGCGCTTCAGGAAGGCTTGTGCGAAGGTCTCAGCACAGAGATCGAGCGCTAGCTGCGGGTCGTAGACACGTTGGGCGAAGAACCGCAGAAGCGGTTCACGACGTTCCGTATAGAAGGATCCGAAGACGTGAGGCTGATCGAAGGGGGAGCCGCGTGGCCGCATCACCCACTAGATCGTATGAGCCGGGAACTTGTGACACGGCGCGGGCAGTCAGTGAAGCCTGGGCGTGCAACGCTCACTGGGGACCGCCCGCCCCGCTACACCAGGCCACGGCGCCGAGACCTGTCACCGAGCAACAGGGAATAGGTCCGTTCCCGGGTGACACGTTCCGCCGTCAGCGCGCCAGCCACAAAGGCGGTCGGCGGGGGATGCCCCTCGGCCGCCCTCCCGAGCGAAGCGAGGCGCTAAGGCCGAGAGGCATCCCCCGTCGGCCGCCGCCGTGAGGAGAGCCCTACTTCTGAGCCAACCGCAGCGGGTTGCGAAGGATCAGCTCGACGTTGCGATCGTTCTTCTTGCCCGGCCCGCCACCGCTGGTGACCTCGATCGTCTGCGGGTCGTTCGCGGCGAGCTCGCGCGAGAGCGAGGCGAGCTCCTTGTTGCTCATGTCCGCCGCCGGCTCCGGAGCGGGCGGCTTCGCGGGCGCGGCCTGATCGACGATCGTCCCGAAGATCGAGAGCGTCCCGTCGCCGTTGTTCATCAGCTCGATGAGCCGGCTCTGCTGCGGGAAGTCGACGTGCGAGGCGGTGTTGATCTCCCAGAACCCGCGCTTGGCGTTCTTGCGCTTGTGGGGAACGATGTCGTTGTGGTGGGTGTGGCCGGTGACCGCCGCGACCACGTTCGGGTAGTCGAGCAGGAGCGAGCGCACGTCCTCGGGGCCGGTGCGGCCCAGGTGGATCGGCTGTGAATCGCGCGGGTCGATGTCGCAGCCGGGCTCCGGCGGCACCGAGCAGGGGCCGGCCTCCTCGTCGGGAGTCGGGTTGTTCATCGTCGCGATCGTGTGGTGGCCGTAGACGACGATCAGGCGATCGGGGTCGTCGTCGTGGACGAGCTTGCCCTTCGCGTTGTAGCTCGTCGAGCTGTTGCGGTCGAGCTCCTGCTGCAGCCACTGATACTGCGGGTCGTCGAGGTTGCCGTTGGCGCCGCCGCCGAGGGCGATCGTGTCGAGCCCGATGAAGCGGACGCCGTTGCGGGTGAACGCGTAGTAGCTGGCGGAGCCGTCGGACGCCGCATCCTGCTCGGGGTTGACGTAGTCGAACCCGTGGGACTGGTCGGCGCCGGCGTGCAGCTCCTTGTACTCGACCGGCGAGACGAGCCTGCGGTCGGGGTCAGGCGGGACGGTGCGGGCGCCCGCGGTGACCTCGGCGAGGAAGGCCGGGTCCGTGAAGAGGCTGGTGATCTCCTTGCCGACGAGCGACTGCGGGTCGAAGGACTCGTCGGGGTAGAACTTCGTGCAGCCGGTCGGGATCGAGAGGAACAGCGGCGAGGTCGCCGGGATGTTGCCTTGGATCAGCCCGTCGTGGTTGCCCTTGGTGATGTACCAGGGCACCTTCAGGCCCTTGGCCTTGAACGGCTGCTGAGCCCGGTCCATCAGCCCCGGGTACTGCGGGAAGGCGGCGTAGTCACCGGCCCCGGCGGGCTCGTCCGGATCCCAGAAGCCCTGGTAGCGGGAGGCCGGGAGGCCCGGGTAGTCGCTGTAGTCCTGGACCCCGGTGTAGCTGCGGTTGGCGACGTCGGCGTTGAAGGTGTCGACCTGCAGCTGGGTGAGCCCGCCGCAGCTCGAGGTCGTCACCGGCGTGCCCGAGAAGGGCGTGATCTCGCTGCCGTCCATGACGCCGAGGTGCCACTCGATCTCGTTGTACTGCTGGTTGTCGGGCTGATCGCCGGTCAGCAGCGCGAAGCCGAGCTTCGCCCGCCCGCGGCCCTTGCCCTGCTTGACGGGGCTGCGGCGGTTGGCGTTGACGCTGCGGATGATCTGGTCGAGGACCTGGGTGCCCATCGCCTCCTGCGGCCGCCACGCGGCGCTGACCTCACCCCCGGCGGGGTCGATCAGCTCAACCCGCAGCGGTGACATCTCGTCGGCGATCTGGGGATCGGTGAGCTGGCTGAAGTAGGTGATCGAGCGGCGCTTCTTCGCGCGGTTGCGCTTGGCGTGGCCGAGGCCGGCCTCTCTCACCGTGAACGGTTCGCCGGGGCCGGTCTTCAGCGTCTTGAACTGGCCCTTGCCGACGACTCGGATCGTCTCGTCGAGGGTCGTCGTCGCCTGGGCCTGCGCGCCGCCGAGAACCGCCAGCGCAAGCGCCGCGGCCAGCCCCGTTCCCATCCGAGCCCTCACTGGTCGAGGAGCCTAGCCGCTGCGTCCCCGTCGTGCCCGACTTCCTCGCGCTGCAGCGCCCACCAGACGCAGAAGGCGTCCTCGGTCTCGGCGAGGTCCGCCCCGGTCAGCTCCTGGTAGCGCTTGAGGCGGTAGCGGATCGTGTTCGGGTGGACGAAGAGCCGCTCACCGGCGGGCTCCGCCCGCATGCCGACCGCGAGCCACGCGCTCACCGCGGCCAGGATCTCACGGCCGGCCGCGACAGCGAGCACGGGCTCGACGTAGCGGGCGGTCAGGGCGTCGGCGAGCTCGGCGTCGGAGATCACCGCGGCGCGCAGCCCCGCGGTCGTCAGGTCGTGAACGCCCGCGAGCCCGAAGAGCTCGGCCGCGGCGAGCACCCTTCCCGCCGCGAGGTAGCTGGAAGGCAACTCGGCCGCTGGTACCGCCGGCCCGATCGCGATCAGGGGGAGAGCCCCGCGCGCGGGCTCCTCGGAGGAGAAGCCCGCGATCTCGCTCTCGACCAGGGCCGCGAGGCCGACCCTCGTGAACTGGTTCGGCTTGAGCGCGAGGGCGCCGTCGAGCTTGGCGATGTCCTCGTCGTCGTGGCCACGAGCCCGGGCGCGGAACGCCCGGTAGGAGCCGAGTGGGTCGAGCCCGAGGGCCGCGAACCCGGATTGGAGCTCCTCGATCGAGAGCTTGCCGAGCAGGGCACCGCGGACGAGCGCCGCGCGGCGGATGACCTCGATCTCGCCCTGCGCGGGGTCGAGGCGGTGGCCGCTGGCCACCGAGATCATCGCCTCGTCGGCGAGCTCCAGACCCTGCTGGATGAGGTCGATGACCTCGTCGGACCGGGTGCCGGATTGCTCGCCGAGCGCGCGGACGCGGCCGGTCACCTCCTCGATCGAGAACCGCCACGAGCGCAGCAGGTCCTCGACCGGAATGCCCTGACGGGCGCGGCGCTCGCCTATCTCCCGCAGCAACGCGGCACTGCTGCCGACGGTGGGGTCGGGATCATCGAGGCGGGCGTTCATGATCATCGCGATCGCAGCCTCGATCCACGCGACGTGCTCCTCCAGCGGAACCGCGGCGAAACTCGGCATCTCGTTGCGGATGCGCGCGGTGACGCGCTCGGCGATCTCGCGGCGCTCGGCGAGTATGGCCCGCAGGAGCGCCTGCACACCCTCTTCACCGGATGCGGATGCCATAGGGTCGCGACTCTAGTTCCTCTTGTAGAAACCTACAAGAGGAACTGGCAAACGCTGCCGCGGCGGACATGGCGGGGCCGATCGGCGTCGGCCACGATGGACCCATGAATGCTGCGGGGTGGGGGGAGCCTCGCCGCAGCAAATGAAGGCCCCGGTGTCTGTCCCCCTGTGGGCACCGGGGTCTTCGTGTTTCTCCGGCCATATCCGGCTACTGGGCGCCCGCTCGCACCCTTCGCGGTCGTCGGCGCGTCACCCCGGGGGCGCCTCGCCGTACTCCTTCTTGGCGTAGGCGGCCCGCCGCGCCTCGAAGGAATCCCAGTCGGCCGTAGGGACGAGGCCCTGAACGGCGGCGGAGACGGGAGCGAGCGGGGATCCCCCCTCCTCGTCGAAGGCCGGAACGTCGAAGGTCTCGCCGTCGGCGTAGATCCGCGCCGACTCGACGCTGCCGCCGACCGGCGGTTCGTCGGTGCTCGCGATCGGCTCGAGCAGGCCCGCATCGCGCATCCGCTCGTAGATGTCGTCCATGTCCTCGGAGCTCACCGTGAAGGTCGCCCTGTACGTCGGGACCCCGTCGCCGGAGTAGTCGGGGGTGTAGGTCGCCTTGCCGCTGCCATCGGGCCGGACCTCGACGCTCCACTCGGCGTGGTACGGCGGCGGGACCGAGCCGTCGGTGTGGGCGAAGGTGAACGCGAAGTCGTCGGGCCTGGAGGCGGACGGACCTGTCGTCTCGCCGCCGTCGTCTCCGCAGCCGGCAAGGGCCGCGAGCACCAGGGCGAGCGGGAGCAGGGCGGCGGCGAGGACGCTCCGGAGCGAGACGCGCATGCTCCGAGACTACGGGCGCCGCCGGGGTCCCGTCACACGCCGGCCCCCTCCCGGCCACGGCCGGTAGGCTCGCCTTCCAGCGCGCTGCCCACCAGGAGGAGAGACCAGTGACCGTAGCCCCCGCTCCCGAGATCCCCGATGTGGACCTCGCGACGTTCGTACTCGAGAAGGCCGACGAGATGGGCGACAAGCCCGCGCTGATCGATGGCCCGACCGGTCGCACGATCACCTACGCCCAGCTCGACCAGGCGGCGTCCGCGCTCGCGGGGGCCCTCGCGGCACGCGGGATCGGCAAGGGCGACGTCGTCGCGATCTACATGCCCAACCTCCCCGAGTACGCGGTGCTGTTCCACGGCGTCCTGCGCGCGAACGCGACGAACACCACCGCGAACCCGCTCTACACGTGGCACGAGCTCGCCCACCAGCTCACCGACTCGGGCGCGAAGATGCTGTTCACGATCGGCCCGTTCCTCGACACGGCGCGGCGGGCCGCCGAGGAGGTCGGGATCACCGACATCTTCGTCGTCGGCGAGGGAGACGGGGACGAGACAACCCTCGCGGAGCTTCTGGCCGAGGGTGCCGAGCCGCCCGAGCTCGACATCGATCCCGCCGAGGACCTCGCTGTCCTCCCCTACTCCAGCGGCACGACCGGGCTCCCCAAGGGTGTGATGCTCACCCACCGCAACCTGATTGCCAACGTGCTGCAGAACGGCCACGTGCTGCCCGCCGATCCCGAGGACACCTCGATCGGCTGCCTCCCGTTCTTCCACATCTACGGGATGACGGTGATCATGAACATGGGCCTCCACAACGGCGGCACGATCGTGACGATGCCGCGCTTCGACCTCGGCGAGTGGCTCGACCTGGTCGAGGAGCACAAGGCGACGCTCGCCTACGTGGTGCCCCCGATCGCCCTCGGGCTCGCCAAGCACCCCGCGGTCGAGGGCCGGGACCTGTCGACGCTGAAGCTGATCATGTCCGGCGCCGCGCCGCTCGGCGACGAGCTCGCCAAGGCAGTCGTCGACCGCGTCAACGTGCCGACGATCCAGGGCTACGGGATGACCGAGCTCAGCCCCGTCTCCCACGTCGCCCCGCTCGACACGACCAAGGGCGGGACCATCGGCCCGCCGATCCCCGGCACCGAGTGCCGCATCGTCGACCCCGAGACCGGCGAGGACGCCGACCGGGGCGAGCTCTGGGTGCGCGGGCCGCAGGTGATGAAGGGCTACCTCAACAACGAGCAGGCGACGCGCGAGACCATCGACGAGGACGGCTGGCTGCACACCGGCGACGTCGCCGAGATGGATTCCGACGGCGACTACGCAATCGTCGACCGGCTCAAGGAGCTGATCAAGTACAAGGGCTTCCAGGTCCCGCCCGCCGAGCTGGAGGCGGTGATGCTCGAGCACCCCGGCATCGCCGACTGCGCGGTGATCGGCGTTCCCGACGAGGAGGCCGGTGAGCTGCCGAAGGGCTTCGTCGTCGTCGCGGAAGGCTCCGACGTCAGCGACGAGGAGATCATGGCGTTCGTCGCCGAGCGCGTCTCCCCGCAGAAGAAGCTCCGGCTGCTGGAGCGGATCGAGGAGATCCCGAAGTCCGCCTCGGGGAAGATCCTCCGCCGGGAGCTCTCCGGGCGCTGAACATGGCCTCGGGAGGGGGAAGCGAAGACGGCCGCGAGCTACTCCCGGGACTCAACAGCGTGCCGGGGATCGTCCGCGTGGCGGCGGGCGCGTGGTACCAGAGCGCACTCTGGGGCGTCGGGGTCGGGATCGACGCCGCCGAGCGCGCCACCTCGATCGCGCTCGGCGGCCTCGGACTCGCCGACGACGCGCGGGCCGAGGCGGAGCACGCGGCCGAGGAGGAACGCCGAGAGGCGGAGCCCGGGCGCGGGCGCGGTAGGCGCGGCGAGCCGGCCAAGGCGCGGACGCTCCGTGAGCGCGGAGCCGAGCTGCTCGACCGCGCCTCCGACATCGAGGAGGACCCGAACGTCGTCCACCCCGGCTTCGCGCGGATCATCGACCAGCTCGCTCCGGACGAGGCACGGATCCTCAAGCTGCTCGTCAACGACGGGCCGCGGGGCATCGTCTACGTCAACAAGGCGGCCCCATTCGGGATCGGCGCGCGCGAGGTCGCGCGGCGGCTGTCGATGATCGGCCACGAGGCCGGCTGCCTCCACAGCGAGCTCGTCCCCGCCTACCTCGACAACCTCGTCTCCCACGGGCTCGTCGCGATCCGCCGCGACGCGCTCGACGACGAGGCTCCCTACGAGGTGATCGAGGCCCAACCCGAGGTCACGGAGGCCCTGCGCTCGGCGGGGGGCACGGTGTTCCGCGGGCAAATCACGCGGCGTAGCGTCCACCTCACCGACTTCGGCCGCACCTTCTGCCGCGTCTGCTTCCCGCCCGAGCACCTGCCGCCCGAGCTCGGCCCCATCGAGGTCGGCGCGGAGATCGTCGAGATGGTGGCGCCGGAGACGGGCGCCGACGGTTAGCCGCAGCTCGCGTTGATCCGCTGGATCAGCCAGGCGTCGTCGCGGCGGGCGAACTGGAAGTCGATCGTGCCCGTCGAGCCGCCGCCGATCCGGTACCCGAGGTTGCTGGTGCCGACGGCGCCGCGGACGGTGATCGCCTCCGGCGTCAGCCCGGTGAGGCTGTAATCGAGCGGTCCGTTGACCTGGAACTGCTCGTCGTAGGCGGCGAGCACCGCGTCCTTGCCCTTGCGCTCGGCGCAGCCGCCGGAGACCACGCCGAAGCGGATCACGTCGTCGGTCAGAAGCGCCCCCATCGCGTCGATGTCGGCGTTCGAGTAGGCGTCCTCGTAGGAGTGCAGCAGCGTCTCGATCTCGGAGCGGGCGTCGGCGACGCTCTGCCCGCCGCTGTTGTCGTCGTCCGGGGTTGTGGTGGTGGTCGTGGTCGTCGTGGTGCTGGGACCGCTGCCGCCGCCGTTGTCGTCTCCTCCGCCGAGCGCCAGCGCCGCGACCGCGCCGACGATCAGGACGAGGGTGACGATCCCGCCTTTGATCAGGCCGCGCGAGGGCCCGCCGTGGTCGCCGCGGTCACCGCCGTCGCCGGCGTCGCCGGCTTCATCGGGCGGCAGCTGCGCGGTTCGGAGCTCCGGACGGGGGTCGTCGCGGGTCGGTCCGGCGGGAGGCAGCGGCACGGTCGGCGGTGGAGGCGGGGGGACGGCCCGCTCCGTCGCGGGCGCGATCCGCTCGGTGGGCGGCGGCAGCGGCACCCCCGCGGCGGCTCGGCGCAGCGCCTCGGCGAACTCGGCGCCGTCGGCGTATCGATCGGCGGGCTCGACGGCGAGCGCGCGCTGCATCACCTCGTCGAACTGCGGGCTGAGCCCGGAGCGCACCTCCGAGGGACGCGGCCGGGGCGCGTTCATCTGCGCCCACATGGTCGCCACCTCGCTCTCGCGCTCGAAGGGGCGCTTGCCGGTGGCGGCCTCGAACAGCACACAGCCGAGTGAGTAGAGGTCGGAGGAGGCGACCGCGTGGCCCTGGATCTGCTCCGGGGCCATGTAGTTGATCGTCCCCACGACGCTCCCCGCCTGGGTCAGCTCGGTTCCCTCCGCCGCTTCGGCGCGCTTGGCGATCCCGAAGTCGGTCAGGTAGGCGTGGTCGCGGCGCCCGAGGCGGCGCAGCAGGATGTTCCCGGGCTTGATGTCGCGGTGGGTGAGGCCGGTCGCGTGCGCGGCGTCGAGCGCGCCGCACATCTGCTCGCCGATCGCGGCGACGCGCTCGAGCGGCAGGGGGCCGTTCTCGATCGCCTCGGCGAGGTTGGTGCCCTCGATCCACTGCATGGCGATGTAGGAGAGGCCGTCGATCTCGCCGGCGGCGTGCACGGAGACCACGTTGGGATGGTCGATCGAGGCGGCGAGGTGGGACTCGCGCTCGAAGCGGGAGCGGAAGTCGGGCTGATCGCTCACCTGCGGCGCGATCACCTTGAGCGCGACGAAACGCCGCAGCGAGATCTGGCGCGCGCGATAGACGACCCCCATGCCCCCGCGCCCGGCTTCCTCGAGGATCTCGAAGTCGCCGAATCGTTCCCCATTACCGAGACTCGCAGCCAAGGCGGCCATCGTATGCGGCTGAAGGGATCCGGGGTGTGGACGAGGGTACTTCAGGAGTGCCGGGCTCCGCCTGCGCAGGGCGAGCGGCGCTCAGTGCGGGTAAGGAGATGGTCCTTGCTACGGTAAGGACATGGCCAAGGTGACCAGCAAGCGCCAGGTGACGATCCCGAAGGTGATCGCGGATCGCTACGGCATCGCGACCGGGGATGAGCTGGAGTTCCGTCGCGCAGGGAGCGGAGACGATCCAGGTCGACGCGCTTACGGCTCCCCACCGGGTGCTGGATCGCGCTTCCAGCCTCCGCCTTTCGGGACGCTGCGACGGTGCGGCAGCGCGGCGGCCGCACGGACTCTCTCCGGTGCGAGCGGCTGGAGCCGCGAGGAGCTGTACGAGCGTGCCCGCCCTCGTTGACACGAACGTACTCGTCTACCGCTACGACGGTCGCGATCTGAGGAAGCAGCAGCGGGCCACCGAGGTCCTCCTCCGCGAGGGCGTGCGGACGGGAACCACTTCCTCTCCCACCAAGCCCTGATCGAGTTCTTCGCCGCGCTGACGCGGCCGCTCTCCGACGGCGACCCGCTGCTCACCCGGGAGGAAGCGACGCGGGAGGTCGAGGAGATGATGCTCATCTACGAGGTCCTCTACCCCAGCGACGACGTGGTCAGGTTGCCGGCACCGTTGCCCACGGCCTCTCTTGGTTCGACGCGCATATGTGGGCGTACGCGGAGCACCACGGGATCGACACCCTGCTCTCGGAGGATCTGCAGGCGGGGCGCACATACGGAACCGTCACCGTTGTCGACCCCTTCGCGGACTCGGACTGAGCGAGGCCGGCGCTAGGCGAGCGAGGCGACCGCGTCGGCGGCCAGCTCGGTTCCCCGCGCCGCCTGCAGCCGCTTGGAGACGCCGTCGAGGCGAGCGTGCAGGTCGGTGTCGGCAAGCAGCCCGTCGATGGCGCCGCGAAGCTCGTCGGGCGAGTGCCCGTAGGTGGAGAGGCGACGGCCGAAGCCGGTCTCGTCGACGCGCTGGGCGTTGTCGTACTGGTCCCAGAAGACCGGCAGCACGACCATCGGCACGCCGAAGTGCAGGGACTCGGTGACGGTGTTGTTGCCGCCGTGGGTGATCACGAGATCGACCTGCGGCAGGATCGACGTCTGCGGCAGGAACTCGGCCCCGGCCATGTTGTCGGCGAGCGTCAGCTCCTCGTGCTGCGGCCCCATCGAGACGATCACGCGGTAGGGGGAGTCGGCGAGCGTGGCGATGAGGCCGCGCATCAACTCGACGTCGCCGGAGGCGAGCGAGCCGAGGCTCAGATATAGGAGCGGCGCCTCCGAGCCGGCCGAGGCCAGCGCCTCGGGCAGCTCCCAGGGCTCGTCGGTCGCGCGCACGCAGGAGGGGAGGTTTCGCCAGAGGTCGGTCGCGCCGAGCCCGTCGGTGCGGGGGTAGTCGATCTCCTCCGGATACAGCCAGAGGTTGAGATCCGTCGATTCGTGGATGAGCTCGTCGGGTGGGAGCGGCGGCGCGCCCCGCTCCCGGCAGAACTCGTCGAAGGAGTCGTGCAGGGGCGAGATGACCCGTGAGTACTCGACGCGGAACTCATCCCACCCCGAGCGGTCGCCCGCCGGGTAGCCGGAGAAGACCGGCGGCACCGAGGGATCCTTCACCTCGGCCGGGTTGCAGGAGACGATCCGCACCCACGGCACGTCGGCGGCCGGGATCGCCGGGAAGGAGACGACGTTGTCCTCGACGATCACATCGGGGCGGACCTCGTCGATGATCTCGGCGAGCTGCTCGTCGACGTAGCGGGCGCCGTCGACGAGCGCCTCGAATGTGGGAACGATGAAGTCGCCGAGCTGCTCGATCGTCGGCTTGCGGAAGACCGGCGCGGTCTCGCGGATGAAGTCCTTCCAGAACTGGCCGGCGTCGTCGCTGCCGGCTCCCTCTGCGGGCTCGGAGAGATCGACGAGCCGCTC
This sequence comes from Solirubrobacterales bacterium, assembly GCA_046330415.1. Taxonomy (GTDB): domain Bacteria; phylum Actinomycetota; class Thermoleophilia; order Solirubrobacterales; family 70-9; genus RHKX01. The sequence goes on along the minus strand of JAXLSW010000007.1, from coordinate 113,337 downwards.
CTCGAACCCCTTCTCCTCCAGGGTGCCGGCGAACGAGCGCTCGGCGATGAAGACGACCCTCCAGCCGCGTTGCCGGAGGACGTCGGCGATGCCGACGCAGTTGTTCGTCGGCCCGTAGGCCCCCTCGGGGAAGAACGCGACCGTCTTCGCGCCGTCGGCCATGGCCTCACCCTACGCTTCCCCGCCTCTCTACGATCACGGGCGATGCGAATCTCGGAGATCCTCGGGGGCTCGGAGCCCTGCTTCTCCTTCGAGTTCTTCCCGCCGAAGACCGAGGAGGGAACGAAGGCGCTGTTCGACAGCGTGGCCGAGCTGCGCCGCCTCAACCCCGGCTACGTCTCTGTGACCTACGGCGCCGCCGGCTCGACCCGCGACGGGACCGTCGAGGTGACGACGCGGATCCAGCAGGAGTTCGGGATCGAGACGATGGCCCACCTGAGCGTGGTCGGCGAGACCGTCGAGGGGATCGAGACGATCCTCTCCCGCTTCGCCGACGCCGGGATCCACAACGTGCTGGCGCTGCGTGGCGACCCGCCCCGCGGCGAGGGCGCCTTCACGCCGACGCCCGGCGGGCTGAGCAGCTCCTCCGAGCTCGCCTCCTTCATCCGCGGATACGAGCCGACGAGCGCCTTCGGCATCGGCGCCTCCTGCCACCCGGAGATCCACCAAGAGGCCGACTCGGCCGAGGCCGACATCGACTTCCTCCGGCAGAAGGTCGACGCCGGCGCGGAGTTCCTGATCAGCCAGCTCTTCTTCGACAACCAGGTCTACTTCGAGTGGCTCGCGTCGGTGCGAGAGGCGGGGATCGACGTCCCGGTCATCCCGGGCATCCTGCCGATCATCTCGCGGGCCGGGCTGCACCGCTTCTGCGCGACGTGCGGCGCCAACATCCCCGAGAAGCTCGATGCCCAGCTCGAGGCGCTCGGCGGCGACGAGGAGGCGGAGCGGGCATTCGGCATCGCCTACGCGGCCCGCCAGTGCGAGGAGCTTCTCTCCGCCGGGGCCCCCGGGATTCACTTCTTCGTGCTCAACCGGGCCGCCTCCGTGCGCGCGGTGCTGGGGGCGCTGCTGGCGGCTCGCCCCTGGGAGCGGGCGGCGCGCGGTAGCGAGGCCGGCGCGGCGCGCTGAGCGGCTGCGCCGGGCGCAACCGGCCTGCCGGGAATCCCGACCCTCGCGGTCGGCTACCCTTCCCGGCCGATGGCGAGCAGGAAAGAGGAGAAGGAGCGGCTCCGGAAGGAGCGGCTCGAGGCTGAGAAGAAGGCCCAGGCCTCGCAGCACCAGCGGCTGCTGATCGGCTACGTGCTCGCCGGCGTCATCGGCATCGTCGTCCTCGGCGGGATCATCTACGCCGTCCTCAACTCGAGCGGCAGCGACGACACCGGGGGTAGCGAGAACGTCAGCACCCGCTACGGCGTCCTCGACGACGACATGAAGATCGACAACCGCGAGGGCACGCCCCCGCCGCCGGTCCAGAACGGCGATCTGCAGGGCGCGGCCAACGTCGCCGGATGCGACCTCCAGCTCAACCTGAAGAGCGACGGCAGCACCCACTTCAGCGACCTCGACAAGGTCGTCAAGTACTCGACGAACCCGCCGACCTCCGGCGATCATTACGCCTCCGCTGAGAACGGGAGCGGCGCCCTCGCCGACGGCGCCTACCTCAGCACCCCGAACTGGAACCGCGCGCTGCACGCGCTCGAGCACGGGCGCATCCAGATCCAGTACAGCTCCGACCTCCCCGAGGAGGATCAGCTCGCGCTCAAGGGGGTCTTCGACGAGGACCGCCCCGGCGTCGACCTCTTCCCCAACGACGACATGCCCTACGACGTCGCCGTCACCGCCTGGACCAACCTGGTGGGCTGCGAGACCTTCGAGGGCGCCGAGACGCTGGACGTCATCGAGGCATTCCGCGACGCCTATCGCGGTCAGGGCCGAGAAGATCCCGTACCTGCCGTACTGGGCGGCAGCGGCCGCTGCGCCGCTGCCCAGGCGGTCGGCGCGTTGCACCGAGCGGAGCCGTGGGCGGGCGGCGAAGGCGCCGCGACCATCGCCAGGCGCGACTTCCTCCCAGATGCCGTGTTCTGGAAGATGGGAGACGTTAACGATCGCTAATAATTCATCTGGTTCATTCGACTTGGCTTCAAGCGCCACAAGCGTCTTCGGACATCCGTGGCGCTCGCCATCGCCGCGGGCGCCCTCGCACTCGTCCCCGGCTTCCGCCGCGGCCCCCAGCGGAGCCGATTTCACGCAGGAGCTGCCGGCCGTCGAGACGCTCCGGCCGACGCTCGCCCGCACCGCCGCACTCGACGGCGACCGCGGCTATGGGTACCTCGGCCACGGCCCCGTCATCTTCCGCTCCCGCGCCAGGTTCGCGCCCGAGCGCTTCGACCTCGTCGGCGTCGCCGGCGAGACCCACGCGCTCGAGTACCGCACGCGCCGCGACGCGACACTCGTGGGAGCGACTGGGTCGAGACCGACAACGGCGATCCGGTCTACGCGGGCGGCGCCGATCTCGTGCAGGTGCGCAGCCGCGGCGTCCCGATCGACGGCGACTCACTACGCCAGACCTCGACGACAGGTCGGTTCCTGCCTCGCAGCTTGCGGCTCGCGGCTCGGGCAGCACCGGCCCCAGGAGGCGCCTCGGGCAGAGGCCCTCGGCCGGTGGCAATGGCGGCGGGGCGGCGGGCGTCTCCCCCGCAGCCGACGTTCATCACCCGGCCTGCGCAGTGGGGAGCGAACGCCGAGGTCGGCGGCTGCATCCCGCGCCACGCCGGAGACCGGCCGCATCAAGGCGGGGGTGATCCACCACACCGTCAGCACCAACACCTACACGCAGGCCGAGGCGCCGGGCCTCGTCCTCGGCATCTGCCGATACCACCGCAACGCCAACGGATGGAACGACATCGGCTACAACGCCCTCGTCGACCGCTTCGGCAACCTCTACGAGGGCCGAGCCGGCGGCCTCTCGCGGGCGATCATCGGTGCGCAGGCCGAGGGCATCAACTCGCAGACGACCGGCATCGCCTCGATCGGTGACAACCGCGAGGAGACCGCGGGACCGAAGGAGGTGAAGGCGATCGTCAAGTACCTCGCCTGGAAGTTCGGGATCGCCGGCATCCCCGCCTCGGGCCGGGCGACGCTGACCTCGGCGGGCGGCTCCACCCAGCGCACCCCCGCGGGCGAGCGGATGCGCGTGCCGCGGATCTTCCCCCACATGGAAACCAACTTCACGGAGTGCGCCGGGGCCGCGCTGAACGCGCAGGTGCCGCTGATCCGCCGCAAGGTTTCGCGGCGGCTCGGCTACTGATCCGCGTCGGGTGCGGCTGAGGCCGGCGCCCGGTAGAGCGGGAAGAAGCCCTCGGCATCGCGGCCGCGCGAGAGCTCCTCGTAGGCGGCCGGATCGCAGATCAGCTCATGGGTTCGAAACGGCAGCTCGCGGTTGGCGAACCCGCGCTTGAACTCCTCGAGCCCGTCGCCCGGCTTAACGCCACCGCCTAGGTTCAGCGGCATCCCCAGCTCCTCGGCGAGCTCGGTGCAGGCGACGATCAGGTTCTTGGAGGGGGCGCGCCTGCGGTGCGCATCGGCGGTGCCGGAGAGGTAGTAGTGGAGGAACCCGTCGCTGATGGCTGCGAGCGCTGAAGCTGCGACGTCACCCTCGGGACCGTCGACGGTGACCAGCCAGGAACGCGGGGAGCCGAGCAGCTCCCGGAAGTAGTCGCGGTCGAAGAAGTAGTGCTCTGCGGCGTCGACGACCCGCATCGTCTCGGTGTAGACCGAGAGGAAGCCGTCGAGGTCGGGGTCGCTGGCCCGCGGCCCCTCGGCGATCCGGACCTCGTAGCCCGCCGCCTCGTTCTTGCGGATCTGCTGGCGGTCGCTCATCCGCGACTTGCGGGGCAGCTCCGGGTCCGCGAGCAGCACCACGGAGCGGTCGGTCGGGTTCGCGAACGCGGGCGGATCGCCGAGCCGGTCGCGAACGAAGGCGGAGACGAGGCCGCTGCTCGCGAGATCGAGGCCGGTCGCGTCGAGCGGATCGCCTGTGCTCTTGGCCCCCGGGTAGGAGTAGGGGGAGATCGCGTCGCGGCGGTCGGTGCCGGGGATGTCGCGGACGACGAGCGGGACCGCGGCCTCGTCGGCGCCGTCGCTGACCAGCAGGGTGTGGGTGGTGCGCTCAGCCGCGAGGAACTGCGTGGAGCGGAAGAACTCGTCCTCGGCGGCGGCCGCGCCGCCGTCCTCGATCAGCTCGACGGAGGCCATCGCCTCAACCGACGTCGGGAGCGGCCGGCTCAGGTGGCTCGGCGGGAGCCTCGATGCCCCAGCGCTCGCGCCAGCCCTCGACCGTGATGCCCCAGATCTCGCAGTCGATGATCTCGCCGTCGGGGCGGCGGATGTGGCCCTTCATGGTCCCCTCGTGCTCCCAGCCCTGCCAGGTGACCGCCTTCTTGGCGGGGCCGTTGAAGGCGGGGATGCGGCCGTAGACGCGATGGGCACCGAACTCCTCGAACGCCTTGGCGACGGTGAGCCGCTCCGCCTCGCGGCCCACTCCCCGCGCGCCCGGGTTGTCGCCGATCAGCGCGCCGAGCTCGGGAGCCGTCTGCCGGAAGAGGCCATAGAGGGCGGTGAAGCCGACCGGCTCCTCGAGGCCCTCGACCTCGATCGCCCACTTGCGGTCCTCGCCGTCGGCGCTGACTGCCGCGTTGGTCCAGCCCTTCGCGTTCTCCTCGGCGAAGGAGGGGCGCACCTCCATCAGCGAGCTGATCGCGTCGCGGTTGTTGAACCACCGGTGCACGGCGGGCCAGTCGTCGGCGCGGAACGGCCGGATCCGGACCTCGACCTCTGAGCCTCGTTCGTCGGTGCTGGTTGACTTGCTCGTCGACATGAGCGCGGAATCGTAGGCGCTCGGGGCGGTGACCCGCCTACCCCGGGTCGAGGCCCTCGCCCGCGACCACCTGCTTGACGGTGCGAGCGATGATCCGCAGGTCGAGCGCCGGGGAGCGGTTCTCGACGTACCAGCAGTCGCGCTCGATCCGCTCGCCCCAGCGGACGCCGATCCGGCCGTTCACCTGGGCCCAGCCGGTGAGCCCGGGCGGGACCGCGTGGCGGCGATGCTGGAAGGGGGCGTAGTGGGAGAGGTGCGCGGGGATGGTGGGGCGCGGACCGACGATCGCCATCTCGCCGCGGACCACGTTGACTAGGTTGGGAAGCTCGTCGAGAGAGGTGCGGCGCAGGAGCCGGCCGACCTTCGTGATGCGTGGATCGTCCCCGCCGACCGCCGAGCCGACGCCGACCGGGTCGCTGCCCGCCGACATCGTCCGCAGCTTCAGCATCTCGAACTCGCGCTCGCCTCGGCCGACGCGGCGTTGCCGGTAGATGGCAGGGCCGGGGCTCGTCGGAGCGGATGGCGATCGCCGCGGCGATCAGCAGTGGCGAGAGCAGGAGCAGCGCGGCTCCCGCGAGCAGCGCGTTGGCGGCGTGCAGGAGGCCGCGGGCGGGATCGCGAACGGCGCGGCGGCCTGGCGCTCGCGGAGCGCGGTGCCCGCGGCATCGGTGGGCGGCGGGGCGAAGGCCGCCGTGATGAAGTCGGCGTCGGGGTCGTCGGCCGCCGGCGTCTCCCCCATGCTCACCGCGTCCCCTCCGACTTCTCCCAGGCGGCGGGCGGTCCCTGGCGCCAGCGGTCCCAGAAGCCGAGCGCGATCGAGGCGGTGGTGAGCACGTAGTAGCGGGCGAGCCGCGCGGGCCTGATGGGCAGGCGATCGGCGATCGCGGCGAGGGCGAGCAGCGCGATCTGCGCTCCGAGCGCGAGGCGATATACGCCCGTCCGCGGACGCATGCCGCGGCCGCATGGACGCGCCGACAGGACCAGGCTCGCCGCGAGCAGCTTCACGTGGAGGAACGGGCTGGCGTAACGGAGTAGGCGGTGGCTGAGGATCTCGTAGCCGTACATGGCTCCGTAGCCGCGCGGGTCCCACATCCGGTCGGCGAGAACGATGTCGGGAAGGCCGATCATCATCCGCCGCTTGCGGGCGAACTCGCCCTCCATCGTCGGCACCATCTTCTCGCTGGCGCGCGCGTCGGCGACGTTGACCGAGCGCCATCCGCGCTTGCGCAGCAGGAAGGGGAAGGAGAGGTCGTGGCTGCGGGAGGGCGGAAGCGGCACGTAGGCCTCGCGGCGCACCGCGTAGATCGCCCCGTTGCCGGCGGTGATGCCGCCGAGCTCCGACTCGAGCTCGCGGATCCTGTTCTCGAGCCGCCAGTAGGCGCCCTCCTCGCTGGCCTCGCCGGCGGCGACCGGTTCGGTGTCGGCGGCGACGTCGGTCGTGAACGAGACGACACCGCTCGCGTAGCCGACCGCGGGGTCGTCGAAAGCGGCGACCAGCGCGGCAACGGCGCCCGGCTCCCAGGTCGAGTTGGCGTCGCTGAAGGCGAGGATCTCGCCGCGCGCCCGCTCGGCGGCGGCGTTCTGCGTGGCCATCTTGCCGCCGCGCGGGAGTTCGAGGACGACGTCGGCTCCGGCGGCGCGGGCCGCCTCCACGGTCCCGTCGGAGGAGCCGTCGGAGGCGACGATCACCTCGAGCCGCTCCCGAGGCCAGTCGGAGGCGAGCGCGTTCGCGACCTTCGCACCGATCACCTCCTCCTCGTCGAAGGCGGCGACGATCAGGGAGACGAGTGGGACCTCGGGCTCGAGCTCGGGCAACTCGGACGGCAGCGGCTCGGCTCGCTCCCCGCGCAGCCGCCGCAGCGCGACAAGCGTCAGCGGATAGGTCACGTGCGTGTGCACGATCCCGGCGGCGGCGGCCAGGAACGTTGCTTTGGCGATGGTCCTCATCCGGCGTATGTTCCCAGCGATTCGGGTTATGTTCCCGGGATCGTGAGCGACCTGAGGCCGTCCATTCGCACGATTGCGATCTGCGCCTGCCTGCTCGCCGTCGGGGTGGCGGCCGTGGCGGTTGCGGGCGGTGCGTTCTCCGGCAAAGAGAAGAAGCAGATCAAGAAGATCGCGCGGTCGGAGATCAACAAGCGGGCTGGGAGCCTCGCGGTCGAGAGCGCCGCCGAGGCCGACCATGCCGCGAGCGCTGACGTCGCGACTGTCGCCGGGAGCGCTGGTGCCGTGAACGGGATCGACGTGCGTCCGCTTTCGATCTCGATGGCGGTCGGCGATCCGTACGAACAGGCCGTCACGGTCGGCACCACCGCGGTCAACGTCTACTGCCTCGGAGGCGGTATCAACGTCGAGCTCTACCGGGGCACGGGCGGGAACCCGCCGATCGTTGGGATGCTCTCGACCCAGGCCATGACCGGCACCTACTCCCCTCCGGCCAACGCCTCCACCGCGCTGGGAGCGACGAACCAGGTGGCGGCGTCCGTCTCGATCCGCGAGGCCTCCGGCCGGGTGACCCGCATCCAGCTCGAGGGCTTCTACAAAGCCGATGCCTACGGCGGCCCCGACGACTGCTTCGCCCAGGGCACCGTCGAGCGGTTCGGCTAGGCGGGCCGGGCCCGGCTAATCGCCCCCCGCGCCGAGCGACGCGTAGAGCTCGAGCGTGCGGGCGGCGATCGCGTCCCAGCCGAGCTCGCCCTGCACCGACGCGTCGGCGGCGGCCGCGAGGCGCTCGCGCTCGGCGGGGTCGTCGATCAGCTCTCCAAGGGCCGTCGTGAGCGCCTCGACGTCCCCCGGCGGGACCAGCCTCGCTGCATCGCCCACCTCCGAGAAGCCGCCGACATCGCTCAGGATCATCGGCTTTCGGAACGCGAGGCCCGTGTAGAGGACGCCCGACTGCTCGATCTCGCGGTAGGGAAGCGCGAGCACGTCGGCCCGTCGCATCAGCGCCGGGATCTCGGGGTCGGAGATGAAGCGCGGGATGAAGCGCACCTCCCCCGGCGCCTTGTCCGCGAGGGCGCGCAGCGGCTCCATCGGCATCCGCGGCATGCCGGCGATCCAGAGCTCGGCATTCCGCTCGCCGAGCGCGGCGAAAGCTTCGAGCAGCAGGTCGATCCCCTTGTAGGGGCGCAGGAGCCCGAAGAAGAGGATCACCGGGCGGTCCGGCGGGACGTCCGCGAGCTCGTCGGGGAGCGGGACCTGCCTCGCCTCCGGCATCTCGGCCAGGTAGTCGAAGGGGCCGTGCGGGATGACGTGGATCGCGCCGGGGTCGATCCCGACGTCGGCGCGCAGCCGCTCGGCCCCGCTCTCGGTGTGGACGACGACGGCGTCGAATCGGGAGAGGAACCTGCGCTCGGCCTGGAGCTTGCGCTCCTCCTCCGGCGGCGGCAGGGGGTAGTGGAGCGTGATCAGGCGGGGCTGGCCAGGGCGTGGCTTGCCGAGCAGGAAGCGGTCCAGCGGCGGGTAGGTCACCCACTGCCAGTGGACGACGTCGGCGCTGCGGATCAGCAGTCGCGCGGCGAGCATCCCTGGGACGTGCTCGGCCGCCTTGAGCGGCAGCCGGACGCGAGAGCCGAGCGGGATCCCGCTGGCGCGGTTGTAGAAGAGCTCGGTGACTCCGTAGCCCTCGGGCTCGGGGACGGGGCCGTAGGCGAAGCGTGAGGTGACCAGCTCGACCTCCGCGCCGGCGCGCGCGAGGGCCGCCGCGAGGGAGCGGTCGTAGGGCGGCGTGAACGCCGATGGGTCGAGGAGAGCCACCTTCGGGTGCGGCATGGGCAAGGATTCTCCCCGGATGGCACCTGAGCTGACCTACTGCATCGTCAACACGAACGGCCGCGAGCACCTGCCCGCGTGCCTCGGCGCGATCGCCTCCACCCATCCCGAAGGGGTCGGCCACGAGATCCTCCTGCTCGACAACGCCTCCGACGACGGCTCCGTCGCGCTGGCCGAGGAGCTCGCTGCGGGGGATCCGCGGATCGGCGGCGCCCTCCGCGTGATCGCGCTCGATCGCCGCGAGGGGAAGGCGGCCAACGACACGCGACTGCTGCAGGAGGCGGCCGGCGAGTTCTGCCTGCTGCTCAACGAAGACAGCGAGCTGCAGCCGGGAGCGGCGGCGGCTCTGCTCGAGGCGATGCGGGGTGACCCGCGGGCGGGCGCGGCGGGTGCTCAGCTGCTCGACCCGGCGGGCGTCCCGCAGCCGTGCGCGTGGCGGCTGCCGGGTGTCGGGACCGCGCTGGCGCAGGCGCTCTTACTGCACAAATGGCTGGCGACCGAGAGCGGCGGGGATCCCGGGGATCCTCCGCGCGTCGTCGGCTGGGCGCAGAGCGCGGCGCTGCTGGTTCGGCGCAGCGCGGCCGAGCGCGTCGGCTACCTCGACCCCGACTTCTTCGTCTACTCCGACGAGACCGACTTCTGCAAGCGGCTGGGGGACGCCGGCTTCCACACGCTCTACGTCCCGGGGGCGCGGGCGATCCACCACGAGCAGCTCTCCACCGACCGCTCCAGCGGCGAGCGGCGCATCGTCGAGTTCCACCGCAACCGCGACCTCTACATGCGCAAGCACCACGGGGCCGTCGCCGCGGCGGCTGTGCGCGCGCTGACCGCCTTCTCCTATCTGCCGCGGGCGCTCGCGGCGCTCGTCCTTCCCGGCCACGACCCCCGCTGGTTCCTGCTCCACGCCCGCAAGGCGTGGTCACCGAGCGGCGAGGGGATCAGGGAGCTGGCGGAGCCGTCGGGCGGCGCGGGGCGGGGGTAGTCGTTTCCCCAGCCGAGTACTCAGGAGTACTCGGCTACTGGCGTTGGGGCTGTGACCGCGCTTCCCCCGCTTTCGAGAGACGCGATCCGGTCATCGAGATGCAACTGGCGGGACAGATGCTCCCGCTTCTTGCATCTCGCGCAGCTGCGTTGGGCCGACGGCCCTAGGAGCCGTTCAGCTCGGCCGCCTGCTCGACCAGCGCCTTGAAGGCCTCGGCGTCGAGCGCGTCGTCCTCCTGGATGTCGATCGCGCGGCGGGTGCCGGCATCGAGGCTGGCGTTGAAGACGCCGGCAGGATCGTCAAGCGAGGCGCCCTTGGCGAACGTCAGCTTCACCTTCCCCTTGTAGACCTCGCCGGTGCAGATGATCCCCTCGTGCGACCAGGTCGGAACGCCGAGCTGGTTGGAGGGCTTGCGCCACTTGATCTCCTCGACGACGTCGGGAACCGCCTCGTTGATGAGCTCGCGGATCCCGGCAAGCCGCTCACCGCGCCAGTCGTCCCAGCTCGCGAAGCGCTCGGCGAAGGGATCGTCGGTGTCTTTGCCCGCCATGGGGTGACTGTAGCTGGCGCGGATCGGCGTATCGCTTTGCGTGGAAAGCGAACCTCATGGCGTTGAGGGTCCATAGGCGTGCACGGTGGATAGGCTGAGCAAGATGCGTCGCTTGGGGATAGCTGCCGCACTTTTGGCCGTGGCCGCGTTCGGATGCGGTGCTGACGGAGCGCAACAAGAAGAATCACGCGTCTCTGCAGAGGATTTGGAGCGTGCTTTTCAACGAGCACTGACCGAAAGCAGTAACGCGCAAGCCTCGGTCGCGATTCGCATAGGCAACCCAAAATGTCAGCCAGTTTCGGACGAGCCTGCGCAGAACGAGGTCTGGATCTGGAAATGCCGTGCTGCGCAGTTTCTAACGCCGACGTTGCCCGTGCCAGGGCGCTTTGAGGTCAGCGTCGACCCTGGCGGATGTTTCCAGGCTGAGAGAGTGTCGTTGCAGGAGATCGGAGCGACGGACATCGAGACAATCGAAGGCTGCCCTGCTGGGAGCTCGCCGACCCCTCTCAACGATCCACTAACGACTTCGTCTAGTACCACGCCTCAGCCACCGCCCGAGGAATCAGCAGTCGACGCTTCAAGCTGCCCCGACTTCCCGTACGAGGGCTATCCCGTGACCGATATAGAGATCGAGGCTACGACATGCGCCGAGGCAACCGACGTGATTAACGAGTTCCTCAACGGCCCGTCGACCCACGCCGTCGTTGGCGACGGTTGGACGTGCGACAACTTTGGCGCAAGCGGTCCGCAGGTATGTACGTCGGCGTCCGGCGGCCAGATCCTGTTCCGCCTATTGCTGTCGTAGGTGGGTGCCCGGAGCGGACGAGGAGCGGTACCTCGCTTCGTGGATCGACTACGGAGTGACCTCTACAAGTCGCGAGGTCCCAAGCTAAAGGCGAACCGCACGAGTAGCTGAAGCGAGTTCCGAGCGCAACTATCGGCTGCTTGAGGGCGCCAAAAGCAGCTGGGCAACCGGGGCACTCGCGGAGGATGGGCTGCGACTTTGGATCGGGCACTCCAGTAGCTGAACGAGGTCGCATAGCGGGATTCACTCGCCGGAACAACCTAGATCCCGACCTGTAAACGATTGCCCTTCGTCCACGCCCCATCGTACGGTGGGGGTATGGCTCGACTGGACGAAAACCAGCCCTTGAAGCGGCGGTGCGCCGCGTGATGGCGCGTGCTCGCATTGGGAGACGTGGCGGTTCCGCGACTGTGGCCGGGATCGACTTTCAGGGGCGCCTCGCAGCGGCAGTCGCCTGTGGAATCCTCGCCGAGACTGAAGCGGCCCCGTGGTGGGACTGGCCGGAGAGTGGAACGCTGGAAGGCGTCTACGTCGAGACCGCGGAGGAGGCTGATGACGTTTCCGTCACTAACTCTGCCGGTGATAGGGCGTGGGTCCAGGCCAAGCTCCGGCTCAACCTCGGAAAGACCTCGAGCTCCGACCTAGCCAGAGCACTGGGACAGCTGGTTCGGCAATCGTTTTCGGCTCAACGCGACGGCAAGCCTCTTACCCGCCGAGATCGTCTCGTCCTAGCCGTCGGCCCGTCCAGCAGTAGCCGGATTACCGATGAGTTGCCACGTCTTCTCGAAAAGATCAGGGGCCTTCCAGCGGATGCGCCGTTGAGCGCTGCGACCGGAACAAACAACGAGGAGGAAGTCCTCAAAGTAGTAACAGGACACATCACTGAGGCATGGAAGGCAGAGGCCGGCAGCGAGCCCACCGAAGGCGAACTGCGGGAACTGATGTCTCACGTCCGCGTCTCCAGGCATGACCTCGGTGATGGCGGCACGAACACGCTGATCGCACAGGAGCAGCTTCGTCGGACCGCACTCGTGGAACCTGCCCAGGCGGGGCAGGCATGGGATTCATTGGTCTCAGCAGCAACTCACTTTGGCGCCGTCCAGACCGGAGCTGACCGGCAGCGGTTGCAGGAACTGCTTGAAAACAGGGGCCTGGAATTGCGCGCAGCGCCGAGCTACCGGGAGGACATCGAGCGGCTCCGCGCGTATTCGGACACGATCGTCGATCGCCTCAAACCGCTGTCGCACATCTCGCTACCGGGCGAGGAGGTCGTCAAGATCTCGCGTGCCGTACCCGATGAGCTAATAGCCGCGGCGGAGAAGGAGTCCCTCCTCGTCACCGGGAATCCGGGGGTCGGCAAGTCCGCGGGCCTCTACGAGCTAGTCCGTGAGCTAAAGACGAAGGGTCGTGACGTAGTCCTCCTCGCGGCAGATGCGCTCTCGGCCGGGAGCCTTGGTGAGCTACGCGACGAGATCCGCCTCGACCATGAGGTCGTCGATGTCCTGACCAATTGGCCAGGAACCGAAAAGGCGTTAATCGTCGTGGACGCGCTCGACGCGGCCCGTGGAGAAAACACACAGGCGATGCTGCTGGACCTGATCCCCGCCGTTTCCGTGACCGCCCCACGCTGGCTCGTAACCGCCTCGATCCGACGGTTCGACCTCCGCTATACGCAGAAACTGAAGGACCTTTTTCTCGTCGATGGAGATTCGCCCGTTGCCGACGATTACGTCTCCCCGGAATTCCCGAGCCTTCGGCATTTCGTTGTCCCTGTCTTATCCGACGAGGAGCTCGCTCAGCTGGAATCCCTCGCCCCGGCGCTTCACGTCGTCGTGGCGGACGCGCCCTCCGATCTTCGTGAACTGGCGCGTGTGCCGTTCAATCTGCGCCTCCTTGCCGAACTAGTGAGCCTGGACGTATCCCGCGCTGAACTGGAGCCGATCACGACGCAGGTTCAGCTTCTCGACAAGTACTGGGAGCATCGGGTGCTGGGTTCCGACTCGGATGGCGACGCGAAAGAGGAAGTACTGCGGGATGCCGTCAATGCCATGATCGAGACCCGGGCGCTCCAAATTGATCGGGACACTGTCGCGAACGCGGTCGCCGCCGATCCGCTCAATTCGTTACTTAGCGATCATGTCCTGACGGAGCGGGAAGAGCCTGGCGGCCATATTGAACGCAACGTATTGCGGTTCTCGCATCACGTGTTGTTCGACTACTCCGTCGATCGGTTGCTTCTGCGAGGGACCGAGGACCGTGTTCCCGACGCAGTCGCGACCAGGCCTGATCTGTTGCTGGTGGTTCGACCTAGCTTCGATCTCCACTTTCGTCACCTGTGGCAGATCGACCCCACCCGACGTCGATTCTGGGACCTCGCCCTGGCTCTCGCTAGCCGCGAAGAGGTTCCGCAGATCGGGAAAATCATCGGACCGACGATCGCCACGGAACTTGTCATCGAGACCCGCGATCTGGACCCGCTCCTCGCGGCGCTCACCTCGGATGACGACGCACAGCGCGGTGCCAGCGAAGAGGTCCTGCGCCATCTGATCGGAGCATTGGTTGGCCGGGATACCGAGCTCAACGAGTTGGGCGAAAAGCGGCTTACCGCGTGGTCATTGTTCGCAGCAGCCCTGGCCGCGGCTGATCTCCGACTGGAGACCATTTTTCCGCTGCGTCAGTTGCTTTGGTCGCTCGTTGAGGCCGTCGAGCTTGACGCGAATCAACGGGCGTTTGTCGGTAGCGCGGCGCGCCAGCTCCTTCGTTTTGCCATTGTGACCTGACCCCCTGAAATCGGTCCGCCCCTTGTGAGAGTCCTTCCCGCCCACGATCATGGGCAGAGAGGAAGGACCGATGAAGAGACGACGCCACACCCCCGAGCAGATCATCCGCAAGCTGCGGGAGGCCGACAGGATGGCCGCCGAAGGGAAGGACAACGCCGAGATCGCCAAGGCGCTCGAGGTCTCCGAGAACACCCTGGCGCGCTGGCGCAACCAGTTCGGCGGCATGAAGGCCTCCGACGCCAAGCGCCTGAAGGAGCTCGAGCGCGAGAACCGGGAGCTGAAGGGGATCGTCGCCGACCAGGCGCTCGACATCCGCGGGCTCAAGGAGATCGCCCGGGGAAACTTCTGAGCCCGGCCCGAAGGAGGCGAGCCGTTCGCATGCTCTGCGAGCGGCTCGGCTTCTCCGAGCGCCGGGCGTGCCGCCTCGCCGGCCAGCACCGATCGACCCAGCGCCACGAGCCGAACGTCCCAGGCGACGAACAGGAGCTGCGCCGTGAGCTGCGCGAGCTCTCGAGGAAGCGCCCGCGCTGGGGCTACCGACGCGCCCACGCCCACCTCTGCGAGCGGGGGCGGCGGGTCAACCGCAAGCGGATCCAGCGCCTCTGGCGCGAGGAGGGGCTGCGGGTGCCGCAGCGCAAGCGCAAGCGGCGCCGGCTCGGAGACTCGACCGCCGAGGCCGAGCGCCTTTCGGCCGAGCGCGAAGGCCACGTCTGGGCGCTCGACTTCCAGTTCGACCAGACCGCCGACGGGCGCATCATCAAGCTGCTCAACGTCGTCGACGAGTTCACCCGCGAGGCGCTCGCGATCGAGGTCGGGCGGCGGATCGACTCCGATGGGGTCGTCTCCGTCCTCGAGCGGCTCGTCACCGAGCGTGGAGCTCCCTGCCACGTCCGCATGGACAACGGCTCGGAGCTGACCGCCAACGCGCTCCGGGACTGGTGCCGCTTCGCCACCGCAGCCACCGCCTACATCGAGCCGGGCTCGCCCTGGCAGAACCCCTGGGTCGAGTCCTTCAACGGCAAGCTCCGCGACGAGCTGCTCGACCTCGAGGTCTTCGAGACCTTGACCGAGGCCAAGGTCCTGGCGGAGGACTACCGGATCGACTACAACACCAACCGACCCCACTCGGCGCTGGGGATGAAAGCGCCGGCCCGATTCGCCGCCGAGCGGCGGCGAATCGACAACCCAATCAACCCGGGACTCTCATAGAGGGTGGACCGATGGATGGGGTCCGGTCAATTGACCTAGAGGTCTCCGACCGACGGCTAGTAATGCCGGGGATACTGGCAGTAGCCGCCACTTTCAGCAGCGATCCAGCAGAATCGAACGCTCTCCTCCGGCGCCTTCTGGAGGCTGAGCGGCTTCAGAAGTTCGGCTTCCAGGAGATGCCGGACCTCGCCGCCGTTGTCGAGCGGCTGCTTGAGCACGATCACCAACTCGTGCAAGACATCTACGCGACCACATTCGACTTCGAAGAGACCTCGGACGAGAAGACCAACATGGGCGGCATCATCCTGTCGCTCACCTCCAATCGAAGACAGGACTACGGGCACGCTCTTTATCGGTTAGCTGAGGCGTACCCGGCGTTTCTAGAGGCGGCGCCGAGCGAGGCGGTCCAGGCCTTGATCGCTGTCCGGCTTGCGTACGCCCGTCGAAAGTCCTCAGGCTCGACAGCCGATGACGAAACGCTCACTTTCGCTTGGGACCTCGAGCGCGAAGCTCAGATCGTCGGTGACGGGAGCTACATCTGGGACGAGCAACCCTTTGAACATGACGACGAGGTGAAGATTCTTGGTGCTTTCGAGCGCAGGCTTGACGAACTTGCCGATAGCGATCCCGACGCCCTCGCGACTCTGATCGACCCATTGATTGGTCCAGCCGTTCCGGCCGCTATCTGGCGCCGCGTTCTCCTCGCTGCGGGACGTTCTCCTGAGGCGCTTGGACAAAGGATCGAGCCGCTCTTGGTCTCGCGAGACGTCATGGCCTCGGTCGAGTTGACGACGGTGTTAGGCGAGATGCTCCGAAGCGGGTTTAACCAGCTAGACGACTCGATCCGCGAACAAATCGAGAACAACGTGATCGGGCTACCGGAGCATTACGCCTCGACGCACGCAGATCGCCTGGGCGACCACGCCGTCAAGTTCGGTGAGGAGCACCGAGACAGGCTGCTTGGATGCCTAGGCCCTGACTCTTTGCTCACCGAGGCAGCCAAGACGCGGCTGACGGAACTTCTCGCAGCGGATGACGTCCCTGAAAACCGTCCACCAGTGAGCTTCTCAGGGTGGTCCTCGCGGGAGTACGGAGAACGCGAGGCGCTGGCTGAGGAGGGCGTCGACGTCGATGCGGCGCCAAACATACGACTCCAGACGCTCGAGGAACCGGTCAAGGAGTTCGCGACGAAGCATCAGAACGGATCCCCATCGATGGAGGAAGCCGCCGGCATCGAGCAACCGCTTCGGAGTCTCTGGGAGGCGATCGAGTCCGCTGAATCTGACGGGGCCGACGAGCGGCAACGGGATCACGCTTGGGGTTGTGCCGCCGAGGTTGCTGAGGCAATCTCACGGGCGACGGACCTCACTTGCGATTCGTCGATGGCTGAGCTGGCCCGTGAAATCCTGCTGAGCTCGGTAGCCCACCCGAACCCGAAGCGGAGGCCGGAGTCCGACGAGCAATTCGATCGTTTTCCGTCCTGGGGATCTCCCGCGCCGCGAGTGGAGGCCGCCGGAGGGCTTGTGTGCCTGGCCCACCTTGAGGACTGTGCCATCCCTGAGGTGCTTGACGCAATTGAGAAGTTGAGCCGCGACGAAGTCCCCGCCGTACGCCTTCACGTCGCCCAACGACTCCACCTATTGCGTGCTGCGGCGCCGGAACTCATGTGGCAAGTCGCTGACCGCATCGCTGAGCAGGACGAATCACGCGCGGTCACCACCGCGGTCATAACAATCCTGCCCCGCATCGCCCAGGACGACAACGAGCGCATGCGGAACGTGGCGAAGGCGGTCTACGCCAAGACCGATACGGATGCGCCGGGAGGAGGAGAACTTCGAAATCGGTGCGTCGAGCTCCTGACAGACCTTCACGTCTGGCGCGGAGACGACGACGCACGTCACTTCCTCGACGAGGAGGTTATTGGCCGGATCGATGAGCGATCAGATGAGACACGGCACTTGGTCCTCCGTGTGCGAGACGCCCAAACCTATGGCGGGGACCAGCTCGAGCACACGGCGATCCGCGCTCGCGCGATCAAGCTCCTGTCCGACGTGGTGAAGGAGGCCGTCGCTGGATACCGCGAGATTGAACAAGCGCTCCGTGGGATGAGCGGGCTGACAGACGAGGACCCGGAAGTGAAGCGCGGCCGCGGTCTTGCACAGACCATCGACACGATCACCCACGAGATCTATTTCGCAAGCGGGGCTTTCGACGATAAGCAGGGCGAACCCTCGACAGTGAGCCGCGATCAACGCGAGCGGCTGTACTCCGAGACTAAGGACGTGCTGAACCAGCTTTCGCAGGTTCCGGTCCCTTCGGTTACACACAATCTGCTGGAGACTCTCGAAGTGTTCATCGAGTTCGATCCGCGAGACGTCTTCCTACGGATCGGGCAGACAATTCTCGCTGGCAAACCTGGCGGCTATCAGTTCGACGGGATGGCTGTCGACCTGTTCGTGCGTCTTGTTGAGCGGTATCTCGCTGACTACCGCACGCTGCTTCAACAGGACGACGAGGCGCGCAATCTCCTTATTGAGATGCTAGACGTATTTGTGGATGCTGGCTGGCCGAAGGCTCGACAGCTGACCTACGGCCTCCATGAGTTGTTCCGTTGAGGATTGGCTCAGACCAAGCGCCCCTAGAGGCCTACGGTCATCTTGGCGTCGTGGGCGCGCTCCAGGGCTTGATCGTACGGCGGGTAACCGTCGGCCCATGCTCGGCGCCCCGCAATTGCGACGTTGCAGTGCCCCCCCCGCCACTCAGCTACGGGACGACGATGGCGGTAAGGCAGAGTCGGCGCGACGTTGCCGCTTTCCACGCAAAGCAGACCCATAGAGCGAGCGCCTTCCTCCGCGGACGCTCAGTTCCCTCACAGGTTCCTCCCAGGGTCGGTTCCTACGTTGCCTGCATGAGCACTCGCAGAGACGAACCCCACACCGCCCAGAGCCCCCGCAACGCGATGACGCGCCGGCGCTTCGGTGCTGTTGCCGCGACGGCGATGGCCGGTGCGGTCGGGGCCGGGTTGATCGGCGGGCGCTCGACGTCCACCAACGGCGCGGCCAGTGCGGCGAGCCCCGCCCGCGCGGCGCGGGGACGCTCGAAACGGTCCAAGGCGGGGACGAAGCGGGCGATCGTCAAGACCGCCGCCGCCGCGACGGCCTTCGTGAAGACGCTGTCGGCGGAGCAGCGCGAGCAGCTCCTCTACGGGTTCACGGACGAGACGAAGACGACGTCTTGGTCGAACTTCCCGGTCACGTTCGTCGCGCGGGCGGGCCTGAACCTGACGACGGATCTCGACGACACTCAGCGCGCCGCTGCGATGAAGGTCCTCGCGGCCCTGCTCGGCGACGAGGGCTACGAGACCGTCACGGGGATCATCAACGGCGACGTCTTCCTGCACGAGAAGAGCAGCTCGACTGAGAGCTCGCTCGGGCAGTACTACATCGCCTTCTTCGGCAAGCCCTCGGCCTCGAGGCCCTGGGAGGTCCAGTTCGGCGGCCACCACCTCGGCATCAACGCCACCCTCGACGGCGGCGAGCGGGCGATCACCTTCGCTCCCACCCACCTCGGCTCCCAGCCCGCGGTCTATACGGCCGACGACGGCAGCACGGTGCAGCCGCTCGCGGGGATGTACAAGGACGCGTTCAGATTCTTCAACAGCCTCAGCTCGGAGCAGCGCACGGCGGGCTTCCAGGGCGACAGCGTCGCGGCGATGGTCTGCGCGCCGGGGAGCACCTGCTCCTTCCCGACGGGCAGTGGGCTCGCCGGCTCGGACCTCTCGGCGAAACAGCGGAAGCTGCTGCTGAAGGTGATCGCCAACTGGGTCGGCCTCGCCGACGAGCAGACGACCAAGCGGGCGCTGAAGCGCATCGAGGCGGGGCTCAACCGGACCTACGTCAAGTGGTCCGGCGCGACCACCTACGACATGAGCTCCGGCGAGGGCATCTACTACGAGATCTCCGGGCCGAAGGTGTTCATCGAGTTCGCCTCCCAGCAGGGATCGGCCGGCGCAGACGTCGACGGCTACGTCACCGCCGGTTGGGGCCACATCCACACGATCTACCGGGACCCGACCAACGACTACGCCGGCAGCGTCACCCAGCAGGCGGCGTCGGGAATGGGCGGGGGCACGGCCCCGGGTGGGACGCCGCCGACTCCCTGAGGCGCGACGTCCCTTAGGTTCCCCTCGTGGGGTGGAAGGACCAGCTCGATTCCCTCGAAGAGATGCTGGCGCAGGCGGCGCCGGTTCCGCTGACCAGCTCGGTGCGGGTCGACGCGGATGCGGCCCGCCAAGCGGTCGCTGACCTCGAGGCCGCTCTGCCGGCTGACCTCGAGCAGCGGGCGGGGGCCCGCGGCGGGGATCCTGCCCGTGCGGCCCGTGCGATGCACGCTCTCCGCGCCGCCGTCGCCGAGGCGCCACCAATCCCGCTGACAGACCAGGTCCGGATCGACACCAAGGTGGCCTACGGTCTCATCGACGAGGTGCGGGCTGCGGTGCCGGCCCGCTCGGTGGTCGACATGCTGGGAGCCGCCGGCGAAGCCGGGGCCCGGGCGGTGGTCGCCATCGACGAGGCGAGAGCGTCTGTAGCGGAGTTGCGGACGCTGATCTTCGGACCAGGGGACGGCAGGCCCCCGCGGAAGGCCGACTTCGACGGGTTGCTGGCGCAAAGCCAGGTGGCGACGGTGCGCTCCAGCCTGCTCGATGCCTCGTCCGCACTGCAGGCGGCGGGCGTCGATCAGGGCGAACCCGCCGCCGCCCTCAGGCTCGTCGAGAAGATCGAGCGGACCATCGTCGGCGGGATGAAGGGAGCCTCGGCGCGGGCGCGGGTGAACGGCCGAGACATGGCGAAGCTGACCGATGGCCTGGGCGGCGAGATCGACGGGATGGTGGACGGGGAGATCTGAGCGGCTACCGCTCGGTCCCCGCACCTATCCCTGGAAGATGTCAACCCCCTCGTAGCGGCCGTTCTTGCGGAACCACACGGCGAGCAGCTCGGGGTCGATCTGGAAGAACGAGTCGCGCTCGGGGCCGAGGACGTAGAGGACGTAGTGGCCGGGCTTGCCTCCATCCGGGCGCCCGAGGAGCTTGCGGACCTGGGAGTAGGTCTGGCCGGCGAGGAGCTCGCAGCGGACGATGTCGTCGGCGAGGAGCTGGCGGATGCTGGGGAAGCCGAGGGGTGGGCGGGCGAAGAGCTCGGACGTGACGTTGGCCTCCGAGCACGGGTAGCGCTCGTAGTAGACGACCTGCGTCGAGTGCCGCGCCCACATCTCCTTCGTCAGGAACCAGAGGATGAACGGGTCTTCCTCCTGGAAGGAGAAGCACGACCAGCGCCGCTTCAGGTGGACCTTGCACTTGCCGTCGATGATTCGCTGCGCCTGCCCGCAGGTGGGCGCCGTCTCCCTGCCCACCGAGTTGACCGCGAAGGTGTGGCCGAACTTCGTCGCCTCGCCGCAGGTCGCACCGACACCGGCGTCGACCCGGTCGAGCGGGGAGGCCGACGCTGTCGCCGCTTGGAGTGTGACGACGGCGAGCACCACGCAGACGACGGTGGCGAGCTTTCTCATCGGCGGGTGCAGAGGGGTCGCAGCGCGAAGCGCTTGTCGAGGAGACCGGAGTAGGCCAGCGTGCTGGGGTCGTAGTCGCCGCTTGGGGAGATGGCGACGCTCAACTCGGACCCTTGCCGGCGCAGCGGCCCGACCTCGTAGTCCCGCTTCAGCTCCCGCTCGACCTCGACGTCGTGGCGGCGCAGCGGGCCGGCGAGGGTGATGGTGCCCGTCATCGGCTCGACGTCCTGGGTGACGATCGTCCGGCGCACGCACCCGCTTCGGCGGGCGATGACACCGAGGAACGGGCTGGCGTCCCCGAGCCCGGCGGCGACCGCGGCGCCGTTGTCGGTGCTCTTGCGGGAAACGGGGAGGGTGGCGCTGGTGACCAGCCGAGCGGCTTCGAGGCTGTCGGTGAGGACGAAGAGCCCCTCGCCGGCGTCGGCGATGTAGGGGAAGTCGGAGGGCTTGCCGCGCACCTCGGTGCCGGTCAGGACTCCGTGTCGCCGCTTCATTCCGGCGGCGACGAGGCGCCGGCGGACCTCACGGGCGGGCTGCATGGTGGCGACGACCGCCGTCCCCGGCTCGCCGAAGATGGGAGCGGTGTGAGCGCTCGCGGTGATCGCGGTCCCCTCGAAGGCGCGCAGCTCGGCGGTGCGGCCGAAGGGGGTGTCGGCGAACGGGATCGTCTCGCGGACGAACTGCCCGAACGGGCCGTCGGGGCCGAAGGGAGATGCCTCCGCGTAAGAGAGGACATCGGCGTCGGCGGGCAGGCCCGCCTGCTCCCTGGCCGAGGCGAAGTCGCCGGCGATGACCTCGCGGTCGTAGCTCAGCCCGACCGGTGAGCGGGCGATGGCGGCCAGCGTGCGAAGCGCGTCCTCGCGGGTGGGCTCGGCCTGGGCAGGCGAAGCGAACGCCGCGACGGCCAGCGCGACGCCGGCAAGCGTCGCCGCGATCCCCCTGCACCTCCCCAAGCTCATGTCTTGAGGATGGCAGGAGCCAGGTTATGCCGTGACAGTTCCGTCACGAACTACCCCTTCTGGGGGAGGTGCAACGGAACCGCCCCTATGGGATACCGGAAAGCTGCTTCGTGGTTCCGCGGAACCGGGCGGGGAGCAGCGGGCCCGCCTTAGAAGCCACCGCGGTCCTGGTCCCTCGTCTCGGCGTCCATGAAACCGGCGGCTCGGGAGTCCTCATTGCCGGGGGCGCCCTCGGGGACTTCCTCCTCGCCGCCACCTCGCATGCGGCGCAGGCGCTCGCGCAGGTCGCCGGAGGCAAGCGCGGCCTTGACGGCCTCCCGCTCGTCGCTCTTGATCGCTCCTCCCCACCAGAGGATCAGCGGGTAGAGGGCGACGAGGAGGGCGCGGCTGATGAGCCCGAGCGCGCCGTCGGTGGGCAGGAGGAGCTCGCCCGCCGCGATCACGGCGGCGGCGCTGACGGCGATCACCGCCAGCCTCCCCCACTGCCACGGGATGGGGAAGAGGCTCTGCGTGAACGCGTACATGAGCGCGATCACGACCAGGTAGCTGAGGACGAGAGCGACACCCGCGCCGACGATCCCGTAGGGCGGGACGAGCAGCAGGTTCAACGCGACGTTGGCGACCATGCCGACTCCCGTCGCGGGGAGGTTGCGTTCCGTCTTCCCGGTCCGGCCGAGGATCACGAGCTGGGCGAGGTAGACGCCGTAGAGGGCGGCGCCGAGGGCGAGCGGGCCGATCGCCTTGTAGGCGTCGAAGAACTCGGGGGCGGCGAGGAAGCGGACGATCCAGCGCGCCTCGAGCCAGAGCGCCACGACGAGGAAGGTGCAGAGCGCGCTGAAGACGGTGAGGACGACGGCGTAGGTGCGGCGCGCCTCCTCGTCGTCTTGGATCGAGTAGGCGAGCGGCGGCCAGGCGAGCTGGAAGCCGCGGACGACCACCTGGATCGCCTGGCTGAACTTGAAGGCGAGCGCGTAGAGGCCCGCCTCGGCGAGCCCGATCGAGCGGACGATGATGATCCGGTCGATGAACTGCAGCGCGTAGAGGGTGACCTCCGCGGGCATCGTCGGCAGCCCGAACCTGACCATCCGGTTGAGCAGGTCGCGGTCGGGGACGAGCCCGAGGCGGCCGCGCTCGCTGAGGACGATCCAGAGGACGAAGGGGACGCCGGAGAGGTAGCTGCCGAGCAGCAGGCCCTCCGCGCCGAGCCCCTCGGCGACGACGAGGAAGACGGTGAGCGGGATCGCCGCGAGGACGTGGAGGATCGTGAACGTGAAGTAGGCGCGGGCGCGCTCGTCGAGGCGGAAGAGCGAGACGAGGTACTCGTAGAGCGTCAGGACCCAGAGGCCGCCGATCGAGATGCGGACGAGGTTGGCGGCGTTGTCGACCCCGTCGTCGAGCAGCAAGTCGGCGAGCTGCGGAGCGAACGGCAGCAGCACGAGCGCCCCGATCGTCGTGCTCATCAGGAGCGCCGCGAAGCCGGTGCGGACGACCTCGTCGCCGTCCTCGCCGGGCAGGTAGAAGAACCGCAGGAGCGCCTCGATGATCCCGAGCCGGACGACGATGCTCGCCGTCACGACCGCGGTGAACAGGACCTCCGCGGCGCCGTAGTCAGCCGGGGCGAGGTAGGCCGTGTAGAGCGGCAGCAGGGCGACCGCGAGGACCTTCGAGAGGATGCTCGCCGCCGTGTACGCGGCACCGGTGGTCGCCAGTCGGCGCAGGTAGTCGAGCATGCGCGCCTCCCCTCCCCCCTAGGTCGCCGGCTGTGGTTCGCCGGCGCCGGCGCCCTCCGGCGTCCCGGGTGTCCCGGCCGGCTCCTCCCCGCCGGAGCGGACGGGCACCGGCGCCAGGCTGCCGGCGGCGAAGGCGAGGACCGCCCACGTCACCGGGTCCGTGAAGAACGCCGCGTAGCCGAGGCTGTGGACGAGCAGGACCGCGTAGATCGCCGTCAGCCCGGCGGCGAGCCCGGGGCCGCGAGCGGGCTTCGTCAGGCGGGGGCCGAGCGCGGCGACGAGCCCGCCGATCGTCACCGCGAGGAACGCGAGGTAGGCGACGAAACCGACGATGCCCTGCTCGGCGAGGACGGTGATCGGCTCGGTGTGGCTCTCGGCGGAGAAGCCCTCGGCGGCGCCGAAGCGTTCCCGGAACTCGTCGGCGAACGCGCCCGAGCCGACGCCGAGGACCGGCGCGTCCTTGACCATCTCGATGCCTCCGTCGATCAAACCCTTGCGGCCGCTCGAATCCTCCTCGGTGAGCCCGCTGCCGGAGATCAGCGCGATCGCTGCGGCGACGAGGACGACCGCGGCGATCCCGGCCCCGACCCCCTGCGCGATCCCCCAGCGGGCCGCGATCAGGACGAGCATCGCGGCGATCAGCGCGATCGTGCTCGACTGCGAGTAGGTGACGACGAGCGTTGCGGCCAGGATCGCGAAGACGGCGCTCGCGCCGATCAGTTCGGCGCGGCGACGCCCGTAGGCGACCAGCGTCGCCAACGCGACCATCGAGACCGCGAGGTAGCGGCCGAGGATGTTGGGGTCGAAGAAGAGCGAGTTGACCCGGAAGTAGGGATGCGCCTCGTTGCCTGCGATCACCTTGTCGTTCCAGAACAGGTCCTTGGCCGCGTACTGGTAGCCGGCGACGAGCGCGAGCAGCACTCCCTCGGCCGCGAGCACCATGAGCACGCGCCGGAGCGTCGCGCCGTCGAGAGGCTCCTCGGAGAGCAGCGCGAAGAGCGCGGCGAACGGGACGAGGAAGAAGCCGACGTCCTGCACCGCCGGGGAGATGTCGTCGGCGAGCCCGGATTGCAGCCCGTAGAGGACGAGGACGACCGCGAAGGCGAGGCTGATGTAGCGCAGCAGCGGGCCGCGCGAGGCGGCCGCAGCGCCCCGAGCGCCCTGTGCGCCCGGTACGTCCTCGGCGTCGGGGCTGCCGGCCGTCGCGATGGACCTCGTCTCCATCAGGGAGGCGATCACCCCGGCCGCGATCACCGCGTACAGCGGCAGCAGCAGGTTCGAGCTGCCGCCGCCGAGGTCGACCGGGATCCGGAAGGGCAGCGCTGCCACGAGGAGCGGCACGAGCAGCGCCGGACGGGCGCGGATCACGAGCGCGCCGAGGTAGAGGGCGGCGAGGGCGGCGGCGATCCCCACCGCGGCGAAGGCGGGGCGATCACGAAGGTCGGCGAGCCGCGCGGAGTCCCAGTTGTCGCCGGCGATGAGGATCGGGGCGAGCACCAACGCGGCGGCGAGCAGCGCGAAGCGGGCACGCCGGTCCCCGACGAGGAGCCCGGCGGCGGCGAGCGCCACGCAGATCACCGTGCCGAGCCAGAGCATCAGCCGAGCCCACCCGCGCCGCCGGCGCCGACGCCAACCGCGCTGAGGACGTCAGGGGTGTCCTCGTGGAAGTCGCCGGCGTCGAGCACCTCGATCCGGCCGGGCGGCAGGATGTCGCGCCCCTGCTCACCGAGCACGACGCGCAACGCGTAGAGGCCGGGCGGGGCCGGCTCACCGTCGTCGGTGAGCCCGTCCCAGCGGTACACCTGCTCGCCGGCGTCGAGGTCCTGGCCGAGCGCCAGCGCCCGGACCTGTGCGTCGTCCCCACCCGGATCCCCGTCGATGATCAGCACGTCGACCGAGTCGTCGGGCTCCGCCAGGGAGAAGCTGACGCGCGCCTCGTCGTGGGCGGGGATGCCGCGGATCAGGACCGGGGAGAGATCCACCGAGTTGACGAGGTCGTCGCCGGAGCGGGCGGCGCGGGTGATCGCGAAGGCGCCGAGCGCAAGCAGAGCCAACGCCACGAACAGCGCTGTCCCGAGGGCGGTGCCGATCCGACCGGGGCGACCGCCCACCCGCTCAGCCTCCGCCGCCGGAGTCGCCCCCACCGCCCCCGCCGGAGCCACCGTCGCTGGAGGCGGCGCCGTCCTTGCCGGCGATGACGACGACATCGGCGCCGTCGGCGGATGCCTCGGCCGAGGAGTTGAACGGCTTGGGGTCGGGGAGCTCGAGGAAGTTGGCGACGACCCGGCCCTCGGCGCGATGCTCGGGCCGGTAGAGGACGGCGCTCTTCTCCTCCGGATCGGGGGCGACCGTGTTGGAGTCGACCACGAAGCCCTTGCGCTGCAGACGATTGGTCAGCTCGTCTCCCACCCCCGAGCCCCCGGTGGCGTTGACGACGGCGATCGAGACGTCGGCGGGATCGACGCCGCGGCCCTTCGTCGTCTCGTCGTCGGAGCGGATCAGCTGCGAGCCGAGCACGAAGGCCCCGACGCCGATCAGGATGGCGAGGATCGCCAGCACGAGCGGGTGACGGGGGCCGCGGTCGACGACGCGCTGCCAGAAGCTCTGCGGCTCGGGTTCGATCGCCGCGTACTCGCCGGTCGCGATCCGGCTCAGCGCCGGCCGCTCCGACGTCACCCGCTCGGCCGGAGTCATCTTGCCGCCGGAGCGGCCGGGCGCGGCAGATCCACCCGGAGCCGGCGCCGGGATGGCTCGGAACTCGGTGGTGCCCGCCTCGGGCTCGCGGTCCTGCCACTCGAGCAGGCGCGCGATCTCGCGGCGGTTGCCGAGGAAGATCGGCAGGACCAGCAGCAGCCCGATCACCGCCAGCACGGCGGCGACGGCTCCGAGCACCTCGACGAGCTCGGTGTCGAGCGACTGGGCCGCCGCCGGGAGCAGCGTCGCGACGGAGGTCATGAGCGCGAGGCGGAGGGGGCGGTCACTGCGCGATCGCCGCGTCGTCCTGGCCGACCACCAGCACGAGGTCGGCCCGGCCCGCGTCCGCCTCGACCGTGGAATCGATGGGCTGGATCTCGGTCGTCCCGAGCTGGTCCTCGAGGTCGTCGGCGAGCGTCTGCGCGTCCTCCTCGAAGCCGTCGGTGTACATGACGACGCTGACCGGGAACGAGGTGCTGGCGTCGGTCACGTTGCCGACCTTGAAGCCGGCCTCCTCGACGAGGGAGCTCGCCGCTTGGGCGACGCCCGGGATACCCACCCCGCCCTCCGGCGCGGTGCCGTTGAGGACGGCGACCTTGGTGACCGGCTCCTCGTTCTCGCCCCCGCCGCCCTTGCCGCCACCGCCGTTTCCGGACGTCGTCGTGGCGACCGGCTCGTCGCTGGAGCCGCCGAGCAGCCCGAAGCCGCTCGTGACGACGCCGATGCCGACGATCACGGCGATCAGGGCGACCACGAGGATCTTCGCGTCAACGGGGCTCCGGCGGTCGAGCTCCTCCCAGCGGTAGGCCATCTCGCCGCGCATCCGCTCGAAGAAGCCGGGGCCCTCCGGCTCCTCGGGGACGTCGTACTCGTCGGAGACGGCGCGCGCATCACCGCCGGCGCGGGCGATCGACGCCTCCTGAGCCGCCTCGGCGACCCGCTCAGCCTCGATCGCGGAGCGCTCCGGCGAGCGTCCGGCCCATTCCCGCAGGCGCCGCACATGCCGCGCCTGCTGGAAGGTCATGAACACGAGCACGGCCAGGCCGCCGAAGGCGACGAAGCCGAGGATCGAGCCGATCTCCTTCAGCAGGTCCATCGTCGGGCGGCATCTTAGGGTGCCGGGGAGTCAGCCCGGGGAGCGGCGTGGGCGTTCTTCAGAGGCTCTCGGCCACGCCGGGGCTGCCCTCGGAGGACACCCCGGCGGTGATGACGCCGACGACGCGCTCCGCGAGACCCACCTCATCACCGCTCTCGATCAGCGCGCGAAGCTCCCTCATCGTCTCCTCCACGCGCTCGGGTTCGAGCGGCTCGGAGCGCACGGCGCGGGTGATCCTGGGAGCCGCGGTGGGCTCCGCGCGCTCGTTGTCGGCGAGCAGTCGCTCGTGCAGCTGCTCGCCGGGGCGCACACCGGTGAACTCGATGGCGATGTCGGCCTCGGGCTCGAGGCCGGCGAGCCTGATCATGTTGTGGGCGAGGTCGACGATCTTCACCGGCTCGCCCATCTCGAGCACGAAGACGTCGCCCCCACCCGTGTCCTCGCCGAGGTCGGCGGCGCGGATGACGAGCTGAACCGCCTCGGGGATCGTCATGAAGTAGCGCGTCATCTCGGGGTGGGTGACGGTGACGGGCCCGCCTCGCTCGATCTGGGAGCGGAAGATCGGCACGACGCTTCCCGACGAGCCGAGGACGTTGCCGAAGCGGACGCTGGCGAACCGGGTCGTCGGGTACTTCGCGGCCGCGGTGCGGACGACCATCTCAGCCATCGCCTTCGAGGCGCCCATCACGGTGCGCGGGTCGACGGCCTTGTCCGTCGAGATGAGGACGAAGCGCTCGGCGCCGGAGACGGCGGCGGTCTCGGCGGTGACCCTGGTCGCCATCGTGTTGTTGCGGACGGCCTCCAGGGGGTTGCCCTCCATCAGCGGCACGTGCTTGTAGGCGGCGGCGTGGAAGACGACGTCGGGGCGGAAGCGCTGCATCACCTCGAGCATCCGCTCCCCCTCCTTGCAGTCGGCGAGCACCGCCTCGACGGCGCTGAAGTGCCACTCGGAGGTCAGCTCGCGGTCGATCTGGAAGAGGTTGTCCTCCGCCTGGTCGACGAGCACGAGCAGGCGCGGGTGCACGCGGGCGATCTGGCGCGAGAGCTCGGAGCCGATGGAGCCGCCGGCGCCGGTGACGAGGACGATCTTGTCGCGCAGGTAGGAGCCGACGGTGTCGAGCTCCATCCGCACGGGCTCGCGGCCGAGCACGTCCTCGACCTGCACCTCGCGCAGCTGCTGGGTGAGCTGGACGCCGCCGCGCAGCAGCTCGAAGACGGTCGGCAGGGTGCGGACGCGGATGTTGCGCTCGCGACAGGCGGAGACCACCTTGCCCCGCACCGCCCCCGGCGCCGAGGGGATCGCGATCACGACCTCCTGCGGCTTCAGCTCCTCGAGGATGCGGCCGAGCTCGTCGGTGCCGCCGACGACCTCGATCCCGAGCAGGCGCATGCCCTTCTTGCGGGCGTCGTCGTCGACGAAGCCGATCGGGCGCCCGAGCTCGGGGTTGAGGCGAAGCTCGCGGACGACCATCTGCCCGCCGGAGCCGGCGCCGACGACGAGCACGTCCCCCTGCGAGCGGTCCTTGGCGCGGCGGCGCATGCGGCGCTCGACGAAGAGGAAGCGGGCGATGCTGCGCGCGGAGACGAGCAGCCCGATCGTGAAGACGAGGTCGTAGATCATGATCGAGCGCGGCATCGGGCTCGAGAACGGCTTGACGAGGACGAAGAACGCGATCAACACCGCGGAGGCGACGCAGCAGGCGCGGATGACCGCCCAGATGTCGCCGAGGTTGAAGTAGCGCCACCACTTCTGGTGCAGCCCCATCAGGCCGAAGATCGCGGTCTTGCCGAGCGCGACGAAGACGATCGAGCCCGTGAGCATCTCGACGTAGCGGTCGGGAATCCCACCGGGTTCGTCGATGAAGCGGATCTCGAACGCGAGGTAGAAGGCCAGGGCGGCCAACGCCGCGTCCGCCGCGAGCTGGAAGAGGCGGTGCCTGAGCACCGGCGCGCGCAGGCGGTTCATGCGGAGAAGGGTAGAGTTTCGGTCAAGGGTGCGGGACCCGCTGCGAGCGGTTCGCAAGCCCCTTCTCGACGCCTGCGGCCGCCATGCTCCCGCCCCTGCTCACAGCCTCGCTGACCGATCCGATCGTCGATCTCGCGGTCGACTTCATCGACAGGGTCGGGCTGATCGGGGTGTTCATCCTGATGACCTTCGAGAGCGCCTGCGTGCCGATCCCGAGCGAGGCGACGATGCTCTTCGCCGGCTTCAACGTCGCCGAGGGCGACATGACGCTGCTCGGGATCACCGCCGCGGGGGTGCTCGGGAACGTGCTCGGCTCCTGGATCGCCTACGCGATCGGCTTCTACGGGCGCCTCGAGCTGCTCGAGCGCCACAAGATCCTCCACGTCAACCCCAAGCACCTCGCCGCCGCCGATCGCTGGTTCGAGCGCCACGGCGACGCCACGGTCTTCTGGTGCCGGATGCTCCCGATCGTCCGCACCTTCATCTCGCTCCCGGCGGGGGTGGCGCGGATGCCCTTCTGGCGCTTCACCCTGCTGACGTTGCTCGGTTGCGTCCCGTGGGTGCTGGGGCTCGGCCTGCTCGGCAAGTCGGTCGGGTCCAACTGGACCGAGCTGCAGGACAAGCTCCACTACTTCGACTACGTCGTCGCGGCCGCGATCGTCGCCGGCGGCATCTACCTGCTCGTCCGCTGGCGGCGCGGGAAGCGGGACGCTGACACCGAGGCGGACTCGGGTGCCGGAGACGGCGAGCCCGCGGACGCCGGTGCTTGATCGCCTGCAGCGGAACGCTCCCGCGGCCGGGAGCGGGACAGGGGACGGCGAGGGCGAGGCCGAGGGACTGACGGCATTCCGCGCCGCCGTCCTGGGTGCGGTGCAGGGACCGACGGAGCTGCTGCCGGTCTCGAGCTCGGCGCACCTGCGGATCGTCCCCTGGTTGCTCGGCTGGGATCTCGACGCGACCGTCGACCCCGAGGACCGCAAGGCGTTCGAGGTTGCCGTCCACTGCGGGGCGGCGCTGGCGCTCCTGATCGGCCAGCGGCAGCTCATCGCCGACGAGCTGCGCCGCCTGGACGAGCGCCGGGTGGCCGTGATCGCGCTCTCCTTCCTGCCCGCGGTGGCGACCGGCCTCGCGCTCGAGAGCTGGATCGACCGGCGCCTCGGCGGGCCCCGGGCGACGGCGGCGGGCCTGATCGTCGGCTCCGTCGCGATGGTGCTCGCCGACCGCGCTCCCCGCGAGCGGGTCGCGAGCGACGCGCGGCCGGTTGACGGCCTCGTGATCGGCTGCGCGCAGGCGGCGGCGCTCGCCCCCGGCGTCTCCCGCAACGGCTCGACCCTGGCCGCGGCGCGGGCGCGGGGCTTCGGGCGCGCGCACGCCAACCTGCTGTCGCGGACCGTGGCGCTGCCGGTCATCACGGCCGCCGCGGTGCGCAAGGGGTCGAAGCTCCGCAGCGGCGGGCGAACGGTCAGCGGTGGGCAGAAGCGAGCCGTCGCCGCGGGGGTCGGGGTGGCGTTCGCCTCGACGCTCGCCTCCCAGGGTCTGATCCGCCTGATCGAGCGCGACCGGGCGCTCTGGCCCTACGCGGCCTACCGGGTCGGGCTCGCCGGCCTGATCCTCCGGAAGGCGCGGAAGTAGGGTTGGCGCCGTGAGCCAGGACGCCTACACCCGCGCCGGCGTCAGCCAGAGCGACGCCGACTCGGCGGTGGCGGCGCTCGTCTCCCACCTGTCGAGGATCGAGACCGGCAAGCCCTCCCGGAACGTGCCGCTCCCGGGCCATTACGCCAGCGTCCTGCGCATCGACGAGCGCAACGGCATCGCCTTCGGGACCGACGGCGTCGGGACCAAGATGGTCGTCGCCGAGCGACTTGGCCGCTACGAGACGATCGGGATCGACTGCATCGCGATGAACGTCAACGACCTCGTCTGCGTCGGCGCCGAGCCGATCGCGCTCGTCGACTTCATCCTCTGCCGGACCGCCGACCCGGAGGTCTGCGGCCAGATCGGCGAGGGTCTGCGGCGCGGCGCCGAGCTCTCCGGGATCGAGATCCCCGGCGGTGAGATCGCCCAGGTCGGCGACGTCGTCGAGGGGATCGAGCTTGCCGGAAGCGCGATCGGCCTGGTCGCGCTCGACGCGATCGTCGACGGCTCGGCGGTCAGGCCCGGCGACGCCATCGTCGGCCTTCCCTCCAGCGGCCTGCACTCCAACGGCTACACGCTCGCGCGCAAGGTCCTCGACGGGCTTCCGCTCGACCGCGATCCCGACGGCCGCCTCGGCCGCCCGCTCGGCGATGTCCTCCTGGAGCCGACGGAGATCTACGTCGAGACCATCCTCGAGCTGCTCGCGGTTCCCGACATCGCCGTCAACGGCCTCGCCCACATCACCGGCGACGGGCTCAACAACCTGCTGCGGCTCGGCGACACGTCGGCCATCGGCTACGCGATCGAGGACCCGCTGCCGGTCCCGCCGATCTTCGACCTGATCGCCGACCGCGGCGAGGTCGACGACGACGAGATGCACGAGGTCTTCAACATGGGCTGCGGCTTCTGCGTGATCGTCCCCGAGGCCGACGCGGATGCGGCGATCGGGCTCCTCAGCGGCAGCTACCCGGGCACCGCCCGCATCGGCACGGTCACCGACCGGGCGGGCGTGGTCGAACGGGCGGCCTGACGCCGCGCCGGGCGACTGGGATCCGGGATCCGGCCGCTCTACTCCTTCGGCGCGTAGCGGTGGTGGAGGATGAATGGGTTGCCGTCGGGGTCGGCGAAGAAGGCCATGTTGCAGACGCCCGAGTCGATGTCGTCCATGAAGAAGCTGACGCCCTTCTCCTCGAGGTCGGCGCGGGCCGCGGCGACGTCGTCGACGTGGAGCGCGATCGCGCCGCCGTTGGGCGAGAACTCCTGGCCGAAGGCATCGGACTGCATGACCGCGATGGTCAGGTTGCCGGTCTCGAACTCACCCGCGGGCATCTCCCCCCACTGCTTCGAGAACGGCAGGCCGAGCACCTCGCCGTAGAACTTGACGGCGGCCTCGTAGTTGCGGGTCGGGACCGTTGCGAAATCGACGCCTTTGACTTCCATTGCGAGCCTTCTCCTCAGGGTCGTTGCCGGGTTCTCGCAGCCTATGACGTGAGGCTCGCGAGCGCCGTCTCGCGCAATCCCGCGTTCGCCGCGGGCATGCCGTTGCGCCGCCGGAGTCCCTCATCGAAAATACTTGGCGTGATCATGCGCCACGGCTGCGTCCACACACGGAGATCTCGGCGGTGATCGGGACGCTGATGTCGGGCCGCTATCGGCTCGAATCGAAGCTGGGGAGCGGGGGGATGTCGACCGTCTACCTGGCGATCGATGAGACGCTCGGGCGCAAGGTCGCGATCAAGGTCATGCACCGTGAGATCTCCGACCAGCCGGACCAGCTCGAGCGCTTCCGCCGCGAGGCGCGCGCGGTCGCGCAGCTCTCCCACCCCAACCTCGTGGCAGTCATCGACGCCGGCGAGGACGGCGGCCACCCCTACATCGTCTTCGAGTACGTCCCCGGCGAGACGCTGAAGCAGCGCATCGCCGAGAGCAACCGTCTCGCGACCGACGAGGCGACGGCCTACGCGATCGAGATCGGCCGCGGGCTCGCCGCCGCCCATGCCGCCCGGCTCGTCCACCGGGACGTGAAGCCGCAGAACGTCCTCATCGACCCCGACGGACGGGCCAAGATCACCGACTTCGGGATCGCACGCTCGATCGAGGAGCACGGGCTGACCGCCACCGGCCGCGTGCTCGGGACGACCGACTACGTCTCCCCCGAGCAGGCGATGGGCAAGCCCGTCGACGCGCGCACGGACGTCGACTCGCTCGGGATCGTCCTCTACGAGATGCTCACCGGCGAGGTGCCCTTCACCGCCGAGACCCAGGTCGGGGTGGCGATGAAGCACGTCAACGAGCTCATGCCCGACGTGCAGGCGCGTCGTCCCGAGACCTCGGCGGCGCTGGCCGCGGCGGTCGACCGCTCCACGGCGAAGCAGCCGCAGGACCGCTACCTGGACATGAACGAGTTCCTCGGCGACCTCGAGGGGGCGCTGGAGGTCGAGGTGCACCGCGCGGCGGGCGGCCAGACCAACGAGGCGACCACCGTGCTCCGCACCGTCCCTCAGAAGCGGCGCTGGCTGCCGAGCCGCAAGCGCGCCTCCTGGGCGGGCGTGATCGTGCTGGCGATCGCCGCGGGCGTCGCGATCGCGATCGCCGCGTTGTCCGGCGGCGACGAGCCGCCCGAGAAGCCGAAGACGCCCCCGGTGACGACCGAGACGATCCCGATCGCGAGCGCCCGGGACTTCGACCCCCAGGGCGACGAGGAGGAGCACTCCGAGGACGTCGGCGCCGCGATCGACGACGACGCCGACACCGGATGGTCGACCGAGTCCTACGAAGCCGGGCTCGAAGGGGCGCCGAAGAACGGCGTCGGGCTCATGCTCGACACCGACGGGAGCGTCACGCCCGCGACCCTCGACCTGCAGACCGACGGCGGCGGCTGGAAGTTCAACGTCTACGCGTCGGACGAGAAGCTGGCCCCCACCGAGGGTCCCTTCGACGACGCCGGTGCCGAGACCGGCGCCTGGGGCGAACCGCTCGCCACCGACGAGTCCGCCGACAAGAACATGACCGTCGAGCTCGGCGGTGCCAGCGGCCGCCACTTCCTGATCTGGATCACGGACCTCAACGGCGTCGAGGCCGCCGAGATCTTCGGGGCTCAGCTGCAGAGCTGACCGGGGCGCCGGCTCAGAACTTGTAACCGCGCTCGGTCTCGTGGCGCTCGACGGCGAGCTGCACGAGCTGGTCGCAGAGCTGGGGGTACGGGAGCCCGCCCGCCTCGAAGAGCTTCGCGAAGACGCTGGTCTCGGTGAAGCCGGGGATCGTGTTGAGCTCGTTGACGAGGACCTCCCCGCCCTCGGTGACGAAGAAGTCGCAGCGGGCGAGGCCGGTGCAGCCGAGGAGGCGATAGACGCGCTCGGCCATCCGCCGCACCTGGGCGACGAGCTCTCCGCCGATCGGCGCCGGCACGAGCAGCTCCATGCCGCCGGCCGAGTACTTGGCCTCGTAGTCGTACCAGTCGGCATCGGTTGCGACCTGGCCCGGAAGGGAGGTCACCACCTCGTCGTTGCCCATCACCGAGCACTCCACCTCGAGTCCGTCGCAGTGGGCCTCGATGATCACCCGTGGATCGTGCTCGGCGGCGGCGGCGACCGCGGCGTCGAGCTCGGCGGCGTCGCCCACCTTGAGGATCCCGACGCTCGAGCCGAGCCTCGAGGGCTTCACCCACACGGGCAGGCCCATCAGCTCCACCCGCTCGCGCCAACCCGGATCGCCGGCGGCGCAGAAGTCCACCTGCGCGATCCCGGCGTCACGCAGCAGGCGCTTGAAGACGAGCTTGTCGATCGTCGTCGCTGCGGCCAGCACGCCGGGGCCGGCGTAGGGGACGTCGAGGCACTCGAGCAGCCCCTGGACCACGCCGTCCTCGCCGAAGGGGCCGTGCAGAACCGGGAAGGCGACGTCGCAGCCGAGCAGCCCGCCCCCGGCGCGAAGCTCGACGTCCTCTCCCCCGCGGCCCTCGGCATCGGCGCCGATCACCCACCGTCCCCCCGGCTCGATCACCACGTCGACCGTCTCGTGCCCGGCCGCCCGCAGCCCCTCGGCGACCGCCGCGCCCGAGCGCAGCGAAACGGGGTGCTCGCTGGAGCGACCACCGCGGATGACCGCGACTCTCACGGCTCCTCGTCGGTCGTCGTCGTGGTTCCGGTGCCGCCGCTGCCGCCGTCGTCGTCGGGCTCGACGTAGTTGCCGACCGTGAGGGTCACGGTGTCACCGGGGCTCAGCCGCGAGCCGGGCGACGGCGCCTGGTCGAGCACGACCCCGTCCTGGGAGGAGTCGGTGACGTCGCGCTCGATCACGTCGACGTCGAGGCCCTGGCCCTCGATCCGGCTCTGCGCCGTGGTCAGCTTCGAGCCGATGAAGTCGCCGAGGGTGATCGTCCCGACCCCGCTGGAGTAGACGATGTTGACGACGGAGCCGTCCTTGGCCTCGGTGCCCGCCGCCGGGTCCTGGCTCAGCACCTGATCCTGCGGCTCATCGGAGTCCTGGGAATCCTGGTTGACGACGAAGCCCGCGTCGCGCAGCTTCGAGGCGGCCTCGACGCGGTCGAGCCCGACGACGTCGGGCACCTCGGTCCGCGGGCTGCCGGTGGAGGCGGTGAGCGTGACCGTCGAGCCCGGCTCGAGCTGCGCGCCCTCCGACGGGTTCGACGAGATCACGACCCCCTTCGGCACCCGCGCCGACGCATCCTTCTCGACCTCCGCGACGAACCCGGCGTCCTTCAGCGCCGCCTTCGCCTTGCCGAGCTGCAGGCCGGTGACCCGCGGGACTTCGACGGTCCCCGGTCCCAGCGACACCGAGAGGTCGACCTCCGAGCCCTTCTCGACCTCGTCGCCGGAGGTCGGGTCGCTCGCCAGCACCGTGCCGGGCTCGTCGTCGCTCTCGACCCTGTTGATGTCGCCGACCTCCAAGCCGGCGTCGCGGAGCTCGTTCGTCGCCTCCGCCTCGGTCTGGTTGACGACGTCGGGAACGGTGACCATCTCCGGCCTGGTCAGGAAGTACGCGGCCGCGCCGGCGGCGAGCAGCAGCACGATCGCGGCGAGGATCCACCACTTGCGGCGGCTCTTCTTCTCGTCCTCGGCGACCATCGCCGCGAAGCGCTGGGTGTGGCCGCCGTGCTCGGGGTCGGCCTCGGCGGAGTCGAGCGCGGCGGTCATCTCGGCCGCGGTCTGGAAGCGCTCGGCCGGGTCCTTGGCGAGCGCCTTCATCACGACCGCGTCGAGGGCCGGGCCGACCTCCGGGTTCAGGGAGCTCGGGAGCGGCGGCTCCTCGGCCACCTGCTTCATCGCGATCGCGACCGCGTTCTCCCCCTCGAAGGGGACGCGGCCGGTCAGCATCTCGAAGAGCATGATCCCGATCGCGTAGATGTCGGCGGCGGCGGTGACGTCCATCCCCTGCGCCTGCTCCGGGCTCAGGTACTGCGCGGTTCCCATGACCGAGCCGGTCTGGGTGATCTCAGAGTCGCCGGCGCGGGCGATGCCGAAGTCGGTGACGCGAATCCGGCCCTCGCGGTCGATCAGCACGTTCATCGGCTTCAGGTCGCGGTGGACGATCCCCTTGGAGTGGGCGAAGCCGGCGGCCGCGAGCACCTGGCGCGTCACCTCGACGGACTCACCGGTGTCGAGGCCCTTGTTGATCAGATCACGCAGCGAGGAGCCCTCGATCAGCTCCATCGCGATGTAGTACGTGTCCTCCCAGGAGCCGCGGTCGTAGACGCTGACGACGTTCGGGTGCTGCAGGCCCGCGGCGGCCGAGGCCTCGCGGCGGAAGCGCTCGACGAACTCCTTGTCGCGCGCGAAGTTCTCGTGCAGAACCTTGATCGCGACATCGCGCTCGAGCTCGTTGTCGCGAGCCCTCCACACGTCGGCCATGCCACCGGAGCCGATCCTCTCGATCAGGCGGTAGCGGTCGTCGACCACCTCGTCGGCTCGCAGTCGCATCTAGGTCCTCATCCTCCGTTCACGAAGTAGTTCATCATCGCCGTCGCCATCGGGCCCGCGACCACGCCGCCGAAGCAGCCCGTGCATTGCTCGATCGTCGCCGCGACCGCGATCTGCGGATCGTCGGCGGGCGCGAATCCTATGAACCAGGGCTGGTTGATTCGCTCGTCGAGGTTCTTCTCCGCGGTTCCCGTCTTGCCTGCGAAGGTGGTGCCGCCGAGATCGCCGGCGAGCGCGGCCGCCGTCCCCTCGTCGACGACGCTGGTCATCATGTCGGTCAGCTGCGCCGCGGTGTCCTCGCTGACGACATCGCTCTGCACGTCGGGATCGAGCTTGTCGGTGGTGCGCCCGTCGGGGTCCTTGACCTCCTGCACCAGCGAGGGCCGCATCAGCTTGCCGCCGTTGGCGATCGCCGCCGCGACCTCCGCCATCTGGAAGGGCGTGGCGAGGATCTGGCCCTCGGCGCCGCCCTGGCCGATCGCGACGCGGGCGACGTCGAAGCCTTCGTCGACGAGCTTGCCGTCGGAGTTGAAGACGCCGCTGGTCGCCATCTGGTCGTCGGGAAGCTGCACCTCAGGATCCTGCTCGAAGCCGAAGCTCTTCATGTAATCGAGAAGTGTCTCGGTGCCGATCTGCTCGCCGAGCTGGGCGAAGTAGGTGTTGACCGAGTGGGTCAACGCGGTCCGCATGTCGATGTCGCCGAACTGCTCGCCGCCGGCGTTCTCGAGCGGGACGCCGCTGAAGGTCTGGGGCGAGGAGCCGTCGAGCGTCGTGTCCGCGTCGGCGTCGCCGGAGTCGATGGCGGCGGCCGCGGTGACGACCTTGAACGTCGAGCCCGGCGGGTAGATCCCCTGGATCGAGCGGTCGAAGAGCCCCGAGGCCTGCCCGTCCTCGAGGAGCTGCTGCTTGTCGGTCGGGATCGTGTTCGGGTCGTAGCCGGGGGTCGCGACCATCGCCTTGACGGCGCCGGTGTCGGGCTCGATCGCGACGATCGCCCCCGGCGCGGACTGGCCCTCGAGCTGGTCGACGGCGAGCTGCTGGGCGCCGGCGTCGAGCGTGGTCACCACGTCGGAGCCCTCCTGCTGCTGGCCTCGGATCTGGTCGAGGATCGAGAGGAACTCGTTGTCCTCGCCGGTCAGCACCGCCTGCTGGGTCTGCTCGAGGCCGGTCTGCCCCTCGGTCAGGAAGCTGTAGCCGATCGGGTTGCCGAACAGGCTCCCGAGCGGGTACTGGCGGACGTAGCGGAGCTGATCGCCCTTGCCCTTCGGCTTCGACTCGGCGATCACCTGCCCGTCGGCGCTGAGGATCTTGCCGCGCTCGACCTGCTGCGCCTCGAACAGCGGCCGCTTGTTCTGCGACTTCGCCTCGAGCTGGTCGGCATCGAAGACGGCCCAGTTGCTCGTGAACGCGACGAGCAGCGTGAACAGCACGAGCACGCCGATGAAGAGACGGACGATCGGCGCGTTCACCCGATCACGTCCTGGGCGGATTGCTGGGGGCGGCGGGCGCGGTCGGAGATCAGCAGCAACAACGCCAGCAGGACCATGTTCGCGATCACGGAGCTGCCGCCGTAGGAGATGAACGGCAGCGTCACGCCGGTCAGCGGGATCACCCTGATGACGCCGCCGATGATCACGAAGGCCTGCAGCGCGAACACCGCGGTCAGCCCGGCGGCCAGCAGCTTCGAGAAGCCGTCCTGGGCGATCGTCGCGATCTTGAAGCCGCGGGCCGCGATCAGCAGGTAGATCGCGATCACCCCGCAGCCGCCGAAGAGGCCGAGCTCGTTGACGATCAGCGCGTAGATGAAGTCGGTCTGCACCTCGGGGATCAGCGGCGCGTCGCTGCCCGGTGCGGTCAGCAGCGACTCCCCGATCCCCTTCCCGAAGAGCCCGCCGTCGGCCTGCGCGAACATCGATTGCAGCACCTGGTAGCCGTCCCCCTGCGCATCGGCGTAGGGGTCGAGCCAGACGTCGATGCGGTCGCCGACGTGGCCGACGGTGCTGGCGAAGAACCACGCTCCGGCGAAGAACATCAAGAGGCCGATCAGGACGAACGAGATCCGGTTGGTGGCGACGTAGATCAGCGCCAGGAAGGCGCCGAAGAACATCAGCGAGCTGCCGAGGTCGCGGATGAAGACGAGCAGGAACATCGCCGCCCCCCAGACCACGAGCATCGGCCCGAGGTGCTTGAGCGGCGGGAACGTGATACCCGCGAAGCGTTTGGCGCCGACGACCAGCACCTCGCGGTGCTCGCGCAGGTAGCTGGCCAGGAAGATGACGACGGCGAGCTTGCCGAACTCGGCCGGCTGGAAGGCGAGCGGTCCGATGTCGACGCCCAGGTAGGCGCCGTTGACCTGGGCGCCGATCCCGGGCAGGCGCGGCATCAGCAGGAGGATGAGCCCGCCGGTGACGATCAGGTAGCGGTAGCGCTCGAGGACGAAGTAGTCCTTCAGCAGGACGATCGTCGCCATGAAGAGGACGAGGCCGACGACGAACCAGTTGGCCTGATCGCGGGCGAAGCTCTCGTCGATCCGGTAGAGCATCACGAGCCCGATCGCGGCGAGCAGCGCGACGAGCGGGAACAGGTAGGGGTCGGCGTAAGGGAGCCGGATGCGCAGGAAGATGTGCGCGGCGAGGCAGATCGCGAAGAAGTAGGCCCCGAAGATGAGGCTGGTGTTGTCGAGGTCGTCGCCGCCGACGATGAACACGGAGGCGAAGCCGGCGATCAGCAGGCCGGCGACGGGGACGAGGCCGATGAGCTCCTTGTTGCGGGCGCTCAACCCGAGCTCCCGGGCGGGCTGTTCTGCCCGGCGTTCCCCCCGCCAGAGCTGCCGCCGTTCCCTCCCGGAACCGCGTCGTCGGAGTTGGACTGCAAACCGCCGCCGCCCGAGGAGTCGTCCCCCGTGGTGCCTGTGGTGCCTGTAGTACCGGTGGTGCCTGTAGTGCCGGTGGTCCCCGCCGCGGCCGCCGAGAGGTCGTCGGCGAGCGAGCGGGCGTCGTCCTCGGAGCGCCACTCGTGGTCGGTCGCGACGCCGCGGCGGTCCTCCGGCAGGGACGAGAACTCGGTCCCGGTCGACTCCTGCTCGGAGTAGAGGTCGACGCCGAACGGAAGCTCGTAGGGAAGGCCGCGGTAGATCGCCACCTCGCCCTGGTCGTTGACGCCGAGGAACCAGACCTGCTTCATCGCCGTGACGGCACCCCAGGCCAGCAGCGCGAGCACGGCCAGCGCGACGACGCCCTTGAGGATCCGCTTCGGCCAGCTCGTCCGCTGGCCCGCGGTCGCCGAGACCGCGACGGGAGCCTGCCGGGGACGGCGGCGCGGCGGCGCGGCCGTGGCGCGGCGGGCGGCGGCGTCCTCGCTCGCGGCCGCCTGCACGGCTCCCGCGGTCAACCCGGCGTCCTCGGCGCTCGCGCCGATCAGCGTCACGCCCTCGTCGGGAGCGGCGGACCCGGTCGCGCCGGGTTCGACCTCGGAGGCGGTCAGGCTGAAGAGGACGACGGTGATGTTGTCGCGGCCGCCGCGCTCGTTGGCGGCGCGGACGAGCCAGCGGGCCTTCTTCTCGAGGCTGCCCTCGCGCCGCAGGATCGCGTGGACGTCCTCGTCGCTGAGCATCGTCGTCAGGCCGTCGGAGCAGAGCAGGAAGACGTCGCCGTCGCGGCCCCGGAAGGTCATCGTGTCGACCTCGACGTCGGGCTCGGGGCCAAGGGCCCTGGTGATCACCGAGCGCTGCGGGTGGTCGGCGGCCTGCTCGCGGCTCAGCCTCCCCTGCCGTCGCAGCTCCTCGACAAGCGAATGGTCGTTGGTGATCTGCTTGAGCTCGCCGTCGCGGAAGACGTAGGCGCGGCTGTCGCCGACGTGGCCGAAGCTGATCTCCTCGCCGCGCAGCAGCGCCGCGGTCAGGGTCGTCCCCATCCCCGAGCGCGAGGCGTCGCCCTGAGCGAGGTCGAAGATGCGCCGGTTCGCCTCCTTGATCGTCGTTCGCAGCAGCTCCTCGGGAGCGGCCTCGTCGGGGTCGGCGGCGGCGAACGCCTCGACCGCGAGATGCGAGGCGACCTCGCCGGCCTGCGCTCCCCCCATCCCGTCGGCGACGGCGAACAGGGGCGGTCCGAGGAACAGGGAGTCCTCGTTGGCCTCGCGCTGGCGGCCGGTGTCGGTGAGCTGTACGGCCTCGCCGATACGCAGCATCAGTAGCCGCCCTCGTCGAACGTGAGCTCGAAGCGGAACTCGGTGTCGCCGATCCTGATCTCGTCGAGGTCGTTCAGTGGTGCCTCTCCCCGCAAGTCGGCACCGTTGAGGTAGGTGCCGTTCGTGGATTCGAGATCTTCCACGAAATAGGCGTTGCCGCGCGTGTGGACCCGGGCGTGGATCCCCGAGGCGAAGCGGTCGACGATCTTCACGTCCGCCTCCTCCGAGCGTCCGATCGTGACCCCGCCGAAGAGGTCGATGCGGTCGCCGGGCGTGAGGCCACCGCCGGTGACGACGACGAGCGCCGCGTCGGTCGCGGCGACGCGGGCGTCGGCGATCTCGTGCAGCCCGGTGCCATCGCTCGGCGGCGCGATCGCCGTCCGGCCGCGGAGGTCCCGAAGGGCACTGCGGGCGATCACGAGCAGGAACAGGTAGAGGACGCCGAGGAAGGCGAACTTCAGGGCGACCGCTGCGGGATCGTCCTTCACGCTTGGATGTCGAAGGTGAAGGAGACGGTTCCGAGGTTGACGTCGTCGCCGGGCGCGAGCCGTGAGGTGTCAACCCTGCGACCGTTGACCTTGACCCCGTTGGTGGATCCGAGGTCGACGATCTGCCAGTCGCCCGAGCTGTTGCGCCGCAGCTCGGCGTGGCGGCGCGAGACGTTCTGGTCGTCGAAGACGCAGTCGCACTCGCGCGAGCGGCCGAGCACGGCGACCGGGCCGTCGAGCACGTAGCGGCGATCGTGCATCGAGACGATCGCGCGGGTCTGCGTGAGCGGCGCCGCGTGCCGCTTGCTGCCGCGCGGCTCCTTCGTCTTCTCGGGCGCGGCGGAGTAGACCATCGTGTGGCCGTGGCGGCCCTGCTCCCCGCTCTCGCCCTGCCGCACCGGCGGCTTCACGAGCCGCGGCTGGATCCCGAACTCACCGAGTCGCAGACGCTCGTCGACCTCGATGGTCACCTCGGGGCGGGTGAGCAGCGCGTAGTCCTGCCGGCGAGCGTGCTCGAGCAGGTAGGCGGAGAGCTCCTGGGTGAGCGAGCGCGTGTAGCCGGAGAGGCGCTCGTGGTCCTCGGGCGAGAGCCAGACCGTGTAGGCGTTCGGGGCGTAGACCTGCGAAACCGACGCGGTCTTGTGGGAGTCCATCTCCTTGGCGAGCTTGCGCGCGATCTCGACAGGCTGAACCTGCGACGAGAACGCGCGGCTGAAG
Organism: Solirubrobacterales bacterium; assembly: GCA_046330415.1. Classification (GTDB taxonomy): domain Bacteria; phylum Actinomycetota; class Thermoleophilia; order Solirubrobacterales; family 70-9; genus RHKX01. The sequence goes on along the minus strand of JAXLSW010000007.1, from coordinate 71,393 downwards.
ACGCCTTCGACGAGTCCCTCGATCCTCGCTTCGAGATTGCGTAGAACGCTCATGGGAATGCGGTCTCCCCGGCGACGGATGGGTCCCCGGGAGAACGGGGAATGCTACGGCAACCCACCGCGAGAACCCGCACCATGCAGAGCCGCGCGCACGTGCCTTCTCGCCGCCCTCGTGGCCCTGATCTGGTCGTCCGCCATCGGGGCATCAGCGGGATTGAGCGGCTCGCGGCGGTCCCCGTCGCGATCGGCGAGGCTCGGACCGGCGTTGAACAGCGCGAGGAGCCCGCCCGGGGCGTGGCCCTCCGGAACCCACTCGCCGAGCTCGGGGCGCCCCGCCGCGTCCCAGATCGCCCAGCCGATGGAGAGCACGAGCGCCGGCGCGAGGAGGAACGTCGACGACGCCTCGGGCCCGGCGGCGGCGACCGTCGCGGTCACGCATCCCGCCCAGATCAGACCCCCGATCGCAGCACCCGCCGGGCGGGCGACATCGAGAAGCGCGCCGAGCAGGACCGCCGAACCGACCCAGATCAGGCCGATCGAGAGCACGGTCGGGGAGAGCAGGGGGCCCACGACGTCGGCCATCGCCACGGATGCTGAGGTCGCCCAACCCGAGGCGCCTTCGCCCCCGCCGGCACCGAGACCGTGGCCGAGGATGGCTCCGAGCATCCCGGTCCAGGCCCAGGCGAGGGCCGCGAGCCCGGCTCGCGTCGCGACGCTCTCGCGCCGGGCCGCGGCGGGCAGGAACGCGGGCGCCGCGCCGACCAATCCCAGGAGGGGAGCGAGCGCGGGGAGCAGCCACTCGGCAGGGCGCGCGAGCAGGATCGCCGCCGGCGCGAGCAGGATCGCGGCGACGATGGCGATCCCCGGCACGCCCGCGAAGGCGGCGCCGGCGATTGCAGCCGCGCAGGCCACCAGGACGGTGAGGGGGCGCCGCGGCAGCGCCGCGACCAGCGCGGTCTCGGCCTCCTCGGCGAGCGGCTCGGGGACCGCGCGGTCGGAGTGAAGCTCCCCGCGCAGAGTCACCAGCGACTCGCGAAGCTGCGCGAGGCCGGGGCGCTCGTCGGGATCCGCGAGCAGGCACGCGTCGACCGCGTCGGCGAGCTCCAGCGGCAGATCCGGCCGCATCTCCGACAGCGGCTCCACCGGCTCGCCGATGGCACGGGCGGTTGCGGCGGGGGTCGTCCGCAGCACGGGATTGAAGCCCGCCCAGAGCTCGTAGAGGGTGAGGGCGAGGGAGTAGACGTCGGTTCCGGCGCCGATCTCGGCGCCGGCCGCCTGCTCCGGGGACATGTAGGAGAGCGTGCCGACGACCTGCCCGGTCGCGGTGAGCGAGGCCGCGTCGTCGATCCGGGCGATGCCGAAGTCGGCGAGAACGGCGCGCTCGCCGATGTTCCGCGATCCGCCGGGAAGAAGCCGCGAGGCGCCGGGCCGGATCAGGACGTTGTCGGGCTTGACGTCGCGGTGGATGACCCCGGCCGCGTGCGCGTGCTCGAGGGCACCGCAGAGCTCGGCGCCGAAGTCGGCGACCTCGCGGTCGGAGAGGGCGCCGGAGGCGGCGAGCTCGCGCAGGTTCGGTCCCTCGATCAGCTCCGAGACGAGGTAGGCGGTGTCGTTGTGGCTGCCGAGCTCGTACAGCGTGACGATGCCCGGATGGTTCAGGCGGGCGGCGGCGTGGGCCTCGCGAAGGACGCGGCCGACGGCGTCCCCCTCGACCGACTTGACCGCCACCCAGCGGCAGAGGCGCTCGTCCCAAGCCCGGTGCACGGTGCCGTAACCGCCGCCTCCGAGGCGCTCGCCGACCGTGAAACGGCCCAGTACCTGCTCACCTTCGATCACGCCGCCGGTTTCGCCGCAGCGGCTGCCGCTCCTCCGCGCGGGACCGACGATGCAGAATCCCGCTTGAGCAGGGGTCATACTGCAGATGGCGAAAGCCCCCGCACCCGTGGACTTCTTCGACGAAGACGACGAGCAGGCCGAGCGCCCCGAGCGCCGATCGGAGCGATCCGTTCCGCCCCCGGCTTCGCGTGCTTCTCGCGGAGGCTCGCGCAGGGGTGGTGGCGGTGGAGCCGGTGGCGGCGCCCACGCCCACAGCGGCCCGCCCGCGAACCGGCAGCAGGCGCGCGTCAGGCAGGTCGTCTTCCTGCTCGGCGCGATCGTGATGCTCGTCCTGATCGTGATCGCCATCCGCGGTTGCCTCAACGCCCGCAAGGACCGTTCGTTCCAGAACTACGTCAGCGACCTGAGCTCGATCACGGTCACCGAGAAGCAGATCAGCGATCAGCTCTTTGACATCCTCGGCGGAGACAGTGGCAACCAGGCGGCGGAGGACATCGGCCTGCAGAACGAGGTGCAGAGCGCGGCCGGCAGCGCGCAGGACCTGCTCGACCGCGCCAAGGACCTCGACGCGCCCAGCGAACTCGACTCCGCCCAGCAGCAGATCGTGCTCTCCTTCGAGCTGCGCCACGACGCGCTCGAGGGGATCGCCGCACAGGTCGGCAAGACCGGCGGCTCCGACGCCGGCAAGGCCGAGCAGGCCATCTACACCCAGATGAAGGTGCTGTCGGCAAGCGACATCCTCTACGCCCGCGCCAAGGACCAGATCGAGCAGGCGCTCGTCGATCAGGACATCACCATCGACGAGGGCGTCCCCTCCAGCCAGTTCCTTCCCGACGACCCCAACTACCTCGACCCCGCGGTCACCAAGGCCGCCGTCTCGGGTGCCGGGGTCGGCAGCGGCACCAGCGACACCGACTGCCAGAACGACGGCATGACCCACGGGGTCGGGCTCGTCGACGGCGGCGCGACGCTCCAGCCCTCCGGCACGGCGTTGATCGCGGGTGGTTCCGTCACGGCTTCGCCCGACGACGACTCGATCGACGTGCAGGTGCAGAACCAGGGCGAGGCCGACGAGTCGAACGTCGAGGTGACCGTCACCGGCGACGGGATCAATGGCAAGGACACGATCGACTCGATCACGGCCGGAGCCACCGAGACCGCGAGCGTCCCGATCAAGGGCACGGCCGGCCAGACCGTCGAGATCACCGTCGAGGTGACCCCGGTCGGCTGCGAGCAGGTGGAGGAGAACAACACCGCCACCTACTCGGTGACGTTCTAGGCGACGGCGGTCCGCCCGCGGCCGCCGAGGCGACGGCTGCCAAGCGACGTCGAACGTCACTGAATGCGCCCTATAGGGGGCACTGAGCGACGTTCGGCGAGAAGGGGTGGCGCGAGGGTGGCTCCATCGGGGCTTCGGCGCCGGGCTTATCCTGAGCGCGTGGACGAGCTCAGCTCGACAACGGGGATCGTTGCGCTCGGCGCCGGTGGCGTCGCCCTGATCGCGTTGGTGCTCAGCGTCGTCTTGAGCGTGCGGGTGCGGCACCTGCGCGCCGACCAGCGGGTCGTCCTCGGGGAGCGGCGCGAGGACCTCGTCGCCCATGCCGCCGAGCTCAACCGCCACGTCGCCGAGCTGCACCGCTTCGTCGAGCGCGAGAGCATCCGCACCGACGAGCGCATGAACGAGGCCGAGCGGCGCCTCGACGGCGCGGTCACCCACTCCGCGGTGGTCCGCTACGACGCCTTCAACGAGACCAGCGGGCGGCAATCGAGCACGATCGCCCTGCTCGACGATCGTGGCGACGGCGTCGTCCTCTCCGCGATCCTGCAGCGTGAGCAGGCTCGCGTCTACGCGAAGCCGGTCGTCGGCGGGCGCTCCGCCCTCGACCTCTCGCCCGAGGAGGTCGCGGCGATGCAGGAGGCGCGGCGCGAGCGCCCCGACCTGGGGCCGGCGGACGACGACGCCGGCGAGGGGAGCTCGCACCGATGAAGGTCGCCTACCTCGGACCGACGGGGACGTTCTCGGAGGAGGCCCTCGATGTCGCCGCGCAGGGAGCCGCCTTCGAGCGGATGCCGCTGCCGACGATCCACGGCGCGATCGAGGCCGTCGAGAGCGGCGAGGCGGAGCGCGCCTTCGTTCCCTTCGAGAACTCGATCGAGGGAACGGTCCGCCAGACCCTCGACGCCCTCGCCTTCGACACCGAGCGAGCCGCCGTCGTCGGCGAGCACGACCACGAGATCCGCCAGGCGCTGATCGCTCGCGAGGAGATCCCGCTCGAGCGGGTCGAGGCCGTCATCTCCCACCCGCAGGCGACCGCCCAGTGCGCGCGGTTCCTGCGAGATTCGCTGCCGGAAGCCGACGTCCGCGCGGTCAGCTCCACCTCCGACGCGGTCCGGCGGGTCTCGGTCTCCGAGCAACCGTGGGCGGCGCTCGGATCCGCCGCTGCGGCCGAGCCTTACGGATGCGTCGTCCTGCGGCGGGGCGTCGAGGACGAGGAGGGCAACGTCACGCGCTTCGCCTGGCTGGCGCCCCGGGACGCCGAGCTGCCTCCCGAGGATCCCGACGCTAACTGGCGGACGACGCTCGTCTTCCACGAGCTCGGGGAGGACCGGCCGGGAGCGCTCACCGAGGCGCTCGCTGAGCTCTCCGACCGCGGGATCAACATGACCCGGATCGAGTCTCGGCCGCGCCGCAGCGGGCTCGGGCGATACCTCTTCTTCATCGACCTCGACGGCCGCGCCGACGGTGGCGTGGTTGCCGAGGGGATCGAGGCGCTGCGCGGGCAGGCCGAGACGGTGCGGATCCTCGGCAGCTACCAGGTGGAGGGCCCGCCCCCGCTCTAGCCCCCGCTTGAGGGGTCAGACCCTTTGCGTTCGGCTTCTGACACACCTCTGGGGTTCGGCGTGGGCCGTGGTTAGACTGCGCGGCGTGGACAGCAACGGACATGGGGCCGCTGCTTCGACCGGCTCCAGGGTCTTGGTTCTCAACGCGACCTACGAGCCGATCCACGTCTGCACGGCCCGGCGCGCCGCCGTCCTTCTGCTCAAGGCGAAGGCCGAGATGATCGAACACGGCGACCGTGCGCTCCGCTCCGAACGGATGACGATCGAGCGGCCCGTCGTGATCCGGCTGGTCCACTACGTGCGAATCCCCCGGGACGTCCATCGCCGCAAGATCACCCGCAAGGCCGTGCTCGCCCGCGATTCCTGGACGTGCCAGTACTGCGGCAGCGAGCGGCTCACCGGCCTCACCGTCGACCACGTGATCCCGCGCAGCCGCGGGGGTGAGAGCGTCTGGGAGAACATCGTCGCCTCCTGCGCCCCCTGCAACCGGCGCAAGGGCAACCGGCTGCCACGCGAGATCGAGATGCACCCGAAGACGATGCCGAAGCCCCCTGGGCCCAACGTCTTCATCCGCGTCGCCGCGCCGCGGATCCCCGCGAGCTGGGAGCCGTACCTGGCGCCGGGCTCGGTGGCGGCGCAGGCGGCCTAGCCAGTCCTCGACGAGCGCCGAAAAGACGAAGGGCCGCCCGGATGAGCGGCCCTTCGCAGGTGCGGTACTGAAAGCAAGGAGGCGATGTACCTGGTCGGGCGGGACGTTTCCCAACCTCATCTCCCTGCCGGTGCCCGGGTTTGGATTCGCCGGGCGGCGCACACGTGCCGCCTAGCGGCCCGTCACCTCCAGCGTCCCGAAAAACATGTCACTCAATGTAGGACCACCTCCTTTCTCTGGTCCGCGCATCTAAGCAAACCGGGAGGTCGGGCAGATGCGGCTACCGCTTCGGCTTCTTCCTCTTGACGGTGAACGTCGCCTTCGCCGGCGTCGGATCCCTCGTGCCGGACGCGATCGCGGTGACCGTGAATGTGTGCTTGCCCTTCTTCGCCTTCACCGTCGTCGGTGAGCTGCACGACTTGGGCGCGGCGCCGTCGAGGGCGCACTCGAAGCTCGAGCCGGCCACCGAGGCGCTGAACTCGAACCGCGCCTTCGCGCTCTTGCCCTTCGCCTTGAGCTTCCTCGGCGCTCTGGTGATGGTGGTCTCGGGGACCGTCGCCGTGGGGACGGGATCGGGGTCCGGGTCGGGAGGCGGCGGCGGCGCGCACGTCACCGCGACCGTGACGTCCGCGCTGTCCCCCCCGTCCTCGAGCGTGTAGTTGAAGCCGTCGGATGAGCCACCGTCGTTGCAGTAGCCGGCGTCGGGTTGGTAGGAGAGCGTGTCGGGGGAGCCCTGGGTGACGACTACGGTGCCGTGCGCCGGGTCGGTCGCGCTCGCGATCCCGATGTCGCCGCCGTCGGGATCGTCGTCGTTTGCGGTGACGTCGAAGGTGGTCGGGGCGGAGTCCTCGGCCACCGTCCGCAGATCGTCGACGGCGAGCGCCGGGTCGTTGACGCAGGCGACGGTTGCCGAGACGGCGCCGGTCACGCCCTCGGCCGTCGTGTAGGTGAAGGTGTCCGCGTCGCCGCCGGGGTCGTTGCAGTAGTCAGGGTCCGGTGTGTAGGTGACGGTGTCGGGGTTCCCGGTGACGATCGCCGCGCTGCCGTTGGCCGGCTGCGTCACCGACGCGATCGACTCGTCGTTGAGGTCGTCGTTGGCGAGGCTTTCGATCTCTGTCGCCGGGTCGTCCTCGGTCAGGCTGACCTCGTCGTCGACCGCGTTGGCGGTGTCGATGTCGAGGCCCCAGCCGCCACTGAGCTTGCCGCCGTCGCCCGGGGAGTCGTCGTCCACGTACAGGCTCCAGTTGCCGTTGACCGCCGCGCCGGAGAGGCCGTCGAGCGCGCTCAGCTGGCTCCCGTAGGGCCCGGACGGCGCCGGCGCGGGAAATGCGGGGGACCCGGTTCCGTGGCTCGGCTTGAAGCGGCCCGAGGTGAGGACGCCGTTGTCGGGCAGGGTGCCGGGCGCGCCGTCGTCGAAGGTGAAGCCGAGGCCGCTCACCGGGACGCCGCGCTCGGCCAGGGTGCCCGCGGGCCCATCGCCGCCGCCGTTGTCGGCCATCAGCTCGACCTTCTCCCCGCCCGGCGACACGAGCAGCATCTCGACGTCGTCGGGCCAGTCGTGATTGAGGCCGTTGACTCGCACGTTCACGTCGGTGATCGGCGTGGTCAGGCCACTGACGGCGACGTTGGACGGATAGGACGGCGTCACCGCGGATCCGGTGATGGGGAAGGTGAGCGCCGTCGGGTTGGCGAACTGCGGCGGGTCGAGCGCGACCCGGCCGATCCGGCTGCCGAGCGACTCGGTGAACCAGATGTTCCCGTCGGGACCTGCCGTGATCCCACTGGGATGGGAGCCGGCCGTGAGGCCACCGAAGTGGGTCACAGTGCCGTCCAGCGTGATCCGCCCGATCTTTTCGATGCCGGGTTCGGTGAACCACATCGCGCCGTCGGGTCCCGCGATGATTCCCGCCGGTTCGGCGTTCGCCGGAAGCGCGTACTCGGTGACGGCGCCGCCGGAGGGGCCGGTTGTCATCGCGCCGATCATGTCGGTCGTCGGTTCGACGAACCAGACGCGCCCATCCGGCCCCGGCGTGATCGTGGTCGGGTCGGCGGTCGCGGTGAGGCCGTCGTCGAAGTTCGTCACGGTGAAGATCCCGGCGCCGCCGAAGGTGACTCGCACGATGCGGTCGGTGCCCGGCGCCGTCACGTACATCGCCCGGTCGACTCCCCAGGTGATGTCCGCCGGGTAGGAACCCGCCGGCAGGTCGACCGACGCGAAGTTGCCGCCGTCGAGCTGCTTCGCCGCGACCTTGTCGGAGCCCTCGAGCGTGTACCAGAGCGAGGAGGGAGGCACGCTCGGGCCCGGGGCGATCCCGGTCGGAGCCACCCCGATCGCGCTCATGTTGGTCGGGAGGACGGACCCGTACGCCAGGCTCGAGATCTGCAGGCCGGGCTTCGAGGTCCACCAGACGCGGTCGTTGCGCGCCGCGATGTCGAAGGGGCCATCGCCGGCGGCAACCGGGGTCTGAGCGACACCGGCAGTTGTCATCCGCTCGAGCCGGTCGGTGCTGACGTTCGTGTACCAGAGGCCCCCGTCAGCGCCGGAGACGATGTTCAGCGGGCCGGTGTCGGTGCCGTTGGTCGGGAACTCGGTGATCGTCGGCGCCGCCGAGGCGCTCGAGCACAGGAGCAGGGAGGTGACGATCGCCCCCGCGGCGAGCACCCTCTTCATCGCTCCATGACCCCTCCGTGTCGCCGACGCGCCCCCGGAAGGCGCGGCGTGATTGCGGGAACCGTAGCCCCAGCTACCCATGTCGGGCGCAGGTGGACGGACCTTTACCGACGCCATGGGCGTGGCGGAGCGGCGGCGCTAGCTCTTCTTCTTTTTCACCGTGACCTTGAAGGTCGCGGTGGCCGGCGAGGGGTCTTTCTCGCCACCGGCAATCGCGGCCACGGCGAAGGTGTGCGTCCCCTTCCTCACCTTCAATGAGGCCGGTGAGCTGCAGGGCTTCGGCGCGGCGCCGTCGAGGGAGCACTCGAAGGTCGCGCCGGGCAGCGATGAGCTGAACTCGAACTTCGCCTTCGCCGGCTTCCTCCTGCTCTTCGCCTTCAGCTTCTTCGGCGCCTTCGTGATCGTCGTCTGCGGGGTCGGCTGGGACGGCTCAGCGGCGCAGGTGACAGCCACGGATACCGTGGCCGTGTCGCCGCCATCGACGGTGTAGTCGAACGTGTCGGGCGGCGCCGCGTCGTTGCAGTAGTCGGCGTCGGGCGCGTAGGCGATGGTGTCGGGGCTTCCCTGGATGACCGTCGAGGTGCCGTGGGCCGGGTCGGTGGCGGCGGTGATCTGCGTCTGCTCCCCGACCGCGTCGGTGTCGTTGGCCGTGACGTCGAGGTTGGTTGCTCCGGAGTCCTCGGCAACCGTCCGCGAGTCGTCAACCGCGACCGAGGGATCGTCGACGCAGGTGATCGTCGGTGCCGAGACGGTCGCGGTGTCACCGCTGGGGATCGTGTAGGTGAAGGTGTCGGAGCTGCCGCCGGGGCTGTTGCAGTAGTCGGGATCGCTCGCGTAGAGGATCTCTGTCGGATCGCCGACGATGGTCGCCGTGCCGTGGGCGGGGTCGGTGACGCCGGCGATCGTCAGCGGAGTGCCGGTGTCGTTGCCGAGGACGTTGCGAAGGCTCGGTCCCGCGTCCTCGAGCCGGGCGGGGATCGTGTCGTCGTTGGCGACGCCCACAGTCTCGATGTCGAGGCCCCACCCGCCGTGGATGAAGCCGGTGTCGAGGACGGTGTCGTCGTTGACGTAGAGGCTCCACGTCCCGTCGGCGCTCGTCCCGTCGAAGGCTGAGGCGAACGTGCTCTGGTACGGGGTGGCGGGCGCCGGCACCGGGAAGCTGGTGCTACCGGTTCCCTGGCCGGCGTTGTAGCGGCCCGAGATCAGCGGACCCTCGTCGGGGATGTTCGCAACCCCTGAATCGGAGACGTTGAGGGTGACGCCGTTGACCGCGGCCCCGACCTCGTCCGCGGGGGCAAGGCCACCGCCGCCGGCGTCGGACATCACCCGCAGCCTGGCGCCCGTCGGGGAGACGAGGAGGATCTCGATGTCGTCGGGATAAGTGTGGCTGAGGCCGGTCAGCCGGAGGAAGACATCGGTGATCGGCCCGTACTCGGGCGATGGCGCGGCGACCTCGATCGTCGAGGGATAGGTGCTCGCGCCCTGGTTGGCGACGGCGCCGTTGATGTTGATCGGGTCGGCGTTCAAGTACCGGGGGGTTTCGAGGTCGGTGTTGATCCGCCCCACCTCGTCGATGTCGGGCTCCGTGAACCAGAGGTCGCCGTCGGGCCCGGCGGTGATCGCCGTCGGGTAGGCGCCGGCGGTCAGCCCGGCGTCGAAATGGGTCAGCGAAGCCTGGATCAGAGCCGGCGGCCCGGCCGACGGGTCGATCCGGCCGATCTTGTCGATGCCCGGCTCGGTGAACCAGAGGTTCCCGTCCTGGCCCCCCACGATCCCGACCGGGTCCGCGCCCGCTGGGAGGTCGAACTGGGTGACGATCCCGGAAGTTGTGATCCGGCCGATCTTGTCGATGCCCGGCTCGGTGAACCAGAGGTCGCTCGCGACCCCCTGGGGACTGGTGGTGATCGAGGTGGGGTCGGCGCCGGCGGGGATCCCGGTGCCGAACTGCATGATCGGCGCGCCGTCTGGCTCGATCCGGGCGACGCGGTCGATGCCCGGCTCGGTGATGAACAGGTTGCCGTCGGGGCCGAGGGTGACATCGGCGGGCTCGGCGCCCGCGGGCAGGGCGTACTCGGCGAACGTTCCGCTGGTGGTGACGTTCGCCACCTTGTCGGCGTTCGTCTCGGTGAACCAGAGGGCGCCGAGCGGGCCCGCGGTGATCCCCAGCGGATCCGAGTTCGCCGTTGGGATCGTGTACTCGCTGAGCAGCGTGCCTGACGTGGTCATCTTGCCGATCTTGTTGGTGCCGAACTCGGTGAACCAGAGGTTCCCGTCGCGACCTCCGACGATCTCGTGAGGGAGCGCGCTCGGCGAGCTGAGCGCGTACTCGGTGACCGTGCCTGTTGGGGTCAGCTCGACGATCTCGTTGCTGAACCTGTTCGTGAACCAGACGTTCCCGTCGGGACCCGGGGTGATCCCGAACGGCCCGTCGCCGTCCTCGATGCCCGATCCGAACTCGGTCACCGTCGGCGTGGCCGCCGTCGCATCCGCAGTCAACGCAAGCGCCGACGCCACCGTTGCCACGAGCCCAAGGAGCCTCCTCACCGTCCACCCTTCGCGCACCGCCGCGCGGAGAGCGCGACGTGATTGCGGCACCCTAACCGCAGTCAGCGATTTCCGGGAAGGTGCTTCCTGTCGGCCGCCGCGAACCCGCCCACGCGGGCCGCCCGTCCGTCCGCGAAATCGGCGCTACTCGCCGGCGCCGTCGCTGTCGCCGTCCGCCGACGCGTCGGCACCGTTCGTCTCGGCATCACCGGCCGCACCCTCGAGCGGCAGCTCCTCCGCGGTCATCGCCTCGCCGTCGGGAAGAGCGTCGCCCTCCTCCTTCTCGACGACGATCGCGACGGCGCTGACGCTGTCGTCATCGGCGATGTTCATCACCTTGACGCCCTGTGTCGCGCGGCCCATCGAGTTGATGCCCTTGACCGAGGTCCGCTGCACCATCCCGTTGACGGAGATGAACAGCAGGTCCTGGTGCTCCTTGACGATCATCGCGCCGGCGAGCCCGCCCTTCTTGGCGGTCAGCTTCGCGGTCAGCATCCCCTTCGTGCCGCGGCCCTTCGCCGGGTAGTCCTCGATCGGCGTGCGCTTGCCGTAGCCGTTCTCGGTGACGACGAACACCTCGGTGTCGGGCCGAGCGATGTCCATCGCGAGCACGCGGTTGGGCTGACCGTCGACCTTGTCGGAGACGTTCATGCCCTGCACGCCGGAGGTGTCGCGGCCCATCGCGCGGATCTTCTCCTCGCTGAAGCGGGACGCTTTGCCCTCGCGGGAGACCATGAGGATGTCGTCCTCGCCGGTGGTCAGGCGGACCTGGACCAGCTCGTCGTCGTCCTTGAGCTTGATCGCGATGATCCCGTCGGCGCGGATCGGGGTGTTGTACTTCGGGAACTCGGTCTTCTTGATCAGCCCCTTCGCGGTCGCGAACGCGAGGTACTTGCCCTCGGTGAAATCGCGCGTCGGGATCACGGCCATCACCCGCTCGCCGTCGCGGAGCGGCAGCACGTTGACGAGCGCCTTGCCGCGCGCGGTCCGGGCCCCCTCCGGTAGTTCGTAGACCTTGAGCCGGTAGACCTTGCCGCGGTTGGTGAAGAACAGCAGGTAGTCGTGCGTCGAGCAGATGTGGAGGTGCTCGATGTAGTCGCCCTCCTTCAGGTTCATGCCCGAGACGCCCTTGCCGCCGCGGTTCTGCTGGCGGTAGGTCGCCAGCGGCAGGCGCTTGACGTAGCCGCCGTGGGTGAGCGAGATCACCATCTGCTGGTCGGCGATCATGTCCTCGATGTCCACCTCGCCCTCGGCGAAGGTGATCTCTGTCCGGCGGTCGTCGCCGTAGCGCTCGTTGATCTCGGCGAGCTCCTCGCTGATCACGCCGTCGATGCGCTTCTCGTCGCCGAGGATCGCGCGCAGCTCGGCGATCTTGTCCATCAGCTCCTTGTGCTCGGCGCGGACCTTGTCGGCCTCCATCGCCGTCAGGCGCTGCAGGCGCATGTCGAGGATGGCCTGCGCCTGGATCTCGGTCAGCTCGAACTTCTCCATCAGCCCCGTGCGGGCCTCGTCCGGCGAGGCCGAACCGCGGATGAGGGCGATGACCGCATCGAGGTTGTCGAGCGCGACCAGCAGTCCCTCGAGGACGTGGGCCCGGGCCTCCGCCTGCCGCAGCTCGTACTGCGTGCGACGGATGACGACCTCACGCTGATGGCCGACGTAGTGGTGGATGACCTCCTTGAGGGAGAGCGTCCGCGGCACGCCGTCGACGAGCGCGACCATGTTCACGCCGAACGTCGACTGCATCCCGGTGTGCTTGTAGAGCTTGTTCAGCGCGACCTTCGGGATCGCGTCGCGCTTGAGCTCGATCACCAGGCGCATGCCGGAGCGATCGGACTCGTCCCGCAGATCGGAGATCTCGGTGATCTTCTTGTCGCGGACGAGGTCGGCGATCTTCGTGATCAGCCCGCCGTCGCCGCCCTTCTTGACCATGAACGGGAGCTCGGAGACGATGATCGCCTCCTTGCCACCGCGCAGCGGCTCGATGTGGGCCTTCGCGCGGACGCGAACCGAGCCACGGCCGGAGCGGTACGCCTGGCGGATCCCGTCGGAACCCATGATCGTGCCGCCGCCGGGGAAGTCCGGACCCTTGACGTGCTGCATCAGGCCCTCGACGTCGATCTCCGGGTCCTCGATGTAGGCCTGCGTGGCGTTGATCACCTCGCCGAGGTTGTGCGGCGGGATGTTCGTCGCCATCCCGACGGCAATGCCGGAGGAGCCGTTGACGAGCAGGTTCGGGTAGCGCGCCGGAAGAACGAGCGGCTCGGCTGAGGACTCGTCGTAGTTGGGACCGAAGTCGACGGTCTCCGCCTCGATGTCGCGGAGCATCTCCGTGGCGAGGCGGGCGAGGCGGGCCTCGGTGTTGTGGGAGACGAACCCGTTGGTCAGGAACGAGTGATCCTCGGTGTCGACCTTGATCGAGTAGACGGGCTGGACGCCGGCCGGCTCAACCGACTTCACCTCGGCGTAGAAGTAGTCGCCGGTGACGAGAGGCTCGACGACACCGCGGACCTCGTCCGACTGGATCCGGGTGGCGATGGCTGTGCCTCCGTCCCCGTCCCAGCGGTCGATCCGGTCGATGTTGTGCCGGTTCAGCCAATCGCGATCGCTCCACCGCGAATCGCACGACGAGCTGATGTAGTCGGCGACGAAGGGGATGGAGTCGCGGCTCAGGCCTCGGCCTCGCTCGGGGAGCTCGCCGATCAGCCGATCGAGCTTCTCCTGCTTGGCGCCGTGGAAGCCAAGGGTCACGGCGAACCGCGCCGCGTCCCGGCGGTTTGAGATCACGACCTTGTACTCGCCGGTCTTCGCCGTCGAGATCCGGCCGACGACGCCGAACTCCAACAGCAGTTGCTGGACGTCCCGAGCGAGCTCACGGCTCCGCGTCGAGTAGGAGACCTGGATCGAGTTTCGGGGGAGCAACGAGACCGACCCGTCGCCCTCGAACAGAGCGCGCAGGAAGACGCGCTTCGTCTCGACCCGTCCACTCCAGACGGCCTCGGGAATGCGCTTCTCGGCGCTTCTCGATCCGGCCAGTTCAGCCAGCGGGCTCGCCCGAAGCGCATCGAGGTTGTGGATGTCGAGCTCCCAGATCTCGCTGCCGGACTTGATGACCCGGTTGGAGACGTACCTCGCTCCGCCGACCACGGAGTCGTAGGCGGTGACGACGTCGTCGAAGAACTCGCGATCGAGGTTGTTGAACCCAGCACGCTTCTCGGAGACGAACCCTTCGGACACGAACGCTCCCAACAGCAGCGCCGTGTCGAACTCCTCGTTCGTCAGCGCATCGCTGTCCTCGGGACGCTCGGTGCGATTGATCATCACCCGGTCGCCAGGGTTGATCTCCTCGAGCGTCTTCCACAACGGCATCGGGACGCCGGCAACGTCGACCAGACAGAGCAGCGGGTGATTCTCGGTGCCGGTGAGCTCGAAGCCCTCGCGCGTGCGGAGGCGCAGGGTCGGGTGCTCGCCGGAGTGGAACAGCTTCGACGCGGTGACCGGGCGGCCGAGCCGGTCGAGAACGTGCATCTCGACGTCGGCCTCGGAATCCGGGGCCATGTCCGCGGCGAGGTCGCCGATGCGAACGGAGCCGCCGACCATGCGGACGCGCGCGTCGCCGGTGACGCAGTACCGCATCGCGGCCGGTGGATCGTCGTCGATCGAGCCGAAGTTGCCCTGGCCGTCGACGAGCGGGATCCGCATCGCGAAGTCCTGCGCCAACCGCACGAGCGTGTCGTAGATGGACTGGTCGCCGTGAGGGTGGTATTTGCCCATCACCTCGCCGACGATGAACGCCGACTTCCGGTACGGGCGGTTGGGCTGCAGGCCGAGGTCGTGCATCGCGTAGAGCACGCGGCGGTGGACCGGCTTGAGCCCGTCGCGGACATCGGGGAGCGCCCGCCCGACGATCACGCTCATCGCGTAGTCGAGGTACGCGGAGCGCATCTCGGTTGAGATCTCGCGGAGCTCCACGTTGCCGCCCCCGAGCACGTCTGAACCTTCCATCAGTTGCTTCTTCTCCCTAGACGTCGAGCACGTCGACGTCGCGTGCGTTGTCGGTGATGAACTCCTTGCGCGGTTCGACCTTGTCGCCCATCAGGTCCGAGAACGTCCGCTCGGCCATCATCGCGTCGTCGATGGTCACCTGCATCAGGGTCCGCGACTCCGGCGCCATCGTCGTCACGCGCAGCTGGTCGGGGTTCATCTCGCCCAACCCCTTGAACCGCTGCAGGGTCACTCCCTGCCTGGCGAGATCGAGGATCGCGCGGCGCAGGTCGCCGAACGAATCGGCCTCCTTGGTCTTCTCGCCGAGGGTCACCTGGATCGGCGGCGTCCCGACCTGGCCCAGCAGGGACGCGTGGACCTCGACCAGCTTGCGGTACTCGGTCGACGTGAACAGCTCGGCCGGCAGCTCATGCGTACGTGCGAGGCCGGACTTGCGGTGGATCGCCTTGACCGTGATCGCGTCATCGGTCGCGGAGACGAGCTCCGTCTCGTAGGCCTCGCCCTCGGGGTCGGGGGCCTCCATCAGCTTCTTCACGCCGGCGAGCGAGGCCGCGCCGTCGTCGAGGATCTGCGACTCGCTCAGGAACCGGACCCGGTCATGACCGAAGCGGGCCTCCATCGAGCTGATCCAGCCCTCGTACTCCTTGTAGGAGCGGTTGAAACGTTGCCACTTGGCGGCGGAGAGCTTCGAGCTCTTACCCCCCGCGTCGACGAGCTCGAACTTCTCGAGCTTGTCGCGCAGCAGGAACGCCTCGAGCTCCGACTCCTTCTCGATGTAGAGCTCGTTGCGACCGCTCTTGGCGCGGTACAGCGGCGGCTTGGCGATGTAGACGTAGCCCTTCTCGATCAGCTCCGGCATCTGCCGGTAGAAGAACGTGAGGATCAGCGTCCGGATGTGGGCGCCGTCGACGTCCGCGTCGGTCGTGATCACGAGCTTGTGGTAGCGCGCGTCCTCGATCGTGAACTCCTCGTGCACGCCGGTTCCGATCGCGGTGATCAGGGACTGGACGGCGTCGTTGGCGAGCACCTTGTCGATCCGGTTCTTCTCGACGTTGATGATCTTCCCGAAGAGCGGGAGGACCGCCTGCGTCGAGCGATCGCGGGCCTGCTTGGCGGAGCCGCCGGCGGAATCACCCTCGACGATGAACAGCTCGGTCAGGCTGGGATCGCGGACGGAGCAGTCGGCGAGCTTGCCCGGGAGCGTCGAGTTCTCGAGCGCCGACTTGCGTCGCGTCAGGTCGCGGGCCTTGCGCGCGGCGGCGCGGGCTCGGGCGGCGTCGATCGACTTCATGACCATCCGCCGCGAATCGGCCGGGTTCTCCTCGAGGAACTCGGCGAGCCGGCGGTTGACGATGCCCTGGACGAAACCCTCGATCGGCGGGTTGCCCAGCTTCGTCTTCGTCTGGCCCTCGAACTGGGGGTCGCTGAGCTTGACCGAGATGACCGCGGTCAGCCCCTCGCGCACATCGTCGCCGGAGAGGTTCGGATCCTTCTCCTTGAGCAGGCCCTTCTCACGCGCGTACGCGTTCAGTGTCCGGGTCAACGCCGAGCGGAAGCCGGACAGGTGGGATCCACCCTCGTGGGTGTTGATGTTGTTGGCGAACGAGAACAGTGACTCCTGATAGCCGGTGTTCCACTGCATCGCGATCTCGACCTGGCCCTCCTCCGACTCACCCTCGAAGTAGACGGTCTTCTTGTGCAGCGGATCCTTGGTCGCGTTCAGGTGGGCGACGAAATCGACGATGCCGCCCTCGGCGTAGAACTCGTCGCTCTGCCCCTCCCCGCGCTCGTCGGTCAGCTTGATCCGCAGCCCCCGGGTCAGGAACGCCGTCTCGCGCATGCGCTCGGCGAGCGTCGCGTAGTCGTACTCGAGCTCGTCGAAGATCTCGGAGTCGGGCAGGAAGGTGATGTGGGTGCCGGTTTTCTTGGAGGCCTCGCCCTTGGTCAGCTCGCCGGTCGGCTTGCCGCGCTCGTAGTCCTGGGTCCAGACGTGTCCCTCGCGCTCGATCCGGAGCTCGAGCCGCTCGGAGAGCGCGTTGACGACCGAGACGCCGACGCCGTGGAGGCCGCCGGAGACCTTGTAACCACCACCGTCGCCGAACTTGCCGCCGGCGTGGAGAACGGTGAGCACGACCTCGGCGGCGGGCTTCTTCTCCTTCTTCAGCATCCCGACCGGGATACCGCGACCGTTGTCGTCGACGGTGACGGAGTTGTCGGGATGGATCGTGACGACGACCTCATCGCAATGGCCGGCAAGCGCCTCGTCGACGGAGTTGTCGACCACCTCGTAGACGAGGTGGTGCAGGCCGCGGGGACCGGTCGAGCCGATGTACATACCCGGGCGCTTGCGGACGGCCTCGAGGCCTTCGAGGACGGTGATGTCGTCCGCGCCGTAGTCGCTCTTGCCCCCGTTGTCCTTCGCCTTCGCGTTCTCCGCCACTCGTTCCTTTCCCGTCAGGGTGCCGTGTCCATGATCCCGCCCCCGGCGGCGGCACAGGCCGCGTGAACCCGGTCAGCGGGGGCGGAGCGGACAGAGGCTCGGCCCTTGCGACCCGGGGACGCCGGTAGGGGACATAAGTCTATCAGGACGCTGGTTTCGGGCCAAGCGCCAACCTGTAACAAAATACCTGCAAATCGCCACTTTTCGCGCGCGAAGGACGCGCCGGAGTCAGCGGTGGCGGGCGAGGTCGGCCGTGAACCGCAACGCCAGCACCCGGTCGGGACCCACCGCGGCGGCGATTCGCTCCCGCAGCGGCTCCCCCATCATCTCCAGCTCCTGGGCCCAGGTCGAGCTCTCGCAGGCGATCGTCACCGTCCCGGCCCGTTCCGCCACCGGCTCCGCGTGGGCCGCGATCGCCTCCCCGCAGACGTCCGGCCAGGCGCGCTGGACGGCGGCGAGGAGCGTCGCGGGCGCCTCCTCGTCGAGGACCCGCTCGAGGGCGCCGCCGAGGCGGCGGGGCATGCGCATCCGCCCGTCGCCTGCGGAGGATCGGCTCACCCTTCCACCCCCTCGGCCAGGGCCTCCCCGGCGCTGATCGCGATCTCGAACGCCTCGCCGGGAACGTGCCCCGCCTCCGTCGCCGTTATCAACGCCTGACCACCCCCTGAGAGCATTCCGGCGAGCCGCTCGCGTCGTTCCGGATCGAGCTCGCTCATGACGTCGTCGAGAAGCAGCAGCGGCAGCTGCCGGCGCGCGCGCCGCAACGCCTCGCGCTCGGCGAACAGCAGCGCAAGGAGCCCGAGGCGCTGCTGTCCCTGGGAGCCGTAGCGGCGCAGCGAGCGGCCGCCGAAGGAGATCTCGACCTCGTCGCGGTGCGGCCCGTAGCCGGTGAAGCCGCGGGCGATGTCGCCCTCCTGCCGGGCGCCGAGCTCGGCCACGATCGCGTCGATGTCGAGCTCGCCCGTCCGCGGCCGATAGGAGATCTCGGCGCCACCGGCGAGCCCGAGCTCGGTGGCCGCCTCCGAGAACGGCTCGCTCAGCTCACCGGCGGCCTCCGCCCGAGACTCGACCAGCGGCGCGGCCCGCTCGGCGAGCTCCCGGTCCCAGGCTGAAAGCGTCGTCGGGTCCCCCCCGCGCTTGATTCGCGCGAGCAGGTTGTTGCGCTGCGCCAGCGCCTGCGAGTAGCCGCGACGAAGGTCCGCGCGGGCCGGCCTCAGCGCCGCCGCGAGGCGATCGAGGTGCGCGCGGCGCGGCGACGGCGGTCCCTTGACGAGCGCCAACCGGTCGGGCATGAACACGCTCAGAGCGGGGCGGCGGCGGTCGTCCTCTGCCCGGGCCGGCGAGCCGTCCACGAGCCGTCGCCGCGCCTCCCCGCTGGAGACCGACGCGAGCATCGTCATCGGCTCGGCGATCTCGATCCCACCGGCGCCGTCGTCGCCCGGCTCGAGCCAGGCCTCGACGCGCGTCAACTCGGCACCGAAGCGAATCGCCTCGCGCTCGCGCCGGGTCCGGCACGAGCGCCCGGTCAGGGCGAAGAAGAGCGCCTCGAGCAGGTTCGTCTTGCCGGCGCCATTGGGTCCGTGCAGGACGGTGAGACCGGGGCCGAGCCCGACCGGGACGTCGGCGAGGTTGCGGAACGCGAGCGGCTCGATCCTCGCGACCCTCACGGCCGCACCGCCGGCGTCATCGGCTCAGACAGTGAGGCGGATCGGCATCACGAGGTAGGAGAAGTCCTCGGACCCGGCGGCCTGCAGGAGTCCCGGCCGCAACGGCGAAGTGAGTCGAAGCACCACCTCCTCGCTCTCGACGCTCTCCACCCCCTCGATGAAGAACTGCGGGTTGAAGGCGATCTCCATCGCCTCGCCGCTGAACGCGCACGGCATCGACTCCGAAGCGTCGCCGATCTCGGGCGTCTCCGCGGCGACCGTCAGCTCGCCCTCGGCGAACGCCATCTTCAGAGGCGCGTTGCGCTGCGCCAGGTAGCGGATGCGGCGGGTCACGTCGAGGAGCTCCCCGCGCGGCAGCTTCACATCGTGGTCGAACGCGTCCGGAAGCAGCTGGCGGTAGTTGGGGAACTGCCCGTCGATGAGCCGCGAGGAGAGGACCACCCCGCCGGCGGCGAAGACGATCTGGTTACCCGGCATCGCCACGCGCACCTCCTCGATCCCACCCCCGGAGACGACGCGGGCGAGCTCACGCATCGCGCGCGCCGGCACGTTCGCCTCGAACGGCTGCGACACCGCTTCGGAGAGCTCGGTCCGCTTCACCGAGAGGCGATAGGAGTCGGTGGCGACCATCGTCAGCGAGTTGCCCTCGACGCTGACCATGATCCCGGTCAGGATCGGGCGGACCTCGTCGCGCGACGCCGCGCGGGCGACCCGCTCGACGGTCTCCGCGAGCGCCTGCGCGGGCATCGTGATCGCGTCGCCCTCGAGCTCGGGAAGGCGGGGGAAGTCCTCGGCGTCGAGCAGCCGCAGGTGGAACCGCGCGGTGCCGGCGGTGATCTCGACGTCGCGCTCGGAGGCGCGCTCGGAGATGGTCACCGGGCCCTGCGGCAGCGAACGCGCGACGTCGGCGAGCAGCCGGCCCGGGAGCAGGATCTGGCCCTCACCCTCGACCTCCGCGTCGATCTCGACGGTGACGGCGAGCTCGCTGTCGGTGGCCCGCGCCGAAAGCTTGCCCCCGGCCGCGACCAGCATGATCCCCCCGAGCGAGGGCAGGGTGGTGCGAGTCGAGAGCGCCCTGGCCGCGGTCTGGAGACCGTCGAGGAGGGGGTCGCGTTCGGCTTTCAGTTGCATCTGCTTCCTCTTCTGATCTTCTGAGTTGATGTAGAGCCTGTGGGAATCTCCCAAAACCTACGGATCCCGCTCAGGCAGCGTATCCGGGGGTGTTGGTGAGTGGTGTGGGCAAAGTCGTCTGCGGTGGACGGCGGCTGACGGATCAGGCCGCCGGGGGGTCGATGTGGAGTCGTTCGTGGATTCGCTCGAGCGCCCTGTGGATATCTCCACCGGGCTCCATGTCCTTCTCGACGCGGCGGATCGAGGAGAGCACGGTCGAGTGGTCGCGGTCGAAGCCGCGGGCGATCTGCGCGAGCGAGAGGTCGGTCTGGTTGCGGGCGACGTACATGGCGAGCTGCCTGCCGCGGACCAGGTTGGGCTGGCGGCGCGCGGAGCGCATGTCGGCGAGCGAGAGATGGAGGACGTCGCAGACCGCGAGCTGGATGCGCTCGAGCTGCTCCTCGGCGGGCGCCTCTTGCTGAGGAGCGGGAGAAGCATCGCTGCCGCCGAGGACGCGGCGGACGAGCTCCGCGCTCGGGGACTCCCCGATCATCGACGCGAAGGCGGTGACCCGCGTCAGTGCCCCCTCGAGGCGGCGCAGGTTCTGCGGGGCGGCCTGGGCGATCTGACGGAGGACTTCGGAGTCGGGGACCGGGATCGCGTGCTCGACGGCGAGACGCCGGAGCAGCGTGATGCGGGTCGCCAGGTCGGGGTCCTGCAGCTCCACGGTGAGGCCCCAGGCGAAGCGGTCGCGCAGGCGGCTGGAGAGCCTTTCCATCGCCTCCGGCGGCCGGTCGCTCGAGAGGACGATCTGCGAACCCTGCGAGTAGAGCTCGTTGAAGGTGTGGAAGAACTCGTCCTCGGTCGACGGCTTGCCCTCGAGGAACTGGATGTCGTCGATGAGCAGGCACCCGACCCCGCGGTACCGCTCCTTGAACGCGGCTGAGCGTTCGCCCTTGACCCGAAGCGCGGTGACGAACTCGCTCGTGAAGCGCTCGGCCGTGGTGTAGACGACGCTCAGGTCCGGTCGCTGCTTGCGCAGGTAGTTGGCGATCGAGACGAGAAGGTGGGTCTTGCCGAGCCCGGGCGCTCCGTATAAGAACAACGGGTTGTACGACTCACCGGGGGACTCGGCGACTGCGAGGGATGCGGAGTGAGCGAAGCGATTGCCGGAACCGATCACGAAGCGGTCGAAGTCGAGCGTCTCGAGGCCGCGCGGGATCCCGCCGGCGCCGATCGGCGCTTCCGCGGCCGGCGCGCCGGTGCGCTGGGGACCGCTGACCTCCAGCGTGCCGTCTGTGAAGGCGATCTCGGTGAAGCCGGGGGCGTGACGGCGCAGCACCTCGTTGGCGGCGACGCCGTAGCGGCGGCTGAACCACTCGCGCGCACGCTCGGGGCCGGCCACGTAGAGCCTGCCCCCCTGAGCTCCCACGGCCTTGAGCGGTTCGAGCCAGTGCTCGTAGGCGGAGGCGGGCAGCGTCGTGCGCAGCTCCTCGCGAATCCCGCGCCAGATGGCTCCTGGGTCCTGTGTCGATGTCTCGTTCACTTGCTCAAGGTCCTGGGAATGGATCAGCGGCCCGGACTGGTTCCCGGGGCTGGACCGTGGGCGATCATAGGTCCGGTTTCGGGGCCCACCGAGCGTCTGGTGCGCAGAGTCCGCAAATCGCGCCAAACGGTCGTGGCGGGTCTCCGCAGGCACCGGACCCGGACTTCTTCTGCAGCCCCCTATACTGCCCCGACCCTAGGTGCCCGGCGATCTCCGCCGCGACCATCGAGGAGCCCTGACTATGAAGCGAACCTGGCAGCCCAAGAAGCGAAAGCGCGCCCGCACGCACGGGTTCCGCGCCCGCATGCGGACCCGTCACGGCCGCGCCACGATCAGCCGCCGTCGCCGCAAGGGCCGTAAGCGCCTAACCGTCTAGCGATGCCGGCCGCCACGGCGTCAGCAAGCTGATGACGGGCGACGAGGAGTCCGGCGAGAAGCCGCGCAAACGCGGTCGGCTCTCACGCAGCGGTGATTTCGACCGCGCCTACCGCGACGGGCAGTCGCACGCCGACCGCAACCTAGTCCTCTACGCGTTCCCCCGCGAGCCGGACGACGCGAGCGGCGAGGTCCGCCTCGGCATCTCCGTGGGCCGCAAGGTCGGTGGAGCGGTCGAGCGCAATCGCGTCAAGCGCGCGCTGCGCGAGGCGTTCTGGAGCCTCTCCGACCGTCTTCCTGAAGGCTACGACTTCGTGCTGGTCGCGCGCGCCGGGGTCGCCGGCCTCGTCGAGCGTGAGGGGGCGCAGGGCTTGACGACGTCGATCTCAGCGCTTCTCGACGAGGCGGACGAGTCGTGACCACCCCGGCGAGCGTTTCACGTGAAACGTGCACATGCGGTGACCGGCACCCCGCGACCAGCGTTTCACGTGAAACGGAGAAGCTGAGCCCGCTGGCGCGCGTCGTCCTCCTGCCGCTTCGCGGCTACCGCCGCTTCATCTCACCCGCGATGGCCCCCCGATGCCGCTACTACCCGAGCTGTTCGGCCTACGCGGAGGAGGCGATCCGCGAGCTCGGGGCGATTCGTGGCACCATCCTCGCTTCTTGGCGCCTACTGCGCTGCAACCCCTTCAGCAAGGGCGGGATCGATCCGGTGTCTGACCGCCGGCTGTTCCGCACGTCCACGGAGAGCACCAGAACCGCATGAACATCCCGGTCGCATCCATCTTCACCGACATCCCCGAGGCGATCATCGTGTTCTTCCACGACACGGTCGGCCTCGGTTGGGGACCGTCGATCGTGGCCCTCGTGTTCACGGTCCGGCTCGCGATCTTCCCGATCTCGCTGAAGCAGATCAAGTCGATGCGGGCGATGTCGGAGCTGGCGCCGCACATCAAGGCGATCCAGAACAAGTACAAGGACGACAAGCAGCGCCAGCAGCAGGAGATGATGCGCTTCTACCAGGAGAACGAGATCAACCCGCTCGCCTCCTGCCTGCCACTGCTCCTGCAGCTCCCCGTCTTCATCTCGCTCTACTACATGCTGAAGGGCGATTCCTTCCAGCAGGACGTCGAGAACGCGCCGCCCGAGGGCTGGCTCTTCATCAACTCCCTGATCGAGCCTCCCGACCCAACCTGGGTGACGATCACGCTGATCGCGCTCTTCATCATCACCCAGCTCGCCGCCGGCCTGGCGATGACGGTTCGCGGCCAGGGGATCGAGGGGCCGCAGAGGTTCATCGTCTTCGGCCTGCCGTTCCTGTTCGCGCCGTTCGTGGCCAGCTTCGAGGCCGGTCTCTCCGTGTACTGGATCTCGACCAACATCTGGACGTTCATGCAGCAGCAGGTCGTCTACTCGATGATGGGGCCGATGAAGAAGCCGACCGACGAGGAGCTGGAGGAGACGACCAAGGCGCCGCCGCCACCGCCACGCAGGAAGAAGAAGAAATCGGGCAGGAGACGCTGATGAGCGAGGAGCTGGATGTGAACGATCTTCCCGAGGAGATGCCCGAGGAGCCCGCTGAGCGCGTGCGTGCGCTCGTCGACCGCGTCCTCGACGAGCTCGAGCTCGATGCCGAGGTCGAGGTCAGCGAGTCCGAGGACGAGATCCTCGCCACGATCGACGGCACCGACGAGCTGGGAATCCTGATCGGCCGCCGCGGGCAGACGCTCGATGCGCTGCAGCTTCTCTGCTACCGAGCCGCCTCGATGGGCGTGAGCGACCGCAAGCGCGTCACCCTCGACGCCGCCGGGTACCGGGAGCGTCGCCGCGAGATGCTCGAGGAGGAGGCCGAGATCGCCGCGGAGCGGGCGAACCGCAACGGCGAGGCGGTCCGGCTCGAGCCGATGTCGGCGAGCGAGCGACGGATGGTCCACGAGGTGCTCAAGGACCGCAACGACGTCGAGACCTACAGCGAGGGCGACGAGCCCGAGCGGCGGATCGTCGTCGCACCGCTGATCGAGGACTAGAACGCCGTGGACAGCGGCGCCGGGGCCTCGGAGCGCCGGGGCGGCACCGTCCCCGAGCCGACGGCCGAGGCTCGCGGCAGGCTCGAGCCGGTGCTCGAGATGCTCGCCCGCGAGGCATCGTCACCGAGCTCGGTTACCGCCCCCGAGCTCGCCTGGTCGGTGCATGTGGCCGACAGCCTCAGTGGGCTCGTCGTCGCGGATCTGGCTTCAGCAAGCCGGATAGCCGACGTAGGAGCCGGCGCGGGCTTCCCCGGCCTCGTGCTGGCCGCGCAGCTGCCGGACCTCCACGTGGACCTGATCGAGTCGATCGGCCGCAAGTGCGAGTTCATCGATCGAGCGGCCGCGGCCGGGGGCATCGCCAACGCCCGTGCGGTCAACGCGCGCGCGGAGGAGTGGGCGAGCGGCGAAGGCCGTGAGGCCTACGACGTGGTCACCGCCCGTGCCGTCGGTCGTCTCAGCACGCTCGCCGAGCTCGCCTCCCCGCTGCTGCGCGAGGGCGGTGCGCTCATCGCCTGGAAGGGGCGCCGCGATCCCGACGAGGAGGCCGAGCTCGAGCGCGGCGCAGAATCCCTCGCGATGAGGCCTGAGGAGATCCTCTGGGTCGGGCCGTACGCCGGCAGCCGCAACCGCCACCTGCACGTGATCCGCAAGAGCGGGTCGACCCCAGACCGCCTGCCGAGGCGATCGGGCATGGCGAAGAAGCGCCCCGCGGGGAGCTGAACGCAACTATCCGCGTACTTCTTCGTGACGGAAGTGGAGATTCCTGCACGGCGAGGTCCAAACCCCGGCGAGGGTGATCTAGAGTCGGCGCGCTCCGGCTCGAGCGGCCGCGCCGCCCGAATGAAGACCGGGACGACCGAAACGACCGAGCGACCGAGACAGACACGAAGAGCAAGAACCGATGGGACTCGTCTACGCGATAGCCAACCAGAAGGGTGGGGTGGGGAAGACCACCACGGCGGTCAATGTCGCGGCGTGCCTGGCGCTCGAGGGTCGGCAGACGCTGGTCGTCGACCTCGATCCGCAGTGCAACCTGACCGTCTCGCTGGGCCTCGACCGCGAGTCTCGGCCCTCCTCCTACGACACCCTCTGCGGCGAGGGCACGATCGCCGAGGCCGCCCGCCCCGCGGGCCCCGACAACCTCTGGATCGTGCCGGGAAACCGCGATCTCGCCGGCGCGTCAGTCGAGCTCCCCGAGCTCGAGCATTTCGAGTACCGGCTCCGCGACGGGCTCGGCCCCGTCCGGGAGCGGTTCCAGTCGACGGTCCTCGACTGCCCACCCTCACTCGACCCGATCACCGTCAACGCGCTCGCCGCCGCCGACCGCGTCATCGTTCCGGTCCAGGCGGAGTACCTGGCGCTTGAGGGTCTCGTGCAGTTCCTCGACACCCTTCAGACTGTGCGCCGCCGACTGAACCCGGGGCTGGTTCTGACCGGCATCCTGATCACGATGGCTGACGAAAGAACGAGGCTTTCCCAAGACGTGGAGCACGAGCTGAGAGATCACTTCAACGAGCTGGTGCTCGACACCGTCGTGCCGCGGAGCGTCCGCGTCGCCGAGGCTCCGAGCTTCGGCACGCCGGTGGTCACCCACGCTCCCGGATCCCGTGGCGCGCAGGCGTACAGCTCGCTCGCGCAGGAGGTGGTCGCTCGTGGCTAGGAAGCCGGGCATCGGCCGCGGGTTGGACGCGATCCTGCCCGCCTCCAACGACGTCGGCGAGCCCTCCTACCGCGAGGTGCCGATCGACCTGATCCGGCCGAACCCGACGCAACCGCGGAAGGCCTTCGACAAGGACGCACTCGATCGCCTGGCCGAGACGATCACCGATGCGGGCATCCTGCAGCCGCTGGTGGTGCAGCCGCTCGACGACGGCCGCTACGAGCTGATCGCCGGCGAGCGTCGCTGGCGTGCCGCGCAGCTGGCTGGACTGGAGACCGTCCCCGCGATCCTCCGCACCGAGGAGGAGACAAAACGCCTGCAAATCGCACTAATCGAGAACATGGCCCGCGAGAGCCTCAACCCCGTTGAGGAGGCACGCGGGTGCGCCGCGCTCGTCGAGGATCTCGACCTCAGCAAGGAGGAGACTGCGCGCCGGCTCGGCAAGAGCCGCTCCGCCGTCTCGAACCTGATCCGCATCCTCGAGCTGCCGGACCCGGTCCTCGAGCTGCTCGAATCCGGGGAGCTCACCGAGGGCCACGGACGGGCCCTGCTCGTCGCTCGCGGCCAGGACCGCCGCCGTCAGCTCGCCCGCGACGCCGTCGCCGGTGGCTGGTCGGTCCGCGAGACCGAGCGACGCGCGAAGGGGGAGGGGGGATCCACCCGCAAGCGGCGAGAGATCCACCCGGACGAGGAGGCCGCGATCGGCAAGGCCGAGGACGCGCTCGAGCGCGCTCTCGGACGCGAGGTCAAGGTCAGCTCCGCCGCCAACGGCTTCACCGCTCGCATCCACTTCGATGACATCGACGAGCTGCTTTCGGCGGCGAAGGGGATGAAGCGGCGCTGAGCCGCCTCACCACCCGCGCCGTCCCCGCGTCCTCTCTAGACTGCGCGGCCGCGGGCGATTATCCAGTCGGATTAGAGCGCGTCTCTGATAAGGACGAGGTCCCTGGTTCGAAGATCAGGATCGCGCCCATCTCGTGGAACGGATGCAGATCTACGGCGTCAGCTTCGACATGGTCGGCAAGCAGCCGATCGTGTTGCTGAGCGACCGACGGGAACGGGTTCCTACGCCGATCTGGATCGGGCATCCGGAGGCCGCCGCGATCTGATGAAGCTGCAGGGAGCGAGCACCCCGCGGCCGATGACGCACGACCTCCTCGCCGACATCCTCGATCAGCTCGATGCGACCTGCGAGCGGGTCTCGGTGACCGAGCTCCGCGACAACACCTTCTACGCCACGATCACCCTCTCGATCGATGGCACCGAGGTCGAGATCGACTCACGCCCCTCCGACGCCCTGGCGCTCGCGGTCCGCACCGACTGCCCGATCTTCGCCGCCGAGGACGTCATCGAGGAGTCCTCGATCGAGTTCGAGCACGAGGTCGAGGACCAGGAGGAGGTCGTCGAGAAGTTCAAGGACTTCCTCGACGAGGTCACCCCCGAGGACTTCGCCGGCGGCGCCGACGAGCCGCCTCACTGAGTCGTGGTCGCGATGAGCTCCGCCCCCGGTGAGGATGCCGCGCCGGAGCAGGGCTCAGAGCTGGGAGCGCAGGGCTCAGAGCCGGGAGCGCGACCCGAACGCGACCCGGTCGTCCTCGGGCTCGGCGAGATGAACGTCAGCCCGACCGCCGCGCTCTTCGAGGGGGACGCCCGCGCGCCCGGCTTCGGCGTCGACACCTCGATCTTCGTGACCAGGACACCCCCTGGCGGGTTCGTGGAGCTCCACGTGCACCCCTACCCGGAGACGTTCATCCTGCTCGCCGGAAACGGCCGCTGGACGAGCGGCGAGAGCGCCGTCGAGCTCGGGCCCGACGGCGTCATCGTCGTCCCGGCCGACACACCGCACGGCTTCCGCAACATCGGCGATGAGCCGCTGCTCGTCGTCTCCATCCACGAACGCGGCACGATCGAGCAGCGATGGCTGGGACGGGAGCCCGCCTAGGCCTCCTCGCGCTCGCGGCGCTGCTCTCCCTTCTCGCCCTCGGGGGCTGCGGTGGGGGAGACGGCGACGGGGGCGCGAGCGAGACCGTCGTCACCGAGACGTCCACCAGCACCGTCGACGATGGCGCCGCCGACGCGTCCTCCGGCCCGAGCGCGGCCGTCCAGCGCAAGCTCTCCGCCGAGCTCGACCGCGTCGGCGAGCAGGCCGGCGCGCAGGTGGGGGGAACCATCGGCATCCCCGGCGCCGCACCGCTCGTCCTCGGCTCCCTGCAGAGCGGCGCGGCCTGGTCGACGATCAAGGTCCCGATCGCGCTGCAGGTCATCGACGAGGCCGGCGGAGCCGAGAACCTGACGGGCGAGCAGCGCGCCGATGTCACCGCCGCGATCACCCAGTCCGACAACGACGCGGCGGCGCGGCTCTTCGACGGCCTCGTGCAAAGCCACGGCAGCGTCGAGGCCGCCTCCGACGCGGTCACCCAGCTGCTGCGCAAGGCCGGCGATGAGGAGACCACCGTCTCCTCGCAGGGCCGTGACGGCTACTCGAGCTACGGGCAGACCGAGTGGTCGCTCACAGCCCAGCAGACCTTCATGGGCGCCCTGCTCAACGGCTGCATCGGCGACGCGAGCGGCCGCGAGCTCGTCCTGGGCGACATGGGGAAGGTCACCTCCGACACGTGGGGGCTCGGCTCCGCCGGCGTCCCCGCCCTCTGGAAGGGGGGATGGGGACCGGGAACCGACGGTGCCTACCTCGTCCGCCAGATGGGCCAGATCGAGGTGGGGGGGAGCAAGTACGCCATCGCGATCGCCGCGATCGCCGACGACGGCGCCTTCGAGAGCGGCCAGAACGCTGCGACCCAGGTCGCCTCCTGGCTCGCTGACCACGCCGCCGAGGCGGGCAACGGCACCCTGCCCGGCTGCTGAGCGCATCCGGCGCCTGTTCCCCGCTCAGCTCAGCGCCAGCTCGATCGCGCGCTCCACGAACCGCTCGAAGCTGAGCCCCGCGGCCTCGGCGGCCATCGGCAGAAGCGACGTGTCGGTGAGTCCTGGGATCGAGTTGACCTCCAGGACCTGCGCGACGTCCGACCCGGAGGCGTCGGGACCCAGCATCAGGTCGACTCGCGCGAAGCCCTCGCAGCCGAGCGCCTCCCAGGTGCGGACCGAGGCGTCGAGGACCGCGGCCGTCTCGTCCTCGCTGAGCTCGGCGGGGCAGGCGTAGGCGGTGCGCCCGATCTCGTAACGGGCGTCGTAGTTGAACTCGTCGCCGCTCTCGGGGATCGCCTCGACGATCGGCAGCGGCTCGCCGGCGACGATCGAGACCGCGAGCTCGCGGCCTTCGACGTGGCGCTCGATCAGCACGCGGTCGTCGTAGGAGAGCGCGGCGATCAACGCCTGCGGCACCGCCTCCGCCGATCCGGCGAAGCGGACGCCGAGCGCCGAGCCCTGCGCCGCCGGCTTGACGACGAGGGGGAGCCCGAGGCCCGCCTCGATCTCGGAGATCGCGTCCGCGGCGCCGAGCTCGCGGAACGCGGCGGCGCCGAAGGCGACCCAGTCGGGTGTGGGGATCCCGGCCTCGCGCATGCGGTGCTTCGACTGCACCTTGTCCATGCAGAGCACGCAGGCGGCGACCCCGGGTCCCGTGTAGGGGATGCCGAGGAGCTCGAGCAGCGATTGAACGGTGCCGTCCTCACCGCCGGGCCCGTGCAGGGCGATGAAGGCGACGTCGGGCCGCTCGGCCTTGAGCCGGGAGACGAGCGACTCGTCGGCGTCGATGGCGACGACCTCGTGGCCGAGATCGGTGAGCGCGTCCTCGACCCGGGCGCCGGAACGCAGCGATACGGCGCGCTCGAGCGAGCGGCCGCCCATCAGCACCGCGACCTTCATCGTCCCGCGCGCCCCGGGCCCGTCTGCCCCGGCTGACCCGTGTCCCCGTTGCCCTCCGGGGGGCGCCGGTGAAACGGCAGGACCGATCCCTCGCCGTCATCGTGCGTCTCCGCGGCCGGGACGATCCTGTGCTCGCCGGTCATCGTCTCGTACAGGGTCACCTGCTGGTCGATGACGGCGCCGATCCGCCGCACCCCCTCGCGGATCTCGTCCTCGGTCTGCGCCGAGTAGTTGAGCCGCATCGAGCCGCTGCCGCGACCGTCGGTGTAGGCGGCCTCGCCGGGAACGAAGGCGACGTTGTCGCGCAGCGCCTTCGCGAGCAGGTCTGTCGTGTCGATGTAGTCGGGCATCGTCGCCCACAGGAACAGGCCACCCTCGGGCTCCGACCAGGTCGCCTGCGGCGGGAAGTAGCGCTCCAGCGCCTCGATCATCGCGTCGCGTCGCGAGCGGTAGATCCGTGACAGCTCGGCGACGTAGTCGAGCCAGCGGCCCTCGGCGAAGTACTCGCGGACGAAGAACTGACTCAGGGTCGAGGTGCAGAGGTCCGACGCCCCCTTGCCGAGCACGAGCTTGGCCATCACCGGTGGCGGCGCGCAGACCCAGCCGATGCGGATGCCGGGGGAGAGGATCTTCGAGAGCGTGCCGACGTAGAGGACGTAGTCGCCACCGTCGAGCGAGTAGAGCGGGATCGGCTGCTCACCACCGAACCGGAGCAGGCCGTAGGGGTTGTCCTCGATCACGAGGATCTCCCGCTCGCGGGCGATCTGCACGAGCCGCCGCCGGCGCTCGAGCGACATAGTCACGCCGCCGGGGTTCTGGAAGGTCGGGACGCTGTAGATGAACTTCGGCCGCCGCCCCTCGCGCTCGAGCTCGGCGAGTAGCTCCTCGAGGGCATCGATCCTCATCCCGTCCTCGTCCATCTCCACCTGCCGGGTGTCGGCCTCGTAGGAGCAGAAGGTGGGGACGGCGCCGGGATACGTGGGCCCCTCGGCGATGACGACGTCGCCGGGGTCGATCAGCGCCTTGCAGATCAGGTCGATCGCCTGCTGCCCGCCGGTCGTGACGAGGACGTCGTCGCGGTCGGGGTCCATCCCCTCGGCCCGCATCACGTCGCAGATGACCTCCTTGGTCTCGGCGAAGCCCTCGGTCGGCCCGTACTGCAGCGCCTTCGCCGCGGACTCCTGCGCGATGCGCGTCATCTGCGCGGCGAACGACTCGGGGGGGAAGGTGGACGTGTCGGGGAGACCGCCGGCGAGCGAGATCACCTCCGGCCGCGCGGTGATCTCCATCAGGTCGCGCATGGCCGAGGAGCGCATCACCCGCGTCCGCGCCGCGAACAGGCCCGCGTAACGCTGCAGGTCGCTGGCGGTCGAGTGGGGGCGGCGGTGACGTCCCGTCTCGGTGGGGGCTCCGTCGCCGGCCGGATCGCGCTCTCGGGAGGCGTGGTCCATGCGCCAAGTGTCCCCCAAAGCAACGGCCCGGAGCCGCTCGGGCCACCGGGGATGAACTAGCCTGCCCGCTCGATGGACCTCTTCCTCGCCATCTGCCAGGGCCTCGGCCTCGCCCTCGCGATCGGCATCGGCGGCCCGATCGCGGCGCTCTTCGCCTCGATGATGGCCAGTGCCGAGGTCGGCTTCGACCCCGACGGCACCGACTACAGCTTCATGACCGCGACCTGGTTCCTGGTCACGCTCCTCGCGGTGGTCCTGCTGTTCGTGATCGCGCGAGGGCGCGAGCTCCTGCGGCTCCCCGTGCTGCTGATCCTCGCCGCGATCGGCGCGATCGCCTTCGCCGCCTCGCTCGCGGAGGAGGGCTACACGGCCTGGCCCGGCCTCGTGGTCGGCGCGCTGGTGACCTTCGGGACCGCGATGGTCGCCGGCCAGGTACTCGATGGCGCCATCAACCGGGCCAAGGCGGCCGGCGCCGGCCGCGGCGGGCTCGGCCGTGACATCGGCGACACCCAGCCATCGCCCGAGGCCGATGCCGCCAACGTCCTCGTCGTCGCCTTCACCGTGGCCGGCGTGGTCATCGCCGCGCTCGCCCTCCTCGTCCCGCCGCTCGCGTTGATCGCCGGGATCGCCGTTCTCGCCGTCGCCCTCGGGCGCCGCCGCAAGTCCGGCGAGAAGTACGAAGGCCTGCGGATTCTCCGCTAGCCCCCGGCTCCCGATGAAACGCGCCCTCCCCCTCGCGGCCCTCGCCGCGTGCCTGCTGAGCGCCGGATGCGGCTCCGCGGGGGAGGGGACCGTCACCGCGCCCGGAGCCGCCGTGACGACGGTTGCCGATTCGGACGCGACCGGGCCGGAGCCGCAGGCGGATCCCGCCGACACCCCGATCCCCGACGCGGATCCCGCCACCACGTTGACCACCTACTTCGACGACCTCGCGGCCGGCGACACCGAGGCCGCCTGGGCGCTTCTCTCGCCGCGGGTGCGCGAGCAGTTCGGCGGCTACGACACCTGGAGCGCCGGGCTCGAGCAGCGCCTGTCCTCGACGCTCGCGACGGCCGATCCCGACGGTGGTCCCAAGGGCGAACCCGCCTTCGCGGTCGAGGTCGACACCGTCGAGCGAGCCCCCTGCGAGGTGACCGCCGAGCGCACGTTCGCCGGCACCTGGACCCTGGAGCCCGATCCCTCCGACCCGAGCTCCTGGCGGATCGCCTCCGCCGAGCAGACGCTCGTCGCCGGGCCGCCCGATCTCGAGACCCTCTGCATCACCGCCACCACGGCCGATGACGGCTATTGACCCCCGTGCGGGGATCGGTGAGGATCGAGACGGGTTTGATGGGTGACTTGAACGGCCGGGGACGCACCCGCCGCGTGGTCGGCGCGCTGCTCGCTGCGCTGGCGCTGGTCCCGGCCGCGGCCTTCGCGGGCTGCGGTGAGAGCGGCGAACCGAGCGGGGAGCCGACCACGCCGACCGGTGACGACGATAGCGCGGCGAGCCGACCGGCCCTCGCGCAGGTGTCCACGTGCTCACGGGCGCAGGCGTCAGGTCACAGCCGCTGATGGCCGCCATCGCCGATCCCCAGGACGCGGGCCCGCAGCAGCGCTCGCCGTCGCCCAGGGAAGCTGACGCGACTCTCGCGCGAACCGGCCGGCGTCGCCGACGCCGTCGAGCGCAATGGCGCACCGCTCACCGACGACGAACTCCGCCGCGAGGTTGCAGCTCCGCGCGCTCGATCGCGGCGCCGAGCTCGCCGGAAAGCTGGCGAAGCTGGAGGACGAGGCCAACAGCGCAGGGACGCCGTCGGCGGCGACGCAGGACGAGCTGTCCTCCCTCGCGGGCGAGGTGGACGACCTGCAGCCGCTCGCGCGCCAGGTCGCCGGGCTGCAGTCGCGACAGCTCGCGTCGCTGCGCCGGCTGCTCGCCTCCGCTCCAGCGCACGCCGATCGCGCCGGGGTGGTGCCCTCGACCGACGCCTTCCGGCGACGAGCTGCGCGCGGACCCGGACCTGCGCGCTGACCTGGAGACCGCGGTGTCCGACGCCTCGCAGACGATCTCCGGCCTCGCTGCCTCGCTCGCGCCCGCCGACGTCGTCGTGAGCTGCGGTGACGATCCCGGCATCTACCGGCTCGGCCAGAACCTCACCTGCGAGCAGGCGCCCATCAGCTCGCCGTCGCGTCGGTCGGCGCACTCGCCCCGACGTTCTCGGTCGCCGGATCTGGATCGCGCCATCCTCGGCGCGCTACGCGGGCCTCGAGCCGGGCGTCTTCTACGGCGCCGACGACGTCCGCTGCGAGCAGGGCTCGCAGGCGATCCAGTTCGACTTCGCGGACTGATCCGGCGCCGAGCCGCACCGGCGAGCCGATGCGGGCGTCTGGCAACCTAGGCGCCCGATGCCCTCCGGCTCCAACCAGTCCAACCAGCGCAAGCTCATCCTCGTCGTCGTCGACTCGCTCCGCAGCGACATGCTGCTGCGCACCGTCGAGGCGGGCGACGCGCCGACGTTCAAGAAGCTCCTCGACCGCGGCGAGCTCGTCCCCGACTGCGTCTCCTCGTTCCCGTCGGTGACCCCGGTCTGCACCTCCGAGATCACCACCGGCGTCCGCCCCGACCAGCACCACATCCCGGGGATGAACTGGTACCACCGGGCGGAGGAGCGCTACGTCGAGTACGGCAGCTCGTTCGAGGCGACCCGTCTCTTCGGTCTCTTCCGCTCGCTCTACGACACGGTCTACAACCTCAACATGGGGCATCTCAACCACGAGACCCTCACGTGCTTCGAGCGCCTCGGAGACGCCGGCTTCCGCACCGCGTGCACTCCGTTCCTCATCTACCGCGGCCGCACCCGGCACGAGGTCGGCCTCGAGGGGCTGCTGAAGGCGGCGGCCTCGGCGGCGAAGTTCCACCACGCGGTCTGGGGCCCGGACGAGCTGTTCTACGGCGAGCTCTACTCCTCGCGGAAGGTCGACTGCAAGCCGACGCTGGCGCGCCCGGCAACCCGCGACGCCTACTCCGCCTGCGTCGGCCGCGACCTCGTCGAGCACGACCTCTACGACTTCATGCTCTTCTCGCTCCCCGACAACGACTACTTCTCTCACCGCGATGGCCCGGCCGAGACCCAGGAGTCGATCGCGCTCGCCGACGACGCGCTCGCCGAGCTCGTCGACGCGCACGGCGGCATCGATCCATTCCTCGAGGCCAACGGGGTGATCGTCGTCGCCGACCACGCGCAGAGCCACGTCACCAAGGGGCTGCCGCTGGCGGCGAGCCTCGGCGGCCACTGGGACGTCCTGCAGCCGAACGCCGAGCTCGACGAGGTCCAGCACGAGCTCGCCGTCGGTCCGAGCGGGCGTGGGGCGGGGGTGTGGGTGCTCCGCGAGC
This sequence comes from Solirubrobacterales bacterium, assembly GCA_046330415.1. GTDB lineage: Bacteria > Actinomycetota > Thermoleophilia > Solirubrobacterales > 70-9 > RHKX01. The sequence continues at coordinate 37,377 of JAXLSW010000007.1, read as the reverse complement.
CCGGTCGCGAGCGGGACGAGCTCGCCGCGAACGTGCGCAGTTATGTCAACCGCAACCTCGACGAGCAGGTCGAGCTGATCGCCCTGGCCGAGCCGCGACGCCGACAGCGGCGTCGAGGCCGCGGTGCGTCGCGGCGAGCACGGGCTCCGGTTCGTCCCCGGCGGCGACGTCGCCGACCGGCGCGGCGAGCGCTGGTCGGTGGACGGCGACCTGGCGACGCTGACCGCCGACGTCCGCGACGGCACGTTCGTCTCCGCCGACTACCCCGATGCCCTCGCGCGCCTGTGGGCGGCGCTCCAGAACCCGAACGCCGCCGATGTCCTGCTCAGCCTCGCCCCCGACTGGGAGTGCGAGGACTGGGGAGGGGTGACCCACACCCCCGGCGGCAGCCACGGTTCGCTGCGCGCCGAGGATTCGCTGGGGACGCTTCTGACCGTCGGCCTCGAGGGTGAGAGGCCTGAACATGCCCAGGGCGCCGGTGGTGAGCAGTGGGCGATCAGCGACGTCGCCGAGCTCGTCGACCGGCACTTTGGGATCGCATCTCTACGATCGATCGGATGAGCGCGACCGAGACGCCCCCTGAGGAGGCGCAGCAGAAGCGCGCGCGGGATCACTGGGACCAGGCTGCGGACTGGACCTGGGGGGTGCTGCGGCGCATTCACCTCGGCACCCGCAAGCCGGGCAACTGGCTGCAGCTCTTCCATTTCGCCGTGGTGGGAGGGTCGGGCTACGTCGTCAACCTGATCGTCTTCACGCTGCTCACCGGCCCGGCGGAGATCAACCACCTGCTCGCCGCCGTCGGCGCCTTCGCGGTCGCCGTCAGCAACAACTTCCTCCTCAACCGCCACTGGACCTTCCGTCACCAGGGGGCCAAGGAGGCGCACGCCGGCTTCCAGGCGGCGCGCTTCTTCACCGTCAGCCTGGTCGGGCTCGCGGTCAACCTGCTCGTGCTCGAGCTGCTGGTCACCAGCGCCGGGATGCCCGAGCTGCTGAGCCAGGCGATCGCCGTGCTGGTCGCGACGCCGGTCAACTTCATCGGCAACAAGCTCTGGACCTTCGACCGCTGAGGCCGCTGAGTCGGACGAGCGGCCCTGCGACAATGGTCGCTCACGAACCCCGAGGACCCGAGGAGGGATCTCACCAGATGGTGAACTTCAAGAAGCTGGCGGACCGCGCCAAGGACGTCGTCGAGAAGCAGGGCGGAACCGACGCGCTCAAGGAGAAGGCCGACCGGATGAAGCAGGCTGCGTCCGGCTCCGGGTCGGTCAGCGACAAGGCCAAGGCCGCCGCGGCCGCGGCTCGTGAGCCGAGCCCGGAGGGCGAGACCCCGCAGACACCTGAGGCGCCTGGCGCCGAGCCCGCTGCCGAGCCCGCCAAGCAGGGAGCAACGGGCGAGCAGCCGCCCGCTCCGCAGTAATCGCTCCCGTGCGCGCGGCCTGCGTGGCCCTGCTCGCCGCGCTCGTCCTCTTCGCGGCTTTCGCGGCGGCCGCGGCGGCGCCGGCGTTCGCTGCGACCACGCCGAAGGCGGAGCCGCCCACCGCGCCGCAGCCCTCGGCCATCGGGGCCACCGAGGTCCCAAGCGGCCTCCCCGAGACCCCTGAGAACTACAAGGTCGACGCCGCCGCGGCCCTCTCCGCCGCCGATTCCGATCCGGAGATCCAGGCGCGCCGCGAGGAGCTCCAGCCCGGTCAGCGGTTGACCGCCGCCCTCGAGGCCGAGGCGGTCAACGTCTGGGAGGTCTCCTACTACGTCGACGGCGACAAGAAGAACCTCGTCATCGTCGACGGCGAGAGCGGCGAGGTCACCGACTCGTTCACCGGTTCCGCCGTCACCTGGCCGATGGCCCGCGGCCGCGAGGGCCAGTTCGGCCACCTGCTCAACGCGCCCTGGGTGTGGGGCCCGCTCGCCGGGATCTTCCTGCTCTGCCTGCTCGACTACCGGCGCCTGCGCAAGTGGGTGCACCTCGACCTGCTCGTGCTGCTCTCCTTCGGGATCAGCCAGGCCTACTTCAACGCCGCCGAGATCGGCGTCTCGGTCCCGCTCTACTACCCACCGCTCGTCTACCTGCTGCTGCGATTGCTGTGGATCGGCTTCGGCGGGGTCGGCCCGCCCGGCGGCGCCCGCGAGGGCCTGCGGCCCTCGGCGCCGCGCTGGCTGCTGATCGGGGTCGCGGTCGGGCTCCTGATCGTGCGGATCGCGGGGAACATGGTCGACTCGGGGGTCATCGACGTCGGCTACGCCGGGGTGATCGGCGCCGACAAGATCACCGACGCGAAGCCGATCTACGGCGCCGGCTCGTTCCCCGAGAACAACCCGACGGGCGACACCTACGGGCCCGCCAACTACTTCGCCTACGTGCCGTTCGAGGAGGTCTTCCCCTGGAGCGGAGCCTGGGACGACCTGCCGGCCGCACACGCAGCGGCCGTGGCGTTCGACCTCGCGACCCTGCTCGGCCTCTACGCGCTCGGCGGTGCGGTGACGCGACGGGGCCGCGGGCGCGGGCGCGGGCGGGAGGGGGAGGGAGAGGGGTTGATGGGTGTCGTCCCCGAGTCGAGTACTCAGGAGTACTCGGGGGGCGATCCGCCGCCTTCGGCCGAACTGCTGGACACCCACCGGGCGCCTGCGAGTACCGCTGAGTACTCGGCTGGGGGATGGGACACCCACCCCCGCGCCCAGGCCGCCGGCTCGTCCCACTCCTCCCGCTGGCAGCGACTCCGCGCCAGGGCAGCGGCCTTCTCGCCGGGCAGGCCGGAGAACTCGCTCGGCCTCGTGCTCGTCTTCGCCTGGCTCGCCTACCCGTACTCCGACTTCGCGCTGCAGGCCAACTCAAACGACGCGCTGATCAGCGCGCTGCTCGTCTGGAGCCTGGTCGCGTTCGCGACGCCGATCGCCCGCGGCGCCCTGCTCGGGACCGCCGGCCTGGCGAAGTTCGCGCCCCTCGCCCTGCTCCCCCTCTACCTCTCGGGCGAACGCGGCTTCAGCCTGCGCAACCTGCGTCGCTCGCAGGTCCGCTCCGCGCTCCTGGTCGCCCTCGGTTTCGCCGCCGCCGCCGCGCTGTTTCTCGCCCACCCCGCCGTCGACCCGGGTCTCTCCGAGTTCTACGACCGCACCGTCAAGAGCCAGCTCGACCGCGAGAGCCCGTTCAGCATCTGGGGTCAGGTCGATCTCGAGTGGCTGCACTCGATCGTCAAGGCCGCGGCCGTGACGCTTGGGATCGTGGTTGCGTTCCTGCCGCGGGTGCGCTCGCTGACCCAGGTGGCCGCGCTCGCCGGCGCCGTGATCATCGCCATCCAGCTCACGCTGGAGCACTGGTTCTACCTCTACATCCCCTGGTTCCTGCCGATGCTCCTGCTCGCGATGGCGGTCACCGCCATGCGGGCGGAGCTCAGCCCTGATCCGCGGAGTTGAGGATGTTCTGCACGCTGGGAGTGAGGTAGGCGGCGAAGAGGACGTTCTTCAGCCGCTTGTAGCCGTAGCTGGTCGCGCCGTTGACGAACGGGTTGCCGAGCTCGTCTTGGATCGTCCAGCCGCCGCCGCTGGAGCCGCTGCCCATGTCGCAACCGATGCCCGTGTCCGGCTGGCCGCGCAGGCGGTCGAGCGGGTCGACCCCGGCGCTGGCGGAGATGCAGTTCCACATCAGCTCGGTCTGGCCGCGGTTGAACGGGTAGCCGATCGCCTGGTAGGTCTGCTCGCGCGGCATGTTCCACGCGAGCCCCTCCTCGCCGACGACGTCGCCGAGGAGGCCGCCGTCGCCGCTGACCTTCACGGCGCCGTAGTCGTAGTGGAAGTTCTCCGAGCGGACCCAGGCGCGTGGGGAGACGATGCGGGTCGAGCGCCACGAGCCGAACGGCGCTGAGCCGTTCAGGTAGGCGGGGACGAAGGTGATGCGCTTCGCCCACCCGAGCTGGCGGTCGTGCAGGCAGTGGCCGGCGGTGAAGATGACGCTGCGGGATGGGCTGACGACCGCTGTCGCCGAGCAGGAGTAGTTGCCGCCGCGGCGCGGGAAGCTGCCGAAGACCTTGCCGTTGGCGGAGTAGGGGTAGGTCCCCATCGCGGCGGGGTCGACCTGCCCACTCTGGAAGGGGGGCGCGACGATCCGGGGCGCCGAACCGGGCCCGGCCGCCGGGGGCCGCGGCGGGATCGAGGTCGCGGGGTCGATGTCCGTCGAGGTCGCGTCAGCCGAAAGCGGTGAGCCCGACGCCGCCGAACCGGCGAGCGCGGTCACCCCTGCCGCGCGCAGAGCCGCGGCACCGGCCGGCCGGCTGACCCGCAGCTCACGCGCCTCCCGCATTCGCTTCGGGGTCCAGTACTCGCGGGCGGAGGAACCGCCGCCCCCGGTCTCGTGGACGACGGGCACCCCGGGAGACGCGGCGGCTCCCGATGGGATCAGCGAGGCGGCGAGGAGGGAGAACGCGACGACAGTGAGCAGTCCGGTCTTGCGATGCATCGATCAGGAAAGGTATTGCGCCGACCCGGCGTCGGCGTCACTACCCGCTCGCCGCCGGCGGCCACGGCATAAGATCGCGACCGTGGAAGACCTCGGCGATCCCACCTCGTACCTGACGCTCGAACCGGGCACCCCGGTGTACGCGAGCGACGGCCGCGATCTCGGCCGCGTCCATCACGTCCTCGCCGACACCGGCGATGACCTCTTCGAGGGGATCGTCCTCGACACCAGCCACCTCCCCGGCGGACACCGCTTCGTCGACGAGGAGCAGGTCGGCTCGATCCACGAGCGCGGCGTCCTCCTGACGATCAGCGGTGAGGAGGCGGAGGCGCTCCCCGAGCCCTCTGAGAACCCGAGCGCTCTGGCGGCCGGTCCCGACGATCAGGTGCCCGACCACCTCGCCGACAGGCTGCGCCGGGCCTGGCACCACATGAAGGGCCAGAGCTAGACCAACGCCTCCATCCGCTCCGCCAGGCGCGAGTGGCGGTCGGTGGCGTCGGTGTTGGCGAGCGCGCGGCCCAGCGCCCGCGCGTCGCCGGCGAGAACGCAGAGCTTCTGCGCTCGCGTCACCGCCGTGTAGAGGAGGTTGCGGGAGACGAGCCGCGGCGCGTGCGTGCTGTGGAGGACGACGATCACCGCCGGGATCTCGAACCCCTGCGCCTTGTGCACGGAGGTGCAGAACCCGCCGCGCAGCGCCCGCGCCTCGCGGAAGGGCAGCTCGATGATCTCGCCGACGTCGTTCTCCAGCCAGAGGGAGCCGTCCTCCTCGTCGGCGGAGTCGACGACGAACATCGTCCCGTTGGCGATCGCGTGGTCGGGGATCGAGCGGGTCGTGATCACCTTCTCGCCGACCCGGAAACGCCCGTCGCAGACCTTCTCGGCGGAGCCGCAGAGCTCCTCGCGCATGCGCGCGTGCAGCGCGTCGATCCCGGCCACCCCCTTGTACTGGGGGGCGAGGAGCTGCACCTGGCGGATCGGGTCGAAGCCGTACTCGGCGGGGATCCGCTCGGTCGCGATCCTGATCACGTCGTCGGCGAGGTCCTCGGCGCTGCTGCGGAAGTGGATGAAGAAGTCGCGCTCCTCTTCCTCGGTGGGCTCCCGCCGCGGCTCCCGCCCCGTGCGGATCGCGTGAGCGGCGCCGACGATCATCGACCGCCGCGCCTGGCGGAAGACGTGCTCGAGCCGGACCGTCGGGACGATCCCCGTCTCGATCAGCTCGCAGAACGGCTTGCCCGGACCGACCGGGGGGAGCTGGTCGACGTCGCCGATCAGGACGAGGTGGGTGTCGGGGCCGATCGCCGCGAGGAGCGCCCGGCAGATCTCGAGCGAGAGCATCGACGCCTCGTCGACGATGACGAGGTCGGCCTCGATCGGAGCGTCCTCGTCGCGACCGGGGATCTCCCCGGGGATCCACTCGAGCGCCTTGTGGATCGTCATCGCCGCCGCCCCGTCGGTCGCCTGCGTGAGCCGCCGGGCGGCACGGCCGGTCGGGGCGAGCAGGCGGATCTCGAGCTTGCGCGGCTCGCACATCGCGCTCAGCGCCTTGGTCAGGTGGGTCTTGCCGGTTCCCGGACCACCGGTGATCACCGACAGCCGCCGGGTCAGCGCGTTCGCCACCGCCTCGCGCTGCTGCTCGGTCAGCTCGTAGCCCTCCAGCTCGCTCTCGGTCGGCGGCTTGCTCCAGGCCGGCTCGCCGCGGGACATCTCGGCGAAGCGCTCCGCGAGCCACACCTCCGCCGCGAAGGTCCAGCCGCGGTAGATGCGCGGGTCCTCGGGGCTGAGCGCCGGCACCTCCTCCACGTGCAGCTCCGGCGTCGCCCGCAGCTCCGCCATCTCGGGCTCGGTGCCGCCGAGCAGGCGCCGCAGCTCCTCGATCAGCTCACCGCGGGGGAGGTAGGTGTGGCCGTGGTTCTCGGCCTCGCGCAGCGTGTGCACAGCCGCCGCCCGGACGCGGCGCTGGGAGTCGGGCGGGATGCCGGAGGCGAGCGCGACCTTGTCGGCGCCGAGGAAGCCGATGCCGGGGACGTCGGTGAGCGCGTAGGGGTCGTCGCGGACCTCCTCGACCGCGTGGATGCCGTGCAGAGCGATCAGCTCACCGACGTGGCGGGCCAGCCCGTGCGGGGCGAGCAGCGCGTAGAGGCGGCGCTCGGCGCGGCGGTTGGCCCACTCCTCGGCGGCCTCGGCCGCGGTCGCCTCGCTGACCCCGCGGATCTTCAGGAACTCGCCCTCGGGGTCGCGGTCGATGGCGTCGAAGACGTCGGCCCCGTACTTCGCGAGCAGGTCGTCGGCGCGCTTGCCGCCGATCCCCGGGATCGTCTTCAGGTAGCGGCGGATCCCGTCGGTCCCGGTTGGGTCGAGCGGCTCGGCCTCGCGCGCGGCGAGCTGCAGGCCGTGCTTGCGATGGAGCTCGAAGGTGCCGACGAGCCGCGCCCGGGTCTCCTCCTCGAGGTGGCCGATCGGCCCCACCGCGACCATCTCCTCGCCGCTCTCGAGCTCGACGACGACGACCGCGAACTGCCCGTCGTCGGAGCACCAGCGCTGGAAGACGACGGCGACCTCGCCCTCGAACTCGTCCCCCGCGGCGGGCCCCGCGTCGAGTAGCCGTTCCTGCTCTGTCGATGCCGCGCTCATGCTTCCATCCAAGTTAGGTAGCCGACCGGCGCCCTGGCCCCTGGGGGAATACCTCAGTAGGGAGGCTCGAGGCCGTCGAGCATCGGGAAGTGCCGGACGTTGGTTGTCGCCAGCTCCGATCCGGTGAGCTCAGCGGTCGCGGCGATGGCCAGGTCCGCGGTGTCGATCCCCGGGTGGCTGCGACGCCATCGGCGCCCGAGTTCTCCAGCCCGCCGTGCGACGAGCCGGTCCATCGGGTGCCACTCGAGCTCTCCGAGCAGGCGCGATGTCGATCCCCGCTCCGCGGACCTCAGGCCGCGTAGGACCTCGATGCGGGTGATCTCCGAGCAAAGCGGGACATCGTCCAGGGCCGCGACGAACGCGACGGCGTTCTCGTCGCCGCGCAGTACATCGATCAGAACCGAGGTGTCGAGGAGCCGCTGCATCAGCCGTCGCGCTTCCACAGCTCCCGCCTCCGGTCTCTGTAGTCGGGGCGAATTGCGTCGACGTAGTCCGCGCCGCTGGGGAGGTGCGGCGCGCAGCCGGCGGCCTCGGTCAGCGCTGCCCGCAGGGATCCGATGCGGGACCCGGAGGCTTCGGCACCGAGATAGCGGTCGATCGCATCGCGGATCAGCGCTGACACCGTGGTCCCGGCTTCGGCCGCCGCCGCCGCCAGGCGCTCACCCTGATCCTCGTCGAGGTAGATCTGGGTTCTACGCACGGTGTATATATCGTACATCGTTTCTCCACCTGGGGCGAGGTTGGCTCTCGAACCACCAATCCCGGGCTCGCCCTGCGCGCCCCCGGGTGTGGGTGGCTGACACCTCGGGTGGGCAGACACGGCGCGGCTTCCGCGATTGCATCGGGGCATGCCGACGCCGCGGGGAACACAGAGGACACAGAGGGCCAGACGGGGAACGAACCGGGGGACGGGGACGGGGGCTCTCGCCGCTGCCATGGCGGCAGCGGCCGTCCTCGCGCTGGGAGCCCTCCCGGCGCCCGCCGCGGCGCGGGCCCAGTTCCGGGCGGCTCCCGAGTTCGACCTGCCGGGCCACCACCTGCTCGACGTCGGGGCCGCCGACGTCGACGGCGACGGCCGGCTCGACCTCTTCACGACCAACCACAAGTACTCCTCGGCGCTGCTCGTCAACGAGGGCGGCGGTCGTTTCAGCGACGGTCTCGCCTCGCTCGGCCTAAGCCCCAGCCGCGGCTTCCCGGGGCTGGAGCGGATGAAGGCTCCCGACATGAGCCAGGACGGCGCCTACCTGTTCGTGCGCTCGCCCTCCGGCAAGGGCGCCAGCTCCTACGTGCAGATCCGCACGGTCGGGACGGCGGCGCGCGGCCGCCTCACGTTCGGCAGCTCGAAGGTCCAGGTCGAACGCGAGGCGGGCGCCGACGTCGACGAGAGCCGCAGCGACGCGGGCCAGCCGGTCGTCAGCTTCGACGCCCGCGCCGGCGCCGTCATCGACATCGCCCTTCGCCACGTGGACCTGCCGATCGCCGTCAACTTCGAGGAGCCGGAGCCCGCCGACGTCTTCATCGGCAGCGATGCGGTCGCGGCCACCGAGCGCTCCTTCCTGCTCACCCTGCGCGACCGCCACGGCCTCGCCTTCGCCGACCTCGGCGGGGATCGGGGCACCGACCTGTTCGCGGCGAGCGGCGGGCTCGGCGGTGGCATCAAGCTGACCGGCTACCGCGGTCAGGTCCAGGACGAGCTGCTGGTCAGCCGCGGCGCCGCGTTCAGCGACGAGAGCATGGGCAGCGGCCTCGAGAAGGGCGATTGCCGGGGGCGCGAGGCGGCGGCGGTCGATGTCGACGGCGACGGCCTGCTCGATGTCTTCGAGGGCTGCGAGGGCGCGCCGCCGTTGATCTTCCGTCAGGCCTCCCCGGCTCACTTCGAGCCCTTCCCGGCACCGCGATCGATCGCGACGACCTTCCGCTGGGCCGACATCCGTGGCGACGGGCGACCCGAGCTGCTGGCGGCTGAGCGCGACGCGGTCCACGTCTACGGGTTCCGCGCGGACGGTCCCCATCCGGTCGACCGCGTCCGCGCCGACGCCCGCAAGGGGAAGGTGACCCAGTTCGCGCTCTGCGACTACGACTCCGACGGGGACCTCGACGCGCTCGCCGTCTCCCACACCGGCAACACCCTGCTCGAGAACCGCCGCGGCCGCCTGCACGCGGTGCCGCCGCGTCGCTTCGGACTGCCGTCGAGAAGCGTCGCCGCGAGCTTCGTCGACTACGACAACGACGGCATGGTCGACCTCGACCTCGTGCCCCAGGGCCTTTACCACCGCACCGGCCCGGCGGCCTTCCGGCCGACCGGCGCTCTCGAGGCGCCCGGAGCGAAGGCGGCCGTCACCACCTGGTTCGATGCCGATGGCGACGGGCTCCGTGACGCCGTCATCGCCACCGGACCGAGCGCCTTCTCCAACGACAAGACGGTCCGCACCTTCCGCAACGGGACCCCGAGCGGTCACTGGCTCGAGGTCGACCTGCGCGGGCCCGCCGGCGACGCCCAGGCGATCGGCGCGCGGGTGCAGGTGCGCTGCGGCTCCCACCGCCAGTTCGGCTTCGTCGGCCAAAGCGACGACTCCCGCTACTCGCAGGGCCACTACCGCCTCTACTTCGGGCTCGGGAGCTGCGGGAGGGTCACCGAGGCGACGGTCCGCTGGCCGGACGGCAGCCGCGACAGCTACGGCCCGCTGCGGGTCGATCGCCTGATCAGGCTCGCCGAGGGCTAGATCGTCCCGCCTCCGCTGGACCTGTCGCCGGGGAACGGAGAAGAAGTCCACTTCCGGGTGACAGGTCCGGCGCCCCGCACCCGGACGGCGCCGCTACCTCAGCGCCGGATCCGTGTTCTCATGCACGTGATGCGCAGGCTCCTGCTTCTTCTGACCGCCACCGCGCTGCTGGCTCTGCCCGCGGCGAACGCCGCCGCCTCCCAGCGGCTCTACGTGGCTGGAGCCGCGTCGGGGCAGTTCAAGGTCGCCGGCTTCACGGTCGGCTCCGACGGCGGGCTTGCGCCGATCGACGGCGCCACGGCCGGGACCAACCCGCTCTTCGGTTCGGCGATCTCCCCCGATGGCCGCAGCCTGTACGTCGCCTCCGGCTCCGGTCTGCGGGCCTTCGCGTTGGCGGAGAGTGGGTCGGTCACCCCGATCGCCGGCGACGCCGGCCCCGCGAACCTCCTGGCCACGGTGGTGACGCCGGACGGCCGGTTCGTCTACGCGGCCCAGAGCGGAGCGGGAGGTGGCGTCCGCGCCTGGAGCCGCGGCGCCGACGGCGCCCCGACGACCCTCGGGGCCGGAATCGCCTACGCGGGCGCGAGCGGGCTCGCGATCGCCCCCGACGGACGCCATCTGTTCGCGGCCAGCCTCAGCGCGGGGACCGTTCGCCCGTTCGCGATCGGGCCCGACGGCTCGCTGAGCCCCGGCGCTGACCTGCCGGCCGGCGCGAACCCAACCTCCACCGCCGTCTCTCCCGACGGCCGCTTCCTCTACGTCGGCTCCGGCAGCGCGAACGCGATCCGCACCTACGCGATCGCGGCGGACGGTTCCCTGAGCCAGGTCGGCGGCTCCCAACCCACGGTGGGCAGCGGTCCCTACGACCTCCTCGTCTCCCCCGACGGCCGCTTCCTCTACATCGCCAACGCCGCGAGCGGTGGGATCGGCCGGTTCACCCTGACCGCCAACGGCTCGCCGAGCATGGGCATCCCGGACGCGCCGACGGGTGGCAGCCCGATGGTGCTCGCCGCCGACGCCGCGGGCAGGTGGCTCTACGCAAGCGATGGTGCCGCCCCACAGGTCTTCGGCTTCGCGGTTGACGGTGGAGTCGTCCCGACGGCGCTCCCCGCCTCCCCCTTCGACGTCGGGGTGGCGGGCCAGCTCGGCGGCTCGGTCGCGATGACGCCCGACCAGCCCCCGACCGCGTCCTTCACGACCGCGCTGAACAACCGTCGCGTCAGCTTCGACGCGCTCGGCTCCTCCGACCCCGACGGCGACCTCGTCGCCCGCTACGACTGGGACTTCGGCGACGGCATGACCGCGCCCAACGGCGGTGCGCAGCTCACGCGCCGCTACGGCAAGGGGAAGAAGCACGCGCCGGTGACGCTGACCGTCACCGACGACAGCGGCTGCTCGACCGCGTTCGTGTCCGCCGGGCACACGCCCTACTGCAACGGCTCGGACGTGGCGACCATGACGATGAGGCCGTTCGCGCCGAAGTTCATCGGCAAGCCCGAGCAGCGCGCGGCGCGGACCCTGAGGCTGCGGCTGCGCTGCCCCAGCGACTGCCGCGTCAAGGTCGTCGGCCGGGTGAAGCTCTCGGGCAAGGGCGTGAAGGCGAAGAAGACCAAGCTCGAGGGCACCTCGAAGAAGCTGCGAGCCGGCGAGAAGCGGACGCTGAAGCTGAAGCTGTCCGACCGCGGCGTCCGCCTCGCGCGGGAGGCGACGCAGGCCGTCGCCCGCCTCAAGGTCTCAGCCACCGACGACGCGGGCAACCTCTTCAAGGACCGCCACGGCATCCGCCTGCGCTAGCCGCGAGCCCGCGCGGCCGGAGCATCGCGGTCGCCCCGCCCCCGCCCCGCCGAACGTCGCTTATTACCCCCTATAGGGCGCACTCAGTGACGTTCGGCGATCGAGGCACCTGCCTAGAGCGGCTTGCCGCCCTCCTCGAACCAGCGCGCCAGCGCCTCGACTCCCTCCGCCTGGATGTCGGCTCCCTCGCCGATGCCGAGCGCCTTTCCCGAGCGCATCAGCATCAGCTTCAACTTCTCCCCGCCGGTCGTGCGGAGCTTGAGCACCACCGTCGCCCGGTCCATGACCAGCGTCGTCGGCGAGGCGCCCCACGTTCCCGCCCCGCCCGCTCTGGCGCCGGCGATGTCCTCGCGGCGCAGTGACAGCGGCTCGCCCTCGCCCTTGAATTCCCGCCCCGTGGCCATGCGCTGGATGACGATCCGCTCCGGCGCGATCGCGATCGCGACCATCCACCCGCGCAGCCGCTGCTGCTGGGAGGCGACGCAGGCGCCGAGCAACTCCTCGCCAGGCTCGAGCATGGACTCGGCGAAGGGATGAAGCTCGCTGGCGAGATCGGCCACCGCGTACGCAGGGTAGCCGCCCACGGCTAAAGGCCTACGCCGCTGGGACCGAAGTGGCAAGTGCAGGGAACGGTCCCTGCGTTGCGAAACCAACCCAGCCAGACCGTGAATCGATTGTCTCTCCGAGTACTCATCCGCATCGCGCTGCTCGCGGCGCTCGCCCTCCTGATCGCACCAACCGGTGCGCAGGCCGCGGGTACGCCGAACATCTCGCTGGCCAAGAGCGCCCCCGACGTCCTCTACGGCGAGGACGGCACGGTCACGCTCACCGCATCGAACCCGACGGGCCAGCCGACGGGCTACAACCTCAGCTTCAACGACGTCCTCCCGCCCGGGATCAGCTATGTGGCCGGATCGGCCCCCGGGAGCGTCGGCGAGCCGCAGATCATCAACAACGCGCCGACCTCCGGCTCGACCACCCTGATCTGGAGCAACGTCGCCGACCTGACGGCGAACTCCACCTTCTCCTTCGACTTCAAGGTTAAGCACAGCACCTCCACCTACGAGGTCGGCGACACCTACACCGACAACGCCGGCGCCTACATCAACTGCGACGCCCGCTACGTCCCCGACTTCGGCGCCAACGGCCAGGCCACCCAGACCGGCGGCAACGCCACCTGCTCCGGGACCCCCGCCGAGGAGTCCTACACGGGCTCCGCCACAGCGTCGGCGGCGACGACGATCAAGGCGATCAAGCTCGAGAAGGCGGTCGCCGATGCGCCCGAGGGCGAGCTCCTCCGTGGCCTGCACGACCACCAGACCGTCTACACGCTGACCGCGACCAACAACGGCATCAACCCGACCAACGGCCTCGACATCGAGGACTACGTCCCGGCCGGCCTCGAGTTCCTCGCCTGCGGCACCGTCGACAACACCACCGACGCGCCCACCAACCCCGGCAGCGCGCAGGAGTACCCGGGCTCGGGCCCGATCAACCCCGGCAACGCCCCCGCGGCACCGAACTGCGTCGCCCCGACCACCGTCGAGACGGTCCAGAACCCGCCCGGCCTCCCGGCGGGCGTCTACACGCATGTCGTCTGGACCGACGTCACCAACCTCAACCCCGGCCAGGTCTTCGAGCTCCAGTACGTCGCCGCGATCCCGCTGCGCGCGAACACGATGGACTGGAACGGCGCCACCCCCGGCAACGGCACCGCGCCCGGCACCGGCGGCACGCAGGCCGCCAACCTCGACAACAACTCCGGTCCCGAGACCTACGAGGACGGCGGCAGCGAGCCCGCATTCACCAACAACGCCGAGGCGAGCGGCAACTACCAGGACGGCTCACCCGGGGGCCTCCCGGTCAGCGACGACGCCACCACGACCGTCACCAGCGAGGACCTGCGCGTCCTCAAGAGCGTCGACAACGACGCGCTGCAGCCGGGGATGATCTCTCACTGGAGCCTGCAGATCGACACCGGCGAGTACCGGTTCGTCGACGACATCGTCGTCACCGACACCCTCGGCGACGCCTACTGTCCGCTCGGCAGCGCCAACCTCGAGACGACCCCGCCACCGGCTGATTCCGAGTGCGACCCGGTCGGCGGCGAGTCCCCGAGCCCCGACTACACGAGCGCGACCGAGAACGCGGACGGCACCTGGACTCTGATCTGGGACAACACCGCGAACCCGAACCTCGCCCGCCTGGAGCCGTCCTCCACCTACACGATCACCTTCCCGACCCGGACGCGCGAGAACTACCAGGAGAACTTCACCGACTCCAGCCCGGTCCTCGCCCGCGACACGGCCGGCAACGACGTCGACATCGAGGGCAACGACTTCATCATCTGCGCGCCCGGCTCCCCGTCGCCCTGCCCGATCGGCGACCCGAACAAGATCGACGCCGACGAGGCCGACGGCACCACCGACACCGACAGCTCGAGCGCCTCCCAGACCGGCGACGGGCCGACGATCGACAAGTCGGTCTCCACCAACGTCAACGAGGCCCCCTGCCCGACCGGCTCCGGCTCCTACACCGAGACCGGCCCCACGGTTCGCCCCGGCCAGACCCTCTGCTACCGGCTGCGGATGAACTTCCCCGCCGACATCAGCACCGGCGGTGTGCAGATCAACGACTTCATTCCGCCGGGAACGACCTACGTCGCCGGCTCGACCGTGGCGACGCCGAACAACAACGTCACGATCGTCACCGGGACGCCGCCGCAGCCCGACGTCAACGGCTCCAACCTGACCTGGAAGCTCGACGACGGCGCCGACGCGGTCGGCAAGGCGCAGACCTTCGAGGTCGTCTTCCGCGTCCGGGTCGGCCGCCGCGCCGCCGCGATCGACGGCGACCTGCTCGACAACCTGATGAAGAGCTCCTACGTGAACTCCGACGGGGTCAGCTTCCCGCTGCGTGACTCCACCCCGTTCGAGATCGCGCAGCCGGAGATCGGGCTCGTCAAGGGCGTTCGCGACGTCAACAACGGACCCGTCCAGCCGCCCAACAGCAACTACGACGGGGTGGTCGGCGGCGACGTCGTCACCTACCAGGTGGACGTCTCCAACACCGGCTCCGTCGACGCCGAGAACGCGCAGATCTGGGACCTGCTGCCCGCTGAGTTCACCTGCGCGATGGTCGCCAACATCTCCACGCCGGGAAGTAGCTCGGCGACCTGCAACGCGGGCCAGAACCGGATCGAGTGGACGGGGGTCGACGTCGCCGCGAACTCGACGACGACGCTCACCTACGACGTGACGATCCCCGACGGCTACTCGAGCGGCGACGTCTTCGTCAACAACGCCGGCGTGCGCCAGTACGAGCACGACACCAACGGCAACGGCCCCTTCATCAACATCCCGGCCGAGAACATCGACCCGACGCAGGACCCGAACGCGAACGCGCGGCCGGCCGACGATCCCGCCCAGGTCACGGTCCTCGCGGTGCCGATGACGAAGACGCGCACCACGCAGATCAACGAGCCCGGCAACAACCTGGCCTCGCAGGCGACGATCGGCGAGCGCATCGACTACACGGTGACGACGACGATTCCGGCCGGCACCACCCTCTACGGCTCGGCCCGGATCACCGACCCGCTCGGCTCCCAGCAGTTCCTTGTCCCCGGCAGCGCTTCGGCGACCCTCGACACCGACGGGCCGGGCGGAGCGGCGCCGGTGCCGCTGCCGACCGCGGGCCTGACCCTGAGCGAGAACCTGCTGACCAACCTCGTCCGCATCGACTTCCCCGCCACCTACGCGAACGCGCAGGGCTCCGGTGACGACATCATCGTGCTGACGATGAGCGCGATCGTCGTCGACGACGTGAACGCCAACTCCGCGCGCGGGAACGCCAGCCAGTCGAACATCAACAACCTGGCGACCCTCGTCTACGAGAACGCGGCGGGAGCGACGCGCACTCAGAACGCGAGCGTCAACACCGCGCTCGTCGAGCCCGACGTCGGGATCACCAAGACCTCAAACGCCGGCGCGACGGTGGCCCCCGACGACGTTCTCGACTACACGCTCACGGCGACGAACTCGAACGCCGCGGGAACCTCGCGGGCCAACGGCACGACGATCGTCGACACCGTTCCCGACGGCCTGACCCCGGTCAACGGCGCGAACAACCCGGTCGCCGACGGCGGCACCGTCAACCCCGACGGCGGCACCTGGAACGAGACCGCCCGCACGATCACCTGGACGGTCGGCGCGCTCGACCCGGGCGCCAACGCGGTCGTCCACTACTCGGTGCAGGTGGATGAGGACGCGATCGGCTCCGGGACCCTGACCAACGACGCGCAGGTGAACACCCGCTCGCTGGCGGGCGGGGTCAACGACTCGGGTCGCCGCACCGCGAGCTCACCGGGCCTCAACTCGGGCAACGACTACGGCGGCTACCGCGCCGACGACGACGTCACCGTGCGGCTGCTCGGCGCGAGCATCGGCAAGAGCACCACCCCGGCGTCGGGAACGATCGGCGAGCAGCTCACGCACACGCTGACCGTCACGATCCCGGCGAACATCCAGCTCTTCGACGCGACCGTGGTCGACGACATCCCCGACGGGCTCGACTTCGAGGGCTACGTGAGCGCCTTCTGCACCTCAGCGGCTGCGCGGCGGGCCCGACCAACATCACCCCGACGACCCTGGGCTCGGTCGCCAACGGCAACGGCACCCGGATCGGCTGGAGCCTCGGCGACCTCGCCTCCGCCCCGGCTCGCGCGTGGTCACGCTCGTCTACACGACCCGCATCGCCGACTCCTACAACGTCGACGGCAGCGACGTCCTCGACGGCGATCAGCTCACCAACCTCGCGACGCTCGGCTACAACACCGCCGACGCCGGCCCGCCGCCGACTTCCCCGCCGGATCCGTCGACGTTCGATCAGACGCAGACCGCCGACACGACGACCGACGTCGTCGAGCCGCACCTGACGCTCGACAAGGACGTCTCCGGCGATCCCGACGACGACGACGCCCGCAACGCCGACCCCGGCTCCAGCTTCACCTACACGCTGCGGATCACCAACGACGGCAACTCGCCCGCCTACGACATCCGCGTCACCGACCAGCCCGACGCCGAGCTGACCAACGTGCAGCTCGCCCAGGGCGCCTCCTTCATCACCGACAACTGGACGAGCGGCGACCCCGACATGGCGTGGACGGTCCCCGGCCCGATCCAGCCCGGCGACTCCGTCGTTCTCACCTACACGGCGGACCTGATCCCGAGCGCGCAGCTCACGAACGGCCAGCAGGTGGTCAACACCGCCGACGTGCCGAGCTACCAGGGCGTCGATCCGGCCGATCAGGATCCGGGCGTCGAGTACCGCAACTACGACGACGTCGATCCCGACACCGTCACCGTGACGGTGCGGATGCCCGACCTGGCCGTCGACAAGACGACGGGCGCGAGCGGCTTCCCCGACACGGCGCCGGCCAACGTCGAATCCCCCTTCACGTGGCGCTTCGTGATCACCAACCCGAACGCCGGCTCGACCCTGCAGAGCATCGATGCCACCGACGTCCTGCCAAAGAACTGGTCCTACGTCGCGGGCTCCGCGCAGGTGACCGGCACCGGGACGCTGACGCCGGGCGGTCAGGTGAACCCGACGATCACCACCAACGCCAACGGCGACTCGCTCGTCTGGAACAACCTCGGCTCGATCGTGAGCGCGCAGACGATCGTCGTCACCTTCGACGCCGAGCCGAGCTCCAACGCCGCGATCGATCCGGGCCAGGGCGCGGTGCACGTCAACGACGTGACGGCCTCCGGTGAGGACGTGAGCGGCGCGACCGCCAGCGCCGACGGCCCCTACTCCGACGACGACGACGCGACCGCGAACCTGCAGGTGCCGAACGCCGACCTCGGGATCGAGAAGGTCGCCGACGACCCGACCCCGGTCGCCGGTACCGACACGACCTGGACTCTGACCGTCACCAACAACGGCCCTGAGACGGCGCCGAGCGTCGAGGTCAGCGACCTGCTTCCCGCCGAGCTCACCTACGTCTCCGCGGTGCCCGACCAGGGCACCTGCTCCTACGACGGGCCGACGCGGACCGTGAGCTGCGAGCTCGGGCGGATGGGCAACGGTGACGTGGTCGAGATCAAGCTGACGACGACCGTTGCGCCCGACACCGAGGGGCAGACGATCATCAACCCGGCCTCGGTCACCGATCCCGCGATCAACGACACCAACGGTGACAACAACGAGTCGCAGGACGAGGTCGAGCCGAGCGCGAGCGCCGACGTCGGCGTCGACAAGGAGCTGATCGATCCGGTCGGCGCGCTCAACGTCGGCCGCCAGGCGACCTACCGGATCTCCGTCTTCAACGACGGACCGAGCACCGCCCGCGACGTCGTCCTCGTCGACACGCTTCCTGACCAGCTCTCCTACGTGGACACGCGCGGCGCGAGCTGCGCAGCGACCGGCCAGCGGGTCGAGTGCCAGCTCGGCGACATGGCTCCCGGCGACGTGATCGTCATCGAGCTCGACGTCCAGGTGCTCGAGGCGGGGACGGTGACCAACCCCGCCGACGTGACGACGACGACGCCCGATCCGAACCCGTCCAACAACCACGACGAGGTGACGGTCGAGTCCGACAACGCCGACCTCGCGATCGACAAGACCGGGCCGGATGGACTGATCGAGGGGACGACCCGCGGCTACATCCTGGTCGTCTCCAACGCCGGCTCGATCCCCTCGGCCGGGACCGTCACCGTCACCGACGAGCTCGACCCGCGCCTGACCCCGACGAAGGCCTACGGCACCGGCTGGGCCTGCGACATCGCCGGCCAGCTCGTCACCTGCACGCGCAGCGACTCGCTCGGCGTCGGCCAGAGCTTCCCGCCGATCCGCATCCGCTTCGACACCGGGAGCCTCTCCGGCACCGGCGACGTGCCGAACACCGCGCGCGTCTCGCTGCCCGGTGACCGCAACCCCGACAACGACACCGACACGGTGATCACCCCGCACGGCGACGGCGGCAACCTGCCCGACACCGGCGCCTGCCGCAAGGGCTCGCTGAGCGTGACCCCGGAGATCGTCTACGTCGGCGAGACGGCGAAGATCGTGGCGACGGTCGAGGACAACAAGGGCAACGCCATCCGCGGAATCAAGGTGCGGCTGAGCGGACCCGGTCCCGACAGGGTGGCGAAGTCGAACGCCGCAGGCCGCGCGAAGTTCGAGGTGCGGGCCACCAGCTCGAAGCAGCGCTGGAGCGTGCGCGCCCTCGACTGCGGGCTGGTGGAGCCGGTGCGCGCCGCGCGCTCGGAGAGCTGCCGCGGCCTGATGGTCTCGCCGGGGAGCGTCGACGCCGAGGAGGCATCGAAGCTGCGCGTGCGGCTGCGCTCCCCGCGCGGTAACCCGCTGAGCGGCGTGCAGGTCCGGGCCAAGGGCGCGGGCGTGAACGAGAGCGATCGCACCAACGGCTCCGGCCAGGCCGTCCTCCGGGTGAAGCCGAGCGAGCCCGGGATCATCACCGTGACCGCACCGAAGGCATTCGGCTGCGAGGTCCAGATCGGCTCGGTCGCCGGCGACGACGGCGGCCAGCTCACCGGGTAGCCCGTGCGACGCGGCGTAGTTGCCGCCGTCGTGGGGGTGACGGCCTTCCTACTCGCGGCGGTGCCGTACGCGGCGGCCGATGGCGGGGCGGCTGATCGCGCCACCGCCGAGAAGCGCGCCGCCGACGTCCGCCTCCCCGCCGCCGGTGAGGCCGCCCTCTCCCGCGTCGTCATCCGCAGCGCTCCGCGGCGCAACGCCCGCCGGATCGGCGTGATGGAACGCCTTCGCTTCGACTACCGGCCGCGCATCTTCTTCGTGATCCAGGCACGAGCGGGGCGCGAGGGCAAGGGCGACGGCGGCGGGCCGGTCTGGCTGCGCATCCGCGTCCCGGCCGCCCGAACGGCCGAACCGGCTGGGTGCAGGCGGGCGCGCTGCGCGGCCTCCGTTACGTCGGGGGCGAGGAGCTGGTCGTCGACCGCAGCAAGCGCGAGATCCGCCTCCTCGACCGTGGCGGCGACCAGCGCGCGCCTACGGCCATCGCGCCGGCCACCGAGGTCAGCACCACTGCTCCTCCGCGCCCCGCTCGCCGTCGGCAAGCCGGGCGCCCCGACACCGCTCGGCAGCTTCACCTGACCCGCCGCCTTCCGCCCGAACGACTCGCTTCACTCGGGCCCTGGGCCTTCGAGACCAGCGCCTGCGCCGCGATCAGCGACTGGCCGCAGGGAGGGATCGTGGGCCTCCGCAGGGCTACGAGCAGGCGGAAGCCGATCGGCCACGAGGGCCTCCACGGCATGCCTGCGCGTCTACAACAGCGTGATCCTGAAGCTGAAGCCTGGTCGGCCCGGGCACGCCGCTGCTGATCAAGCGCTGAGCCCGCCCGCCCGTCCCGCTAGCCGAACAGAGCTTTGCGCCGCGGTAGCGCGGTGTTCTCTCCTCGGCAGCACACCCGCGCCCGCTCATCCCCGCCGTCATCTCCCGACGTCGAGCGTCCCCTCGACGTGCGACGGCCCCACCCGCGGCCGGCGCAGAGTCGGTGAGCTGCGCGTCGATCACAACCTCGGCGCTCGGCGGATCGCAGCTCACCGACTCGAAGGTGATCGACCCGCCGGTGGCTCCGGGAGCGGTGGAGAGCAGGTCGGTCTCCGTCTCGGCGTCGTAGACGAAGAGCCGCGCGCCGCGCGGCCGGCGACACTTCGTCGGCGGCTCGACCGTCGCCCCGCGGCTCCTCGGCCCCTCCCCGGAGACGTCGCGGACGACGGCCCTCGGCTGGAAGAACGCTCGTCGGGCCGCACCGGCGCAATCGACTGCGTGCCGATCCGAATCCGTCCGCCCGCGCAGCTTCACCTCCGAGCCGGAGGCGGTGAAGCTGCCACCTTCGCCGCCGCCACCCCCGCCGCTCCGACCGTGGCTGGTGATGGGGACCGAACCTACGGTCGAGTACTCAGGGGGTACTCGAGCCGAGGTCAACGGGCTCCGTCTGTGATCCCTCGTCGCTCCCGCACCCGGCCAATGTCGCCCCAGCCAAGAGCGCGCAGAGGGAGGTCGGTGTGAGACGCCTCATCGCATCGACACCCTGGCCCCAGCCCCAACCCAACCCCCGACGATCCGCCGACTGCGGCAATCATGCTGTCCCGAGGTGCCGTGCCGAGTACTCACGGAGAGTACTCGGCCGGGCGGGGACACCAACGTCCATCCAGCCCCCGTCATCCCCCAACCCCCAACCCTCAACCCGCCAACCCCGCCGCCCCGACCCCACGCAGCCGCCCTCGCACCCTCATCCCCTCACCTCTGCGCCCGTCCCGCCAGCCTCTGGCGGCCTGCTCCCGATCCGCTTCGCGCGGCTGATGCTTGGGCTCACCCTCTTCGGCGCCGGCGAGGAGCTGGTTGCGGCGGAGTTTCGGCAATTCGCCGTGGACGGTCTTCGCCCAGGGAGTCTCGGTGCAGACCCCGCTCAGCATCGGCGTCGCCACGGTGCTGATCAGCTTCGTCGTCCTCCTGCTCTGGATCCCGCTTGGGCAGCCGCTCGGCCTCGGCACGGTCTGCAACGCGGTCTGGGTGGGCGTAGCGCTCGAGGGTGCGCTGCAGGTCCTGCCCGAGGATCCGGGTACCGCGCTCGCGTGGGCGCTGATGCTCGGCGGCGTCGCCGGGTCTCGCTCGGCAGCGGCTTCTACCTGACCGCAGCGCTGGGACCGAGGCCCGCGCGACGGCCTCATGACCGGCCTTCACCGCCGCACCGGCGCGTCCCTACGGCTGGTCCGGGCAGGCATCGGATCGGCGTGCTCGTCGCCGGCTACCTGCTCGGCGGGACCGTGGGCGTCGGCACCGTGGTCTTCGCGATCGGGATCGGGCCCAGGGAAGGTTCAGCTCGCGGTCGAGCAGCGGCTCAGCACGCCGGAGTGGCGGGCGCTCGAGCGGCAACGGGCTCGGGGCCGAGGCAGCTCAAGCGCCTCGGCCTCGGCCCCGCTGCGCCCCAGTGACTAGAAGACGCTGTAGGTCTTCTGACCGACGGTGAAGCCCCAGAGCAGGGAGCCGTCATCGGCCTTGCGCACGCACTTGATCTTGCTGTTCTTGCGCAGGCGGCAGGAGTTCTGGCCCGCCACGAACTTCGTGCCCGCGGGGTACATCACCGTCGCGCCGGTGGCGTCGCTGACGCAGGCGAACCCGGCCTTCTTCTGGTCGAGGTAGAGGCTGCTGCCGTAGTCGAACTCGCAGGACTTCGGCTTCGGCGGCGCCGTCCACTTGTGCTTGGTCACGTCGCAGCGGACGAACTTGCTGCGCAGGATGCAGGAGATGTTCCCGTCCTCGGTGACGAACCGCTTGGCGGAGGCCTGCGTCGTGAACGCCGCCGCCAGCGCCGTCACCGCAGCGAGGGAGATGACAAGGGTCTTGAGCAAAGAGATCTTCTTCATGGGCGGGAAGCTACTCCCATCGCAGGCGCTCAGCTCCGGTTCCCGTCGGGGCCGTTGGGATACAGCCAGCCGCCCAGAACGCGCGTCACCAGCGGCATCATCAGGTAGGTCATGAGGCTGAGCAGGACGAGGGGGAGCGCCGCCGACCGGATCAGCAGCGGCCAGTCGCTGACCTCCGGTGCGATCAGCCACTGGAAGAGGACGACGAGCGGGTAGGCGCCGAGAAACGAGGCGAGCCACATCTTCCAGCGCGGCGGCGGCTTGATCGTCTCCACCGTCCGGCCCTGGGAGGCGAACCACGTCTCCAGCCCCGTCACGCGCTGGGGGTCGCCGACCCGCTTGCCGATCCGGGCGAGCTCGCCGCGGATCTCCTCCCGCACTGGGCTCGCCTCGTAGGCGGCGAGCGCGCCGGCGTCGCGGAACGTGTGCACGAAGTGGAACTCGCGCGATCCCTCCCCGCGCAGGACGGTCCCCGACAGGTGCCCCGGCACCGCGGCCGCCATCTCGAGCAGCCGCTCCCCGAGCGCTTC
Source organism: Solirubrobacterales bacterium (assembly GCA_046330415.1). Lineage (GTDB taxonomy): Bacteria > Actinomycetota > Thermoleophilia > Solirubrobacterales > 70-9 > RHKX01. Next base: position 14,843 of record JAXLSW010000007.1, on the reverse strand, counting down.
CATCTCCGCCTCGCGCCCCGGCTCCGCCTTCCACGTCGAGACGGAGACGAGGTGGTCAGGTTCAGGACGGCTCACCGCGCGAGCATATGCCCGCTGCACGCGAAGCCCGGGAAGCGCTAGTGCAGACCACCGCCGTCCGGTTGCGGTTCTCGGTCCGGGTGGAACACCGCATCGAAGCCGCAGTGCTCGGCGATCATGATCGTCGCGATCGCGAGGAACTCGGTGATGTCGGCGAGCTCCTCGTCGGATCGGTGCTCCTCGAACAGCACGAGGATCGAGCGCAGCCGATCGGCGACCCGGTCGACGATGTCGACGCCGACATGCCCCCCGGCGACCTCGTCCTCGACGAGCTGATGAACGGCGCCGGTCGCGTTCAGCAGGACCGTGATGACGCGATCCAGCTCGGGCCCTTCGATCGGTTCGACGATAGGTGGCATGCCCTCTACAAGCCCGGGGCCCGGATCCGCGCCCCCCGGAGCACTCCGGCAAGCACTTAATCCAGCTAATTGGATCCAGCATCGCCCCTCTTGGCGACAATACGCCTGGTAGCCAACCGACCAAACCGCTGCAAACAGCCAGTTCTCTAAAACTCGCCTTGACAATCGGATCCACTTCGGATCCAATATGCCCTCTGTCCTCCTCCTCCGACAGCTCCCTCGCCACGGCCGCGCCCGCCGAGTCACGGGCGGCGGTCGTGGCTCGGGAGCTGCGCGACGCGATCCTCGGCGGTGAGCTGAAGCCCGGGGAGCGGATCAAGCAGGACGCCGTCGCCCAGCGGCTCGGCGTCTCCCGCCTCCCGGTTCGCGAGGCGCTGCGCGAGCTCGCCGGGGAGGGCCTCGTGACCCTCGAGCGCGACGTGGGCGCCCGCGTCGCCCCGCTGGACCACGCCGAGCTGATCGAGGTCTACCTCCTGCGCGAGACCATCGAGCCGATGATGGCCGCCGCCGCGGCCGCCGGATCACCGAGGAGGAGGTCGCCGAGATCCGCGAGATCGACGGCCGCTCCGCCCCCGCGGTCAAGACCGACGACGTCCCCGCCTACCTCGACATCGACCGCGACTTCCACACCGCAGTCCTCGCCGCCGCCGGGATGCGCGCGATGGCCGTCGTCCAGGGCCTCCGCCAGACCGCCGAGCGCTACCGCTGGCGCTACTCGTCCCTGATCAGCAGCCTCAACCGCTCGGCCGCCGAGCACGAGATGCTCACCGACGCCCTGGAGCGCCGCGCCCCCGAGGACGCGTCGGCCATCTACCGGATCCATATCCGGCGGACGCGCACCACGCTCGCCGCCCACCCCGAGCTCTTCGCCCCCGAGGACTAGGGATGAGCGCCACCGCCGAGTCCGCCATCCTCGGGACCTACCTCGAGCGAACGAGCGCCTCGGCGGATCTGATGAAGCGCTCGGCCGAGGTGATGCCAGCGGGGAGCACCCGCTCGTTCGGCTACTTCGACCCCTACCCGCTCGTCTTCGAGCGCGGCGAGGGCGTCCGCCTCGTCGACGTCGATGGCCACACCTACATCGACTTCACGTACAACGGCCTCAGCCTGATCCACGGCCACGCCTACGAGCCCGTGCAGGAGGCGCTGCGGGCGGCGCTTCCGAAGGGGACGGCCTGGCCCGGCGCCTCGATCCACCAGGTCGAGTTCGCCGAGCTCCTCTGCAGCCGGATCCCGACCGCGGAGAAGGTCCGCCTCACCAACACCGGCACCGAGGCGACGATGCTCGGCGTCAAGCTCGCGCGCCAGGCAACGGGCCGCCCGCTCGTCGTCAAGTTCCAGGGCGCCTACCACGGCTCCTACGACGACCTCGAGGCCGGCCTCTACGGCATCGGCGAGCTCGAGGGCCGCACGCTCGTCGGCACCTTCGGCGACCTCGACTCCTTCGAGCGCGCCTTCGCCGCCCATCAAGGCGAGATCGCAGCGGTCGTCATCGAGCCGATCCTCTTCACCTTCCAGGTGATCCCGCCGCCGCCCGGCTTCCTCAACGACTTGGTCGAGCTCGCCCGCTCGCACGGGATCCTCGCCATCCTCGACGACTGCCTGATGTTCCGCCTCGCCGAGGGTGGATCCGCCGAGCGCTACGGGATCGCCCCCGACATCACCTGCCTCGGCAAGTGGATCGGGGGCGGGCTCCCGGTCGGCGCCATCGGCTCCACCGACGAGCTCATGCGGATCTTCGACCCCCAGCACGAGACCGCGCTCTACCACGGTGGCTCCTTCAACGGCAACCCGCTCGGGTGCGCCGCCGGGAAGGTCGCCGTCGAGCGCTACCGCAGCCCCGACATCGAGCGGATGGACGCGCAGGCGGCGCGCATCTTCGCCGCGCTTGAGCATGGGGCGGCCGAGGTCGGGATCGGGCTCGACGTCACCGGCGACGGCTCCGTGATCGGGCTCAACGTCCTCGATGCCGCCGGCGAGCCCCAGGACCACCTCACCCGGCGCCTGCAGATGGCGGCGATCAACCACGGCGTCTACATCGGCCAGGACGGTGAGATCGCCATGGCCACCCCGTTCACCGACGACGACGTGACGGAGGCGATCGCCGGCCTCCACGCCGGCCTCGCCGACCTGTCGAAGGAACTGCAAGAGCAAGCGAGCGAAGGAGACCCGAGATGACGATCACCCGCTACCCCTCCGACTTCGCGAACTTCAGCGAGGTGATCCGCGTCGATGGACCGGGAACCTGGATCCACGTCTCCGGCCAGGTCGGATTCGACGAGAACATGAAGGTGGTCGAGGGCGGCGTCGCGGCCGAGACCCAGGCGACCTTCGACCTGATCGAGAGGTCGCTGCAGAAGGCGGGCGGCGAGCTCACCGACATCGTTCGCATCACCGTCTACATGACCGACCTCGCCGATTACGGGGAGTTCAGCCAGGTCCGCACCGAGCGCTTCGGCGACAAGGTCCCGACGAGTGCCGCGGTCGGTGTCGCGAGCCTCCTCGTCGGCGCTTCGATCGAGATCGACGCGGTCGCGTTCATCCCGGACGGCGCGGAGCCGGGGGCCAGTTGAGCGGCCAGAACGGCCTCAAGATCACCTGCGACGTCGGCGGCACCTTCACCGACGTCGTCGTCTCCGAAGCCGGGGGCGACTACGCGATCGGCAAGTCGCTGACCACGCCGAGCCGCCTCGCCGACGGCCTCCAGGACGCGATCGCCGGCGCCGCACGCCAGCTCGGTCTCGACCTCGAGGAGACCCTCGGTCGCACCGACCTGTTCGTCTACGCGACCACTCAGGCGACCAACGCCGTGCTCGAGGGCAAGACCGCTCGCACGGCGCTCCTCTGCACCGAGGGGTTCCCCGACGTCCTCGTCCGCCGCGAGGGCGGATCACTGCGCCCCTACGACTACGACCGCAGCTACCCCGAGCCCTACGTGCCGCGTCGCCTCACCTTCGAGATCCCCGAGCGGATCGGCTCCGAAGGTGAGGTCGTCGTGCCGCTCGACGTCGCGGCCGCCGAGCGGACCCTGGCCCGGCTCGCGGCCCTCGAGATCGAGGCCGTCGGCGTCTCGCTCTTCTGGTCGATCGCGAACCCCGTCCACGAGCTCGAGCTCGGCCGGATGATCGAGGCGGAGCTCCCCGGGGTCCCGTTCACCCTCTCCCACCGGCTCAACCCGATCGTGCGCGAGTACCGCCGCACCTCCTCGGCGGTGATCGACGCGTCGCTGAAGCCACTGATGCAGCAGCACCTCGCCGAGGTCGAGGAGGTGCTCCGCGGCCTCGGCTACGCGGGCCAGCTCTACGCCGCCAACTCGCTCGGCGGGATGATGCGCATGTCCGACCTGGTGGAGCGCCCGATCCAGTCGGTCCGCTCCGGTCCCGCTCTCGCCCCGGTTGCGGGCCGCGCGCTGGCCGCCGTCCAGCTCGACGAGACCGACGTCGTCGTCTGCGACACCGGCGGCACCTCCTTCGACGTCAGCCTGATCCATGACGGTGATGTCGTCACCACCCGCGAGACCTGGCTCGGCGAGCAGTTCGCCGGCCACCTCACCGGCCTCTCGGCGGTCGACGCGCGCTCGGTGGGAGCCGGCGGCGGTTCGATCGCCTGGGTCGACAGCGGCGGCCTCCTCCGCGTCGGCCCCGACAGCGCCGGAGCCGACCCCGGTCCCGCCTGCTACGGCAACGGCGGCGAGCGTCCCACGGTCACCGACGCAGCGGTCGTCCTCGGCTACCTCGACCCCGACCACTTCCTCGGCGGGGAGATGAAGCTCGACGCCGACGCTGCTCGCGCCGTCATCGAGTCGCTCGCCACCGACTCCGGCGCCGAGGGCGATGTGGAGTCCGTCGCGCTCGCCGTGGTGACCATCGCCAACGAGCACATGGTCGCTGCCATCAAGGAGATCACGATCAACCAGGGCATCGACCCCCGCGACGCGGCGCTCGTCGCCGGCGGGGGCGCGGCCGGCCTCGGCATCGCCGCGATCGCCGCCGAGCTCGGCTGCCGCCGCGTCCTGGTGCCGCGCTGCGCCGGTGCTCTCAGCGCTTTCGGAGGCCAGCAGGCGGACGTCGTCGCCGAGGCGGGCCGGACCCTCTTCGCCGGGACCCGGGACTTCGATCGCGACGCCGTCAACGGCGCCCTCGACGAGATCGACGCCGAGCTCGCCGAGCTCGCTGCGTCACTCTCCGCCCAGGGAGTGGGGGAAGCGAGCGTCGAGCACATCGCCGAGGCCCGCTACGCCCACCAGGTCTGGGATCTCGAGATCCCGCTTCCCGGTGAGCGCTTCACCTCCGACGCCGAGGTCGAGCGCCTCGAGGAGACCTTCAACGCCGAGCACCTGCGCGTGTTCGCCGTCGAGGACCCCGGCCAGACGGTCGAGGTCTCCCACTGGAAGGGGCGCCTCACGGCAGCCCCCGCAAAGCCGCCCGTCAAGGGCACCATCGCGTCGGGCGGGGCGTTCCCCCGCGTTCTCGGCCGGCGCGACTCCTGGTTCCCGGGGACGGGTTCGCAGGAGACGCCCGTCTACGAGGGCGGGACGATCCCGGCCGGGGACGTGGTCGAGGGCCCGGCCCTGATCGCCGAGCCGACGACGACCGTGGTCGTGCCGCCGGGCGCGAGCCTCTCGGTCACCGCTGTCGGCGACTACCTGCTGGAGGCGGTGTGATGGCCGCCGAGCCGCAGGTCACCGAGGCCACCGGGGCCACCGGGGCCACCGGGGGCAGCCGGGAAGCCAACGGCCCCGAGCTCGACCAGGTCCTGCTCGCGGTGCTCGCCAACCGCTTCGAGTCGATCGTCCGCGAGATGACCAACACCCTGTTCCGGACCGGCCGCTCGGCGGTCCTCAACATGGCGCGCGACTTCTCCTGCTCGATCGTCACCGCCGACGACCAGCTCCTCGCAGCCGCCGAGGGCCTGCGGGTTACGTCCTCGGCGCCGGGTTGCAGACCCGCCTCGATGCTCGGAGCTCCACGACGACATCGCTGACGCCGCCTTCCTCCACAACGACCCTACCTCGGCAACACCCACACCGCCGGCTTCACCGTGCTGGTCCCGGTCTTCTGGGAGGGGCGCCGCATTCACTGCCTGCGCGAAGGCCCACCAGGCCGACTGCGGCAACGCCGACCCGAGCACCTACATGCCCTACGCGACCGACCTCTACAACGAGGGCTGGGCCTCGCTTCCCCTGCGTGCGGATCCAGCGCGACCGCACCGACGTCGCCGACATCATCCGTATGTGCCGGCGCCGGATCCGGGTGCCGGACATGTGGTACGGCGACTACCTGGCGATGATCGGCGCGGCCCGGATCGGCGAGCGCCGGATCGGCGAGCTCGTCGAGCGCTACGGGATCGAGACGATCGAGCGCTTCGCGGTCGAGTGGCTCGACTATTCCGAGCGCCGGATCGCCCACGAGATCGCCAAGCTCCCGAAGGCGAAGCTGCAGGGCACCTCTTCCCACGACCCGATGCCGGGCGTCCCCGACGGCGTTCCCGTGGACGTCGACCCCGACGAGGGCGGATCGAGGTCGACCTGCGCGACAACGTCGACTGCCTCGCCTCCGGCATCAACCTCTCGCGGTGCGCGGCGATGGGCGGCGCCTACATCGGTGTCTTCAACTGCCTCGACTCCGACATCCCCCACAACGCCGGGACCTTTCGCCGCATCGATGTCCTGATCCGGGAGGAGCGCCGTCGGCGAAGCCCTCACCTTCCGCACTCCTCCTCGATGGCGACGACGAACATCCTCAACCGCGTCATCAACCCGCTGCGGAGGCGGCCTTCGCCCAACTCGGCGACGGCCAGGGCGCCGAGGGAGCCGGGGCGATGGGCGTCGGCTACTCCGTCTTCAGCGGCACCGACCCGCGCGACGGCCAGCCCTACGTCAACCAGCTCGTCTCCGGCAACAACGGCGGCCCCGGCTCCCCGACCGCCGACGGCTGGGTCACCTACGCGATGCCCGACTGCGCGAAGACCGTCTACATCGACTCGCTCGAGCTGCTCGAGCAGAAGTACCCCGATGCGCTTCCGCTCCTATCGGCTGCTCGCCGACACCGGTGGTGCCGGTCGCCCGCCGCGGTCGGCGAGCGAGATGGTCTTCGGCCCGACTCGCGGCACGATGCAGGCCTTTTACTTCGCCGACTTCGCGATCGACCCGCCGGCGGGTGTCCTCGGCGGCGCCCCGGCTCACGCGCGGCGGCGTGGAAGGTCGAGGCCGACAGGACCGAGACCAGCAGCGAGCCGATCGGCGACGCGACGCTCGTCCCCGGCGAGTGGGTCAAAGGCTGGGAAGCGGGCGGTGGCGGCTACGGGAACCCGGCGGAGCGCGAGCCCGAGCTCGTGCTGCCGAGCATCTATCCGAGGTGGGTCAGCAGGGAGGCAGCGGAGCGGGACTACGGGGTGATCTTCACCGGCGACATCGAGGACGAGTCGCTGGCTGTGGACGTCGAACGGACACGAGCCTGCCGCGAGGCGCTGTGAGACGAAGGACCGATGACAGACACCAGCCGGTGGAGGCTTCCGGCGGAAGGAAGGACCACATGATGCGCATCAGCTCGGCGCTTGCGGCATTGCTGCTGGCGCTGTTTCTGGCTGCCTGCGGTTCGGGATCGGGTGACGAGACGTCCGATTCCAGCGCCGCATCCTCCGACGAGCCCCTGACGCTCGGCTTCGCCATCGGCGAGACCGGCTTCATGGCCCCGTTCGACGACCCGGCCCGTACCGCCGCCCAGTTCGCGATGGACGACGTCAACGCCGACGGGGGGATCGACGGCCGCCAGGTCGAGATGGTCTCCGCCGACACGAAGTCGAAGCCGGAGCTCTCCGGTGACGCAGCTACCGACGTGCTCGGCCAGGGCGCCGACATCGTCGTCACGAGCTGCGACTTCGACCAGGGCTCCCCGGCGGCGATCGTCGCCCAGGACCAGGGCGTGCTCGCGTTCTCGACCTGCGCCGGCTCGACCGCGTTCGGCCCCGAGGGCATCGGGCCGCTCGCGTTCACGATGGCGACCGCGGCCCCGGCCGAGGGTGCTGCGATGGCCGAGTGGGCGATGGACAAGGGCTACACGAAGGCGGCAACGCTGCTCGACGACACGATCGAGTTCACGAAGCAGTCCAACTACGGCTTCGAGACCCGTTACGAGGACCTCGGCGGTGACCTCGTCGCCCAGGAGACGTTCAAGCAGGGCGACCAGTCGCTCGCGTCGCAGATCAACGCGATCAAGGCGGCCGACCCCGACGTGATCTACCTGGCCTCCTACATGCCGAGCCAGGCGAGCGCCATGAAGCAGATCCGGGCGGCCGGGATCGACGCGCCGATCCTCGCCGACGAGGACGTCGACGGCGACTACTGGAAGGAGGCGCTGCCGGACATCAGCGACGTCTACTACGCCACCTACGCCTCGATCTACGGCGACGACCCCGACGACAAGGTCAACGAGCTGGTCGACCGCTACAAGGAGAAGACGGGCAAGCTCCCCGACAACTCCGCGTTCCTGACCGGCTACGCGATGGTCCAGGCGATCCAGAAGGCGATCGAGGACGCCGACGGCTCGACCGACGGCCAGGACCTGTCGGATCAGCTGCAGACGTTCGACGACGAGCAGTTCCTGCTGCCGACGACGTTCGACGAGCAGTACCACATCACCCTCAAGCGGACGCTCCGCCTGATGGAGATCCAGGACGGCAAGACGTCGTTCCTGGAGGAGCACACGCCGGAGGACGTGCCGATCCCGAGCAACTGATCGGCTCGGGCCGGTCCACAGCGAGACGATGAGCACGACTGACGAACCGACCGGAGCCACCCCCCCGCGGGGTGGCTCCGGCGTGCTCACCGCCACCGGCGTCGCGATGCACTTCGAGGGCGTCAAGGCGATCGACGGCGCCGACCTCAGGCTCGACACCGGCCAGATCGTCGGCCTCATCGGGCCCAACGGCGCCGGCAAGACGACCTTCGTCAACGTGATCAGCGGCTTCGAGGAGCCGACGGCGGGGAGGGTCGAGGCGGACGGAGTCGACGTCACCGAGATGAGCCCGGAGAAGCGAGCGCGGCTCGGGCTCGTCCGCACCTTCCAGGGCTCGCGTTCCTTCGGCGATCTGACCGTCTACGAGAACGTCGAGGTCAGCAGCCTCGGCCTGGGCGTGAAGCGGCTCGAGGCGCGCGAACGGGCCACCGAGGCGCTGCGGGCGCTGGGGATCGCCGAGCTGGCGGAGGCGCGGGCGGCGGACCTCACCACCGGACAGGAGCGCCGCCTTCAGGTGGCGCGGGTGATGGCGATGAGGCCGCGGTTCCTGTTCCTCGACGAGCCCGCGGCGGGCCTCAACGAGGGCGAGACCGAGGAGCTGCTCGAGGTGATCATGGGCCTGCCGGGGGCGCTCGGCTGCGGCGTTCTGCTGATCGACCACGACATGTCGCTGATCATGCGGGCGTGCGAGAGCATCGTCGTGCTGGACTACGGCAAGGTGATCGCCGTCGGCCCGCCCGCCGCGATCCGCACCGATCAGCGCGTCATCGACGCCTACCTGGGGAGCTGAGCCGGAGCCGATGCTCACCGTCGAGGACATCCGCGTCGCCTACGGGCGCACCGAGGTCGTCCACGGCCTCTCGCTGAAGGTGGGCGACGGCGAGTCGGTCGCGCTCGTCGGACCCAACGGCGCCGGCAAGACCACCACCCTGGCCTCGATCTGCGGCCTCGTGCGGCCGCGCTCGGGGACGATCAGCCTCGCCTCGGAGGAGATCACCGGTATCGCGACCGAGCGGCTGGTGAGCCGCGGCATCGCGATGGTCCCCGAGGGGCGGCAGATCTTCTCGACGCTGACCGTCCTCGAGAACCTGAAGCTGCCGACGGCGGGGATGCCGCGACCCGAGGCCGACGAGGCGATCGAACGCGGCTCGAGCGCTTCGAGTTCCTGCGCGAGCAGCTCGACCACCCGGCCGGCGGCCTCTCGGGCGGCCAGCAGCAGCAGCTCGCGATCGCTCGTGCCCTGCTCTGTCGCCCCAAGCTCCTGCTCATGGACGAGCCCTCGCTCGGGCTCGCCCCCAAGCTCGTCGACGTCGTCTTCGAGACGATCGCCTCGTTGCGGGACGAGGGCGTGACGATCCTGCTCGTCGAGCAGAACGCGGTCCGCGCCGCCGAGTTCGCCGACCGCACCTACGTCCTCAACGCCGGGAAGCTCGTCCTCGAGGGGACGCGGGAGGAGCTCCGCGGCTCCGACGCGCTGACCAGCTCCTACTTCGGGGCGGCGCCGTGACCGAGTTCATCCAGCACGTCATCGACGCCGTCAGCCTCGGCAGCCTCTACGCGCTTCTCGCGCTCGGCGTGGCCCTGATCTTCGGGATCATGGGACTGATCAACTTCGCCTACGGCGAGCTGATCATGATCGGCGCCTACACCCTCTACCTGGCGGCCGACCTGCCCTGGCCGCTGCAGCTCGTCGCCTGCCTGATCGCCGCCATGCTCGCGGCGATGGCGATGGACCGGGCGGCGTTCCGCCCCTTCCGCGGTGCCGACGGGCCCGTCCTGCTCGTCACCTCCTTCGCGCTCAGCTTCGCCCTGCAGAGCATCGCGACCGTGATCTTCGGCTCGCGCGCGAAGGGCATCTCCCTGCCGGGCTTCTTCAACGAGTCGATCTCGATCGGCTCCGTCAGCTTCTCCAGCCTGAACGTGATCACGATCGTCGTCATGGCCGTGACCGTCGCCGGCCTCGCCACCTTCCTCAAGCGCTCGATGATCGGGATCCAGATGCGCGCGGCGGCCGAGAGCTTCGACACCGCGCGCCTGCTCGGCGTCCGCTCCAACCTCGTGATCGGGATCGCCTTCGCGCTCAGCGGGCTCTTCGCCGGGATCGCTGCGATCCTGATCGTCGCCCAGGGCGGGACGGTGACCCCGACCATCGGTGCGACGCCGGTCCTGATCGCGTTCGTCGCGACGATCATCGGCGGCCTCGGCTCGATGTACGCGGCGGCCGTCGGCGGCTTCTTCCTCGGGGTGCTCTCGGTGATCCTGCAGGTCACGCTGCCCGTCGACCTGGCTCCCTACCGCGACGCCTTCGTCTACGCCGGGGTGATCCTCGTCCTGCTGGTGCGCCCGCAGGGCCTGATCGCCGTCAAGTCCATGTTCGAGCGGGTGTGAGGGCGATGGCGGAGCGCTTCAACCGGATCATGCACGCGGCCTGGCCGCTGCTCGCGCTGGTCGCGATCGTGATCGTCGTCGCCTCGATCGGCTCCAACCTCTCGCTCGTCAACCAGCGCCACACGATCGAGGTGCTGATCAACGTCGTCCTCGTCGTCGGGCTCTACGCGTTCGTCGGCAACTCCGGCGTCCTCTCCTTCGGCCAGATGAGCTTCATGACCATCGGCGCCTACACGACGGCGCTGATCACGATCCCGCTCGTCCAGAAGGGCTTCCTGCTTCCCGACCTGCCGGCGTTCCTCGCCGACGCGAGCTTCTCGGGGATCCCCGCGGCGCTGATCGCCGGCGGCGCGGCCCTGCTCTTCGGCTGCATCATCGTCGTCCCGATCGTCCGGCTCTCGGGCCTCGCCGCGTCCCTCGCGATGTTCGCGGTGCTCGTGATCGTCTACCAGGTGGCGATCAACTGGGACGCGGTCACCCGCGGCAGCCAGACGATGATCGGCGTCCCCACCGACACCACCATCTGGAATGCCCTCGCCTGGGCGATCGTGGCGATCGCCCTCGCCTTCGCTCACCAGCGCTCCAACACCGGGTTGCGGTTGCGCGCCGCGCGCGAGGACGAGTTCGCCGCCCGCGCCGCCGGCATCTCGATCCCCCGTGAGCGCGCCTGGGCCTTCCTCCTCAGCGCCTTCCTGATCGGCATCGGCGGCTTCCTCTACGCGCAGTTCCAGGGCGCCTTCACCCCCAGCGCCTTCTACCTGCACATCACGTTCCTGACGATCGCGATGCTCGTCGTCGGCGGCCAGAAGTCGCTGGCGGGAGCGGTGGTCGGCGCGGTCGTCGTCTCGGTGCTGAGCTTCTGGCTCAACGGGGTCGAGGACGGCTTCACCCTCGGTCCCGTCGACTTCAACGGCCGCGACGGCCTCAGCGACACAGCGCTCGCCCTCTTCATCCTCCTCGTCCTCGTCTTCCGCCGCGACGGCATCATGCGCGGCCGCGAGTTCCGCTGGCGCTGGGGTGGGGGCGACGGCGGGGCGAATCCCGAGGAGCCGAGCGAGCAGCCACGCGGGGAGGCCCCGGCGCCGAGCCCTGATCCGGCGCCGAAGGCCGACCCCGCCTAGACCGCCCGGAGCCTCTCCGGCCGTAACCCCACGTCCGGATCCCGGATCCCCCACCCGCTCAGTCGGCGTGGCCCTTCTCCACGGCGTCAAGGAGGTCCAGGGCCAACACGGATGCACGGTCGGCGACACCCAGCGGATCGCCCGCCACCCCCGCAACCGTTTCCGCCGCCATCCTCGAGCCCGGCGAGTCCCCGGTGCCGAATAGCTCTCGCAGGTAGCCGAGGGCCACGCGTGCAGGCTCTCGGCTGACCTCGGTGGCGAGAAGCAGCGCAAACCCAGCCTCGACAATCGCCGGCTCTACGTGCAGCAGCAGTCGGTAGATGTCGTGGCTGTCCTTCGCCTTGACCCTGCGGCCACCGTCCGCGACCCGCTCGTGGACCTTGTGCAAGCTCAGCCGCCTGGAGCCGATCGAGCCTCCGAACCGCTACGAGCGCTCCCGCCCCGGCGATCTGATCCACATCGACGTCAAGAAGCTCGGCCGGATCGGCGAGCGAGGCCCTGGCCATCGCGTCGACGGCAACCGCGGCCCGGGCCGGCGCTCACGCGGGGCGGGCTGGGAGTTCGTCCACGTCTGCGTCGATGACGCCACCCGCCTCGCCTACGTCGAGGTGCTCGCAGACGAGAAGGCGACGGCGATCGGCTTCCTGCGCCGGGCGATCGCCCGCACTACCGCCGTCACGGGGTCGAGGTCTCCGGAGCTGATGACCGACAACGGCCCCGCCTACGTCTCGATCGCCCATGCGATCGCCTGCCGGATGGGCCTGCGCCGCATGCACCCGGCCCTACCGGCCCCGCACCAACGGCAAGGCCGAGCGCTTCATCCGCACGATGCTCGGCGGCTGGGCCTACAGGGCGATCTACTCGAGCTCGGCGGAGCGGACCGCGGCGCTCGGTGGATGGCTCGGGATATAACTGGCGAAGACCACACGGCTCTCTGGCCAAGAAGCCGCCCAGGGCTCGGCTCGCCGAGCTGAACAACGTGGTCGGGTCTTACACCTAGACCGCCCGGGTGCCCTCTCCGGCCGTAACCCCACGTCCGGATCCCGGATCCCCACCCGCTCAGTCGGCGTGGCCCTTCTCCACGGCGTCAAGGAGGTCCAGGGCCAACACCGGATGCACGGTCGGCGACACCCAGCGGATCGCCCGCCACCCCGCAGCCGTTTCGCCGCCATCCTCGAGCCCGGCGAGTCCCCGGTGCCGAATAGCTCTCGCAGGTAGCCGAGGGCCACGCGTGCAGGCTCTCGGCTGACCTCGGTGGCGAGAAGCAGCGCAAACCCAGCCTCGACAATCGCCGGCTCTACGTGCAGCAGCAGTCGGTAGATGTCGTGGCTGTCTACTTGACCCTGCGGCCACCGTCCGCGACCCGCTCGTGGACCTTGTGGAGCTTCGAAACCAGGAGCGCCGCCGGCCGGCAACGGCGATCTCGAATGCGCGATCGTCGCCGGACTCCAATGCTGCGAGCCGAAACGGTGCCTTGTCGACGAGCACGCCCTCCAACCCCTGCGCCCTGCGGGTGGTTCGCGACGAGTGAGGTGGAAGCTCCACGCTGCGCGTGCCCCCACCCAGAGCAACCGAGGCGGGTACGAGTAGATCTACCTCGACCTCCTTCGAGTTGAACCACTTCCCCGGATCGCGACTCTCTCCGAGGGCAAAGCCGGCCTCGCCGAGAGCGTCCTCCAGTTTCGGGTCATCTCCGAGCAAGTCCGGATCCACCGCCATGTCCCCGTCGATCGTCAAGGGCGCGACCGCCTCGTCCGTATCGCCGGTGTGGAGGTAGATCGCCTGAGCACCGACGAGGATCAATGCGTGGAGGTGGTCGGCGAGCGCGTCCAGCGCATCCAGCAGAGCGCGGCGTGCTGCGATGTAGGTGGGACTGATCTCAGACATCGGCGTGCCGGAGGAGTGCCTCCGCTTCCTCGGGCGAGCGGCCGGGCATGTCCATGAGGTCGCACCCAACCTGGCTGAGAGCTGCGTAGCGAAGACCATCCTCGGCCCATGTCCGGGTCAGTGGGAGGTCGTCGGGAGCGGAAGCCAGCCAGACGTTGCTGGAGCGCTCGGCTCGCCGAAGGGCGAGGTCCCCCTCGAGTGCAGCCACATCCTTGGTGTAGACGACCAGGAGCCGAGGGTCGGCATACGGCGCGATGGCGTTCGCCGCGTACGACCCCGTGATCGCGTAGTCACTTCCGCGAGCCCGCAGCTTGTCCAGGACCGTTGTGAGCTCTCGAGGCTCCAGGTAGCGGACGATCTCGTTCTGCTTCTGGAAGCGGAAATCGAGCGCCCATCGACGGATCAACTCCGAGCGAGAGACCCGGATGATCCGCCCAGCATCGTCGCGTTCGACCAGCGCTTCCTTGTCAAGCAGCTCAGCGGTGCGGGAGACGGTCCCGGGAGCGACGGCGGCCAGCTCGGCCAACTCGCGGACTCCGAATGGAGGACCGAGATCGCAGAGAGCACGAATGATGCGAGCCGTCTTCCGTCCCCGCAGCGACCGGACGCCACGGGTCTCCTCTCGCCAGGGGTTCGTCTTCGCACCCTCGCTGAAGAGGAAGACCGCAGGCGCGGGCAGCTCCAGCCTCAGATTGCCGGTCGCGTCCGCGTAGTTGCAACCCTCGTCGGTGAGTAGGTCCCGGACCCCCCTCGACACGAAACGAGACACGAACATCGGTGCCCCGCGCTGTCCGGCGTCGGACGACAGGTCGAGCGATGCCTGGTTGATCCGCTTGAGGCTTGAAGCGATCGTCCGCGGCTCGAGACTCAGTTTCGCCTCGACCAGGCAGGTCGCTCTTGTCCCATCCGGTCCAGCCACGGTGAGGACCGCGTCCGCCCCCCAGCCCGTCGCACGGGGAGCCAGGTCCGTGCTGACACGCCACGCTCTCGGCAGGCGCTGTCGCACGGTGCTCTCCAGCATCGGAATGAGGTCGCTCTCACGCTGCATTTCGCCTGCGGGTGCTGCGCTGCTTCTCGAGACGTTTTCCATAGCGAGGAACAGTGTCGCACACGCAACAGCGATTCTGGGATAGGCACCTTGGGCCTTGGGAAAGCCATGGCAACAGATAGTCGTTGCACGCTAGTAGGCGTTGCGCACAATGTGCAACAGCGTCATACGCGCAACATGCGCGGGTGCGCATATACGCGCATGCACGCGCACGACACGCCGCGAA
>JAXLSW010000006.1:0-2706 GCA_046330415.1 Solirubrobacterales bacterium | reverse complement strand
TCGCGGAGGCCATCCAGTACCGGGCGCTCGACCGGCCGCAGCTGTGAGGGCCGAGGCCGCCCGTCCACCGCCGTTCCAGCCGACCCAGCCGTTCAACCCAAACCCGCTGCGAGAGGTGAAGCGTGATGAAGCTCATCGAGAAGGCGAAGGAGAAGATGTCGGAGGCGCTGCCCGGACCGGCGCGGGATCGCGCCCAGAAGCTGCGCGCGGTGGAGGGCGCCGTCGGCACCATCGAGAAGACGTTCGGGAAGGGCGCCATCATGCGGCTCGGCGAGGCGGGCGACCTGCCCGCGGTCGAGGTCGTGTCGACCGGCTCCGTCGGGCTCGACCTCGCGCTCGGGGTGGGCGGGCTGCCCCGCGGGCGCATCGTCGAGATCTTCGGGCCGGAGTCCTCCGGCAAGACGACGCTCGCGCTCCAGGCCATCGCCGAGGCGCAGCGCCTGGGCGGCATCGCCGCCTTCATCGACGCCGAGCACGCCCTCGACGTCACCTACGCCCGGAAGCTGGGCGTCGACCTCGGAGACCTCCTCATCTCCCAGCCCGACACCGGCGAGCAGGCGCTCGAGATCGTGGAGCACCTCGTCCGCTCCGGCGGCTGCGACCTCGTGGTGGTCGACTCCGTCGCCGCGCTCGTGCCGAAGGCCGAGATCGAGGGCGAGATGGGGGACGCGCACATGGGCATCCAGGCCCGGCTCATGAGCCAGGCGATGCGCAAGCTCACCGGCATCGTCTCGCGCACCTCCGTCATCGTCGTCTTCATCAACCAGCTCCGGCAGAAGATCGGCGTCATGTTCGGCAACCCGGAGACCACCACCGGCGGCAACGCGCTCAAGTTCTACGCCTCGGTGCGCATCGACATCCGGCGCATCGGCCAGCTGAAGGAGGGCGACCTCGCCGTCGGCAACCGCACCCGCGTGAAGGTGGTGAAGAACAAGGTCGCCCCGCCGTTCCGGGAGGCCGAGTTCGACGTCCGCTGGGGCGAGGGCGTGGACCGCTTCGCCGAGCTCGTGGACCTCGGCACCGACCGCGGCCTCCTCGAGAAGTCCGGCTCGCACTTCTCCTTCGACGGCGAGCGCATCGGCCAGGGCCGCGAGCGCGCCGCCGAGTGGCTGCGCCAGAACCCTGAGCCGGCGGCGAAGCTGCTCGAGCAGCTGAAGGCGGCCGCGCGCGGTGACCCGGCGCCGAGGCCGGAGGAGCCCGCCGCCGCGGAGGAGGCGGTGGGGTAGGGTTGCGGGTCCCGCATTACCTGGGTAATGTATGATCGTGGCGAACGCGCGCTCCAGGATCACGTCCCAGGGCCAGGTCTCGGTCCCCGCCGAGATCCGGCGCCGCTACGGGCTGGGCCCGGGCTCCGTCATCGAATGGGTGGAGACTGGGGAGGGATTGCTCGTGAAGCGGGCCGGCGAGTACTCCTTCGAGGACCTGAGGGCGGCGCTCTTCCCGGACGGGCCCCCCAGGCCGCGCAGCACCGAGGAGCTGAAGGCCGGCATCCGCTCCCACATGAAGAAGCGCCATGCGCGCCGTTGACACCAACGTCCTCGTGCGGCTCGCCGTAGGAGACGAGCCGCGCGAGGAGGCGGCGGCACGGGTGTTCGTTCAGGCCGGAGCGTGGGTCTCCCACCTCGTGCTCGTCGAGGCGACCTGGGTGCTGTCCTCGGTCTACGACCTCGGCCCCGCAGAGATCGCCTCCGCCGTGGAGGTGCTGCTGAAGCACCAGCACCTGACGCTCCAGGACGCCGAGGTCGTCGAGGGCGCGCTGGCGCTCTTCCGAGAGCGGCCCGCGCTCGGCTTCTCGGACTGCCTGGTCCTCGAGGTCGCCCGTCGCGCTGGGCACGTGCCGCTGGGGACCTTCGACCGGGGCCTCGCGCAGGTCGAGGGTGCCGAGCGGATCACGCAGCGGCCGGGCAGGAGCTGAGGTACCCGGGAGGGCCATCCACGTGGATGGGAGCATGGGTGCGGACGTGAATTCGGTGCGCAAACGTCTGCGCCGGGACGCGGCTCACGTCGCCATTGAGATTCCTGTTCCGCGCCAAGGAGAGGGGCAAGTGATCGACCGGGACCTGGAGGAAGAGGTGAACTTGCTCTCCCGGAGCATCGGCGGCCTTTCAGTGCTGAGCCCCGAGGCGACGGAAGCGTTGGTCGAACGAGTATCGTCGCAGTTCTCGGTCGATCGGTCTCGTCAGTGGTGGTGGGAGGGACTCCTCGGCGCCCGGGTGATCGAATGCGATACCTCCGACGGGTTGGCTGCGCTCCAGCGGCTGCTGCCGCAGAACGAGGCGCTCGCGCTCGTGGTCACGGATGACGAGTTTCCGCCGTGGATAGCCGTCTCGGGCGCGTGGCCTTCGTTGTCGCGGATGCTGCGCGAGACGCGCCTCTTCGAGTTCTTTGTCGTACCCGATCGGCTCAACTGGATCGTGTTCTCGACGCACGACAGCCAGCTCGTCGTCGCAGGCGACCTTGGGTGATGCACCCGGAAGGGCCATCCGCGCGGATGGGAACAGCGGCGCGCAGATGTCTGCGTCGAGTGGTTGCCCTGGGAGGTGACTGATGGTGACGGGATGGGTCGCCGGCACCCCCTCAGCTCGCATCAACTCCCACCAGCGGGAGCGGTTGAGACTCACCCGCGCCTGCGCACCACGGCCGTGCGCAGAAGTCTGCGTCGTTTCGACCGCGCCGGGGCGGCTTCACGACCTGCGTCGCCGGCGT
>JAXLSW010000005.1:0-2855 GCA_046330415.1 Solirubrobacterales bacterium | reverse complement strand
GGCTTTGTGGCTCCAGTGGAAGTCCAGCCGAACGAGGTCGAGTGAATGTGGGAGATGGCATTGGAAGACGGCGTGTCCCTTCTCGAGTTGCCGCACGAGATTCGGAGACACGTGGTACTCGTCCACCTCGCGCGCTGACCCGAGCCCGGTCTGCTCCTGCCCCGAGAGCGAGGTCATGGTCTGCTCGGTCCGCATGACAGTCTTGTAGGTCCCGCTGAGCCCCGCGACATACTCCGCGTCGGCGCTCTGCCGCAGGCAGATCTTGATGTTCGTGTTGTCGGCAATCTGCTCTACAAACCCGCGCTCGGCCGCGGCGAGGTCGCCGCGCATGGACTGGTGGCTGATGGTGATCGCCATGCCGGCGGACCGGCCTTTGTTGAGGAGGTCGATGAAGAGCGGCATCGCGAAGGCCGCGAACTCGTCGATCACGACGGAGGCGAATCCGCGCTCGAGCTCTCCGTCCTGGACCATGCCGGCGACACTGTTGAGGTCCGAGATGACGAGCTTCGCGACGAGCGGCGCGGTCTCGGGGAAGCGCGCGACGGGGAGCGCGATGTAGACGATCGCCCCGGACCGGTAGGCCTCGGCGAGGTCGAGCGTGGGGTGCGGCGACCTGAGAAGCTCCCCGAAGTCGGTCATGAGGAGCGCCTCGAGCTGGCTGCGCAGCCCGGACGTCTCAACCTGGTACTCCTTCCACCGTGCGACCACTTGCTCCAGCTCGGCCCTGCGCGCCTCGTCTAAACTCGACGCGAGCTCCCGGAGCGCAGTGAGGTTCGAGAGCGCGGCGAGGACGTCGGCGAGCGTGTAGGCGACGGCTCTCGCCTTCAAGGCCCGCAGTAGTCGCAGGAGAACGGACTTCGACTGCGTCCGGTAGTACTCGCTGTCCCACCGGAGGGCGGCCATGATCTTGTCCACCTGCTCGTTCGCGCTGCCGTGCAGGAGCGGCGAGAACGAGTGCGACTCGCCTGGCCGACGGAGGTCGAAGTAGCGGAGGTCGTCCTCCCGCCCCGCCTGGCAGGCGAGGCTGGCGATCGCCTCGAAGGTCTCCCGGTCGCCTTTGCCGTCGATGAAGATCGCGGTCCGGCCTGCCAGGATGTCGCTCCTGAGCATCGGGAGCAGCACGCTCTGGGTCTTCCCGGTCCCGGTCGCCCCAACGACCCACGTGTGCATGAGCCTCGCATCCGGATCGAGCGTGAGCGCACCCTGGCCGGTCGCGCTCGCCCCCACGAACCACGTCTTCCGCTTGTCGGCCTTCGCTCGCCACGCTGCGAACCGGCGGGTGGAGACGTTACGTAGGACGCGGCCGCTCACGGTGTGGCCCACCCGGCCGCGGACGAGGAGGAGAATCGGGATGAGCACCGGCCCGCCGAGCACGGTCACGAGTGTCATCGGGAAGACGAGCACCACCAGCGCCAGGACCGCGAACTGCCCGCCTATGACGGCGAGCGGATGCTGGAGCTCCCGCCTCGGCAACCTCCCCTTCAGCGGCCGTACGGGAACGACCTCCGGCTCCCACGGGCTCGCGAGCGCCTCCAGCCCCGCGAGGGCGGCGGTTCCGACCCCGCGCTCCTGCTCGACGAACGTGTTCGCGGCCGCGCGGACGACCCTGGGACCCCACGGGAGCCGTTGCCCATCGACCGTGAGCTCGCCGTTGAAGTACCAGGGAGTAGCCAGGACCCCGACGACGAGCCACGGCACGAACGCGAACTGCAGTCGGCGGAACAGCGGCAGGGGCCGCCTCCAGATCCACCACCAGATCCGCATCGGCACCCCGATGCAGAGCTGTGCCCACCCAACCGCCCCCCCGGCCGCGAGCCGGACGAGCATCGCCCCGGCCTGCATCAGCCACCCCATCGCGCCGATCACAGCGAGCCTCCCGACGGGCTCGCCGGCGTCGAGGCGGTCCACCAGACCCGCCGCTCGGCGAGCGCGGCGGTCGTCGCGAAGCGGAAACGACTCAGGTCTGGGACCCGCAGGCCCCAGAATTCGTTCTTCGCGAGGACGGCCGGCAGGACCGTTTTGAAGAGGTGCGCGAGGTCCGCCTTCTCGGGGACCACGTAGAGCACCGAGTCTAAACTCGGGGCCTCCCACCTCACGTAGCGGCTGAAGATGTCGAGGTATCGCGGGAGGCTCTTCCTCGTGAGCTCGAGCTCGACCGCGATGGTCCCCCGGCCCGGCAGCGTCACGAGGCCGTCCGGGATGTGCCGCGACTCGAGCTCGCGCCGGAGCACGCGCTCCGACCGCCAGCCCTTCCCTCCCATGTTCATCTCGAGCTGCCACCTGAGGTCGGTCGCCGCGCGGTCGTGGACGAAGTTCTTCCAGTCGATCTCCTCGAGCCGCGCGAGGCCGCTCGACCGCCCCGACCCGACGAGGAGCTCGAAGCCGAGCTTCCCGGGGAGCAGCGCGCCGGCCGCCTCGGTGTAGACCGGGACCCTCCGCAATACGTCGAACCGCACCAGCTTCCGGAGCCGCTCGAGCACGTACCAGTTGCCCGGCCGCGCCCGGCGGCGGAGCGTACCCGCCGTGGGCGCCTCCGTGCGGCGCGCGTGCGGGTTCTCAGGCCCGGCGGGGAACCACCTCGCAATCTGATCGAACATCAGGAACTTCTGCTCGTGCGCCCACGTCAGGAGCTCCCAGTCCCTCTCGCTGAGCGTCACCCTGCGCCACGGCCCCCTCGCCCTGGCCGGCCCCACGCCGCCCTCCTCTCTGCCAGTCGAATCCGCTCGCCTGCCGACCCCTGCCGACGTCTCCACTTCCGCTTCTCCTTCTGTTCTTCTTTTCATTTCCATTGTTTCCACTTCACTCACCCACTCCCTTCTGTCCCTCGGGCCTGCACCCCTCCCTCAAGGTTTCCT
>JAXLSW010000004.1:0-1074 GCA_046330415.1 Solirubrobacterales bacterium | reverse complement strand
TCGTAGGCGAGCTCGAGCTCCAGCGCCTCGACCCGCATCTCCTCGCTGAGCGTCTCGGGCGTCTGGGCGGTGGGGGCGGCGGCGAGCTCGCCGGCGGCGCCGGCCTCGAGCGCGGCCTGGGCGCCGGCACCGTGGAGCCCGGGCGCCGTGCCCTCGGCCCCCTGCTTGCGGAGACGGCGGGAGAGGATCCACAGGCCACCGCCGACCACGAGGAACGGGATCTTCGGGAGCCCGGGGAACAGTCCGAGCACGGCGATGGCGGGGCCGGCGATGCTGAGCGCCTGGTTGTGTGCGGTGAGCTGGCCGAGGAGGTCCGTGCCGAGGTCGGCCTCGGTGGCCGCCCGGGTGACGACGAGACCGGCGGCCATCGAGATGAGCAGCGCCGGGATCTGCGAGACGATGCCGTCACCGACGGTCAGCAGGCTGAACTGGTTCAGCGCGTCGGCGGGCGACATGCCCATCTGCAGCACGCCGGTGAGGAAGCCGCCGACCAGGTTGATGATGACGATGACGATGGCGGCGATCGCGTCGCCCTTCACGAACTTGGACGCACCGTCCATCGCGCCGTAGAAGTCGGCCTCGTCGGCCACCTCCTTGCGGCGGCTGCGCGCCACGTCCTCGTCGATGATGCCGGCGTTGAGGTCGGCGTCGATCGCCATCTGCTTGCCGGGCATCGCGTCGAGGGTGAAACGGGCCCCGACCTCGGCGACGCGGCCGGCACCGTTGGTGACGACCACGAACTGGATGACGATGAGGATCAGGAAGATCACGAGGCCGACGATCAGCGAGCCGCCGATCACGAAGTGACCGAAGCTCTCGATCACCGAGCCCGCGTAGCCGTGCAGGAGGATCAGTCGGGTGACCGCGATGTTCAGGCCGAGGCGGAACAGGGTCGCCACGAGGAGGAACGACGGGAAGATCGAGAAGTCGAGCGCCTTGCGGATGAACATGCTCGCGAGGAGGGCGAGCAGCGCCATCGCGATGTTCATCACGATGAGGAAGTCGACGAGGACCGTCGGCAGCGGGACGATCATCAGCAGGATGATGCCGACGATTGCCACCGGGACCATCATG
>JAXLSW010000003.1:0-1416 GCA_046330415.1 Solirubrobacterales bacterium | reverse complement strand
CGAAGGCCGGCGGCAGCGCCCCGTAGTGCCCCATCGACAGGAGCGTCCGGGCAGGCCCCACGAACGTCGACTGCAGCGAGGATGCGGAGCTCGTGAGTACGGCGAGCGACACGAGAAACGCGAGCGGTCCGAGGATCGGGCCGGAGAGGTGGAAGAAGACGTTCTCCTGAATGCCCTCGTTGCCGAGGCCGAGCTCGCCCGTTCCGACGCCGGCGTACATGATCATCGCGACGGCGAGCAGCAGGTACAGGGACACGATCGTGACGACCGTCAGGGTCGCGGCGCGCCCGGGGGTCTTCTCGGGGTCTTTCGTCTCCTCGTTCATCGTGAGGGTGACGTCCCACCCCCAGAAGATGAAGATCGACAGCGACAGCCCCGCCGCGAACGCGGAGAACGAGCTGACCGCGAACGGGTTGAACCAGGAGATGTCGAACGGCTGGAAGTCGAAGCCGTCACCCGAGACCGCCTCGACGATCGCTGCGACCGCGAAGAAGACGAGAACGAGCACCTGGAAGCTGACGAGCACGTACTGCAGCTTCTGCGTCGTCTGCATGTCGCGGTACGAGATCCAGGTCGCGGCGAGCATGAACAGCAGGCACACCGCGATGTTGATGACGGTGTTGGATGCCAGATCGGCGATCCCCTCGTTGCCCGTGACCTGCGAGATGAGCAGGAAGAGGAAATCGACGGCGACACCGGCGAGGTTCGAGAGCACGAGGATCGTCGCGACGACGAGACCCCATCCGGCCATCCAGCCGATCCACGGGCCGAACGCGCGCGTCGCCCACGTGAAGGATGTGCCGGCGTCGGGCATGCGATTGTTGAGCTCGCGGTAGCCGAACGCGACCAGCAGCATCGGGATGAAGCCGACGAGCACGATCGCGGGGATCTGCGCGCCGACGACGGATGCCGTGGGTCCGACCGCCGCCGTGAACGTGTAGGCCGGCGCGATGCACGAGATGCCGATGACGACCGCCCCGATGAGGCCGATCGTGCCGGCGGAGAGACCCTTGCTCGAGAGGCCGCCGGTGGCGGTTTCCGACGCGGCGGACGAGGGTGCGGACTGCGGTGCGCTCATCATCGAGCTCCTTCGGCCTTGCGGGTTCGGGGGACGACAGCGACGGGAACGGTGATCTCTCGCAGCATCTTCGCGGCGGTCGACCCGAGGAAGAGGCGCCGCGGCTGCGCGAGCCGGCTCGAGCCGACGAGTACGATCTCTCCGCCCTGCCACTCGAGATGGGCGACGGCGTCTTCGATGCTCTCCCCCGCCGCGACGACGACGTCGGCGTCCAGACCCGCCGGCAGCTCCGCCTTCGCAGCGGCGAGCACCTCCTCGGCTTCGGTGGAACCCGCCACCCGGATGGCTGCGGTATCGGCCGTGGGCGGGAGGTCGACCGGCAGGAGCGACAGCAGTCG
>JAXLSW010000002.1:0-1024 GCA_046330415.1 Solirubrobacterales bacterium | reverse complement strand
TCCTCGAGGGCCGCACCGCGGGCATGACCGACACCACGCCGCGCGCGCGCGTCTCGGTGTACCTCGTCATGGTCGGGCTGCTCGCGCTGCAGGTTGTCGCCCGCTACAAGTGGGGCTTCCTGCCGGAGAAGGAGTGGCAGGCCGTCCACATGCTCATCGGCTGGACGCTGGCCTTCGCGGTCCTCGCCGTCGCGCACGGTCCGGGCATCCTCCGCCGCGTCGCGCGCCGCACCTGGATCCACCTGGCCGTCGGCGCGGTCTCGCTGACGGTGTTCTGGTACTACGGCCGCTCCGACAGCTACCGCGAGTACTTCGGCAGCCCGCCGGCCGACCTCGACTCGCTCTGGCCGCTCGTGCCGTTCGGCTACTTCGCGCTCGGCGCCGTGCTCTACCGCATGGGCATCCCGTTCCTCGTGGCCCGCCTCGCCTACGGTCTCAGCTTCCGCGACCTCGGCGTGCCGTTCGGTCGCGTCACGCCGGTCGGCGACGAGCCCGGTCGCGTGAAGGGCGTCGGCTGGATCTACCTCGTCGCCTTCCTCGCTATCGCGCCCGCGCTGGTGCTCGCGTCACACGGCCCCGACTACCTCGCCAAGTATCCGCTGGCCCGCGACATCATCAGCCCCGAGCAAGGGATTTGGATCGTCCACTTCCTCGTTTACGAGGCCCTCTACGGCCTGGTCTTCGTCTCGGGGGAGAGCTTCTGGCGCGGCTACCTGACATTCGGCATGGAGCGGGACCTCGGCCTCTACGGGCTGCCGCTCATGCTCGTGCCCTACGTGACCGGACACTTCGGCAAGCCCTTCTCCGAGACGCTCGGCGCCATCGTCGCCGGCTCGCTCCTCGGCTTCCTCGCGCTCAAGCATCGCTCGGTGTGGCTCGGCGTCGCGCTCCATTACGGTGTCGCCCTGTCGATGGATCTCCTCACCGTCGGCGGAAATGGATTTGTCATATGGTCGTGAACCTGCCGCCGCTCGGTCGTGTGATGGCCGTCGACTGGGGCGGCGCGCGACTCGGCATCGCCGTC
>JAXLSW010000001.1:0-1173 GCA_046330415.1 Solirubrobacterales bacterium | reverse complement strand
CTTCTCGGCGACCTCGTGCGGCAGCGGCCCGGCCTTGGCGTTCTCGTCGCCGCCCGACAGCGCCACGCCGACGAGCGCCCCGCCCGCGGCCAGCACGAGCAGCATCGCGAAGAGCCAGGCGCGGCTCTTCTTCTTCTCGGTCATCGGCGCCACGAGGAGCGGCGGCGGCAGCACCACCGGCGCGAGGCCGGTCTTCTCCGACGAGGCCATGCGCTCGTTGGTGTCGTCCCGGCGCTTGCGCGGCAGGTTCGGGTCGTTCACCGAGGTGATGGGGCCCACCAGCGGCGTGCCCATGGCCGCGTGCAGGAGGGACTTCGCCTCCTCGCAGGTGGCGGGCCGCTGCTCGGGCTTCTTCGCCAGCATCTTGTCGAGGACATCCTGGATGCCCTGCGGGATCTGGATCTGCGTGCGCTGGTAGACGTTCGGCGACGGCTCGTTGATGTGCTTGAGCATCACCTCCATCGGGGTGTCGCCCTCGAACGGCTTCTCGTTCGTCAGCATCTCGTAGGTCAGGACCCCCAGCGCGTAGATGTCGCTGCGCCCGTCGATCTCCTTCCCCATCGCCTGCTCGGGCGACATGTAGGACGGCGTGCCGCAGATCATGCCGGTCGCGGTCGCCTGCGTGGTGGCCTCGTCGCCGGCCATCTTGGCGATGCCGAAGTCAAGGACCTTGACGAAGAACTGGTTGCCGACCTTCTGCTCGATGAAGATGTTCTCGGGCTTCAGGTCGCGGTGGGTGATGCCCTGGCGGTGCGCCTCGGCCAGCGAGTCGCAGATCTGCGAGACGATGTGGATGGAGAGCTCGACCGAGAGGGCGCCGTCGGAGTCGAGGATGTCGGCCAGCGGGCGGCCCGAGAGCCGCTCCATGACGAGGTAGAGCAGGCCGTCATTGGACTGGCCGAAGTCGTAGACGGTGATGGTGTTCGGGTGCGCGAGCTTCGAGGCGGCGCGCGCCTCGCGCAGGAAGCGCTTGATGGCCTGGCGGTTCTGCGAGAACTCGCGGCGCAGGACCTTGATGGCGACCTCGCGGCCCATGGTCGCCTGCTCGGCCAGGTAGACCGAGCCCATGCCGCCCTCGCCGAGCTTGGAGATGAGCGTGTACTTCGAGTCGAGCACGTGACCGACGAGGCTCGGCTCCTCCGACAGGAGGACCAACCGCTCGCCGTCGAGCTC